>CALLFZ010000035.1 GCA_938010045.1 uncultured bacterium
GTGTTGTGCCTGTCCCCAGAGAGCTCCAGAGAGCTCGGCCGACAGTTCGTGCCTGTCCCCACCAGTCGTTCGTGCCTGTCCCCACCAGTCCCCAGCGTTGCAGCGTTGCAGCTGGCGCGGCGCTGTGCCGACAGTTCGTGCCTGTCCCCATCAGCCCCGGCGTTGCAGCAGGCGCGGCGCTGTGCTGTAGCTCCGGCGCTCTGCCGCCGGAGCTTTCTCCCCCAATCTTCCGCCGGGGGACCGGCGGAACTACAGCGGCCGTTGGATCCCGCGCGTGCCTGTCCCCATCCTTGCACTGTGGGTCGCGCGTGCCTGTCCCCATCATCAGCGACGGCTATGGGCTGGCGTGTGCCTGTCCCCACCGGCCCCCAGCCTTGCAGCTGGCGCAGCGCTGTGCTGTAGCTCCGGCGCTCTGCCGCCGGAGCTTTCTCGCCCAGATCTTCCGCCGGAGGACCGGCGGAGCTACAGCGACCGTTGGAGGGCCGGCTTCCACCCCGAGTCTACGGCGTGGCGATCGCATGTCCAGCGAGGTGCCTGTCCCCAGTCCCTGTCCCCAGTCCCGAATCGAAGACGGCGACCGAACACTGGGGACAGGCACTTGCGCGGCGCTCTACAGCGGCGGCCGGTCGGTGTTGTGCCTGTCCCCACCATCAGTCCCCACCATCAGCCCGCCCGGCACTGCGCCAGAGAGGTGCCTGTCCCCATGCCTGTCCCCAGGGATGCCAGATCGCGTGCCTGTCCCCAACGGGCACCCCAACGGGCAGCGGCGCGCGCGCGAGGTGCCTGTCCCCAACGGCCCCAGCGGCCGCCAACGGCCCCAACGGCCGTCCTAGGTGCCTGTCCCCAGATTGTCCACGGCCCCACCAACGGCCGCCAACGTCCTAGGTGCCTGTCCCCAGATTGTCCTAGGTGCCTGTCCCCAGATTGCAATCCCCAGATTGCATTCGTGATGTTGGGGGAGCGGGGGGGCGGGGAGAGACACTGGCGAATGGCGCGGCGTCGTGGGGTGATTGGGGTAAACAATATTTTCCCCGTTTCGCGACACCTCGAAATCCAGCTGATTCCCCGTAGCGCGGTGGGCTCCCGAAGCGTCGCACCCACTCCGCGCAGCTGCCACAAAGTCGGTACCGCTGCGACCGAGCTTCGCGGACCCAGGGGGAGACCGTCCTCAACGCAAGTGGCGACCGCGCCGGCGTCAGCGTGGTCTTCGCATCGCCAGCGGTGGGCAGAACGACTATGCTGGAAGAGATGCGTGCGGCACTTCAGGCAGGCTGGGCGGTGGCGGCGGCGACGCGACGCGAAATGGCCCGCCAGCCGCTCACGCTGTTGCTGACCACCACGGCGGTGGTCGGCTGTGCGCTGATACCGCTGCTCACCACGCACACGTTGGACGAGGGAGAAAAAATCGTCGCCGACAGCGTGCTGGCGCTGCACCTGTTTCTTGGCATGTGGCTGGCGGGCACATCGGCCTGTCACTCGTTCACGAGCGAGTTACGGCGGGGTACCGCCGCGACGGTGCTGAGCAAACCGGTGGGCCGCGCGACATTTTTCCTCGGCAAGTTCGTGGGACTGGCAGCGGGAATGCTGATGTTTTCCCTCACGGCGGCGCCCGCGACGATCATGGCGGCGCGCGTGGTCTCGGTGCCGTTCTTCTGGGATTGGGGTGTCGAACTACCGCTGTTGTTGTCGGTTCCGGTCGCGTGGATGCTGGCGGCGGCGTGGAACTTCTTCACGCGACGGCCGTTTGTGGCCGATGCGGGCGTGCTGCTCACCGCGTCGGTGTGGGTTGCCCTCTGGATCGGCGGAGGCCGTCCGCGGGAGGGAATCGCGCCGGCGTACGTTGGCCAGTTCTATTCGTTGCCGATGGTCGGCGCGAACGCTCTGATTGCGATCGCCCTGCTCCTGCTGGCGGCGATTGCGCTGGCCCTGGCGACGAGGTTCGAGGTGGTGGCGACGACGTCGCTCACGGCGGGAGTGTTTCTGGCGGGTCTCATGAGCGATTACCTGTTCGGACGTCTCGCCGCCACGCGGTGGTGGGCGGCGATCGCATATTCACTGCTTCCGAATTGGCAGCATTTCTGGATGGCGGATGCGGTGAATCTCGGCGTGCCCGTGCCGCTTCGCTATCTGGCGGGGGTTGGCGCTTATGCGGCACTGTACTTGATGGGCGTTCTCGCGATCGGTACGTTGATGTTTCGGTCAGCGGAAGTGAAGTCGTGATGCAACGATCCGGTGAACGCGTCGCGCTGGCGGGAGCGCTGCTGGGCCTTGTCGCCGCGGTGATCGCGTCAACGGAAGGATGGGAGGGCGCCGGTCTCGCCGCGCTGCATCTTTGGGCGGCCGCGACCTGCGCGGTGGTGGCGGCGAGGGCGTATTTCGCGCGTCGCGCGCGTGAGGAAGCGGAAGACATCCGGCGGGCGCGCGCCGAGCCATCTCCGACGCTGTTCGAGGAGGGGGGCGGGGATACCCTCGCACCGATGGGCCGCAGTGCTGCGGCGTTCGAGCGTTGGGTGGTGCCGTGGGTCGCGCCGCTGCTCGGGGCGGCGGCGCTGGCGGTGGCGGTCCGGGGCTGGCGGTCCACCGGAGGTGCGGCGGCGGAGGAGCTGGCGGCGACGCTGGCGCCGGCCGCGCGCCACGGCGCCACCGCGTTCGTGCTGCTGGTGGCGGCGCGCTACCTGCTTTCGTCGGCACGGCAGGCGGGGAATGAGCTGCTGCGGGGGGCGGGCGCGGCGCTTGGGGCGGCGGCGTTCGGAACGGCGCTGGTAACGGCCGGCGCGCTAGGGCGGCGGGCGGGTTTCGAATCGGCGGAGGCGATCGGTCGGGCGGCGCTGGCGATCTGGACCGGCGTGCTGGGCGCCGAACAAGTGATTCGGGCGCTGCTGGAGCTGTATCGGCCGCGTCGCCCCGACGAGTCGCCCCCCGCGCCGTACGAAAGCGCGTTGACCGTGCGCCTTTTCGATCCCGCCTCGTGGTGGCGCGCGGCGGCGGAGTCGGTGGATTACCAGTTCGGGTTCGAGTTTTCCCGCACGCAAGCCGCCCGGCGTATCGCGCGCGCGCTCGTGCCGTATCTCGTGGTGCAGGCGGCAGTGCTGTACGGCTGGACGTGCGTGACGATTTTGGGGCCGGATGAGGAGGGCGTGCGCGAGCGGTTCGGACGGCCGGTGGCGGGGCCGGCGGGCCATCTGGGGCCGGGATGGCACTGGACCTGGCCGTGGCCGTTCGAAACGGTTCGGCGGGCGCCGGCTCGGCGCGTGCTTCATGTCTCGGTGGGTTTCGAAGGCGATGATGAGGTGCTGCCCGAGCTGCTCTGGAGCCGTCCGCACTATCGGCGGGAGGACCTGTTCCTGAGCGCGGTACGATCCGGGTCGGGCGGGGCGACGTCGTCCGTCGCACCGGTCAGCGTGCTTTCGATCAACCTGCCGATCGAATATCGCGTCACGAACGTCGCGCGGTATGTGTATGGAGCGGCGGATCCCACCGCGGTCCTGCGGGCGATGGTCAATCGGGCGCTCACGGCGGAGCTGGCGGGGCGCGACGTGTGGGAGGTGCTGGGGCCGGGACAGGCAGAATTCGGGCAGTCCTTGGTGGGTCGGATCCGACGTGACGTCGGGCGGCTGGATCTCGGCGTCGAGGTGACATTCGTCGGGCTGCGCGGCGCGCATCCTCCGGTCGAGGTTGCCGAGGCGTTCGAGGACGTGGTGGCGGCGATCGAGCGGCGCGAGGCGGCGGTGCTGAAGGCGAAGGGCGATGTGGCGCGGATCGAAGCGGATGCGGCGGCGTCCGCGCGGGCTCGCCGTACCGCCGCGGAGGCGGCGCGTGATCGGCGCGTGGCCGTGGCGGCGGCGGAGGCGGACCGGTTCCGCTCGCGTCGAAAGGCCGCCGTAGCGAGCCCCTTGGTGTATTCGGGGCGGGCTGCGCTCGACGCGGTGCGAGCGGCGCTGGCCCGGCCGCGGCTGTACCTCGTGGCGACGTCCGCGGATCGCGAGGTGGTGCAGTTGAATCTCGAACCGAAGGTGGCATCGGTGCTGTGGGACATCGGCGTGCTGACGAATCGCGGCGCGGCGGCCGAGGCGGAACGCACCCAGGAGAGCGGACGATGAACTCGGGTACATCGGCGGGAGCGGCCGTGCGTCGGACCCCGGCGGCGCTCATGATCGCCGCCGTCCTACTGCTGCTGCTCACCCAACTGGTCATGGTGGTGCGCGAGGGAGAGGTCGCGGTGGTGACGACGTTTGGCCGTGTCGCCTCGGCGCCCCGCACGCGCGCGGGGCTCTACCTGCGCTGGCCGTGGCCGATCCAGACCGCGCACCGATTCGATGCGCGCGTGCAGGTGCTCGAGGGCGGGCACGAGCAGACGCTCACGCGCGACGGGCGGCCGGTGACGATCGCGCTCTTTGCCACCTGGCGCGTCGCGGATCCGGTGCGGTTCCTCGAGCGGGTCGGGACGTTCGAGCGGGCGCGCCGGAACTTGAACGGGCTGCTCGGCCATTGGCGCAACGCGGTGGTTGGCCGTCACGAGTTCGAGGCGCTTGTGCATCCGGATCCCGCCGCGCTGAAACTCGATGCGATCGAGTCGGCGATCGCCGCGGGGGCTGCGCCCGAGGCGCGCGAGCGGTACGGCATTGAACTGACGGCGGTCGGCATTCGTGCGCTCGGTCTGCCGCCCGCGATTCTCGAGCGCGTGTTTGAGCGGATGCGCGCGGAGCGCGCCGCGCTCGCCGAGACCTATCGCGCCCAGGGCGACGCCGAGGCCACGCGGCTGCGCGCGGAGGCCGAAGCGCGGCGCGAGCAGATGCTCGCGCAGGCTGAGGCCGATGCGCTGCGCCTGCGCGCGGAGGGAGACGCGGCCGCCGCCGAGGCCTACCGCGTGTTCGAGGAGGACCCAGAGCTGGCGCTGTTTCTCCGCAAACTGCAGGTGTTCGAGCAGACGCTGGGCCGGCGCGCCACGGTGATTCTGGGCACCGAGACCCCGCCCTTCGATCTGCTGTCGGCGCCGCCGACCCGCGGGGACGCCCAGCCCAAGTGAACAGCGAACCACCAGCCCCGGCGATGCCGCCGACGGCCTCTGCGTGGGCCGATGCGCTGGCGCTCGCGGCACGGATCGTGCGCGGTGTGCTGCTGGCTCTGGCGCTGCTCTATGTGGCGTCCGGCGTGCATGTGATCCAGCCCCACGAACGGGCTGTGGTGCGCGTGCTCGGCCGGCTGCGCGCCGAAGCGTGGGGGCCGGGCGCGCACTGGACGTTGCCGCGGCCATTCGCCGAGGTCCTGCGGCTCGACGCGGCTCGGCTCCGATCGGTGGTCGTCGGCACCCCGGCGGCGCCGAACGACGCGCCGCGGTCGGACGTGGACCTCTGGCGGGAGGGCGTGCTCACCGCGGGCGCGAACCTTATCCGGGCCCGCTGGGCGGTGCGGTATGCGATCGAGGACCCCGTGGCGTGGGTGCTTGCAGCGCAGTCGCCGTCCGCCGTGATCTCCAATGAACTGCGCCGGGCGGTGGTGCGCGCGACGGCGGGGATGGAGCTCGACGCGGTGTTGAGGTCGGAGATCGAAACGCTGCGCGCGCGGATCGAGGATGAGGTGCGGCGGCGCCTGGCGGAGTGCGGGCTTGGTGTGCGGGTGGAGCGGGCGGAGGCGGTCGAGCTGGCGCCGCCGTTTTCGGTCGCGGCGGCGTTCGAGGACGTGACGCGGGCCGCTCAGGAGAGCGCGGCGCGGGTGGACGAGGCGCGGCGCGCGGCGGCGCGTCGGCTCAGCGAGGCCGGCGCCGAGGCGGCGCGGCGGCGTGCGGAAGCGGCCGCGGCGCGGGATCGGGATCTGGCCGCGGTCCGCGCCGACGCGGCGGCGTTTCGGGATCTGTTGCCGCGCGTGCGCGAGAACCGGTGTGTCGTGATGAGCGCCCTCTGGCAGGACGCGGTGCGGCGCGCGCTGGGCGCCGTCGCGGAGATCTACGTCGTACGGCCCCGAAACGATGGATCGCAGGAACTGCGGCTTTGGCTGGCGCCGGATCTGCCGGGCGCGGAGAACCATGCAGACGTCCCATAGAGCGCATCCGCAGCACAGCGGCGGGGGGGCCGGTCTGCTGGCCTGGGTGATCGTCGCCGTCGCGTTCGTCGCGGCCGGCTATCTCATCCCCCGGCTTCAACCCGAGAACACCGCCGCCGGCGATGTCGCGGCGGCGCTCGGCGCGGCGATGCTCGCGGTGCCGATCCTGCGCACCGCGGCGGCCGATCTTTTGGCCGGTCATCTGCACATGGACGGCCTCGTGGCGATCGCGGTGCTCGCGGCGCTGGCCCGCGGGGACCCGAGATCGGCCGGTGTGATCGCCGGTCTGATGTTGCTGTCGACCGTGATCGAAACTCGGACCGCGGCCGGCGCGCATCGCGCGATCGAGGGGCTTGTGCGGCTGGCGCCGACGGTGGCGCGCCGCCGCCGCGCGGAGGGGGAGGAGGAGGAGGTACCCGCGCATGAATTGCGCGTGGGCGACCGCATTTTGCTGCGCCCCGGAGACCTGGTGCCCGCCGACGGCCGGATTGTCTCCGGCCGCACTGCGGTGCAGGAGTCAACGATCACCGGCGAGCCCTTGCCCGTGGACAAGGCCGAGGGCGACGAAGTGTTCGCGGGAACGCAGAACGTCACCGGCGCGGTTGAGGTCGAGGTCACACGCGTAGGTCCGGACACCACACTGGGGCGTGTGCGCGAACTGATTCTGCAGGCCGAGCGCACCCGGCTGCCGTTTGCGATGTTGATTGACCGCTACGTTGGCCACTACGCCCCATTGGTGCTCGCGGTCGCGGCGTTGACATGGTTTTTCACCGACGATGGGGACCGCGTCGTGGCGATGCTCGTGTTTGCATGTCCCTGCGCACTGGTGTTGGCCACGCCGACGGCGATGGTCGCGGCGCTGGCCGCGGCCGCGCGTTCGGGCATTCTCGTGCGGCACGTGGCGCATCTCGAGGCGGTGGGCCGAACGGACGCGGTGGTCTTCGACAAGACGGGCACACTGACCGCCGGCGAGCCCGAGGTGGCACGGCTGGCCCCGGTGCCGGGCGTGGCGCCCTCAGAGCTGCTGGCCGCCGCGGCGGCGGCGGAGCGCGGCAGCCAGCATCCGGTGGCGTTGGCGATCCAACGGCTTGCGCGCGAGGCGGGTGTGGTGGTGCCCGAGGCGGGCGAATGCCTCGAAGAAGCTGGCCGCGGGGTGCGCGCGCGGGTGGAGGGGCGGGAAGTCCTGTGTGGACGCGCGGATTGGCTGCGCGAGGCGGGTGTGGCGGGCGTGGACGAGGGCGAGCCGACGGCCGCGAGGCATTTGAGTGTGGTGCATGTCGCGGTGGACGGCCGCTACCTCGGATGGATCGGGCTCGAAGATCGAATTCGACCAACCGCGCGCGAGGCGGTGCGGCGGCTTCGCGAGCTCGGGATTCGCCGCGTGGCCATGGTCACCGGCGACCGCGAGCGGGCGGCGCGCAAAGTCGCGGAGACGATTGAATGCGGCGAGGTGCAGGCCGGGTGTCTGCCCGAAGGGAAGGTCGAGTTCGTGCGCCGCCTGCGCGGGGAGGGCCACCGGGTGGCGGTCGTTGGTGACGGCGTGAACGACGCGCCCGCGCTGGCCGCGGGCGACACTGGCATCGCGATGGGCGCCGCCGGCAGCGACGTGGCTCTACATACGGCGGCGATCGCGCTGATGGCCGATGATCTGCGGCGCGTGCCCCACCTGATTGCGCTGTCCCGGGCAGCCGTGCGCGTGGTCGCGCAGAACATCGCGGTCGGCGTGGTCTTCATCGTTGGCGGCATCGCGTTGGCCGGCGCAGGCCGCGTGCCGCCGATTCTCGCTGCGCTGCTCCACAACGTCGGCTCGCTGATCGTTGTGTTCAACAGCGGCCGCCTGATGCGGTTCGGCGAAGGGGGGACGTCGCCCACGGCCGGCGTGGGCAGTCACTGACGCGCGGCGTCGCGCTCCGCGTCACGTCGGGCGCGCTCGATCACACGCTGGCGGGCAGCGTCCGGCAGGCCGCTGCGGTGCACCACATAGTCCACGGCTCCGGCGCGGTCGCGGCGATACCAATCCCACACGATCTGTTCCTCCGTGGCGGCGCGACGGCGTCCGTCCGCGATCGTCCGCATCCACTCGATCGCTTCCTCGACATTGCGCCGCGCGAGCGCAACCGCTCGCTCGGCGCGGACGCGGTCGAGCATTGGCGCGGGAGGTTGCGCCCGGAGCCATTCGGTGCACCCCTCCGGGTCGTACTGCATCCACCGATACAGGATGCGGTCGAGAATGCGGCCGTTCTGTTCCTCCGGCGGAAGATCAAGAAACCAATTCACTGCGCCGGCGGGATCTACGCGCGCCCACGATTCTCCCAGTTCAATGCGCGCCGACACCAACTGGTCCGGCGATGCGATGCGCTCCATCCAGAGGCGCGCCGCCCAGGGATCGTAGCGGGCCCAGTGATCAATCACGCGGTCCACGGCCAGCCGCCGCAATTCGCCGTCCGGCAGCGCCTCGACAACGGCGAGCGTTGCGGCCGGATCGCGTCCGAACGCCGCCCAAACAATCGCGCCCGCCTCGCTCGCGAACCGTTTGGGGTCGAGCTGCCGCACGAACTCCAGCGCCGTCCCCGTTTCGGCGTTCATCGCACCCTCGAACACGTCGCGCAGCCGGTGGGCGGCGGGCGTGCCGTCCGGATTGGATTCGATATACGCGAGCGCCTCCGCGGGCCGCACCGAAGCCCAACCGAGCATCGCCTGGCGGCGGAGCTCGTGCCGGCGCAACGGTTCCGCGACGCTCGCCGCCCAGGTGAGCGCGGCGGTCGGGTCGAGCTGTCCCCATCGACGCAAGAGGAGCGACTCGGCCGCGGCCCGCCGTGGCCCCGCCGGCCATTGCCCGACCGCTTCCAAAGCGACCCTCACCTCCTCCGCCGTCAGGTGCGCAGCCGCGCCCGCATACGCGGAACCGACGCGATCGTCCTCGCCCTGTACTGCACGATGGAAGAACTCGTCCAGCGCGGTCGGCTCTTCGTCGTCTGTGCCGGTGGCGGCCTCGAAGGATGGAACGCGCGACAGCGTCGGATTCGGCAGAGCCGGCGGGGGAAGTTCGGACGTGCGAAGGGCGAGCGGACGGGGGAGGTCGGGCTCATCGCGGGAGCTGCTTGAGTCGGCGACGGGCCCAGCGGCCGTGCGACCCGCGGTGGGCCAGAGGCGCCCGGCCGCAAAACCGCCCAGCGCGGCTCCCAGCACCACCAGCGTCAGTACCGTCCATCGCCAACGCGGGCGGCCGCCGGCGGGGCTTGTCGCAGGCGCACAGGTCGGCACGACCGGCATACCACCATCATGGGGAACCATCGGCCGTGGCGCAATCGGCAATCGGGCTATGCGGAGCCGATTCGGCTGTGCGAAGGTCAGCGAATCGTGCCATTCGTGAGGCCCGCCGGCGCATTCGCACGCTGTCCAACCTTTGGACGGTTGCCGGAGTGTGCCGTCCAAGCGTTGGGGCACATCACGGAGCGTGGAGTGGCGCAAACAGCGGGGCGACGGCCGAAGACGCGGGTCGGCGGCGAGCCAACGCGGTGCCGCGCTTCACGGCATCGCGTCCTCCCAACGCTGCGCTCGGCCCAGGTGCGGCGGCGGGCGCGCGCCCACATGCATTACCCTAAGCCGGCCGAGGGACGCGGCCGGAATCGCCCCGCCAATGCGTCGCGGACCAGCTCTTTCACGTCCTCGGCGAACTCCTGGCGGAGCATCCATTCCAGGTATCGCCGGCCCTCGTCCCGCTCGACGAGCTCGCGGAGCGTACGGCCCTGATATCGGCCGAAGGCGAATTCCAACTCACCCTCCGCGTTCCAACGCAATTTGCCCTCGAGGTCCGCCGCGTTGGGATTCGGCGGAAAACACCATTCGCTCAGCTCAGCGATCGCGCGGGGCAAATCGTCGTAGCGCTCAAGCTGGCGCTCCAGAACGCGGAGCGTCATCTCCGCGTCCGCGAGCGCCCCGTGGGCGCCGGTGTGTTCGACGCCAACGTAGAACTTCGCCGCGGCGGATAGCGTGCGCGGCTCTTTGATATGGAAGATGCGCTGGGCGTCCACGAGGCGACGCCCCTTCAAGACGAATTTTCGGCCGGCGCGTTGGTATTCGGTCGCGAGCATTGGGACGTCGAATCGCGAGATGTTGAATCCGGCCAGATCCGCATCGCGGAACCAATGGTCGACCTCATCCACCCTGTCGTTGAAGGCCGGCGCACTGCGCACGTCATCGTCCGTGATGCCGTGGATCGCGGTCGCAGACGGCGGGATGGGTTTGCCCGGCTTGAAACGGAATTCGCGGGCCGAACGGGAGCCGTCGGGTTCGAGGCGGATCACCGCAAGATCAATGATGTAGTCGCTGGACGGGTCGGTGCCGGTGGATTCTATGTCGAACACCACCAGCGGCCGTTGGAGCTGCAGCAACGACATACGCTGATCCTAGCGACGATCACCGATCCACCACAAGCCCTTCCCCCGCCTCCTGCCTTCGTGGACACCACCGCGTGCCCCGCCGCCTTCGGGACGGCGGCGGCGCGTCAATCGAACCGACCGGGGCCCGAGCGGGCGCGGTACCGACGGGCGGTGATCGCCGAGACGGCGCCGAGCAGCGCGAGCAGGACCGTCTGCGGCTCCGGAATCCCGGTGACGCTGTCAATCCAGTTGGAGTAGGCGGGCACGTGGATGCCGCCGAGGCCCGAGCCGAAGCTGGGCGCGTTCGTGGTGTCCATGTCGAACGTGAAGGTGTTCACACTCACGATCTTCGGAATCGCGCCGTCCCAGATGAATCCGGGCCCTCCGGAGTCGCCGCCGCCGAGGGTCGTCTCGAGCCGATTGCCGACCGTCACGCCGCCCACAAAACCCCCATTGATTCCGTCGGGCCAGTCGAAGTCGCCGTACCAAACCTCAAAGACCGGGTTTGTGCCCTCGTCGTCCCAGTTCCAGATGCCGTCGACGTAGTTTGTGCCCGACCGCTTCACGACGAAACTGGGGCTGACGGTGTAGCCGATGTCGCCGTATCCTGACGCTCCATAACCGACGATGGTGATGGCCGTCTGATACACGAGCGATTTGCGGACAATGTCATAGATCGGCACGCCGGAGGGCAGCGGCGAGGCGAGCTCCACAATCGCGATATCGTCATTGAGATTGATTGTGTGGCCATGGTAGGCCGGGTGCAGGTACAGCGTCGAGGCAGTGACGATGTGGCTGGGGCTGTCGCCGTAGTTGAGCCAGAACTGCACATTGGATGGTGTTGTGTCCGGCACGCCATCGCCGTTGATGTCGAGCACATGCGCGGCGGTCAGAATATGGCTCGGCGTCAAGGGTGTGCCGGTTCCGATGTAGGTGCTGGCGCCGACTTGTACGCGAACGCTGCCGACGCCCGCGTACGGTGAGGCGGTAGTGTTCGGATCCACGCGCGTCGCCGGCGACTCCGCGGGCGACACGTGGGAGCTGCCCGCGACCACCATGAGGTTCACGAGACCCGCGTCCCCCGGGACGCGCTGCACCAGGGACGTGCCGGCCGGAGAGGACACGGCGATGGCAAGAGAAACCAACGCCCCGGTCACCATTCGGGTGGGCAATCGCGTCATGAGGGCACTCCATGTTCAAGGGACAGTACAACACCGGCCCCACGATTGCGAGACGTGACGGGGATGCCGCCGGCCGCCCATGTTCGCCACGCCGAGTCGACCGCGGCCGGCGCGGGGAGGCCAGGAACGATCGCGATGCGCCAGCGAAAGGCGATGAAACCCTGCGGCGCGATGCGAGACGGGGACGAAGGATCAGGCCATCGGAAGGCCGCCCGCGCAAAGGGATTAGCGGCCAACAGCCCGTAGGTGCGCACATGCCATCCGTTTGGGTGGCCCGGGTTCGAGGGGTGGTCGTACAACAGCACGCTGACCACGCCGCCGCCATGCGACCCCGAGGCGCGGCACCACCGGGCGCGGCGCGCCCAGGCGGCGGCGCCGCTCTCACCCTCAGAGTTCACCAGTGTGCCACCCCCCGGCGGATCGCACTGCAGCGCAGTCGCGAGCCGCAGCGCCAGGGTGCCCTCTTTCGTGTCGCCCAGCACCACCTCGTGATCCGGCGCGTACAAACGCCATTCAAGATCGAACGCAACGGATCCATCCTCGCCGACCGAGATCGTCCAATTGCGGGTGTCCGTGGCGATGATCTGCCCGGCCGCGATCCAATGGTTGCTGGTGGCCAGGCGGCCCGCGAGATGGTCGAGTGCGAGCACCGCGACCTGTTCGATCCTCTCCCCCGTTGGGGAGGACCAGAAGTCGTGCCCGTTCACATCGCCGTGCGCAAGCCAGATGCCCCGGTGGTGGGGATGATCGCGCGATTCGCCTGGCACCTCCGCAAAGGGGTATTCGCGCAGCACGTTGGTGCCGGTCGGTCCGATCACCGGATGAAATGAGGGCGATCGCGGCCCGCCGAAGTGATACACGGCTACGAGATGGGTGCCCGAAAGGACGCGGATGGTGTGCTCACCGGTTTCAAAACGGATCGGAAGCGACCGGACGGCGCTCTCTGCCGCGCGCGCGGCGCCGGCCATCGCCGCGAGAGTGATCAGCCATCGGAGCATCATGGCGAATTCCCCCGGCAGCCCGATCCCGCATGGACCGCGTGCGCGCCCCGTGGTGGTGCGCTTGACAGCTCCGGCCACCGCAGGATGCGCCACGGGTCCACCATCCGACCGCCGATAAAACGGATATCCTCCTTCGCGAGCAATGCCAGTTTGCGGCGAAGGGCCGGTCCGCTGCTGCGGCCCTCAAAGCCGCCCGGGCGGCCATCGGAGGCGATCACGCGATGGCAAGGAACGAAGGGCGCAAACGGGTTGCGTCGCAGCGCTTGTCCGACGGCACGGGGGCTACGGCAGCCAATCGCGCGTGCGAGGTCCGCGTAGGTCGTCACACGACCGCGCGGAATCTTGCGCAGCGTCTCATAGACACGCCGCTGAAAGTCGGAGATACGGGTCGGCGGCCCGGTGGGCGGCTGGGAGGAACGCGAATGCACGAACCGAACGTAGGAAAAAGGGCGACCGGCGTCAAGGAGGTCTGGGTGGGGAACCCATGGGGATACACCGATCGCCCACTCAACGTACGCGCGTTTTTGTGCCGCGCAAGTGAGGATCGGTTGCGCTCCGCTTCTCGGCGGCCGGGCCATAACTTAGAGTCTCGCGATGCGGCTCTCCTACCGCGGATGGGTTCCGCCCGGCGCGGAGGATGGCGGCGGCCGGCGACTGGCGTAGGGGCCGCGCGTCTCGATCACGCGATTTGGAGTGCGGCGCCCAGTGAAGCGCGGCTGGCCTTGGCTCGCTGCAAAGTGCGCGAACGCAGAACGCGTTCTCGCGGACCCACCGGCCGTGTCGCCGTACGCCGAAAGTGGCGCGGGGGCACTACCCGAGCGGTCGCGCTCGCGTCCTGTTCACCACGGCGCCGCCCGCGGGTACGAGTCCGGGCAACCGGGCCGAGGCATTGCGCGCCCCGCACGGTCGGAGGGCGATGGCCCCCGTGGCGTAGATTCGGCGCACGCCAGGCCTCCCCCGCCGCCTGTTTCACTCAGCGAAACAAGGTGGCCGGCACCCGCGGGCTGGGTCGTGCGATGGTTCTGCTCCCAGCCGATCAGGCAGCCGAGTTCCTCTGTCGGCTGTGTATCCGATAGTTTGGGGAGCGAGACGCACCGGGGAGCCGCGGGAGCGCAATTGCATTTTTTTTCTTTCCCAATGCTTGACAGCGTGCGGAGCGTGTGTAGGATAGTGTGGCAAAGGTTCGCACTGTCGCGCGAACCGGGTGGAGAGCGTCCGATGAACAGAATGAGGGGATGGTCGCTACGTTCGTGGGTTATTGCGATTGCAGGGACACTCGCGATGACAGGTGCGGTTCGTGCGCAGGTCACCGGATATTGGGCCACGACGTTTGGCGGTGAATGGAATGTCACGGCCCGATGGAGCAACAACGTCATCCCGAACGCCGTCGGCGATTGGGCGTGGCTCACTGGCAACAACAACCTAGGCGGAGGTTTTGGCGGCACGCCGACGATCACCCAGAACATGGACGTCACACTCGGTTACGTATTTCTGGGGGACGTCGACCGCGGCACCGCGATCCGATGGCATGGCGATCCAGGGCGGACGCTGACGTTCAACACGAGCTCCGGCAGCGACGGCATCCGAGCGTTGCTGTCGAAAGGCTCCGGAGACCTCCACCAACCCGGTGTCGCGGGCAAACATTTCAACATCGGCAACGACGGCGACTGGATGAACGTCGGGATCCGCGTGGACGACCCGGATGGGCTCTACATCGAGAACTTTTACAACCTAACTCTCCTCGGCGGCAACACAAACTCCCGTGCACTGGACGCGCAAGGGCGCGATATCGTCAAGGCGGAGGATGGCCTATTGACGATCACCCGCGTCGTAACAAATGTGAATAATTTCTACGTTCGCGACGGTCGCGTGATCGTGCAGCTCGAAGGCAACACGGGCGCTAACACGATCTATGCGACCCGGCCGGACATCACGAACATCGTCATCGGCGTTGCGCCCGGCGTGCTGGATCACGGCGAGTGGCACCCGCTGAACGTCCAGACCAACATCGGCGAGGGCACCGCGCAGGATCGCTATCAGGTGCCGTACTTCCAGATCACCGGCGACAATGACACGAACGCTACCGCATCCCCGTATCTTCATCCGTACAACGTCACACTGAACCGCGGCTCTTTCCGAACGTTTTCGCGCCCTCTCCTTGCCGATCAGGCGAATTGGACGAACCACATCGCGGTGTACACCGGCACCTGGACGCTCAACGGCGACGCGCGCGAAATCCAGATCTATAACGAGGTTCAAGACAATGGGAGTCTGACCAGTAACGTGCGCCAGCAGGTGTGGTCCGGCACGTTGACCGGCCCGGGCGGTTTCACCAAGGCCGGCTCGTCTGAAATGACGTTAATTGGCACGAACGACTTTCAGGGGGCCATTATCGCGACTCGCGAGTTCGACCGTGGCCGCGGCCGGTACGGCTCGATCGGTCTGCGCATGGGCGGCATCTTGACCGATTCGGAGGGTATTCGTTTCGACCGAATCGGGAGCATTTATCTCGACAACAAGGACGTGAATATCAACGACCGCTTGCCCGATGACTTCTACGTCGTCAACCGAAACTGGGGACGCTTCGAGATCCGTGGGAACCCGACGGAGTCGACGACCGAGACCATCGGCTCGGTGACGAATCTCGGCGGCACTCTCTTCCTGGTGATGGATCTCGATGACGCACAGGCTCAGTCCATGACGCTCAACCTCGGCAGTCTGGTCCGCACTTCGGGTTCGATTGTGCAGATCCACGTTAAGGACGTTCTTCAGGGGGCGCTGCACACCAATGCGGGCGCTGTCGCGACGGTGAATCTACTCGATGGTGGGGCGTCGCTCCAACAAGTAGGGGGCGGTGGAGGAGTTGGCGCGGTGAACCGGTCGCTCGCGCTCGGCGTGTTTGGCGGCGATGCATCCGATATCAGCTTCCACGATAATCCCAACGTCGATCCGCTGGCGCTCAATCCGACGCGCGCGGACCAGTTCATGACGGTGGACAACGGCCGTTTGCGGACGCTGCGCGACGACGAGATGGTCCACCTCGGCGATCGGCAGACCAACTTCCTTGCGATCACTCAGGCCGACGCCGCGACCGACGCCAACGTCAACCTCGCGTACCGCGCCACGGTCGTTTACCTCAACACTTCGACCAACGGTCCGTCCGGTTCGCTGAACATGATCAAGAACCGCATCCTCGGCGACGTGACGTGGAATGCCCTGCGTACCGGTATTGCAACCAATGAGGGCACAACCGCCGCCAATCAGTATGGCGCGGCCGTGCTACTCGACCACGGAGCGCGGCTGACGCTCGAGTCGGGCATGCTGCTGGCTGGGCGCGATACTCGGAGCAGTCGCGGTGATGACGCAGCGGGGATCGACGTTTGGCTCGCGCGGGGCATACTGGATCTGGACGGTACCAACAACAACCGAGAAGCCATCATTCAAGTGGCGAATGGGCATGCGCTGTATGTACTCAGTCGGATCGAAGCTCGCAACGGGCTAACCAAGGGCGGGGAAAACAGCCTGGTGCTCCAGGGGGCGAATGCGATCAGCGGCACGGTGTCCGTCACGCGAGGCGGCTTGTATCTGCGCCATCCCGAGGCGCTCGGCGGCGCGACACAGGTGGTGCTCTCTGCGGATGGTGCGCTCCGTCTTCAGTTTGGCGGTTCGTTCAACGCGGCGGATTTGGCCCCTCAGGCACAAATCTCTCAACGGGCGTTTTTATATTCAGAGTCTTCTGTCCACAATCAGTGGAACGGGCGCATCATTCTGAACAACGTGGATGAGGCGGGAACTCTCTACCATCCCGATATGGCGATTGTGGTCGGCGAAAATGCTCAGAACGCGGTGTTGACGCTGGCCGGCGACATTGCGGCCGATAGCGCGAGTGCGTCGTCCGATATCGTCCTCTACGATCCGGTCCGGCTCACCACTGGCTCTTCAGGCGGCATTCTGAACCTCAAAGGTCGGGTCGGGGACCGGTTCGTGAACGGCGTCGCGATGCCGATCGATCCCGCCGGCGCGACGTACAATCGGGTACACGCCGGTGACATCACCAACCGCATCGCGAGCGAAAACTCGGCCCTGCGGTTCCGAATTGACGGCCCCTCGCTCAGCAACTTCGGCGACGAGCTGGCGGTTCACATCTATCGTCCTTGGCGCGCGACGGGCCGCATCTACGCTGAGCAGGGCACGATCCGTTTCCTCGGCGATCCCGCGGCCGGCGAAGGCGAGTTCTGGGATCCGATCGCCCTGACCAACGCCAATTTTGCAAATGGGATGAGTGGGTTCCAACTCGGCGGCCCCGGTACCGACGCCGGCGGCAGCGTGACGCTCCTCTTGACGCGGGACGGACAGGTTTTCAATGCGGAGCGATGGACCGCCGCAACCGATAACACCAACAACACCGTCACGATCGGATTGGAGCACTTCGGCGCCAACAATGCCACCGTTACCATCGGCAATACGTATAACGATGGGAGTCCCGCGGGGGAGGACAACCGGATCACGATGGATCGTGCCGTGCGATTTTTCGCCCATAACGGTTACGATTCCGCCTCGGGTATGGAAAGCACCGGCCGCGTCAACATTGTGCAAACACTGCGCGGCAACGTTGCCTCCCGGTTCGTAAAGGTCGGCAGCGGGCAGGTGTGGCTGCAAGGGCCCGACAATGCTTCGTACAGCGAGGGCAACGACATCTCCGGCTTTGTGCTGCTGGGCGGCGAGCTAGTGCTTGATCGTAGCCCCGGCTCGTCGGCCAATCTTAGTCATCGCCGCACGCGCGACAACGGAGCGCAATTGGTCCTCGCCGGCGGGGATCTAACGTTCCATGGCAGCGCCAATAGTAGTTTTGCGACAGAATTACTCAACAGCAACCTCCTCGTCCGCCCCGGCGAATCCGTGATTCGCGTCCGTCCGGCCGGACCCACTCAGTCCAACCTCCTGCATGTGGCCAACTTTGCCGGCTCCACGGTCACCCGCCAGACGGGCGGCACCGTCCACATGATCTTCGATACGGAACTGGGCGGAGGCGCGGGCTTGCTCTTCGGCCAGACGCCCAATAGCCGCATCGGATCGTGGGCCGTGTTCAGCAGCAATACGACCTATGAATCGCTCACGTGGGCGAAGACGCAAATCGGCAGTGTCTACGTCGAGCCGTTTACGGGGTACACCATCGATTTCTATGGAGCGGCTTCGTATCATACAGAGGTTCGCGACGGCACGCCAAGCCTGAATCCTTCCGAGATCGTCGGGTCGCTTCGGTTCGACACGAACCTGTATGTCAATCTTGATCTCGGCGGCAGCGAGCTGAACATCGCTGACGGTGGGATTTTGGTGACCCGCGGTTCGGGAGACGGTTTCGGCGGCCCGCAGGGCATTGCCAACGGCACCCTTGGAAGCCAGTCGGGCGAACTGATTATTCACAACTACGCGCCCTACGGATTCAACATCTCGGCGGCGATCACCGGCCCCGTCCACCTGACCCATTCCGGCATTTCGACCACGTACCTCTCGAGCGCGAACACGTTCGGCGGGCGCGTGTATCACGTCGGTGGCGTGTTGCCGGTGAACTCGCTCTCGCAGTTGGGTGCCTTCACCGCCGCGGGAACGAACACCATCGCCCTGCTGGGGGGCGTGCTCCAAGTGACCGACAATCTCAACTTCTTGGCTAACACCGTCGAGGTCGGCGGCGATGGAGGCCGAATCTGGGTTGCCGCCGACCGAGCCGCAACATTCGGAGGAAGGATCCTGTCGGAACCCAACTTCTTCCCCTCGACGACCCCCCTCCAGAACAACGGCCACGGCGATCTGATCAAGACCGGTCCCGGCGCACTGGTCATCGCGGGGCACTCGAACGTCGTGAACTCCATCCAGGGCTTGATTGACATCCGGCAGGGCTCGATCGTCATTAACCGTCCGGCCAACACCAACGACGTTCTATTCGGCACCAGCCACTCGTACTACGACGGGATCGTGATTCGCAATGGCGGCTCGCTGGTCATCAGCAATCTCCCGTTTTGGACGGGGAGTGCTCGCATTACGACGGACATCCGCGACTGGCTGACGCTCGAACAGGGATCCAGGCTCGAGGTCTGGGACCGTGATACCACAAGCTATCAGACCTGGCGATGGAATGCGCCGATTCATTTTGCCGGCGATGCCACGATCTACGTGAGCGGAGACGAATTGAACATCAATCCGGATGCCGGCTACCTGGAGGGCTCCGGAAACCTAATCAAGGAGGGGGACGGTCGGCTCACTATCTTTGGTTTCAGCCCCGACTATACCGGTGCCATCGTTCTGCAGGACGGCTATCTCGATATCAATGTCATCCACCAGAACCTTCTACCGAACGTTTCGAAGTACGTGATCGGCTACAGCGCGAACGAGAACCGCGGGATAGTAAACTTGAACGTGCGGCCGGAACGCGGGAACGTCGTGGCTGAAACAGTAATATCGCAGAAGATTGAGGTGCTGGGCGAGAGCGATGACACCGCGATTGGGTTGTTCCGGCCGGACCACAATGACTCGGTTCGGTTTACCGGCGACATTGACCTCGTCGGATTCGACACGTACAACAACCTTCGCGAGTTTCGCTTGAAACGGTGGGAAGAGAACGTGTCGGGCGGCCGCCAACTCGAAGGCGGCGACTCGTTCGATGAGAGGTCTTTCATCTGGCTGGAAGGCAGCATCATCGGCACCAACAAGCGCATCCGCACGCTTGTTCAGCAAAGCTACTCGCCGAATAACTTGCCGAACACGATGAACAACCCGACCAACCTACAAATGAAAGCGGTGTGGACGTTCAGTGGTACGAATGACACCTGGCTTGGTACGCTCGAGCTCGGCAATCGCCAGGGAACAGATGCTACGTGGCAGGGCCAGGACTCGGACAAGGAGCACTACGTCCGCTTCGGCCGCAACGACGGCAACCCGACGCCCGCGATTTCGTCGAATGTGGTCGTCGTGCTGCGCCACGATGCGCACCTCCAGGCCTTCGGCAGCCAGGTGACGATCGGGACCCTGTTCACGGACGGCAGAGCCAATAACGTCACGGTGGACTATTTTGGCAGCGATTTGACAACCAACTCGTTCATCGAGAACGCGGGCACGCAGCCCGGTAGTTTCCGGATCTGCCAGTTCACGAACGCGACGATCTCGGCGACGATTCGCGACGGAACCTACTGGTCGCCAACCGAGAAAGATCAGCCCGCCGCCGCGCTCAGCATCTACAAGGATGGCCCGGCGACGCTGACCTTGCTGGCGAGCAACTCGTTCAGCGGGCTGGCTCGTGTGATGAGCGGGACTCTGGCCTTGTCCGGTACCGGCTCGATCCGGAATGCCCACACGATCCAGATCGACGCGGGCGCGACATTGGACGCCACGCCGCGGACGGATGGCACCCTGTCGCTGGCGGCGGGCCAGACGCTGCAGGGCCACGGCACGGTCAACGGCGGTCTGATCGCAGAAGCCGGTTCGTTCGTGAAACCCGGCACCAGCCCGGGCACGCTGACGGTCACCGGAGACGTGACGTTCGAGAGCGGCTCGACGTTCGAAGTCGAATTGCTCGGCACGCTGTCCGGTCAGTGGGACCAGATCCTGATGACGGGCGTGTACGAGGTGACACTCAACGGCGCGACGCTGTCCGTGCTGGCGCCCAATCCGCTGACGATCGGCTACGTGTTCCCGATCATCGAGAACTGGGGATCGATCGATTCGAGCACATTTAGCGGCCTGCCCGACGGCACGACGTTCGTGGCCGGGGCGAATACGTTCCAGATCAATTACGGTACATTGCCGGGATACGCCAACGACGTGACGCTGACGGTGATCCCGGAACCCTCGACGTTGGGGCTTGTGGGTATGATCGTGGCGGCGGTGCTGCTGCGGCGGCGGCTGCGCTGAGCGTGCCACCGCATTGATCCGACGGATGAGACTGATCGGTCTGATCCGTCGGATCAGCTTTTTTTGGGGGGGGCGAAGCCGCGCGGGCTGGCGCGCGGCAGCGCATTGACCGTGCGCGCGCTGCCATGGACAATACTGCGACGCATTGAGGAGGTTGTGATGAATGCGTTTGATCCGGCGTTGGCGGCGCGAATCCGGGAGATGGGCGTGGTGGCGGTGCTTGTGGTGGAGCGGGCGGAGGACGGCCCGCCGTTAGCGCGCGCGTTGCTCGAGGGAGGGGTGGGGGCGATGGAGCTGACGCTTCGGACGCCCGCCGCGCTCGATGCGTTGCGACGGATTCGGACGGAAGTGCCGGAGATGCTGGCCGGGGTCGGCACGATCCTGACGCCGGAGCAGGTGGAGGCCGCGCGTGAGGCCGGCGCGGCGTTCGGGGTCTCGCCGGGCACGAATCCGCGCGTACTGGAGGCGGCGGTGCGCGTGGGGCTTTCGTTTGCGCCGGGGGTGGCGACTCCTTCGGACATCGAGCGCGCGCTCGAGTACGGATGCACGCTCCTCAAACTCTTTCCGGCCGAACCGCTGGGCGGCATTGCGTACCTTCGGGCCATGACGGCGCCGTATGCGCATCTCGGTGTGAAGTTCATTCCGCTGGGCGGATTGACGCAGGGCAACGTGACGCAATGGCTTGCGGAGCCGCTGGTGCTGGCGGTGGGTGGGTCGTGGCTCGCCCCGAAGGAGGCGATCCGGGCCCGCGACTGGGAGGCGATCCGCGCGCTAGCCGAGGCGGCGCGGACTGCCGTAGTGCAGACGCGGCAGGCGCAGGCCAATGGCGGCTCGCGACCCGGCAGCGCGGGTTGAGCGAAGAGGAGGCGAAGGGGACCGGCGAAGGGGCGGAGGAGAGGACGGAGACGATTCGGGCGATGAAGCAGGTGGTGACCTTCGGCGAGGTGATGGGGCGGATTTCGCCGCCCGGCGTTGCGCGATGGGCGCAGACGCTGCCGGGCCATGTGCAATGGACCTTCGGTGGTGCGGAGGCGAACGTTGCGGCCGGGCTGGCGTGCCTCGGCGCGCGGGCGGCGTTCGTGACGGCTTTACCCGCGCATGCGGTGGCCGACGCCTGCGTGCGGCAGTTGCGGGGGTTGGGCGTGGAGACGCGCTGGATCGTGCGCACGAACGCGGGCCGCCTCGGGCTGTATTTTGCGGAAACCGGAGCGAATCAGCGGCCCAGCGTTGTGATCTACGACCGGGACGGGTCGGCCCTGTCGCTGACGCCACCCGGCGCTTATGACTGGGCGGGCGCGATGGCGGAGGCGGACTGGTTCCACACCACCGGCATCACGCCCTCCATCTCGCGTGCGTCGGCCGAGGCGGCGGAGCGCGGCATGCGCGAAGCCAAGTCGCGAGGGCTCACGGTGTCGTGCGACCTCAATTACCGCAAAAAATTGTGGCGATGGGAGCCCGGCATGACGCCCCGCGATCTCGCCGAACGTACGATGCGCGCCTTGTTGCCGATGGTGGACGTGCTGATCGCCAACGAGGAGGACGCAGCCGACGTGCTCGGCATCCGCGCAAGCGGCACGGACGTGGAGGCGGGACGGCTGGCGGTGGACCGCTATCCCGAGGTCGCGCGGGAGATCGTTCGGCAGTTTCCGAACCTGCGCTGTGTGGCGATCACACTGCGCGAGAGCATCTCGGCCAACCACAACAACTGGGGGGCCATGCTGTATGAGGCGGCGACCGACACGGCCGTGTTGGCGCCGATGCGGGACGGCCACTACACGCCCTACGAGATTCGGGACATTGTGGATCGAATCGGGGGCGGCGACGCGTTTGGCGCGGGGTTGATCTTCGCGCTGCGCACGCCGGAATTGGCGGCCCCGGCGACGGCGGTGGCGTTCGCGGCGGCGGCCTCCTGCCTCGCCCACTCGATTCCGGGCGACTACAACCTCGTGGGCCGGGCGGAGGTCGAGGCGTTGATGACGGGCAGCGGGACCGGCCGCGTTCAACGCTGAATGGATCGCCCGCCGTTTTTCGCGGCTGCAGGCTCCCGAGACGATTGCGAGGCCACTGTTGCGGACTGCAGCGATCCGACGAGTGGCGCGATGTGGTCATCCCGAAGTCCGCGCGCGAGGCTCCCACGACCGTGCCGTCGCCGCACGCGTGGATCACGGCTTCCGGAGTGCAGGGCCCGGCGAAGCGCAGCCGTATTTGGAACTGCCGTTGGGCGGTGGGTGCGGAGCTGGGGCACTGGCCCTCTTCGCTTGCGTGGCCACTGGTGTGATGGCTGGTTCCACCGCCCATGCACGGCCCTCAAGGCCCGTGGCTCAGGTAGAGCGGGCTCCGCTTGACGCTGAGCGTAGATGGATGGCGGCGGGGAGTTCTGCCCCCCTCGGGAACCGCAGCGCATTTGCCGATCAGGTTGCCGCCCAGGCGTCATCCGTTGGCCCGGCTGGTCGGATGGCGAGGGCTGTGCGGTCAGCGCGGGTTCGGCGGCTTGGGCGCGTGGCGCGAGAGGGCGCCGCGGGTCAGATCATCGAGCGTCGCGGCGGCCCGCTCCTTTCGGATCCACGTTGGCACCGAGTCCCGATAGGTCTCCATCTGCAGCAGCCGCAAAGCCTCCACCAGCTCGTAGTAGGCCAGAATCACGCGCGAGCGTAGATCTGTTTCGGCGGCCTCACGGTCAAGCCGGACCCGCTCGGCCTCGAGGCGGGCTCGCCGCACATCAATTTCCTCGGGACGGAACAACCGCTGAGAAAAGTCCCACACCAAGCCCACCTCCCACGTGTTCAACCACTCAGGCTCGTCGCCGATGCCGTAACTGTCCAGCCCCTCGACCGGACGGTTGACGATGCCGTAGCGCCGCAGCCCTTGTTCGCCGATCCCGTATCTCACCTCGAGGCGCGGCACCCATGCGGCACGGCGCATGCGCCGGCTCCAGTCGGGCCAGTCATCGGACTCCGAAGTTGCATTCGTGGCGGCCAACATGAACACTTCCAGCGGGGGCAGATTCGTCAGCGTGAGCCACGCGTAGCGCTGGTCTGGCCGCGGGGCGGGCGCGTCCGACGGCGGAGCGGATGTCTGTGCGGACGCACGCGGTGCGGCCATCAGCAGTCCGACGGCAAGAGCGACGATCGGGGACCAGGATCGGTTCATGCGCACCTCAACACTGCGGATCGATACAAAATGCTAACCGTCCGCTTCTGGGCTGGCGAGTCGAACTGGCCGGTCCGGGGCCGGATCTAAAAGTTTACCTTTGGGCGAGGGGATCCCCGGATCGAATGCCGGAATGAGCGCCCCTCGTCGGAGTGGCGCGCCTTGGCGTTGCCCCCTGCCTCGCGTGTCGGCTACTGGGTCCCCCCCCGCCGCCGATTTTGCGCTTGTGCCTGCGCTTGTGCCTGTCCCCAACCGACCAATCGAAGACAAGGGGACAGACACCGGACAACCCCGCTAGCTCCCACGCATCGCTCCGGCGGCGGAGCGCCGGAGCTGCAACGTCGCGGCAACCATTCGGCCAGCTTTGCCGGCTGCAGGAGGCGGCGTCGCAGTAGGAGGCGGCGTCGCGGCTCACAGGCTCCGGAGTGGAGGCGCTCGACATCGATCGCGGCGCGAAGTGGGGACAGGAAGTGGGGACAGGCACCCGTCAAGACGTCACAGTGGGGAGATTGTTGCGTCGTCTGCGCTTCTGCCGGTCACCAATCGGAGGTGGGGAACAGACACCGAAGACCGGCCGAGGCCCAATAGGGATAGCCACCTGGCACCCGCTGGCAACCCCAGGTGTGCCTGTCCAGAGCGCGGGCTCCTGCCGACCCCATTCGGTTTTCTGCGCCCGCTGCGGCCCTGCGGCGAACATGGTGCCCGTCTCCATGCCGACTCGATGGCGGCTGACGCCCAGTGCCCGGCCGACCGTACGTGCCTGTCCCCAATTGACCGTACGTGCCTGTCCCCAATGGCCCCAATGTCCTTTCGCGGTTGCCTGTATTGGCCGCCGAGTTTCAATGGCGCACTCGGCTCTGAGCCGGATAGGTTGGGGTTGCATAACGCGCTCAGGAAGGTATTCTAGTATGGTGTGGGGATGGAGTCCCCCCTTGGAACCGCCTTGAACGGCTGATGACTCCTGCCCGTCCGTGGGACGGCGTGGGTGGTTCGTCGGTCGGATCCCCGGACGGATGGTGTGGAACTCACGATGAACATCACCGGGGATGTGTTGGACGGAACAGCCTCGCCGCACGGGGTGGACACGATGAATGGGCTGCCGGCACGGGTCGCAACGGATGCGTTCGCGACCGCGGCGGTTCAATTGCGGGCGTTGGGGGGGGACTTCGAGCCGTTGGCGCGCCGGCTCGAGGACTTGCGTCGCCGTCGCGAGCAGGGCCGGTTTCACCTTGCGGTGCTCGGCCAGTTCAAGCGGGGGAAAAGCACGTTCCTGAACGCACTGATCGGCGAGCCGGTGCTGCCGACCGCCTCCGTGCCGGTCACCGCGATTCCGACCTTTCTGCGCCATTCGCCCGAGCGCCGCCTGCGGGTGATGCTGCGCGGCCGGGCCGACCCGATCGAGGCGATTTTCGAGGATTGCGCGGCGCTCCGCGCGGAGCTGGAGCAGTACGTGACGGAGCGGGGCAATCCGAAGAATCAACGCGACGTCGAATCGGTGGAGGTGAGCCTGCCCTCCGCGCTGCTCGGCCGCGGGGTGGTGCTCATCGACACGCCGGGCATCGGCTCCACGTTTCGCCACAACACCGAAGCGACGTTGAACTTTCTGCCCCAGTGCGATGCCGCCGTATTCCTCGTCTCGGCCGACCCACCGATGACCGAGACCGAGGTCGAGTTTTTGAAGCTGGTGCGCGCGCGTGTGGCACGCCTGTTTTTCGTGCTCAACAAGAAAGATTACCTCGATGACCAGGAGCTGGCCGATGCGCTCGCGTTTTTCCGCGGCGTTCTGACGGGGCCGGTGGGGCTCTCGGAGCCGCTCGACGTGTTTTGCGTCTCGTCGAAACTCGCGATCGAGGCGCGGATGCGGGGCGACCCTGCGGCGTGGACTCGTAGTGGCTTGGGCGAGGTGGAGCAGCACCTGACGAACTTCCTCGCCGGCGAGAAAACCGCCGTGCTGAACCGCGCGCTGGCGCGTAAAGCCCGGGACGTTCTGTCGGAGGCGGTGATGCGGATCCGGCTGGCGCTCCGTGCGCTCGAGATGCCCATCGAGGAGATCGAGCGGCGCCTCAGCGTGTTCGATCGGACCCTCGAGGAGGCACGGCTCCAGCGCCAGATTGCGGCGGATCTGCTCGCGGGCGACCACCGTCGCTTGCAGGAGGTCATCGAATCGCTGGCCGAGCGGCTTCGGGGTGAGGCCCGCCGCCATTTTGAGGGCGTGCTGGCCGTGGCGCTCACCCGCGACCGCGAGCGGTTTGGCGAGTCCGAGCTGCGGGCGACGATGGCCGAGGAGGTGCCGGGGTTCTTCGAACATCACGCGGGCCGGATGACCTCCGAAGTGGGCGCGCGTGTCGCGGAGGCGTTACGCCCCCACCAGCGTCGCGCGGACGAACTGATTGAGAACGTTCGGCGCGCGGCGGCGGAGCTCTTCGAAATTCCGTATCGTGCGCCGGACAGCGATTCGGCCTTTGAAATCGTCCGCGATCCCTACTGGGAAACGCACCGCTGGTCGAGCACGTTGAGCCCGTTGCCGCCGGGCTGGCTCGAGGGCCTGATGCCGGCTCGCCTGCGCGAGCGCCGCCGGGCGCGCCGGTGGCGCCATCAAATCGCGGACCTCATCATGGTCAACGTCGAGAACCTGCGCTGGTCGCTCCGGCAGAGCGTAGACCAAACGGTGCGGCGGTTTGGCTCGGCGCTGGACGAACGTCTGGCCGACACGATCGAGGCCACGCGGGGCGCAATTCGCGCGGCGCTTGACGAGCGGCGCGCGCGAAGCGAGCTCGTGGCCGCGCAGCGGGAACGTCTGGCTGCGGCGGCCGCGGAGCTGGAACGGATGGCATCGGCGCTGTCGAGCTGAACGAGAGCCGGCGCCGAATCTCAACCCACAGGAGTGATGACGATGGAGGCATTGTTTGCCCATGCGGCGGTATGGCTGGGCCTCGCGCTGGGGGCGGCCATCCTTGCGCACCACCTGAACGTGTCGGTGGCGCTGATGGAGATCTGCGTCGGCGTTGCGGCGGCCGCGGTGGTCGAACGGATTTGGGGACCCGGAGCGGTGCGCAATCAGGAGGAATGGCTGAACTTCCTCGCGGCGTCGGGCGCGGTGCTGCTCACGTTTTTGGCGGGCGCCGAACTCGATCCGGCTGTGATGCGCACAAAGCTGCGGGAGGTGTGGGTTGTGGGGCTGGTGGGGTTTGCGGCGCCGTTCCTCGGGTGCACCGCGGTCGCGCGGTGGGTGTTGGGATGGGATTCGCGGGCGAGCTGGCTGGCGGGGATTGCCCTCTCCACCACCTCCATGGCGGTCGTCTACGCCGTACTGCTCGAAAGTGGCCTCAACCGCACTGAGTTTGGCAAAGGCATTCTCGGCGCCTGTTTCATCAACGATCTGGGCACGGTCATTGCGCTCGGGTTGATATTCGCCCCCTTCACGCTGCGCAGCGTTGTTTTCCTTGTGGCCAGCGCGGTTGCGTTCGTCGCGCTGCCGCCGCTGTCGCGAGCGATCGCGCGGCGCTATGGGTTCCGAACCGCGGCCATCCGCACGAAGTGGTTGACGTTCATACTCTTCGCGTTGGGAGCTCTCGCGCTCTGGGCGGGTAGCGAGGCCGTGCTGCCGGCCTACATCGCGGGCATGGTGCTGGCCGAGTTCGCCGACGCGGACGTCCATTTCATGCGGCGGCTCCGCACCCTCACCGTCGGGTTTCTGACGCCCTTTTATTTCCTGCGAGCGGGCTCGCTGGTGTCCGTCCCGGCGCTCACCGCGGCGCCGCTGGTGATGCTGGCTTTGCTCGGGGGCAAGGTCGCCTCGAAAATCTTCGGGCTGTACGGCGTCATCGCGAGATTTCGCGAGGACCGCGGTGAACGCTGGTACTACACGCTGCTGATGTCCACCGGCCTGACCTTCGGCACGATCTCGGCGCTGTACGGCTATTCCCACGGCATCGTGTCGCAGTCGCAGTACTCGATGCTCGTGGCCGCGGTGATCGCGAGCGCGGTGATTCCGACCCTGATCGCGAACGCCATCTTCCTCCCCCGCCATCTTTTGCCGGCCGCCGTTCCGGCGCCGACGGCCGAGCCAAAAGCCGAGGAGGACGTGGCCGACGAATGAGGGCTCGGGCCGCCGGTCCGCGTTGACAATCGAACGCCCAGGAGTACCCTTCAACGCCGTCATCCCTGAACCCGGAAAGGATCGAATCATGAACGCGCAGGCGGACATTGGCATGATTGGGCTGGCCGTGATGGGCGAGAACCTCGTCCTGAACATGGTCCACCACGGCTACACGGTGGCGGTGTACAACCGGACGACCAGCAAGGTCACCGATTTTGTGAACGGCCGCGCGAAGGGCCTCAGCGTGATCGGTTGCATGTCGCCGCAGGAGCTCGTCGCGGCGCTGAAGCGGCCCCGGAAGATTATGATGCTGGTCAAGGCCGGCAAGGCGGTGGACGACTTGATCGAGCAGCTCATCCCGCTGCTCGAGCCGGGCGATATCCTGATTGACGGCGGCAACTCCCACTTTCCCGACACGATCCGCCGCACCGCCTACGTGGAGAGCAAAGGGCTGCTCTACATCGGCACGGGTGTGTCCGGCGGCGAGGAAGGCGCGCTGCGCGGTCCCTCGATGATGCCCGGCGGGTCGCCCGCGGCTTGGCCGCACGTGAAAGAGATCTTCCAATCTATCTGCGCCAAAACGCCCGAGGGCGAGCCGTGTTGCGACTGGATCGGCGAGAACGGCGCGGGCCACTTCGTGAAGATGGTGCACAACGGCATCGAGTACGGCGACATGCAGATGATCTGCGAGACCTACCACATGATGCGGGACGGTCTCCGCATGTCGAATGAGGACATGCACAAGGTGTTCGCGGAGTGGTATGAGGGGGAGCTGAACTCCTACTTGATCGAGATCACGCGCGACATCCTCGCGTACCGTGACGAGAACGGCCAGTACACGCTCGACCTGATCCTCGACGCGGCGGGTCAGAAGGGCACCGGCAAGTGGACCGTGATCGCGGCGTTGGACACGGGCCAGCCCCTCACGCTGATCGCCGAGGCGGTGTTCGCGCGCTGTCTTTCATCGCTCAAAGAGGAGCGAGTCGAGGCCTCGAAGGTGCTGAGCGGGCCCTCGGCGAAACTGCCGCGGCGCGACCGAGCTGCGATTTTGGACGACCTGCGCCGGGCGCTGTACGCCTCGAAGATCGTATCGTACGCGCAGGGATACCAGCTCATGCGTGCGGCCGCGAAGGAGTACAACTGGAACTTGAACTACGGCGGCATCGCGCTGGTCTGGCGCGGCGGTTGCATCATCCGGTCGGTCTTCCTTGGCGAGATCAAGAAAGCGTTCGACCGCAATCCGAATCTTGTGAACCTTCTGCTCGATCCATTTTTCCGCAAGGCTGTCCGGCGCGGCCTGTCCGCGTGGCGCCGCACGGTCACGCTGGGCGTCAAGCTCGGCATTCCGATGCCGGCGATGTCGTCGGCGCTCGCCTACTACGACGGCTACCGCACGGCGCGGCTGCCCGCGAACCTGTTGCAGGCGCAGCGCGACTACTTCGGCGCGCACACCTACGAGCGCGTGGATCGGCCGCGCGGCGAGTTTTTCCACACGAACTGGACCGGCCGGGGCGGCACGACCTCGGCGAGCACCTACACGGTGTGAGCACGGTTCGGGTTCGAACGAAAGGAGTCACCTGCCATGACCCATGAACTGAAGATTCCGTCGGGCGGCGCGATCGATCTGCTCTCTCTGGGCGCGCTCGTGCATCGGCTCGATCCGGACATTGTGCCGTTTCGCAAGGCGACGGTCTGCCGTATCCACGTCAGCGGCGGGGAGTACAACGTCGCCGCGAATCTCTCCGACTGCTTCGGCATGCGCACGGCGATCGCGACCGCGATGGTGCGCTATCCGGTTGGCGATCTGATCGCGGAACGCGTGCGCGCGATGGGTGTGCGCGGCATCTACAAGTACTTCGACCATGACGGCGTGCGCGGGCCGAACATGGCGACCGTCTACAGCGACCGCGGGTTCGGCGTGCGGCCGCCGGTCGTGTTCTACAACCGGTGCAACGAAGCTGCCGCGCTGTTGAAGCCCGATGATTTCGACTGGGCGGCCATCTTTGGCGAGGGCGTGCGGTGGTTCCACAGCGGCGGCATCTTCGCCTCACTCTCGCCCACGACGGCCGAGACCGTCATCGCAGCGATGACGGCGGCGAAGGCCGCGGGCGCGGTGACCTCGTTCGACCTGAACTACCGCGCGAAACTCTGGAAAGTGTCCGGCGGTGAGGGCCGCGCGGTCGAGACACTGCGACGCATCGTCGAGCACGTGGATGTGCTTGTGGGCAACGAGGAGGACTTGCAGAAAGGCCTCGGGCTGAAGGGGCCGGAGGTCGCGGCCGCCTCGAAGCTCGATCCGAGCGCGTTTGTCGCGATGATGCAGACGGTCGTGGAGCGCTTTCCGAACGTGAAGGTCGTCGCGACGACGCTGCGCGAGGTTCTGAGCTCGAACCGCCACAACTGGAGCGCGGTCGCGTGGATCGGCGGTCAGATCGTCCAGGCGCCGACCTGCCAGCTCGATGTGTACGACCGGGTGGGCGGCGGTGATGGATTCGCGGCCGGCTTCTTCTACGGGCTCATGGCCGGTCGACCCGCGGAGGAGGCGGTGCGACTGGGTTGGGCACACGGCGCGCTGCTCACAACGTTCCCAGGCGATACGACGATGGCCTCGGCCGCGGACGTCGAAGCCTTCGCGAAGGGCGGATCGGCCCGCATCCAGCGCTAACGGTCGCGGGCACGCTGCCGCGCACATGGCGCGGGGCGGCGTGCTGTTCGCGGCGCGTGTTCAGCCCAGATCTTGCCGTTGACTTGTCATTAAAATTGTAAGTTCTTCACGGCGATTCAGTTCCGAAGAACGAACGAATCGCCAACAAGCGAAGAACGAACCATCGCAGCTGCCTGTCCCCACCCAGGGTCGGCCGAACATCCACGCTTCGCTCCGTCCCCGCCATGTTCTCTGCGTCTCGGAGGTGGTGAAACTAAGGAACCGCCAAGGGTCTGCCCCCAACCGGCGCATGTCCACAACCGGCGCCAACGATCAGAGGGTGAAACCAGCCTCGGTCTGCCCAAACGCAAAATATGGGTTCAATGTCGGCTTCGAGTTCGCCGCGGCGGCGCGGCGAGCCTCACGGCGTGGACGCTGCGGCGGAATTGATCGCGGTGCCGAAGACCACACGGACCGCCTTCAGGTAGCCGTAGCCGTGCCGTGTGCAGCGCAACGGGTAGCTGCCCTTGCACATTCGTTTCAGGCGTTGATCGTGATCAGCGGCGTCTGGTTCGTGTGCGCATCGGCCCGCGCGCGCGAACGCGCCGCAGCGCCACCGCCAACTCCGGCGGGCCGTTGCTGGGGATGATCGCGCGCTGCAGCTCGACGAACCTCGCGTTGTTGTCCCAGCCGGCTGAGATGTGGGCGAAGTACGGCGGGCCATAGGACCGTTCAGTCTTCGCCCACTCCGGCTCAGTGATCTCCACAAGCTTCGGCAGTGGGTTGCGCACGTTGAAAACAATGGCAGAACGGGTAGTGCGTGAGACTGTCGAATCCGAGCGGCCGCACGGCCGCCTCCTGCGACACGGCCAGCCGGGAGTCGTTGACGCCGAATACATTGAACCCGCTGCCGCGGAATCTGCATTGCAGATGGAGGCCGGGCAGCCCCGCGCACGCCGCCTCCTCGCGGAACCGCAAGAGAGCCTCGGCGGCCGGTTTCAGGCCTCCCAATCCCTGGCCGAACGCGTTCAGGTCGTAGATCGCCAACACCGGCCGCCGCCAACCTGGTCATGGGCCGGATGCCGGAGATCACGAACAAGCACGTACCGAGCGAGCCGCTTGAATCTCGATCGGTCCACCGCGCCGCGGTCGAGCACCGTCGTGCGGTCCCAACTGTTGCGGATGTTCCATGGATACTTGATGCCGTCGTTCGCCCACATCAGATAGAACTTCACGAGGCCGCAATTGCGTGCCTTCAGATATCCGTTGGTTAGGCAGTTCTCGACAAAGGGCCGCCCGTCGAACCCGGACCAGTCGTAGATGAAGACCTTGATGCCGTGGTCCGCCGCGGCTTGGATCTGCATTTCCATGATTGAGCTAGGATTGAGCCGGGTTGGCGTCGTTGACATCGCCCCACAACGGGCTGCGACGACACTGGTGGCCGGGGAGCTTTGGGCGCGCCTGGCGAACCCGTTCCCACTCGCCCATGTGTTCGGGCCACGCCGAGCGGAGCTCCGCGCATCGCTGTAAGCGGGCCACACGTAGGCCGCGACGTCGTAGGACTTGTGGGGGGATGGGGCCGCGGTGTCCTCGTCTGCCGCCGTCCGCCCGAGTGCGACACCCAGCGCGGGCGCGATGAGTGCTTGGAATAAAAACCGAGTTCAGCGAGGCATATCATTCCGTCGCATCGTGCACCGTCTGAGCGGCCGGGTCCGGCCGGCCTCGAGCCGATTCACGATTCCAGCCGAGCATCGGTGTCCTCCACCCCAGGGTTGCGGTGCCGAGCCGATTGCGTTGTGGGTGTTGGTGTTGGGGAATGAGTGGCCGATCACAGGCGTCAGGAAAGTGTGGCAAACACCTCCTATGGTGGGGACAGGCAGTTCGTCGGGCGGGGCATCCTGGGGTATATCGCGTGATGGGGACAGGCACTTTTTGAGGCGCAGTGGGCGCAGTAAACCGAAGGGGGTGACCAATCGCCTCTACCCACCTGTACCCCTTGGGCCAGCCATCGGGCACCTACGGCCATGCCTGTCCCCAGTCGGTTGCTCCCGTCCGTGACTTCGGAACGCGATTGGCGTGATTGGGGACATGCACAAATGCATACGGCGCAACATTCACGCTGTTAATCCACTATGACTTGTTATCGGGTGCCTGTCCCCATTTGCATGTCCCCATTTGCATCGGGTACCTGTCCCCATTTGCAGATGCGATCGTGGTCGAGCGACCCCACGCCGAAGCCCGCCTGCAGGGACGGCCGTTGGGAAAAGGCACATCGCAGGCTGCTGAAGGCAGGCAGGTACGGTCGGCGGTGCACATCGGTGAGAGTGGCTTCGCGTCAGCCGCCATGGAGTCGTCATAGCCGCCGTGGGGGGGGGACATCGCCCCATGGTGGGGACAGGCAGCTCGTCGGGCGGGACGTTCTTGGGGGACAGGCCCAAGCGCAACGTCCGTGGGGGTCTGCCTGGGCAGCCCGCACGCAGGGCAGGGAGGGTAAAGCGCCAAGTCCGGCCGCCGCCAGGAGGGGTGGCTCGTGGACGGCATCCGGTCCGGGGGCCACCCTCGCCGGAAACTCAAATCTTGATTCGGCTAAAAAACCCGACTATCGCATCACTTTAGATTCGTTATGCGCGCTCGAACGCCCTGTACAGCTCCATTCCAAATCGGTCCTTGTGTTTTGGAGCACCTGAACATCGTTGCAGCTTGCATTGCGAACGGGGGGCTCATCGGAATCAAATCTTTCAATGCGACCTCGGCTCGCCAAACAATCCCCGGCGCAAACGGCTCCCTCTGCGGTGATGGCCGAAGTGTGGGTGAGGCGCTGATGGGCGGCCGGCCGCCGTTGGAGCGTCGGGCTAATACAATTCCCGCGAGGCGGTCACGGCTTCGTGTAAAATGTCGATGGCTGCCGAGCGGGACCGCGGCACCCGGAAGTCGCAGATCAATGGCAGGTGATCTGAGAGCAGGACGTTGCCCAGTTCAAACCGGTCCACCACGATATCCGGGCTGTGGAGGATCACGTCGAGCTGCCGGTGCGGGCGCCAGCTCGGCCAGGTGGGGCGGTTCTCGGGGTCCGCGCTTCGGAGCCCGCAAGCGGCGCGAAACAGTTCAATCTCGTGCCGGCCCCAGAACGCGTTGAAATCGCCCGCGAGCAGCACCGGTTTCGTCGCGGAGCGGACCAGATCGTACAGCGTGTGCATCTGCTGCAGGCGGACTCGTCCGCCGAGCGCCAGGTGCACAAGGAACACTGCGACATCCGGCATTTCGAGCTCGAGCACGAGGCGTTTGACGCCATTCGTGAAATAGTGAAACCGCACTGGCCGATCCGCGTCGCGCACGATGATCGCGTTGCCTTGCCGCCGAAGGATCGGGATGCGATGCGCGAACGAATTGACCGCGTACTTCGAGCGGTACGCGTGGGTGTGGCCCAGCGCCTCCGCGATCACGCGCGATTGGTGGCGGCGCCGGGATCGGACCGATCCGGAGTCCACTTCGAGGAGGCCGGCGATGTCCGGCTTCACGCTGCGGATATAGGCGACGATTTCGTCGAGCAGCTGTTTCGATGGCCGGAGGAACTGCAGCGGGCCGCGACCCGGCAGCCCTCCTGTGGCGTACCGGATGTTGTACAGCAAAAACCGCATGCGCAACGGAAGCAATGTACGTAGCCTCGGGCGCCGGATCAACCTCCGCATCGACCGTGGCGGTCGCTTGAAGTGACCGGGCGGAGGCCGCCGGCTAGAATGCGATGCGTTCGCACGGAGGACACGAGCATGAGCCGGACGGAAGGCCGGAACGGGCGACACTGGATCGGGTTCGATCTGGGGGGCACCAAGATGTTTTGCGCCGCCTTCGACGGCGCGATGCGGATGCGCGCCGCGCTGCGGCAGGCGACCAGTGCCGAGGATGGGACTGCCGGTCTCGACCAGATCGAGACGATGATCCGCGCGGTGATGCGAAAGGCCGGTCTTGGACGCCGCGAGCTGGGGGGGATCGGCATCGGTACGCCGGGACCGCTCGATCTCGACCGCGGTGTGCTGTTGTTCGCTCCGAACCTCGGCTGGCGCAATGTGCCGTTGCGGCGGCGGCTCGAAACGGCCTTGGGCTGTCCGGTCGTCGTGGCGAACGACGTGGACGCCGGCACCTATGGCGAGTATGTGAGCGGCGCGGCGCGTGGCGCCCGTACGGCGGTGGGCATTTTCCCGGGCACGGGCATTGGCGGCGCGTGCGTCTACGAGGGGCGGCTGCTGCGCGGTCGGCGTCGTTCCTGCATGGAGATCGGTCACATGAAGCTGCTGCCGCGCGGCCCGTTGTGCGGCTGTGGCCGCCGCGGCTGCCTCGAAGCGATGGCTAGCCGGCTGGCGATTGCGGCGGCCGCGGCCGCTGCCGCCTACCGCGGCGAGGCCCCTGTGCTGCGCAAGCTCGTGGGGACGGACGTCGCGCGCATCCGGAGCCGCGCGCTCGCCGAGTCCGTGCGGCGGGGCGACACGGTCGTGGAGCGGATCGTGCGCCGCGCGGCCCGGCACATCGGGCTCGCCGCTGCGAACGTGGTCAATTTGCTGGCGCCGGACATCATCGTGCTCGGCGGCGGACTGGTCGAGGCGATGCCGAAGCTCTTCGTGGAGGAAGTGCGCGACGTTGCCGAGCGGGAGGCGATGGATGCCTTTCGCGGCACGTTCCGCGTGGTGGCCGCGAAACTGGGCGACCAGGCGACGGTGCTCGGCGCCGCGGCGCTCGCGCGAGCGGAGGCCCGCCTCGCATGAACCGGCGCCGGCCACCCGCACCTCCACCCGAGCCGCCGCGCCTTGTCGCGGTGCTGGATATCGGCACCACGGCGATCCGCATGGAAATCGCGGAGCTCGCGGCGGATCACCCGCCGCGGACGCTCGAATCGCTCTCACAGCCCGTCGGGCTTGGCAAGGACACTTTCACGATCGGTTCGATCCGGCGGGAGACGATCGAGGAGAGCGTCCGAATCCTGCGTGGCTACGCCGATCTTATGCGGGAGTACAAGATCACCGATCCCTCCTGCATCCGTGCAATCGCGACGAGCGCGGTGAAGGAAGCCGCCAACCGGGATGCGTTCCTCGACCGCGTCTACGTCGCGACCGGCATACCGGTCGAGTGCGCAGAAGACGCCGACCTCGTTCGACTCACCTACCTCGCGGTGCGGAACCTCCGCTGGACGCGGGCCAGCCGTACCGCGGGGCCGGTGCTGGTCGTCGAGGTCGGGGGCGGAAGCACCGAGGTGCTGTTGCTCGATCGCGGCCGCGTGGGCTTCTACGAGACGTACCCGCTCGGCGCGGTGCGCCTGCGCGAGACGCTGGACGCCGGCCGTGTGCCCGCGCCCCGCCAGCGCGCCATGCTGGTGCAGGACATGCGGCGCACGGTCGAGCAGATGGTCGAGGCCTCGCCGGTGCGTCGCGTGCACACGTTGATCGCGGTCTCCGGCGACGTGCGGTTCGCGGCCGAGCGGCTGACCGACGATTGGGACCGGGTACGCATCGGCTCACTGACGCCTGCGCGCCTTGCCAAGTTCGCGGACCAGCTGCTCGAGATGTCGCCGGAGGAGATCGCCGCCGAACACGGGCTTTCGTTCGTTGAGGCGGAGACCGTTGGTCCGTCGTTGCTGGCCTACAGCGAGATCGCGGCCGCATTCGGCGTGCGGCGCATCGTGGTGCCCAAAGTCCACCTGCGCACCGCCCTCGAGGTCGAGATGTCGATCCGCTCTGAGCTGGCCGCGGAGTTTCGCGAACATGTGCGGCATGCGGCGCGCATGCTCGCCGACCGATACCGAGCGGATCGCCGGCACGCGGATCAGGTCGCGGCGCTCGCCGTGACGCTGTTTCGCGAGCTGCGCGAATTGCACGGTCTCGGGTCGCGGTACGAGTTTTTGCTCGAGATCGCGGCGCGGCTGCACGAGGTCGGCCTGTACGTGAGCAACCGCAGCCACCACAAGCACTCGATGTACCTCATCCAGAACAGCGAACTGTTCGGGGTTTCGAGCGAGGATCTGACGCTCATCGCGCTGGTGGCCCGCTACCACCGCAAGTCGCCGCCGCGGCCCGACCACGCTGTGTACGGCGCGCTGCCCCGACCGCAGCGCGTCGTCGTGCAGAAGATGGCGGCGCTGCTGCGTGTGGCCGACGCGCTCGACCGCTCGCACCAGCGACGGGTCGCCGAGTTGCGCATCGAACGGCGCGACCACCGCGTGATCCTCGCCGTGCCGGGCGGCGGCGATCTTACAATCGAACGGATGGCGCTACGCGAGAAGGGCGCGATGTTCGAAGATCTGTTCGGCGTTTCGCTCGAATTGATCGGCATCGCGGAGCGCGGGGAGGGCGCCGATGAGCTCTGACCGCCGATTCGATCGCTCCGCTCGCTATTTGAACCGTGAGCTATCCTGGCTGGAGTTCGACCGCCGGGTGCTCGAACAGGCGTCGGATCCGGCCATGCCGCTGCTCGAGCGCGTCCGATTCTTGGCGATCAGTGCGTCGAACCTCGACGAGTTTTTCATGGTACGGGTCGGCGGGCTCTGGATGCTGGCCCGTCAGGGGCGCGCCCAGCGCGACATTTCCGGGCGGACGCCGCGCGAGCAGTTGGCGGCGATCGCGGAGCGCGTGCGGGAGCTGGTGGATCGTCAGTACGCCCTGTGGGAACGGGAGCTTGAACCGGCGCTCGCCCGCGCGGGCCTCCAGCGGCTCACCTGGGAAGAACTCAACGCCGAGTCGCGGCGCCATGTGGAGCGCGTCTGGGAGGACGAGGTGTTGCCGCTGCTCACGCCGCGCGCGGTCTTTCCCGATGAACCGTGGCCGCGACTGGCCGGCCTCACCCTGCACATGGCTGCCCGAATCCGGCGGCCCGCCGAGGGTCCGTGGCTGGGCGGCGAGGGGTGGGCGATCGTCGCGATTCCGCGCTCGCTGCCGCGATGGTTTGCGCTGCCGGATGAGGGACTCTTACGGTTCGTGCTCATCGAGGATCTCGTGCGCGGATTCGCGGCGCGGCTATGGCCGGGCGCCGAGGTGCTGGACACGGCGATGTTCCGCATCACCCGCAACGCGGACCTCGAACTGGCCGAAGATCAGGCAGCCGACCTGCTCGCGGGCATGGAGGACATCCTCGCCGCGCGGCGGGAAAGCGACGTGGTGCGGCTCGAGATCGACGCGGGGGTTCCGCCGGCGACGGCGGAGTGGCTTCGTGCTGGACTCGGCGTGCCGGCCGCCCACGTCACGCGCGCGCCCGGGCCGTTGGGTCTAGCCGACCTGATGCGCATGGCCGATCTGCCCGGCGCTGAACGGTTGCGGTTCGCGCCTTGGCCTCCCGCCGATCCGGCTGGCTGGCGGCGCGGCGAACCGCTCATGCCCCAGCTCGCCCGCCGCGACATGCTCCTCTACGCGCCGTTCGAAAGCTACGATCCGGTCGTTCAGTTCATCGAGGAGGCCGCCGACGATCCCGACGTGCTCGCGATCAAACAAACCCTCTATCGCACCAGCCGCAACAGCCCGGTGATCGCAGCGCTGATCCGCGCCGCCGAAAACGGCAAGCAGGTCACCGCGGTGGTTGAGCTGAAGGCCCGCTTCGATGAGGAGCGCAACATCGAGTGGGCCCGCGCGCTGGAACGCGCCGGTGTGCAGGTGATCGCGGGCGTGCGCGGCTACAAGGTGCACGCGAAATGCTGCCTCATCGTGCGGCGCGAGGCGGGCGGCATCCGACGCTACGTGCACTTCGGTACCGGCAACTACAATGAGCGCACCGCCCGGCAGTACTGCGACATCAGCCTGCTCTCCGCGAGCGACGACTATGGTGCTGATGCGGCCGCGTTCTTCAACGCCGTGACCGGCCTCGCGCAGCCGTGTGCGTTCCGCCGTATCGAGATGGCCCCGCTCGGCCTTCGGCGCCGTCTGCTCGAATTGATCGAGGGGGAGCGGCGGCACGCCGAGGCCGGCGGCCGCGCGCGCATCGTCGCGAAGATGAACTCGCTGTCGGATCGCGAACTGATCGACGCGCTCTATGCCGCCTCGCGCGCCGGGGTGGACATCACTCTGCTCGTTCGCGGCATCTGTTGCCTGCGGCCCGGTGTGCGGGGGCTGAGCGAACGGATCCGCGTGGTCAGCGTGGTGGACCGGTTCCTCGAGCACGCGCGCATCTTCTGGTTCCACCGGGGCGGAGATCCGGCCATCTTCATCTCGAGCGCCGACTGGATGCCGCGTAATCTCGACAAGCGCGTCGAGCTGCTGATCGAGGTCGTGGATCCCGCCGCACGCCGCCGTTTGGAGTCCATCCTCGATGTGTGCGCGGCGGACAACGTGCAGGCGTGGGAACTTCGGCCGGATGGCACCTACGAACGTCGGCGCCCGCCCAGCCGCGGAACGCGGGTGCGGAGCCAGCAGCGTCTCTACGAACTAGCGCAGCGCGCGGCGCGCCTCGCGCAACAGGCCGGCCGGCGACGTCTCGACCCCTACCGGCTCGAGGTCGGTCGCGGCGGCGGGCCCGCGCAAGCTCCGGGCTCGGCGGTGCAACGGCCGCGCAGCTCGCAAAGCCGGCAGCGAGCCAGCGCCACCGCGCGCCGGTAGTCCTCCGGATCCATCGCGTCGTACGCGATGTAATTGTTCGTGTACTCTTCGGCCTCGGGGTAGCCGTCGTCCACAAAAATCACTGCATTCGGTTTATGGCTCGCTCTCATGCGCCACCATTCCTCGTCCACGACTACGATCCTCCCCTCGTGTTAGACTGGCGTTATCGAGAGGTTTCAATGCAGCGAAATCGCCGGCATGTGCTTGCCGTCCAACCTTTGGAAAAAACTTTGTGAATACGCCAGAACAATCTCGTGGGACGAAACAAGGATCAACAACCGGCGCAAGCTTTAGACGGAATCACCGATGATGAGGCGATGTCCGGACGCGCGTTGGTCCGCAGCGCCGATCGCGTTGCGGGGCGGTCGTCGGCCGTCGGAGAAGAACGGGGCCGCTGGAGATCAGACTGGCCGAATCGTCCGTGCTGCGGCGTCGTAGAGGACCTTGCGGCCGGTCTCGTAGGACTTCATCGCCATTAACACGGCCACGGCGTGCGCATAGCCGGCCTCGATCGGCGCGTTCGGCGTGCGGCCGCTCCGGATACACTGCAGCCAGTCGAGGAAATGATCCGGATGCTCCAGGGGCGGGACGGGATTCTCCCCGCGAATCGTGCCTTGGGCACGTTTCGGACCCCCCTCGGCGGAGTACGTCGGCGCGGACCAGTTGTCGAACTTCAGGGTGCCATACTCGCCGTACAGGCGCTTCAGGTTGCCCGCTCCGTTGCCAAAGTTGGTTACGTAGCTGACGAGGAACCCTTCGGGATAGATCCAGAGGGCCTGACACTGATCCGGCGCCGTGAACTCGTGCTCATCCTTCCAGTAGAACGTCCCACCGAGGCACACGCAGCTGGCCGGGGCGGTCGCGCCGGTCATGTAGTGGACCAAATCAATGAAGTGGCTGCCCAGGCCCGGGACGGGGCCCTGGGAGAACTCGTAGTAGCCGTACCACCCCGTGAAGACGTCGGCGCGAAAGGGGCGGTCGGGCCGGTCACCGAGAAACTCCTTCCAGTCGACATCCTCCGCGGTGGCGTCCTTTAGGTAGTTGTACCAATAGGGCCGCTCAGCGTTCCGCACTTCCTCGACGCGCGTGATCTTGCCGAACGTGCCGGCCTGCACGAGCGCGCGGCAGCCGACGATCGTCGGAAGGCTGCGGATCTGTGTTCCGACCTGGCAGACGATCCCCGCCTCCTGTACGGCGTCCACGGCGCGCACGAGCCGATCGAACTCCGTGGCGAGCGGCTTTTCCACGTACGCGTGCCGGCCGGTCCGGGCGGCCGCTTCCAAATGCGCCGTATGCCAGTGGTCGGGCGAGGCGATCATGACTGCGTCCACCTCGTCGTCGGCCATCAGGTCGCGATAGGACACATACGCCTTCGGCTCGCGGCCAAACCACTCCTTCGCGCAGGCGACGGCTCGCTCGCGCGCAATGCGCCAAGGGTCGCACACCGCGGAAAACTCCACATTCATCTCCTTCGCGAACTTGCGAACCGTCCCCATGTGCACATCCACACCGCGGCTACCGCATCCGATCAATCCGATCCGCAGTCGGTCGTTCGCGCCAATCGAGCGGGCACGCACCGCCGCCGTCACCGTCCCGCTCACCGCCGCCACGGTCGCCGCGGCGCCGGTCCTGCCCAAAAAAAGCCTTCGCGTGTATCGGTTCATCGTCACCACCTTCGGGTTCGATCGCTCGCCGGTCGAGTCTTCCACCAAAGGGTCGCGCGATCAATCCCGGCGCGCCGGTCCTCCGGCGCGCAGCGGCTATCGCAGGAGAAGGCGGGCACGTGTGCCATTGGCTGGACATGCGAATGGACTTGCTCATGGTGGATGCTACGTTATGCTGAGCTGCGAACCCGAAGGAGATTCAGCCATGACGCTGTCCCGCAGGTCATTTCTTTCCCGATCCGTCGCCGTCGCCGCCCTTGGTGCCTTCGCGCCGCAACGGCTGGCCGCCATGTCGCCGCGGATCCGCGTGGGCACCTGCACGCTCGGGCTCAAGGCGGCGAAGGAGGCTGGTCTGGACGGGGTGGAGGTTCGAGCCGGCAACGCGGCCGATACGCTCGAGATCGCGGACCCGAAGAGAATTGACTCCTACAAGGCCGAGATGGCCGAGACGGGCTTGCCGATTTGCTCCATCATGATGGGCCTGCTCAACTCGTATCCGCTGGCTAGCGATCCTCGCGCACCGGCCTGGCTCGAGCAGACCATCGCCGGCGCCGCGGCGCTCGGGGCGAAGAACATCCTCGTGGCGTTCTTCGGGAAGGGGAGCCTGCTCGAGAACAACCGGCTTAAGGACGACGATTTCCGAGTCGTCGTCGAGCGACTCAAGGCGGCCGCGCCGCGCGCCGCCGATGCGGGTGTGATCCTCGCCGTCGAGAACACGCTCACCGCCGAGCAGAATGAGCGGTTGCTCGACGCGGTCGGACATCCGGCCGTGCGGGTCTACTACGATGTTTACAACACGAAGAGCTACGGCGTGCCCGGAGAGATCCGCCGCCTTGGCACGCGCATCTCTCAACTCCATTACAAAAATGGCCCGAAGTACCTCGATGAGGATGCGGACTACTTCCAGGAGGTCACCGCGGCCGTGAAGGACGTGGGGTTCTCGGGCTGGATCGTGCTCGAGACGTCGAGCCCGTCGAAGGACGGCGTCGCCGATGCGCGCCGAAACGGTGAGTTCGTCCGCCGGCTGTTCGCATGATGACAAGCCGCTCGATGACCGCGGGTGTGCGCCGGGGACCGGCGCGCGTGCCGTGCGGTCGCGCCTCCGGCTCACGCCGCCCATTCGCGGGGGGATCTCGCGGTCTGCCGGGCTTCGCCGCCGTCGCTCGGACTTCACACAAAACTCACGGGGCGGCGATGGCGCAATCCACGAAGTTGGGTGCGCTGAGAACGCTGATTTCATGAACGCGGCGGATCGATGAGCATCTCTCGTACGGCAGTGTGACTGGCGGCGGGGGGCCGTCACGGCGTGCGCTCACATCTCCTCCACCGTGCCGGGTCCGATCGATGCCGAATCGTTCGACACGCGGCCCTTTACCCCGAACAATGGCTCGAGTAGTTGGACCCACAACGGTACGCTTCCTGGCTGGTACTTGGTCAATTCGCTGAACAATCCAGCGGTCGATATCGGCATCCGCCGTGGTGACACCACCACGGGCCGCTGTTACAGCTTTGGCTCGGTCGGTGACCCGGAACGAGCGTTGGGCGGCATCGGGTCGGGAGGCACTTATTTTTGGATCGCCAGCGAGCGGTGCGCTGGCGGGCTCCTGGGGTGTCAAGATTCACAACAACACCGGCCTCACCCTGAGCGAATTTGACGTCGAGTACACGATCGAGCAATGGCGCGACGCGAGCACCAGCTCGCCGCAGCTGGTCGCCGAGTGGGCGATCGATCCTCCGGGCTAGAACGGCACGGGCTGGAACGCGGGCGCGTCCACGCCGTCCCCCGCCGTCAATTTCGGCGCAGGCGCCTGGCTCGATGGCAACCACCGGGCCAGCCGCGTGACCGGCGTCACCTTCTCGGCGACCGGTCTCACATGGACGCCCGGCCAAATGCTCTGGATCCGGTTCCGCGAGCTGAACGATATCGGCAACGATCACGGTCTGGCGATGGATGATTTTCGCTTCAAGGTGGTGCCCGAACCTGCAGTCGGGGGTCTGATGCTCACCGCGGCGGTGATGCTGTTGCTGCGCCGCCGTCTGAGCGGTGATCGGTCGCAGAGCGACCGTCCATCGGCAGATCGGAACACCCGCAGGGTTGGTTCGCGGCCGCCCGCGGGTTGAACGTCCTTCGGCTGTCTCCGGTCTCGAGCTCAACGGTTTGATCGGGGTCGCCGGGGAGCGGCGGCCTGTTGCCAAACTTGGCCGGTCCGGGCGTCGCGTCGGCCATGGCAGTTAGAGACCGATGGTCGACTGTCCCAGCATTGGACGAGGCAGGTGCACCGCCGTCCAAACCTTGGAGAGAATCTTCAGCGGTGGGCTTCGGGCCGTCGCTCTGTGCCGCTCCCGCCGGACAAGGGGGCGGGATCAAGCCAGGGCGCGCAACCGCTGAGGGTGACGCTGTAGTCTTCGAGCCGTCCGACACTCGGACGCGAACACCGAAGTTGTACGATGCCGTCCTCGACCGGTCGGCCGCGAAGGACGACCGGCCGGATGATGTTGTCGGCCGCGCCGAGGACGCGGCCGGCACGGTCGGTGAGTTCGGCGCGCACGGCCTCATCGGGCTCCGAGCCCACCACCACGATCGCCCACTGGTCCGAGTGGGGCGGTACCCGCAGCGCGAACGCGCCCTCCCAGCCGAACAGATGCACGACGGAGTCTGCGCACAAGCGGAGGTTCCCGCGCCGGTTCGAGAGTGAAATGGCTGCAGTGTTGCCGTGGAGCTTTAGTCTCCATGGCGGAGAACCGTGGGGCCCGAATTGCCAGATGACCGAGGCGCTCGGTGAGAGATTCGTCGCCAGCACCGTTCGCCCGTCAGCTCCGATCGCACGGGCTTCGATTCGATCCGCCTGACCCGACCGGCCGATTTCGATCGCGACCTCTCCGACGCCGTCGGCGTCAGGCCAAAGTAGGGCTTCGGCGTCGTGCCGGAGGCGCCAACGCACAGAACGCAGCTCGCGGGCGGGCGGACATTCCGTGGAGCGGATCGCCAAGGGGGGCAGATCCGCGAACGTCAGCTCCGGTTGCCATTCCCGCAGCCGGGCGGCTGTGAAGGGGTCCGTTCGCCGTTCCTCGGGTGGTTCGACGACGTGTAGGTGTCCGCCCAGCCGATCGAGTCGAGGAAGGGCGGATTCGTACCGGACCGCGGCTGGTGGAGTCTCGCGATCCGGCAGGCGCACTTGCACATCTTCCATTTGAATTCCGCCCAAGGGGTGGATGAATCCCCGCTGACTGCGCAGCACCACCGGGGGCTGTCGCGCCGCGCCGCTTTCGACGTTGACGCGGCGAAACACCAGGCTGAGCGCGCCAGCGCCGCAATTCCGGATATCGATCGGGGATACGGTCCCCGACCGCAACTCGCAGTCGCTGACGATGATCTCGCCGCGCGTCGGGCCGCGATCGCGCGCGCCGGTCCACTCAAACGCCGCGCGCCGGTTTCCATGGGCTCGGCAGCGCTCCAGGCGGATCGCGACCGGTGTGGACGTGGCATGGAGGTTCGCAAGGTGAAACTGAAAGCCTGCGCCGTGGTTGTCTGCTGAGACACAGTCCAGGATGCGTACGCCGGTGACTTGCTCCCAAGGGTGGTTCGGCTCCACGTCAAGCCCCGACCGGGGGGCGGTACCGCACGTTCCCTGCATCACGACTCGTTCGAGGAGTAGGTCATCCACCGTGATGACGCTGATTCCCTGGCGATGGTGGCGATCGAAGACAACGTCGCGGACGACGATGTTCCGAGATGGCTCGCGGCTCGGTCCGGCGCCCACGTAGAGGCCGTCGCCGCCGCTACGTTCGATGCGGAGTGTGTCGATGCGCACGTTCACTGCGCCGTGAAGGCGCACTGTGTGCCGCCACTCCGACGGACGGTAGGTCGGTCCCGCGTAGTCCTCTGGCCACATGCGGAGGGTGCCCCCGCCGGTCAGCGTTACGTTCGACACCGCCCGCAAAGTCAGCAGGGAGTCCCCCGGGCCGTGGAAGGCTCCTCGCATGGCCTCGAGCACGGCGCCGCGCTCGATCACAATCTCGCGATCGCCGGCCACCACCAGCGGAAGAACAATCCAAGGTCCTGGGGCGGGCCTCAGTACGACCCGGGACACCGGCGCGGTGAAGGCGGCCTGCACGCGGGTGGTCGTGTTGGTGGGGTTCCATGCGTCCACGTCGAGCACGATCTCTGCCGCGGCGGCCGAGGACGCTTGTACTGCTGCCCACAAGACCAGGACGGCGGCGAACCGTCGCGCGGCCCGGTGTGGGTGCATGGCGGTGATCCGCCCGACGCGATTCGGTTTCGGCGTTCCGCGCATGACCCGATGTCCTTTCGGCATCGTCGCGGCCATCGTCAGGCTTGGCTGGCCAGCCGCATCGCGGCCTCGTACACGTGGCGCGGCGGGACTCCGTGCGCCTCGGCGCGCGCGATACAGTCCTCCATTTCCGGCGCGCGGGTCACGATCTGGCCCTTCCAGATGCCCAGCTTGACGCGCACTTGGCCCCAGGGTGTTTCGACGGACGTGCAGCGGCGTTCCAATACGGTGCGAGCCGCGCGAGATTCGCGCACGCCGAAGGTGGGGGAGTGGCGGAAGATCGTCTCGAGCATCGTGTCGCGCCGCGCCGGGTCGCAGAGCACGGTCACAAGAATGCCCGGCCGATGTTTTTTCATCTGGACTGCTGTCGTATACACGTCGAGCGCACCGAGCGCGCGCAGCCGTTCGACCAGCACGCCGATCCATTCGCCGGTCGCATCGTCGAGGTGGGTTTCCATCACGATGCACTCCTCCGGCGAGCCCGCTTCGGGCGCGATCGTTTCGTAGAGAACGGCGCGCGCGCAGTTCGGGCGTCCGCGCAACCGCCGGTGGCCCCAGCCGAGGCCGGTCGCTCGGATCGCGCGCGCCTCCGATGACGGCCGCGCCGCCCCCGCCCATGCCGTCAGCAGCGCGGCGCCGGTCGGTGTCACTGTTTCGGCTTCTTCCTCGATGTTGCGCAGGGGCCATCCTTTGAGGAGCTCCGCCACCGCCGGGGCGGGCAGGGGGTAGATGCCGTGCGCGCACCGCACCTCGCCGTGCCCGAGCGGGAAGGGGCCGACCTCGACGACGTCGACGCCGAGCGAGTCAAGCGCCATGCAGGCGCCGACGATGTCGGCGATGGAGTCCGCCGCGCCGATTTCGTGGAACTCGACCTCGTCGGCCGGGATCCCATGGACACGTCCCTCGGCTTCGGCGAGCCGAGCGAATACCGCAACGGCGAGCGTCTTCGCGCGCAGGGGTAGGGCGGCGGTTTCAATGATCGCGCGGATCTCGCGCCACGCGCGGTGCGCGTGAGTGTGGGAATGACCGCGCTGGCCCTGTTGCGCCTCCAGGGCCGGCGTTCGAACGTGGACGCGCAGGCCGGTCAATCCGCCCTCGCGCACCGCTTCGACCTGAATCTGCACGTCGTTCAGGCCGCAGGCACGGACGGCCGACTCCACGGCGGTGCGGTCCGCGCCCAAGTCCAGCAAGGCCGCGAGGGCCATGTCGCCCGAGATGCCGCCGACCAGGTCCCATCGGAGAATCTTCACTGTGCCTCCAATGCCCGCCGGTTGATCAGTCCGGCCGCGACGCCCGCGCCGAAGCCGTTGTCCACGTTCACCACCGTCACGCCCGGTACGCACGAATTGAGCATCGCGAGCAGTGGAGCGAGCCCTCCCATGTGCGCGCCGTAGCCGACGCTGACCGGCACGGCGATGACCGGGCGGTCGACGAGGCCCGCGACGACCGAAGGCAGCGCGCCTTCCATGCCGGCGACGACGACGACCGCATTCGCTGCGCGCAGCGTTGCAAGGTGTGGCAGTAGACGATGAAGCCCGGCCACACCGCAGTCCCAGATGCGGTCCACCGCCGCCCCCATGCGTTCAGCCGTGAGGGCGGCCTCCTCGCCGACGGGTAGGTCGGCTGTGCCGCCCGAGACCACCGCCACGCGGCCGCGCGGCGGCGACAGCGGTTCGAGGTCGGCGGTCACGCATCGCGCGGCCGCGTGGTGCACCGCGCCGGGCAACGCCTCGCACAACGCGCTCGCCTGCTCGGCCGATACGCGGCTGGCCATCACGTGCCGCTCGCGTTCCAGGAGCTGACGCGAAATCTCAACAATTTGCTCGACGGATTTTCCGGGGCCAAACACCACCTCCGGCACGCCGCACCGCCGGCGCCGATCGAGGTCCAGCCGCGCAAAGCCGAGCCCGAGCTCGATGCGGGATGCGATCGCAGCGGCGGCGTCGGAGGGCGAGAGTTCGCCGCGCGCCACCTGTCGTAGAAGTGCCTCGAGATGCTCCATTGTTCGGTCTCCGTCCGGTTCCGCGGCGTGCGGCCGGACGTGCTGCTGCTTACGACAACCCGGCGTTGGGATCAACCCGGTCCGGCCGCGGATTCGAGCGCAGGCTCTTCGACCCATCGGTACTCGGTCGATTCCCGCGCCGCCCGCGCCGCATCCTCGGCGGCGCGAAGCACCGCCGCGAGCCAGGCGCTCGCCGTCGGGAACGAATCCGGTCGCAGCCAAACCCAACGGCGGTGGTGGGCCTCGAACATGCGGTGAGCGATTTCCGCGCCGATCCGCCCCCAATTCACCATGCCCGAGGCGCGCGGCATCGCCGCGCGCCGAGCCGTGATGACCTCCCAGAGCGTTCGCAATCGTCGGGACGGCGGCCGGGCTACTCGCAGGCGCAGCTGCCAGAGTCCGGAGGCAGGGCGCCAGGCGAAGATCTCCGCACAGTCCGCGTTGACCGAGGCAGCGACGATCGCGATTGGGGTTAGAGATCGAGGGTGACGACTGTGGTCGGGTCGGATCTCGACGACCTTGTTCATGAGCGGCCGCCAGCGGCGGATCCATCGGTCCTCATAGAGCCTGGCCTCCAACACGGAGCCGACCTCGCGGTACTCGATCGCCCGCACGCGCCGCGCCAGTTCCAGCGTTTTGGGTGTGGGCGAGTCGGTCGGGCGCAGATGCTCGGCCATGCGGCGGCGGAGGTTGCCGGTCTGGCCGATGTAGATCACGTGGCGTGAGGCATCGAGCAACCGGTAGACCGCTGGCCGTTGAGGCAGCCGTTCAAGATCTTCGCGCCGGAGCGACACAGCGCCGCTGGCCACCCATGAACGAGGACGTGACGCGCGGCAGAACAGCTCGTTCCAGCTCCAACCGCGCTCCTGCGCCTCTCGCAGCACCGCCCACAGCAGCTCGCCAACGCGGTCATCCATCGCCGATTCCTCATTCGCGACGCCGCCCACACCCATCGCGGCGAGCAGCGCCTCGCCCGAGGCGCGTGCGGGCAGTGGGGGCCTCAGTGCGAGCACGGCGCGGCGCAGGTCGAGCAGGCGGTGGCTCGCCCGCGCCGCGATCGTGGCGGCGCGTACAAGAAACTGGCGGGCCGCGCCGCCCCAAATTACGAGTACGTGCGGCGGCGACGCCACCTGCCCAAGCGCCTCGCGGAGGGTTTCGTCAACATTGCACTCGCCGGTCCGTAGATCGAGCTCGCCGCGCGCGTCGCCGATGAGTCGCCCACCATCGTACTGCAGCAGCCGTGCTCGAAGACGATGGTTCGCCCCATCGGTCGCCGCGCCGAGCAATGCGATTCGAACGCCGTCCTGCAGCGCCTCATCCAGCAAGCGGTCGGTGGGGCGGGCGCGGGTCAAACCGTCTACCGGTTCCATTGGGTGACGAGGCACCCCAGGCTCCGCGGCCCGCTCCGTTCGTGTGGCGCGAGGGACACAGTGAGGCCTCGCACCGCCGCGCCGATCCGGCTGGCGGGCCAAGCATCGCCACAACCGACGACACGACGTTCGCTCACTCCGGTTCCATCGGCGGTGTCCGTGGCGGTCATGCCGTACGGGGACTCCGGCTCGAGACGGTCGGCTCCGGGGAGGCGGGATCGCAGTCCTTCATACACGAGCGCGGCGATCGCCCGCGCGCCCTCCTCGTCCGGATGCACCCCGTCGGGGAAACGGTCACGGGCGCCGAGCAGCGGCGTATGTAGGTCGATCACGTGCGCCCGGCATTCGGCGGCCACTTCGCACCACCGCAGAATGACGAACTTCCGCAGAAGTGAGCCGTCGACGCCGTGCGGGTTCTCCCAGGCCGGGGTGGGCAGCGCGACGAAGACCCTGGGACGCGACGGAAGCGCCTGAAACCGGCGCACGAGATCGGCGGCGTCGCGTTTGAATTCGCCGAGTTTCGGCCGGTTCGGCGGCCGGGTGTCGTTGGCGCCGAGCAGCACGACGACGGCGTCGGGCGCAAACGCTGTGGCGGCGCGGAACTCGGAGGTCCGCAAGTATGGGTGGTCGCCGTCGCGCAGGAGCGTGCGCCCGGGCGCGCCGAAGTTGCCGACCACCACACGGCCGGTGGGAAAGCGTTCAGCGAGGCGGGCCGGATAGCTGCGGGTGGCCGGCGCGGCGAGACCGGCACCGTACGTAATGCTGTCGCCGACGCACGCGATGCGAAACCGTGCCGAACTGCTCGTGAGGTGGGAGAGGGTGTCCGCCGCACCGATGGCGGCGGGCAGCGCGAGAACCGCGCCCAATGCCGCTGCCCACCTCACGGCGATTCCGTCAACAGCCGCGCGACCGCGTCGGCCAGCGCCGCGCCGGTCAGGTTGCGTGCACGGATCCGCCCCTCCCGATCCAGCAAAAAGCTCGCGTTCTCGCCGGGAATTCCCAACCGTATGATCAGGCTGCGCGCGGTGCGGCCCTCGACCTGCGGCCACGCCATTCCCGGCCGCTGCGCGATGTACTGCCGGATCGCCGCCGCGTCGAGATTTTGACAGATGCCAAGGATCTCGAAGCCCTGAGCGGCGAATCTCTGCCGGGTCCGGACCCGAAACGGAATCTCACGCTCGTACGGCACCGAGCCGGCCACCCAGACGTCGATCAGCACCACGCGTCCCCGCATCGAACCTGGCGAGTATTGGAGCCCGTCAATGTCCGTGAGCAGGAAGTCCGGCATACGCGCGCCAGGGGCGGCGAGCGCCGCATCGAGATACTTTTGCATCGCGAGCATCACCGGCGACTCGGTCTGCGGTGAGCGTGGCCGCACCATGGCCACCACCGGCGCGGGATCGGGCGTTGCGGTATAGGCGAAGGCCGGCGGATCGTAGACGGGACTCACGCGGTACTCGGTCATGAGCCGACGGATCGCATCGGCGTCACCGAGCTTCGAGAGCATTTCCGCCTCGGTCAAATAGAGCTGCCGCACCTCGGGCCACGGCTTTGAGCCATGGCGCGCGCGGGCCGAGCGCACGAGCGACACCGCGCGCGAGGGGTCGCGCCGCAGCTCCCCCCAGGCGCGCGCTTGTGCGACGACCGCAAGTACTTCAATCTGGCCTTCGCCCGCCGAGCGCGCCCGGGCTGCGAGTGCATCCAGATCGCCGATCAACTGAGCCCACTGCGACTCTGAGATCACGCGGTCGCCCATCGCTTGCAACTGGGTCTGCAGGCGGTTCAACTCGCTCCGGAGGTCCTGTGCCCGTGCCGTTGGGCCGACAAGCTGTCCGAGCAGAATCACCGTACCAGTCATCGCCGCGATGTGTCGAAGTATTCGCGTCATGTCGTCGTCTCCCGCCGACATCTTACCCGACGGCAACCGCGCGCGCGACTCCGCCGAGGTGGATGTGTCCGTACGGCGCAGTGACATTCACCGAGAATCTGTACCATCACAAGGTGGAGGCGCGCACGCCGATGGACGGGCCGAGCGGAAGGGGTGGACGCATTCGCCACTCCATCCGCCGTCAACAAGTTGGCTGTGGCGGACCGCCGGTGGCCGGCACGCCCAACTCCCGTAGGGTCCGAACCCAGATGGTCGTTTTGTTTCGCTCCGGCGATGTTGCGTGGGCGGGGCTTGTAGATGGCAATCGCACAAACTCAAGGTGCTGCGCGCGGCCTCTGAGGCGGGGGAGAATCCGCCGGCGGAACATCTGCTCGGAGAATCGGCCGTTGAACACCACGGCCAGCACGGACGGATGGCGCCGGAGCCAGCCGGCCACGTCATGGAGTCGCAGCCCCTCCCGCTCGATCGCTTGGTCCGAGCTGCCCGCCCGACGGCATTCCGCCACCACATCCCACAACGCCAGCCCGACGCGCCGCAGGCCGTCGCACCTCACGTGATACGGTGCGTCGGCGGGGACGCCCGTCACGCGTTGCATCACGCGCCAGAAGCAGTTGGACGGGTGCGCGTAGTATTGCCGAGCCGCCAGCGAGGCGGGCCCCGGCATTGAGCCGAGGATCAACACACGAGGCCGCGCTCCCGTGACCGGCCCGAAAGCGCGCAATCGCGGCGACGGTCGTCTCACCTGGCCGCGCCGTTCGCGTCCCATCGTCGCGAGAATCGCAGCAGGAACAGAGCGGCGGCCAGAGAGGTCACCACCGCGGAGATGCCGAGCAGCAGCGCCGGTTCGTTTCGCTCGAGGTCGAAGACGACGATCTTGCGCGCAATCGCGATCAGCGCCACCATGAGGACCACCTCGACATCGAAGTGTCGTCCCTCAAGGTAGAGCCGCACCACGTAAACCAGCTCGATCGCGATCAAAACCACGAGGAAAAGACCCAACAAGCGCAGCAGTTCGGCGACGTCGAGACGACCGATCGGCGGCGTGACCAGATCGAGCGCGAGCGTGACGCCGAGGTCCACGGCGCCCGCGATCACCACGACGGTGAGCATCCACATCAACGCGGCGGCCACCCAGCGGATCGCCCGGTCAATCCAGGGGAATGTCACGTGTCGTCTCCGTGGTCGCCACAGGGTGAACGGAGGCGGAGGAAGACGCCCGGCTGCGCCCATTCCGCCGGCACATTCGTGGCTGAGATGCCCGCCGTGTCGGCCACATCACCCCATGCGGTTGCCGCGCCGAGCTCCGCCGCATTGGTTTGCAGCGTCCATCCTTTGTACTCCGCCGGCCACGCATGCGCGATCTGGGCCCCGCTTGCGGCGGCGGCCAGGGCGGGCGGCGCAAAGGGCGAAATTGGCGTGATGACCAACTCATCGAGTTCATGCTCCGTCGAATCGCCGAAAACCGCATGGCTGCCGCCGCCGCCCACACGAATCCGCGTGATCTTGACGTAGTCCACATCGGTCGTCCAGCTCTGGCCCCCGATCGCCGTGGCGGCGGATTCCGGTTGAGAGAGATCTCGATTGACCCGGAACGCCACGCGCTCGGGTCCGGCCTGCATGTCCACTCCCTTGGCCGATGAGAGCACGTTCGGTGCCGCCGTCGAACAGTCCCACGCCGTGGTATCGTCCATTTCCGTTCACGTTTCGCGCGAGAAACCGGATGTACCAGGTGCCGGCGGTGATCGCGGGTGAGAGGTCGCGATACGCGGTCGTCGTGGTGCCGGTTCCGCCGGGCCAGCTCGCGTAGAGCCGCCCGCCCGAGCTGGTGATCTGTGGATGGGGGAGCGATCCGGCCTGGATCGTCATTCCGCCGTTGCCGCCTGGCGGTGTCCATGGCCCACCCCATTTGAGCCCGCCGTTTTGATTGCTGAGCGAACTGCCCGGCGGATAATCGAATGGTTCCACGTTTGGCGTCGCGCCCCGAACCATCGCGGCCACGAATAATCCCGGCGGCCATCCCTCGATGGAGGCCTGGTCTCTTCATGGTTCGCTCTCCCGTTCCTCCACGTGGTCCACGTTTTTACCTAACGTGGGTTCGAAGGCCTGTCAATTCCAACGACCCCGGGGGCAAGCGGCGGCATGCGCGGACGACAGGTCTGAGTTGTCGCAGTCATAGTGACTGCGGCACCGCGGCCCGAATATCGCCTCCTCGCGAGGCCCTCCCATGGGTGGCGGGCAATTCGACATGGCCGCCGCTCGCCCATAGTCTGTTCCGGAGAGAAAGCCAGTTTGCTCAGGAGCTAGCCATGGAGCGCCGTCGTCAGCCCAACGCCAAGATGGTTTCTCGGTTGATCGCCGCACTGATTGTGTTCGGAGGGGCGGCCACCGATGGGGAGGAGTTCCGGCTGCTGTTCAACGGGCGCGATCTGAGCGGCTGGGTGAATGTGAACACGTCGCCCCAGACCTGGCAGGTCCGTGAAGAGGGAGTCCTGTATTGCACCGGCACGCCGACGGGGGTGATCCGGACGGACCGGCAGTACGAAAACTTCATCCTCGAACTCGAATGGCGGCACCTGAAGCCCGCGGGCAACTCGGGCGTGATGATCTGGGCGTCGCCGGAGCCAGAACCAGGCAAGCCGTTTCCGAAGGCGATCGAGGTGCAGATTCTGGACCACCAGTTCTATACGAACTACGTGGCGTCGGGGAAGTCGCCTGGATGGTTCACGACGGACGGTGATGTGTTCGCGATCATGGGCGCGCGTATGACGCCCTTCGAGCCGAACGACGGGAAGATGCGTAGCTTCCCACGCGAGCGCCGCACGCGGGGTTCGCCCGAGTGGAATCACTACCGCATCGTGGCGAGCAACGGTGTCGTGACGCTGGCGGTGAACGGCGCCGTGGTTTCAGGCGGCTCGAACTGCGTGTGGCGGAAGGGCTATATCTGCCTCGAAGCCGAAGGCAGCCCGATCGAGTTTCGCAATATTCGGATCTGTGAGCTGCCATCCACCGGGCCGGCGCCCGACGAGGTCGCGCCCGAGGCGAAGTGAGGGGCGCGGTTCGTCCCAGCGAAACTGCCAAGGAGGCCATATGAACATCAATGAACATGCGCGGGGTGTGGGGATCGTTGTGGGAGCGATCTGGGCGGCGTGCGGCTTCGCGGTGCCGGCGCCGGAGGTGTCGGGCGAGCTGAAGCAATGGCACCCGGTCACCCTGACGTTCCGCGGGCCGCAGGCCTCGGAGGGCGATGACAACCCGAATCCGTTTCGCGACTACCGCCTCACCGTGACGTTTCGGCACGAGGGCGGCGGACGCCCCTATCGCGTGCCCGGCTACTTCGCGGCGGATGGGCAAGCGGCGGAAACCGGTGCGGAGCGCGGCGACGCGTGGCGCGTCAAGTTCGCGCCGGATCAGCCTGGGCGCTGGGTATGGTCGGTCGAGTTTGTGCGCGGACGAGATGCGGCGGTGTCTGAGACGGCCGGGGAACCGGTCGCGCCGTGGCACGGGCGTCGGGGCGACCTCGAGATCGGGCCGTCGGACAAGGTTGCACCGGACTTGCGCGCGCGCGGGCGGCTCGTGACGACGGGCACGCGCTACCGGCGCTTCGCGGGCGACGGCACGTGGTTCCTCAAGGCCGGTCCCGACGCGCCCGAGACGCTGCTGGCGTATGCGGACTTCGACGGGACGGAGGCGCGCCGCCCAACGGCGCCGCTCAAGACCTGGGCGCCACACGTCCGCGACTGGCGTCCCGGGGATCCGACCTGGCGAGGCGGCCGGGGCAAGGGGCTACTTGGAGCGCTGAACTATCTGTCCGAAGTCGGGATGAATTCAGTTTCGATGATGTTGTACAACGCGGGCGGGGACGGCGATAACGTTTGGCCATTCCGCTCGCGCGACGACAAATTCCATTACGACTGTTCGAAGCTGGATCAGTGGGCGATCGTGTTCGAGCATGCGGCGCGCCGCGGCCTGCATCTGCACTTCAAACTGCAGGAAACTGAGAACGACGACGATCGTCCGGCCGGCGGCCGGAGGGGGCAGGTACGCGAATCGCTCGACGGTGGGCGCCTCGGCCCGGAGCGGCGTCTATATCTTCGCGAGATGGTTGCGCGTTTTTCCCACCTGCCCGCACTCACATGGAACCTTGGTGAGGAGTGCACGCTTTCGACGGATGAGATTGTGGATATGGCCCGCCACTTGAGGACGCTCGACCCGTATGGGCATCACGTCGTGGTCCATACGTTTCCGAACGGGCAGGAGAAGGTGTACCGTCCGCTGCTCGGCCGTCCTGACGTGCTCACGGGCGTTTCGTTGCAGAACCACTGGCGTGAGGCCCACCGCCTGACGTGCCAATGGCTGCGCGAATCGGCGGCGTCGGGCCATCGCTGGGTGGTGGCCCACGACGAGCAGAACCCGGCGGATCTCGGGGTGCCGCCCGATGAAGGATATGCCGGTTTCGACGGCATTGCGCGGCCAGGCAACTCGAAGGGCCAGGCGCCGTATTCGCGGCATGATATCCGACGATACTGCCTCTGGGGCACGCTCATGGCTGGGGGCGAGGGGGTCGAGTATTACTTTGGGTACAAGCTGCCACAGAACGATCTTAACTGTGAAGACTTCCGCAGTCGTGAGCGTTCGTGGGCCGACGCGCGCCGCGCGCTGGAGCTCTTCAGGCGCGAGCGGTTCCCGATTCAAGAACTGGAGAACCATGACGAGCTGGTCGGCAATCCGAAGCACGACAATTCCGTTTACTGCCTCGCGAAGCCGGGCGAGTTATATTTGGTCTACCTGCCCCGGGGCGGATCGGTGAAGTTGGATCTGACGGGCGTGTCCGGTCGGTTCGACCTGCGTTGGTTCAACCCGCGAGCCGATACCGCGGCGATGCCGGGCCACCCAGCGGAGACGAACGGCGGCCGCCATGTCTCGATCGGTCCACCGCCCGAGGAGCCGGAGGAAGACTGGCTCGCCGTGCTTCGGCGGCGCTGACCGTGGCGATGAGCGAGAAGTCGATCGCTTCCGATTCATCCTCGGCCGATCATAGATCTTCGAGCTGGGCAGACTCACTCACGAGGGAGCTCGCGGGCGAGTTGGACCTGTCACCCTTCGCCCGGCGCCTCTACGCGCAGGACGCCTCAATCTATGAGCAACAGCCGCTCGGCGTGGCGCGACCGCGCCATGCGGACGACTGCGTCGCGATCGTGCGCGCGGCCACCACGAACGGTTTCAGCGTAATCGCTCGCGGGGGCGGCACGAGCCTTGCCGGTCAGTGTGTCGGCGAGGGGCTCGTCATCGAGTTCACGCGCCACATGAACCGGATTCTTGAGCTCGATCCGGCGACGGCCTCCGCATGGGTTGAACCCGGGGTGGTCCAAGATGACCTAAACGATGCGGCCGCGCCCCACGGGCTCATGTTTGCGCCGGACACCTCGACCTCACGGCAGGCGGCGATCGGCGGCATGATTGGCAATAACTCGTGCGGTGCCTTCTCGGTGCGGTTCGGCACGACGCGCGAGCATGTCGAATCGCTCGATGTGGTGCTCGCGGACGGTTCCCGCGCAACGATGGGTCCGCTGGAGGAGCAGGCGTTCCGCCGTCGGGTGGCCGAAGACTCGTCCATCGGCCGGATTACCCGCGAGGTCTTCGAGCTGGTGGACAAGCATCGCGCGACGATCTTGCAAAATGCTCCGAAACCGACGGTGCGCCGTCGGAATGCCGGGTATGCTCTCGATGCGCTGGCCGAGGGGCGGCCCTGGAATCCAGACGGACCACCGTTCAATCTCGCACGGCTGATCTGCGGCAGCGAGGGCACGTTGGCGCTCGTCACGGCGGCGCGGGTCCGGTTGGTGCCGCGGCCGCGTGCTCGCGGTCTCATGTGCATTCACTTTGCCTCAGTGCTTGAGGCCTGCGCGGCGGTCCCTCGGCTGCTAGAGCACTCGCCGGCCGCGATCGAACTGATGGATGGCGCGCTGCTCGAAGCGACCGGTCACCATCCGGAATATCGGCGCGACCGTTTCTGGGTTGTGGGTGCGCCCGGCGCAGTGCTCGCGGTGGAGCAGTGGGCGGAGAGCGACAGTGAGCTGGCCCGCCACATGACCGAGTTGGAGGCCGATGCCGCGGCGTTGGGCCTGGGATACGCGCGGCCGGTTATCCCGGCCGACCGTATGGCTCGCGTATGGGCACTGCGCAAGGCGGGCCTGGGACTGTTGACCGGCATTCCGGGCGACGCGAAGCCCGCGACGGCGATCGAGGACATCGCCGTGGCGCCGGCGGATCTCGCCGACTTCGTGCGCGATCTGGGGGGGCTGCTCGCGCAGTTCGGCACATCGTGTGTCTACTACGGCCATGCATCGGTGGGACTGCTGCACTATCGGCCGATGCTCAACCTGAAAGATCCGGCCGATTTCGAGAAGTTTCAGAAGCTGTGCGCCGCGGTCGTGCCGCTGGTGCGCCGCTACCGTGGCTCGATCTCCGGCGAACACGGCGATGGGCGGCTTCGGTCGCCGTTCCTCCGCGAAGCGCTCGGGCCGGATCTCTACGAGCTGTGCGTACGGCTCAAACGCATCTTCGACCCGCGGAATGTCTTGAATCCCGGAAAGATTGTTGATGCACGACCCCTCGTGGCGGATCTGCGCACCTCGCCCGCCACGCGCACTGCCACGATACCGACCGAATACGACTGGTCCCGCACGCTCGGCTACGTGCGGGCGGTGGAGTCCTGCAACGGGGTGGGCCAGTGCCGACAGAGTCCGGGGCGCGGGCTGATGTGCCCCACCTACATGGCCACCGGCGATGAAGCACTGACGACCCGCGCGCGCGCAAACATCCTGCGGCAGGCGTTGACCCAGGGCGATCCGGAGGCCGCGTGGTTCGATCCGCACGTCGCTGCCGTGCTCGACACCTGCGTGATGTGCAAGGGGTGCCGCACCGAGTGTCCCTCCGGCGTGGACATGGCGCGAATGAAGGCCGAGTGGCTCCAGCAACGGCATGTGCGACGCCGACCGGACGCTCGCACGCTCATGTTTGCAGGATTTGTGGCACTTGCGCGCCGGGCACGATTGGCCCCGCGTTGGGCCTCGGCCATCGCGAATCTACCGGCTCTGAAGCGATGGCTGCGCATCGCCCCGTCTCGCGAGATTCCGGCGTGGGCGCCGGTTTCGTTCTCGGAGGGGTGGCGACGGCGGGCGGTGCGGCGCACCGGCGAACGCGGCACCGTCGCGCTTTTTTGCGATGAGTTTTCGGACTATCTCGAGCCACACATCGCATGGGCGGCGGTCGCCGTTTTGGAAGCCTTTGGGTGGAGTGTCGAGGTGGTGACCGGAGTCGAGTCGGCCCGATCGCTGATCTCGAAGGGATTCCTTCGCGCGGCGAGACGGCGACTGGACCGCGCCGTCGTCCACCTCGATCGCTGGGCCTCGCGGGGGGTTCCCATCATCGGGCTGGAACCCTCGGCATTGCTCACCTTCGTGGACGAGGCACCGGATCTCGTCTCGCCGAAGCGTCGAGCCGAGGCGCTTCGTGTGAAGTCGGCCTGCGTGCTGTTTGATCATTTCATTGCCGAACACGGAGACCCTCCGTCATCGCTCATGCGGCGGCCGTTGCCGGCCTCGCACGTGCTGCTGCATCCTCACTGTCACCAACGCGCACTGGTGGGATCGGCAGGCACTCGGCGCGCCCTGTCGTTCATACCCGGCTTGCGCGTGACCGAGCTCTCGACCGCGTGCTGCGGAATGGCTGGCGCGTTTGGCTACGAGGAGGAGCATTACGAGCTTTCAATGCAACTGGCCAATCAGATTCTCTTTCCCGCGATCCGCCGGGAGCCGGAGGCGTGGGTTTGCGCGACCGGGACCAGTTGCCGCCGGCAGATTCTGGATGGTACGGGCCGTCGTGCGTGGTCGGCGGCCGAGCTGCTCGCGATGTCGTTCGGCGTGTATCCGCCGTCTGGGTGAAGTCATCGCCGGATTCGAGCCGTCCGACGAAATGCGCGATTCGTCCTCAAACGCTGCGTGGGTTGCCGTCCCGCGTCGGGCGAGAGAGCGTCCAAGGTGCCTAGGGTGGCGATTGCGCGGTGATTTTTATTTTGAGGGGTGAGACGAGGAGTCTGGAGGCACTTGTGCCAGCACTTGTGCCTGTCCCCAATCGGCAGCACTTGTGCCTGTCCCCAATCGGAGACCGGGGACAGGCAGCTGGCTCGAGAGGGGACAGGCAGCTGGCCCGAGAGCAGACCCCGACCGCCACGCTCCGCCCGACACCATTAGGCCACCTTCTTTCGCGAAACGATAAAGGCGGCGAGAATGAGTGCCAGCAGAAATTGGGGCCCCAAATGGGGACAGGCACCAACCCAAAAGTCGCAATAAATTGATCGTAAGATTATTGTGTATTATACCCATGTGCCTGTCCCCAATTACCCAACCCCGAGCCTACGGCGCAGCGATCGCAGGTCCAGCGAGGTGCCTGTCCCCACCAGCCCCCAGCGTTGCAGCTGGCGCGGCGCTGTGCTGTAGCTCCGGCGCTCTGCCGCCGGAGCTTTTTTCCCCAAAATCTTCCGCCGGGGGACCGGCGGAACTACAGCGGCCGTTGGATCCCGCGTGTGCCTGTCCCCATCAGCGGCGGCTATGGGCTGGCGTGTGCCTGTCCCCACCAGCCCCACCAGCCCCAGTTACATGCCTGTCCCCACCAGTCCCCGGCGTTGCAGCAGGCGCGGCGCTGTGC
>CALLFZ010000036.1 GCA_938010045.1 uncultured bacterium
CCGCGATGATGCAGGGCCGCGATCTCTGGTTGCCGAGAGTCGAGCGCGAGATCGAACGGTGTCGCGAGGAGCTGTTCGTCGCCAACGGCGACCGCTCCGACTTTGCGCCTCGCTTGCGCGCGCTGACGTGGGCGGAGCAGCGCCGTTGGAATCCCGCCGACGGCGCCGCCGCCGGCATTCATATGAGCGCCGCCCGCGAGATCGCCGCGCTACGCGACCGGTTTCTTGCAATCGCGCGCGCGGAAGGATTGCCCGTGCCTCCTACCGCTCCCGACGAGGCGGCGGTCCGCCGCTGTGTCCTGGCGGGGTTGGCCGACCAAGTCGCCGTGCGCCTCGATGCCGGGACCTTGCGATGCCGCCTCGTCCATGGCCGCCGCGGTGAGCTGTCCCGCGCGAGCATCGTGCGAGATGCGCGGTGGCTAGTCGCGGCCGAGGCGCGCGAAACGCAGGGGGCCGAGATTGACGTCATTCTCTCGCTTGCCACTGCCATCGAGGAGGACTGGTTGGTGGAAGTCGCGCCTGGCGCCCTCGTCGAGCGGACGATTGTCGAGTGGGATGCCGCCAGCCGGCGGGTCATCGGCTGGCGCGAGCGTGCCTACCGCGATCTGCCGCTCGAGCGGGCGCCCACTGAACCCGATTCGGATCGAGCCGCAGAGCTGTTAGCCGATGCCGTGCTGCGCGGTGATGCCGCCCCGCCGGGGTGGGATGAGCCAATCCGGCAATGGCGGCGCCGAGTGGAACTCGTCGCGCGGTATGTTCCCGAGATCGGCGTTCACGAACTCACAGATGCCGACCTGCGCGCCGCGGTCGCCGACGCCTGTCGGGGCGCCCTCTCCGCTCGCGAGCTGCGAGACCGCCCCTGGCTGGCCGCGCTGAAGCGCCGGATGCCGCCCGATCGCGTCGCCGCGGTGGAGCGCCTTGCGCCGGAACGCGTCGAATTGAAGCCCGGACTGCGGCCAGTCCGCGTGAACTATGATGCCACCGGTGAGCCGTGGATTGCCGCGACGATCCAGCAGCTCTACGGGGTGAGCCGCCTGCCGGCGATCCTGGGCGGCCGGCTCACGCCCGTGCTGCGCGTGCTGGCGCCGAACCAGCGGCCCGTTCAGATCACTCGGGATTTGGCCGCATTCTGGGCCAACGAATACCCGAACATCCGCCCCACCCTCGCCCGCCGCTATCCGAAACACGAGTGGCGCTAGCGCACTCGGCGGCGACATCAGCGCACGCGTTTCAGAAAAAGCCCGTCGAGCGGTCCGAGGGTGATCGCACGGCCCACCAGCTCTCCATTGTTCGTGGCCGGGTCCTGCTCGGGAGATCCCCGCAGTCGCCGATACGCACGGCCGGGACGAATCGCCTCCAGATCCAACGTCACCGGGTGCGGGGCTGGGTTCGCGAGCACGAGTCCGCGCTCGAACACGCGCACCCATGTATCCGGCGCCGGATGTGCGCTCATCGAGTGCACGGTGAGCGGCGCGTCGCCCTCGATCTCCATTCGTAGCGACAACGTCGGGCCGCCGATGTGCCGCACATAGAGCGTAGAGGTGAAGGGCCGGGCAGCGACCCAGAGCGACCACCGCTGCGGCGGCGTGCGCGCCTCCTGCTCGTCGAGGATGCGCACGTCGCCCCAATACAATTGGTCTGCGACCGAGTGATCGCGCGGGCCGCAGTCTGCGACAAACCGCAGACGAACCTCCCGGCCTCGCCATTCGCCGAGCGGAACGCTCCGCGCTGCCCAGCCGTGATGGCGCACCGTCTCCTCATGCAGAATCTGCGGCTCGCGCCGGGCGCCGTCGCGCGATTCAACCAGTTCAACGCGCGCCACGACGCCGTCGGACTTGGCCACGCCGGCCGTGCTGAGCATCGTCTGCCAGCGCAGAACCGGAGCGGGCGTGTCGGGCACCTCCACATCGCGATACCAGATCACCGCGCCCTTCGCCGTGTGGAACGGCGGATGCGACAGGATCGCGGGCCATTCGTTCGTGCCGTCGGACACCTTGGGAAGGCGCCGCGCGAACGCCCCGGTTGTCGTCTCCGCGGGATGTTCCTGCGCATCGCCCCGGGTACGGATCAGAACGCCGTCCGGCGCGCGATCGCACAGCTCCGTTTCCGCATGGCCGATGCGGACCCACGCGAGTCTCGGCATGTCCTCGGGATAGCCGGGCCGCGGCGCGCTGCTGAGGGTGAGAACGATCACGAGATTGCTCCCGCGCGTCGGCAGCCCCGTCCAGGTCCAAGCGAGATCTCTGGCGCCCGAGCCGGCTGAGGGCCGCACGGTCCATCCGGACGGCAGCTCCGCGATTGCGAGACCACCGGCCGCGGCGGGCCGCGGAACGGAGAGCGGCCAGATGTTGGGTTCATGGGTCGCCAACGCGATGGCGGGGCCTTCGGCGCGGCCGAGCCAGCCGAGCTGTTTCTCCTCGCCCGCGATGAACTCGTCCCAGATCGGGAACGGCTGGCCGCGGCGACCGCCTCGATCCCGGGCGGCGGGCGGCGGAAACGCGTAGCAGAGCGCCGCGTCCACCATCTGAGCGGCCGCGAACACCAGCCGGTGACGGCCAAACGGAACCTCGGGATGGCGCGTTTCACCCGGCCGACCCGGCACCGGCTCGGTCCACTTATGGTTGATGTAACTGAAGGGGGGCGGGTGCGCATGCGCTTGCCAGAACCGATGGCGGTGAAGCCCGCCGGACCAGTCGTCGAAGTCCCAGTCGCCGAGGTTCGGCCAACCCTCGCTCTCAATCCCGTTGAACGCCGTGATCGCGCGCTGGGACCGCGACCCGCCGGGGCCGAGCGCGCCGTCAGCCATCAACAAAAATCCGGGCCCCATGCGTTCGCGCAGCCGCCGCGCAAACTCCCAGACGCCGATCCCGTAGCGGTTCACACCCCCGATCACGCCGTTATCGATGGAGCCGTCGCCATCGGTGTCGCCGTGGGTCTCGTGAACGAGGACGTCGAACTCAAGGCCGTCGAGCCCGGCGAGCGGTCCGCCCGGCGAACACCAACGCGCGATGTCATCGATGAAGCGATCGGCGGCGGTCTTCCCCTCCGGATCGCGCGGGCAGTGGGTGGAGTAGTTGTAGACCCAGAGCAGGTGATGGGGCCGGCCCCACGGGCCTTCGACCTCGTGCGCGGCGGCACGCGCCTGCCCGGCCTTGAACGCGAGCGGCCGCGTGCCATAGGCGCCCCGGCGCACCCGAATCGTACCGGCCTTCACATCCACGGCCACCAGTTGCGTCTGTTCGGAGGTCAACCAGTCATGCCGGCCGTCGGGCCCGATCGCAAACAGCGCGACGTCGTCATTCGAAGCACGGTATCGACCGGTGTTGACGCGGAACCGCGATGGGTTCGACACGCGGATCACCGTCTCTCCGGATTCGGCGGGCACATCGGAGAGGATCTCGGCGGCCTCGCGGTAGATCCAGTGGCCGGCGAACCAGCCCTCGGTTTCGAACCGGGGGTCGCGCGCGTTGCCGTTCAGATGCAGCATCACAAGCTGCCGTGGGTGGTCGGTTTTGAACCGCCGGAAGAACTCCGGATTGCGAGCCATGTGGCCAACGATCTCCTCGTCGAGACACTTGCCCATGATCCCCATCAGACGGGAGAACTCGGCCGACCAGCTTTCGTAGTCGGCCGCCCGACGCGCCGCGCCCTCGGCGGCGCGGAAAAAGAACACGCGGGGATATTCATCGCCCCTCAACGGCGGCGGAGCGGCGGGAGCGCCGGCTCCGGCGCAACTCGCGACACAGGCAGCGATCATCTGATACCCGAAACGACCGCGGGGCATGGCCAAACTCCTTGGCGACGGGCCCAGATTATCACCAGGTTCGAAGGCCTGGCGAATCGCCGCGGCGGCGATTCCGGACGCCTCACGGAGTCGCGGCGGGCCGCTCGAGAATCAAGCGAGCCACGGGTTCGGCCAAGTCGAGCCGATAGCGCGCCAGCGAACGGATCTCCGGCGGCGCGGCAGGATCCACGATCTCCGTTTCCATCGTAACCACACCGTCCCTGACTTGTCCGCGGTGGCCGATGCGATAGGAGGACTTTTCGCGGATGCGCCCCGCGATGGGGTCGGCCACGCTCCACGTCGGCGCGAAGCGGTCCTCGGGCAGCATCGGGGCGGCGGGGCGGTCGTCCAACCATTGGATCCCGACGGTCTGGCCGAGCCGGTCGACGATCAGTCGTCCCTTCGGGAACGGCCCATCAGTCGAGGGCGCGGTGAACTCGAAGTAGCGGAGTGTGCGCGCGGGGAAGCCGGGGAAGGTGATGTCGGTCCCGCCGCCGGACGGCGGGCGAATGCCGAGGCGCGCGGCGGCGCGATCCAGCGGCTCCAAATACGGGATGTCACCGGGCAGACTGGGTGCGCCCGCGGACGCCGCGGACAAGGGGCCAGCGATCCGGAAAATCTGGGTGAGCTCCTGCGCGAGGCCGGCTCCGATTCGAAGCGGAGCATTCCAGTCGGGCGCCAGGGCCAGCTCGCGCGGCCGCGGCGGTGCGGGGGGCGCGGGTGCGGGTGCGGGCGTCGCGGCGCCGTCGGGGCGCGGTGGCGGTGCGACGGACGAGGGCGGCGCCGGCAATGCCGGCCGCGGCGACGGTCGAGCAGACCGCGACGGGTCGCCGCCGTTCAGATGGCCATCCGAGAGCCGCCTCTGCCGCGCGTACCTCACCATGCCATAGGATTGCTCGGCGAATTTCCGCAGGCGGCGGTCCTGCGGAAAGCTCCGTTGCAGTTCCTCGAACATGTGCGCCGCCTCTTCCGCGAGGACTTCGACACGGTCGAGCAGGGCAGGCCGCGAGGTCTGTTGGTACTCGCGGAACAGTTGCAGGGACTCGTTGAACATCCCGGCCGCCTTCTGAAAGAGCGGATGCGAGGCGACCGCATCCGTTCCGTGATTCTCCACACCGTTGGTCTCAGCCACAGGCGCGACGCCGGCCGCCGGGTCGGTGGGCTGCGGCGCTGTGGAGCGCAACGGCTGCGTGACCACCGGTCGCATGCCGAGGATCTCCTCGAGCGTGATCGAGGGGGGGGCGACTGGCGCGGACGACGGAGGGGGTGGAACGTGGGCGGGGCGGCCTGGTGACGCCGGCGGCGGAGCCGGCCGAAGTGACGGCGGAGAGGAGAATAAGTGCCGCAAATGATCGCGCGCCAGCCAGGCACCGCCGGCGATCAGCAACACAGCAATGGAAAGGATGCGCGCCAGAGCGTTGTCGTTCGATACGGGTCGCGCAACCGGCACCGGTCCCGACGACGGCGCCGCCGCCGGCAGCGTAACCTTCGGCGTGCCGCCCCCCGGGCGCAGCGGCCGCCGCGACCACCGCGCAAATGTCGCGGGACGCTTGAGCTTCTGCGCCAGCGCAGGATCGCGCCGGGCACCCCGGCGGATCACGCTAGCGCCCGCGGGCAGCCGTTCGCCACCCGGTGGACGGCCTTGCGCGACCGCATCGAGATCCGCCAGCGCCTCGGACCAGCCGGCCGGTCGTCGTTCCGGCGCGCGGCTCATCCATCGTTCCAACATCCAGCCGGCTTCGGGCGGCAGCTCGGAATCGAGTTCGCACGGATCGTCGAGAAACCCCATCAAGTGTTTGTCCAACACCTCCGCGGAGGGCGAGTTGCCGAACGGGAGCCGGCCGGTCCATGCGTGGTAGAGAATCGCTCCTAGCGAGTAGATGTCGGTGCGGGCATCCACAGCGGCGCTGCCGCGCGCCAGCTCGGGCGCAACGTAGTGCGGGGCCGCGCGCAAGAGCCGCAGCAGCAGATCGGACTGCTCCGCGCGCGCGAGCACTTCGACGGCAGTGACGCCCAGGTCCAGCACTCCCACGCGCCCCTCCGGCCACAGGTGAATCCGGTCGGCGGTCAGATGCGCGTGGGCGAGGCGCTCGCTGCACCACGCGGCGTCGAGCGCAACGGCCACTTCGCGAGCGATACGTAGCCCCTCGGCGAACGACATTCGGCCATCCCGCCGCAGGCGCGCGCCGAGCGGGTCGCCATCCGGCCAAGTGGTCGCCAACCAGACGGCGCCGGACTCCGCATCGAGGCCGGCCGCCACCGGATCCGGAAGGCCGGGATGGTGGATGCTCGTGGCGCGCCGCGCCAGCTCGAGCAGTGCGCCGCACAGATGCGGATCGCACAGTCCGGGAGCGGACAGCACGCGCAAGCGCACCGGTCCCGGCGGATCAAGGGCGATCGCCTGCCAAACATCGCCCAAAGCGTCTGTCTGGACTCGGGTACGCAATTCAAATTGCTCTCGCAGCGCTGGACTCATTCAGTGTTCGTGGTCCACGGCCGGACCCGATGCGTCAGGGTATCCTCGAACGGTTGGGCTGTCGAGAACCCCGGCGCGGTCAGAATCGTTGGACTGGGCGAAACATGGGCGTTGATCGCCACGTTCGAATGTGGGGTCGGACAACCGGGACCGCTGTTCCTCCCTTTCGCGGGGCTCGCCGTATCCCGCGAACACATGCACGCACTCCACCCGTCGCCGTTTCAAGCAGTGTTCGAACCTCGGACATTCGTCGAGCGCGAGCACCACATCCAGCGGGCGGCCAGCCACCCACGGCGAAACAGGATTCCCCCAAGGGCCGCGTAGAGACGCGCGTCAGCGAGGCGGATGATGTGGATCGCAGTGATGGCCCGGCGGCCAGGTTCAATTCCCAACTTGCTCGCTCAACCGCCCTGCCCGCCCAACGGCGGCATCTACGGCCGGTTCCGCACAAAGCAGGCGCCGGTCGGGGCCTATGGCAACACGAGCAAACTAGCCGTTCATCTGAGGACGCGGAAACGGCTCTTCAGCATGATCCGAACCTTCTGGTGTTGAGGAGACGCTTCGCGAGACCTTGCGCCTGTGCGCAACAGTCGGCCTCGATGGTTGAGCCAGCGCGCGGCTCGACAGGGATCCGGCAGGGCGCACCCGGGGAGGTTCAGCGACTCCTCACGATCGGTCAGGCGGGTTCGCCGACCGCCTGGGCCGGCTCATCATCAACGAGGTCTGCGGTTCCATCGCCGGCCCCTCGGGGTGCTGAGCTGGTTCGTGCATCACGTGCGCGTCGCCACCGCACTGCCCGTGGCGATCATCGAGCCATGGCCCATCGGGACCGGCGAGGACGGACCGAATCTGGCGGCTGTCGTGGAGGGGCGGCTGATGTACTTGCCACTCGTTACGGGGAGGGCGTGCCGGCATCCCAGGCGGTCGCATATCTCACCCATCTCTGGAGCGATGTGGTCCGCCGACATGTGCACACATCGGTCCGGATGGGCGAGACGGGCCGGCCGACCGCCGGACCCGCCCACCCCGCCGCAGTGCCGGGTCTGGCCGAGCCACAGTTCTTTCTACATCCCTTCGCCGCCCTCCTACGCGAGCGGGCATCCGATGGTTCGCGTTCAAGGGGTCCGACGAACCATAGAACACGGAAGGCGGCGACGGACCGCGCGAGGGGCTGATGAGGACCGACCTCGCTGTCCAACCCTCGCCTGCGGAATGGTTGTCAGAGGCCACGCCGATCATGGCCCTGCCGGAGCAGCCGCGCGTTGCACCTCGTAAGGGGTATCCGCAACCGACTGACCGCTCCCGCACAGAGGTTGAACGATGGGAACGGAGGTGGAAACCGAAGCCTCGCGGACCGTCCGAGCTGAGAGCGGCCGCGGCTGTTGCCGTACGGTGGCGCGAAGCCGGCCTTCTGCATGCCGTTGCAATAAAACACCGCGATCGTCCGTTGGCGTAAATGACGGCCAAGAGATGGTCCGCGCGGAGGAACGGCAGTGAAGATGATCCCGTTGTTGCTGGTGTGTGCGCAGGGCGCGGGCGGCGTCACCGCTGACGGGCTCGTCACGAACGCGCTCCCGCCCGGGCCAGCGTCCAACGCGCTCGCTCGCGCCGCCGAATATTCCGCCGCTCACGGCGGCCGGGCATTCCTGGTGCAGGTCGGCGGCCGCGTGATCTACGAACGATACGACGGAGGCTGGAGCGCCGCCCGTCCCCATCCGCTCGCCTCCGGCACAAAATCATTCGCCGGGGTATTGGCGATGCTGGCGGTGCAGGACGGCCTCGTGAAGCTCGACGAGCCGGCCGCGAATGTGCTGACCGAATGGCGCGAAGATCCTCAGAAATCAAAGATCACGCTGCGCCATTTGCTGCAATTGAATTCGGGGCTGCCCGGCGGGGACCGCGAACTGAGCGGGCCCCGGACCGGCTCCCGCCTGCTCGGCTGGGCCGCGAGCAACCGGGCCTCGCGGCTCGGTCTGACGACCAACACGGTCGAGCCCGCGAACAAGGGGCTCGCCGCGCTGAGTCTTCCGCTCGCGCACGAACCGGGCACAGCCTTTGAATACGGCCCGAGCCACTTTTATGTGGTTGCCCTCTTACTGCAACGGCGTCTCGAGGCGTCAGAGCGCCCCGAACGGAACGTCCTCCAGTATTTGCACCGCCGCCTGCTTGAACCGATCGGGATTCCGAATGCACGGATCGCGCGCGATCGTGCCGGGAATCCGGACTTCGCGGGTGGCATGATGCTGACCGCGCGCGAGTGGGCGAAGTTCGGGCAGTTCGTCGCGGACCGCGGCGCGATCCGGCGCGAGGACGGCAGTCTCGAGCCGTGGCTGAACCCGGAGTTGCTGGAAGAGTGCTTTAAACCCAGCGCCCCGAATCCGCTCTACGGGCTCACGTGGTGGCTTCCGACCGCTGGCGAACCCGACGTGGCGGCCGACACGGGCGTGGGCCGGGTCCGACGGCGTCTGGTCGAGGCGGCCGTCTCTCCGATCACCGACGCGGTCGGGCGGCCGGTCACCGTATGGATGGCCGCCGGTCTTGGAAAGCAGCGCTTGTACGTGTTGCCCGACCGCGGCTGGGTAATTGTCCGTTTTGGTGACGGGTCGCGCGAGAGCGTCGCCTACTCCGATGCCGAGATGCTGCGCATGCTGCTGGAGTCGGACCGCCCTCCCTCCGCTCCGCCGGCCACCAACACAGCGGCACCCCGCGCCGCTCCTCCGCTGTGACACATTGACCGGGAAGCCGGAAGCGGCACTTTGGCGAGGGGCCGAGTTGGACGCTGGGCATAGCTACGCCTGCCCGCGGTGCGCACCACCTCGACTGCCGCTGCTGCCCGCCAGAACACGCGGCCGAGGCAGACACAAGCACACACAGGAGCACATTCGTCGGCCGACTGGTCGTCCTTCAGGCTGGGGCCGTGTGGGCTGTGCGTGCGGTTCTGTGTGCGTTGTGTTTCCCGAGTTCGCCATGGTTCCCGCGGAAGCATCGAACAGCGGCGAAAAAAGAGAAAACCCCCGACTTTTCTGAACATCGAGGGTGTTTCACCTACAAACTGGTAGCGGGGGCTGGATTTGAACCAGCGACCTTCAGGTTATGAGCCTGACGAGCTACCGGGCTGCTCCACCCCGCAGTCTGTTCCGTCAACGTTACAACATCATAAGCAAAGTCGGCCGGCTGTCAACCCCTTTTACTTCTTTTTCAACCAGCCCAGCTCGTCGGCCTTACGGCGAATCTCGTCGTGCGGCGCCTTCATCGCGGGTGCGATCTCAAAGCGCACCAGGTACTCGAGGTCACCCATCACGCCGAGAATCTGGCCCTTCCGCTTCTCGGCCTCGGATGCAGGAAGCGCGGCCACCTCGCGCGCGTAGGATGTCGCCATGTCCACGCATCGCTGAAGCGTCGACGTCTGGACCTCGTAGATCAACGATTCCCACAGACGCCGCATGCCCTCCACCGTGTTGCCGGCCGTCAGCATCTTGTCCGCGTCCGCCCGAATCTGGGCCGCAATCTCGGCTCGCTTCGCGCGGATCGCCTCGGGCCGCCGGTAGGGACCGGTCGTGTAGTCGCCCTCGTAGTCCGGAATCTCGCGAATCCAGATGTTGCGGAACTGCACCGGATTGCCGTGGTCCTGCAGCTTCAACGGCAGTTTCGGCTCGTGCTGTTTCGGCTGCGTTCGGCGACGGTGCGTCGACGTGCCCTCAAACAGCCAGTGGTCCTGCACGAGCACGCCGTTGTGAAAGACCGTGATTGAGCCAGGCCGCACCAGCCGGTCGCCCTCCCATTTGGGTTGGTGAAACACGATGTCGTACGACTGCCACTCGCCGGGTTTGCGGCTGGCATTGACCAGCGGTGGGTTCTCCGCATAGATCGAGCCGGCCTGGCCGTCGGCGTAGGTGTCATTCTCATAACTGTCCAGCACCTGCAGCTCGTAGGTGCCCATCAGGAACACGCCGCTGTTGCCGCGGCCCTGACCCGTGCCCTCGATGACCGTGGGCGTGCGCCACTCGATGTGCAACTGACAATCGCCGAACGCACGTTTCGTGCGGATGTAGCCCTTGCCCTTGACCACTTCCATCGCGCCATCCACGATCCGCCAAGGGCAGGGCGAGCCGTCCTTATCGGACACCCACTCGTCGAGGCTGGAGCCGTCGAACAGGATGATGGCATCGGACGGCGGCTGCCCGGGCGCCGCGCCGGGCGTGACGACGGGCGGCCGGGGCCGGTTCATGTCGTGCACCGCCCACGCATGCCGATCATCCGGCGGATCGCCATACAGGGCCGCGAATGATGACAGGGCCGCCGCGCCCGCCGCCACGATCGAGAGTGCAAAGTGTTTCATGCGACAACCTCCCCTGCCGCGCCCGATGGAAGCGGGCGCGAATCACATACATCATACGGCCCCGGCCGTGCTCCGCAAGCCGCGGCGCCAGCAGCTGAGCCGATCGAGCCCTTCGGGCAAAACGTCGAATCACGGCCTTTGCGGGAAGGGGGAGTAGGGACGGCTGTCGTTCCGGTCGTTCTTGGTTGCCAAGTCAGGTCGAGTTGCCAGCGTTCAGCGCGGTCCCGGATCGCGCAGTGCCGGAGCGAGGGCGGGCCCCCGCCGCGGCCGGCGCCGGCGCGATTCAGACCTGCCGCGCCGCAGCCGGGAGCCGACCGTCCGCAGACGGAGCGCACAACCATGACATCGCGCGCGGAGGGTGGTAGGGCACGGACCATAGGTCGGGAGACTTGTTCTTGCGGTTGAGGGTGGCGCGCTCGCCGGGCGAGGTCGCGCAGGTGGCGGTCGTGCATTACGGCTTCATCCGCCTCAACGTCTTTGGCCGAAAGAAACGGCTCCCCTCGCATGGATTCGAGACCGTTGCGGCCGGAAGGGAAGAGCGGATCGCATGCGATTCAGTGGGGAACCCTCGATGCGACAGTGGTCGTCGGCGCTCCACGGCACAGAGTGCCAGAACTAGAGCGGCGGGATGTTCCATGGCCGCCCTTCGCGCGTGTCTGTGCACAGGACACTCGGCGGTTGAATCGGGATCGTTCCTTGACAGACTCCGGCGCGATGGCGAGCATCAGCGTGCGGATGTCCGCCGCGCGGGCACACGCAGGAGACCACCGCCATGGCTGAAATTTCCGCAAGCTGGACGCTGTCCCCCGACCGGCTGTTCGATCCCGATCCCGCGCAGCGCGCCCTGGCGCGGGCGTTCTATGAGCGTGTGGCGCGGCTGCCGATCGTTAGTCCTCACGGGCATGTGGATCCCCGTCTCTTCGCGGATCCGAACGCTCGGTTCGGGTCTCCAGCGGATCTGTTGATTATTCCGGACCATTACGTGTTCCGGATGTTGTATTCGCAAGGGGTGCCGCTGGAGGACCTGGGCGTGCCGCGCCGCGATGGCGGCCCGGTGGAGACCGATCATCGGCGCATTTGGCAGCGGTTTGCGGACTCTTTTCACCTGTTCCGAGGTACGCCGTCAGGGCTCTGGCTTCAGCATGAGCTCATCGAGGTTTTTGGCGTGCGACAGCCGCTGAACAGCCGCACTGCGCAGGCGATCTACGACCAGATTGACGATGCGTTGCACCGGCCGGAGTTTCGCCCCCGCGCGCTGTTCGAGCGGTTCAATATCGAGGTGCTCTGCACGACCGACGCCGCCAGCGACCCGCTCGCCGCGCACCAGGCGATCCGGGCCTCGGGCTGGGGCGGCCAGGTTCGGCCGACGTTCCGCCCCGACGCGGTCACGAACCTACTCACGGCCGACTGGCTCTCTCAGATTCAGGCTCTCGCGGCAGCCGTCGGCCGCGATATTTCAACCTACCGCGAGTTTTTGGATGCGCTGCGCGATCGCCGCGCGTTCTTCCGGCGAATGGGCGCCACGGCGACCGACCACGGCGTCACCGAGTCGTACACCGAGCGGCTGACGCCGGAGGAGGCCGCGTCGATCTTCGATCGCGCCCTGCGCGGCCGTGTCGAGAACGATGACGCGCGCCGGTTCACTGGGCACATGCTCATCGAGATGGCCCGGATGAGCCTCGAGGACGGCCTCGTGATGCAGATCCACGCCGGCGTGTTCCGAAACCACAACCCTGCGCTGTTCGCGGAGTTCGGCCCGGACAAGGGGGCCGACATCCCGCTGCCCTGCGATTTCGTCCGGGGCCTCAAACCGTTGCTCGACGAGGTCGGCCGCGAGCCCCGCCTCACGATCATCCTGTTCACGATGGACGAGACGACCTACGCGCGCGAGCTCGCGCCGCTGGCCGGCCACTACCCGGCGCTGCGGCTCGGTCCGCCCTGGTGGTTCCACGACAGCTACAACGGCATGCGACGGTATTTCGACCAGGTGCTCGAGACGGCCGGCCTGTACAACACCGCGGGCTTCAACGACGACACACGCGCGTTTCCCTCGATTCCCGCGCGCCACGATGTCTGGCGCCGGGCTTCGTGTAACTGGCTCGCCGACCGCGTGGTGCGTGGGCTCATCGCCGAGGAGGACGCCGCGGAGATGGCCGTCGAGATGGCCGTGGGCCTTGCGCGCCGCGCCTACCGGCTGCCCGATCCGGCCGCCGCGAACGGTTGACTGGCTCCTCACACTCGTCGTTCAATAACGGCTTTGGAGGTCGCCATGAGTTCGGATCCGCTGTTTTCCGTTGAGGGCAAGGTGGCGGTGCTGACCGGCGCCGGCGGCGTATTGATTGGCCGCATGGCTATAGAGCTGGCACGCCGCGGCGCGACCGTGGTGGTGATGGACCGCGTGGTCGACGCGGCCCAAGCCATCGTCGAAAGCATCCGGGGCAGCGGAGGCCGAGCCGAACCGATCATTGCGGACGTGCTCGATCGCGCGAGCTTGCTCGACGCGCTCGGCTGCGTTGAGGAGTCGTATGGCCGGTGCGACATCCTCGTGAACGGCGCGGGCGGAAATCGGAAGGAAGCCAGCACCTCCCCCGAGCTCGAGTTTTTCGACCTGCCGCTCGACGCGCTGCGGTTTGTGATCGACCTGAACCTGATGGGCACGATTCTGCCCTCGCAGGTGTTTGGTCGGCTGATGGCGCGGAAGAAGTCGGGCGTGATCCTGAACATCTCCTCGATGAACTCGTTTCGGCCGCTGACGCGGATCGTCGGTTACTCGGCGGCGAAGGCTGCGATCAACAACTTCACGCAGTGGCTGGCCGTCCACATGGCGAAAAACTACTCGCCCGCGATCCGCGTGAATGCGATCGCGCCGGGTTTTTTCGAGACGAAGCAGAATCGGTTCCTGTTGCGCGACGAGGCGACCGGCGAGCTGACCGCACGCGGCCGCACGATCGTGGACCACACCCCGATGGGTCGGTTCGGCGTACCGGAGGATCTGCTCGGGACGTTGCTATGGCTGGTCTCGCCCGCTTCGGAGTTTGTCACGGGCGTCGTCGTGCCGGTGGACGGGGGATTCTCGGCGTATAGTGGAGTATGAGCGAGGCGTGTTCATCCCTGGTTGGCGTGGGCCGCACGGACCGGCTGTTGACCGAGGCGGAGATTGCGGCGGTGCTCGACCGCGGTCTGGCGTCGCTGCCGCTCAACGGCGCACGTGTGACGGTGCTGATTCCCGACGGCACGCGCACGGCGCCGATGCCGATGATGTTCCGCCTGCTGAACGAGCGGATCGCGCCGCGCGCGCGCCAAGTGCGCTATCTGATCGCGCTGGGCACCCACGGACCCATGCCCGAGCCGGCAATCGAGCGGCTCGTGGGCGTCACGGCCGACGAGCGCGCGCATCGCTGGCCGAACGTCGAGATTCACAACCACATGTGGGAGAACCCGGCGACGTTCGCCGAGGTCGGGCGGCTTGAGGCAGACGAGATCCAACGCATCAGCGAGGGACGGCTGCGGCTCGAGGTGCCGGTGCGCGTGAATCGGATGGCGGTCGAATGCGACCACGTCCTCATCTGCGGGCCGGTGTTTCCTCATGAGGTCGTGGGGTTTTCGGGCGGCAGCAAATACTTTTTCCCCGGCATCGGTGGGCCGGAGGTCATCAACTTCACACACTGGCTCGGCGCGCTGATCACGTGCCGGCGCATCATCGGCACCAAGGCGACGCCCGTGCGCGAGGCGATCGAGCGCGCCGCCGCGCTGATTCCGACGCCCCGCATCGCGATGTGCATGGTCGTACAGGGCGACGGTCTGGCGGGTGTGTGGGTTGGCGAGAGCCGCGCGGCGTGGTCGGCGGCGGCCGATCTCTCCGCGCAGCTGCACATCCGGTGGATGCCGCACCCGTTCCACACGGTGCTCTCGGTGATGCCCGAGATGTATGACGACCTCTGGACCGGCGCAAAAGGCATGTACAAACTCGAGCCGGTGGTCGCGGACGGTGGCGAATTGATCATTTACGCGCCGCACATCACCGAGGTCTCCTACACGCACGGCCGCATTCTCGACGAGATCGGCTATCACGTGCGCGACTACTTCTTGAAGCAGTGGGATCGCTTTTCACATTACCCCTGGGGTGTGCTCGCCCACTCGACGCACCTGCGCGGTGAGGGGACGTTCGAGGGCGGCGTCGAGCGGCCACGCATCCGCGTTACGCTCGCGACGGGCATTCCCGAGGCACGCTGCCGGCGGGTGGGGCTGGGGTGGCGCGATCCGGCCTCGATTCGTCCCGAGGACTTCGCGGGCCGCGAGGACGAAGGCGTGCTGCTGGTGCCCCACGCCGGCGAGCATCTCTACCGGCTCGAATCCGAACGACGTCCTCCGGCCACGGCCGCCCCATGATCGCTCTATCCATTTCCCGCTCACGAACTCCTCCGTAACTCGGCCGAGGTCGCAGGTCGCATCGAAACATTTGCTCTTGGAGTGGGTCATAGATCATCGAAGACGGCGCAGTCGGATGGACGTTGTTCTCCCGAGGCCGATGCGAGCCCGCCCATGGGCACGCGGCGCGTCGGACCTCGTGTGAGACCGGCGGGTGCGCCCGATCGTCAACTTCGGTTGGCCGCCTGGATCAGAGGCGGTGAGGGAGGCTCGATGAAGATTGTTCGCCCGCTATGGTGTGCAGCGGTGGCCTTGGGGGTCGTCTATGGGACCGGAAAGGCTGAGCCGGCAGGATTCCAGCGGGCCGATCCGGTGTGGCCGGTCAATCTCGAACGCGACATGAACGTGCTGGTCGGGTTCCGCGCTCGGATCACTCCGCCACCGGCCGGAAACGGGCGTCTGCGCGCCACCGGCTCCCCCCTTTACCGCGTGGTCGTGAACGGGGAATTCGCCGGCCACGGCCCCACGCGCGCGGCCCACGGCTGGTTCCGAGTGGATGAGTGGCCGATCGGCGCCCTGCTGCACCCGGCATCAATGTCGTGGCCATCGAGGTCGCCGGCTACAACGTGAACAGTTTCGCCGATCTCGACCAGCCGCCGTTTCTGCAGGCGGAGAGTATCGTGGGCGACGGGGCGATCGCCGCGACGCGCACCGACGGGGACGCGGACACCTTCGAGGCCATGCGCCTCGGCGCGCGCTTGCAGCGGGTGCCACGCTATAGCTACCAGCGCGCGTTCATGGAGGTCTGGCGGCTTACGACGGGCGGAGACTGATGGCGCCGCGATCCGACCGCCCCATGGACTCCGGCACAGCTCGCCCGGCAAGCTGGGGGCCGGCGGCGGCCGCGCGGCGTGCCGCTGCCCGAGTGCGACATCGCCCGTCCGGTTCGCCTCGTCAGCACGGGAACGCTCGAGTCGCACCCGGTCGCCGATCCGTGGAAAGATCGCTCGCTCACGATCATCGGGCCGCAGTTCCGGGGGTTCCTCGAGGCCGAACTCGAGACCTGTCCACCGGTCGAGTACCAGAACTACGCGGACGCGGACGGGTCGCCCGGCGCCGGCCCGGCGGTGCCCGCGTCGCGTTCGCATCTGGCCGACCGTGTCGTCGACTTCGGCACCAACCGCACGGGCTTCATCGCTGCGCGCGTCCAGTGTGCCGCGCCGGCGCGGCGCATGCTTTCGTTCGATGAACTCGTGCCCGCGCGTGGGTCCGTGGCTTGAAAACGACTCCACTGCGCGAGCCTGGTGGACCTGCGGCTCGACCCCAGCGAACACGAATTCGAAACCATCGAGCCCGACACGCTGCGCGCGCTGCAGGCGGCGGCGCTCGAGAGCGACATCGAGCTGCTCGATGTCCGCCGGCGTGAACTGGCGACCTCCGGCATCGGCCGCGCACGCCTGCGCGCCTCCGATCCCGTGATCGAACGGGTGTTCGAGGCCGGCCGGCAGACCTTTCGACAGCACGCGGTGGCTATCTTCATGGATTGCCCGTCGCGGGAGCGCGCGGGATGGCTGTGCGATCGCTTCTTCACCTCGCGCTCGGTCATCGATCTGCGGGGCCACGCGCGGATCGAGCGCGCGGTCCTCGAGGACGTCGCGCTGCCCGAGGCGTTCCCGCACCTGCCGGAGGCAATGCTGCCCAAGTGGGATCCCTCCGACCACGACAACGGCCAGTTCATCCCGAACTGGGCAATGTGGTTCGTGCTTGAGCTTCGCGAGTATCAGGACCGCAGCGGCGACCGTGAGCGGGTGGAACAGCTCCACCCGCGCGTGCTCCAGCTGGTCGAGTTCGTCCACCGGCTTCGCAATTCCGACGGTCTGCGGGAGAAACTGCCGAGTTGGGCGTTCGTGGAATGGTCTGCCGCGAATACGTTTGTGCAGGACGTCCACCACCCTTCGAACATGCTGTACGCGGAAATGCTCGACGCTGTCGCGCAGCTCTACGGCCGGGCTGACCTCGCGCGCGAGGCGGCCGCGGTGCGCGCAACGCTCCGGTGGCTGGCGTGGGATGGCGAATTCTTTCTGGACAATGCGGTCCGTCGGCCGGACGGTACGCTCGCGGTCACCCGCCACCGCACGGAGACGTGCCAGTACGACGCATTTCTCTTCGGCGTCGCCCCGCCCGCCACGCACGGCGATCTGTGGACGCGACTGGTGCGGGATTTCGGACCGAAGCGCAACGGCACCGACCGGTGGGCAGAGATTCCACCCCTCGAACCAGCTCATCGGCCACGTGATGAGGTTCGAGCTTCTCTCCCGCGAAGGGATGGCGCGGCAGGTGTACGAGGAATCTGTGCCGTATCACCTGCGCAGGGCCGAACTCAGCGGCACGCTCGGGGAGCATGACGGCCCACAGGCCAGTTGCCACCACGGCTTCGCGTCGCACGGCGGCGTCCGGCTGCTCTATCGCGACGTGCTCGGTCTGCGCGAGGCCCGCCACCCGCGGCGCGAGATCGTGATTCGAATTCCCGACGTGCCGCTTGAGTGGTGCGAGGGCACGATGCCGACGCCCGACGGCGACATCGAGCTGCGCTGGAGGCGTGACGGCGACGGTGCGGTCATCGCGCGGCTCACGTTGCCGCCGGATGGCGTCATCACATCGAGGCACCCGCCCCCGGCGCCCTGCGCCCCCTCCATCGTCCCTAGCTGCGGCCGCCCGATGCAGATGGGTACGTCCGCTCGATGGATCGGCTCGGGTTCTCAACTAGATCGTGGTTCGCACAGGCGATTCGCGGTGACTCCGTGCGCCGGCGAACGCAGATTGCAGAAACATAAACTGTTCCGTATCATTTCGCGTTTGGTCGGCGGTGAAAGGCCGGCTGTGTGACACGACACCATGAAAAAAGATATCCATCCGGACTACGGGCCCGCGACGATCACCTGCGCGTGCGGCAACCGGGTCGAGACGCGGTCCACCGTTCGCGAGATGCACGTCAACACGTGCTCGCGCTGCCACCCGTTCTTCTCGGGGCAGGCAAAGCTCATTGACACCGAGGGCCGCGTGGACCGATTCCGCAAGCGTTACGGCGCAGCGAAGACCACGTAGCGACGGGGAGTGATCCGGGGCCGGACGGAGGGCGCCAACCGCTCCGCCGGCCCCGGCGCGTTTTCCGCGATGATTCCCGAACGCCATCTCGAGACGCTGCGCCGCCAGCGCGACGAACTGGCTGCCGAACTTGCGAAACCCGGCGTGGTCGCGCAGGGTGCCCTCTACCGCCGGCTTGTGGCCGATCATGGCCGCCTACAGCGCATCGTAGAGCTGGCCGACCGGCGGGCGGCACTCCGGCGCGAACAGGAAGAGGCGCGGGGGCTGGCCGACGACCCCTCGGGCGACCCCGAGCTGCGCGAGCTGGCAGCCGCTGACCTTGACCGTATTGCCGCGGCGCTCGCCGACCTCGACCGCGAAATCGTGGAGGCCATGGCACCTCCACCTGAGTCCGACGCGCGCAACGTGATCATGGAAATCCGCGCCGGGACCGGCGGCGAGGAGGCCGCCCTCTTCGCGGCCGATCTCTTCCGCATGTACTCCCGCTACGCGGACCGCCGGGGCTGGCGCGTCGGTGTGATTGATGCAAGCGTATCGGACATTGGGGGCTACAAGGAAATCATCGTTTCGATCGAAGGCGCCGATGTCCACGGCTACCTCCGCTTCGAAAGCGGCACCCATCGCGTGCAACGTGTGCCGGTCACCGAACAGCAGGGCCGCATCCACACCTCCACGGCCACCGTCGCCGTGTTGCCGGAGGCCGAGGAGATCGACGAGATCGAGATTCCGGCCGACGAGATCCGGATGGATCTCTTCCGGGCCTCGGGCGCGGGCGGCCAGAAGGTCAACAAGACCGAATCCGCGGTGCGCCTCACCCACTTGCCCACCGGCATCGTCGTGCAGTGTCAGGACGAGCGATCGCAGGCCCGGAACAAGGAGAAGGCCTTGCGCGTGCTGCGGGCCCGCTTGCTGGATCTACGCATCCGGGAGGACGCCGCCCGCCGCTCGGACCAGCGCCGCTCACAGATCGGTACTGGTGATCGCAGCGAGCGCATTCGCACCTACAACTTTCCGCAGAGCCGCGTGACTGACCACCGCATCAACTACACGAGCCATCGGCTGCCGGAGATTCTCGACGGCGACCTCGACGAGCTGATCGGCGAACTGCGGCGGCGCGATCACGATGCGCGCGTGCAGCAGGCGCTGGCCAATCTCGTGGAGTCATGACGACGACGGCGACACCGGATGCGCGCGCGCTCGCGCGCGATCTCGCCCGGCGCTTGCGGGCGGCTGGACGCACCGAGGCCCAGGCTCTCGCCGAATGGACCGTGGCCACGGTGCTCGGGATTGGCCGCGCCGCGCTCTGCGCCGGGCTCGCGCCCTCGCCCTCGGCGGCCCACCTCGCCGAACTGGAACGCATCGCCGGCCGGCTGCGGGCGGGGGAACCGCTGGCCTACGCCATCGGTTGGACTGAATTCCTCGGGCGGCGATTTACCGTTGACCGCCGCGTGCTGATTCCACGGCCGGAAACCGAGGAGCTCGCCGATCTCGTGCTTCGCACCGTGCTGCCCAGGCCGGCTGACCTCGACGTGTGGGATGTCGGTACCGGCAGCGGCGTGTTGGCGATTACGATCGCGGTCGAACGGCCCAGGGTCCGCGTGACCGCCACGGACCTCACCGCGGCCGCGATCGAGGTCGCCCGTTCGAACGCGGAGCATCACGGCGTCGCCGAACGCATTCGATGGCGGGTGGCCGATCTGATGGGACCGGCCGACGCTGGGGTGGCCGATGTGATCGTGTCCAATCCGCCGTACGTCGCCGCGGGCGAAATGACGACACTCGAGCGGACGGTGCGCGAATTCGAGCCGCGGATTGCGCTCGACGGCGGGCCGGACGGCCTGGCGGTGATCCGGCGGCTGATCCCGGCGGCCGCGCGTGCGCTGCGGCCGAACGGCTGGCTCTGCCTAGAGATCGGCGAAACGCAGGCACCCTATGTGCGGACTCTGCTCAACGAAGCCGATTTCCACGAGATCCGGATCCTGCGGGACCTGGCTGGCCGCGACCGGTTCGCCCTCGCGCATCGCTGATGCGGCTGCATATCTTGCCTCGTCGAACCAGTGACTGCGGCCGTGACCTTGCATCGGTCCGGACGTTCGCTCGCCGTAAGTAAAGCTCGGGAGGTGCCGCGCTCCGTTGGGCGCCGCCCTCCCAAAGCTGCGATCCAACGGTGCGGCGGCAGAGCCGACCCCGTCGTGGGCGGCGTGGTGCCGGCCGTCGCGCGCGCGCGAGACGACGAAGGATGACCGCGGCCGAACACGGAATCGCACGCATCGCCGGGCTTGCGATGCCCGGGCATCGGCCGGCATCCGTGCTGTCCAAGCGTTGGACGCACCCACCGCACGGCCGTCCCAGCCATGGACACACCGCCGCAAACGGTAATGGATCGCGCGGCCCCACCCCGGCCGTTCAGCGCCAGACATCGAACGTGTGGGCCTAGCCGAGCGGACAGGCGCCGCTCGCGCAGCCGCCCGTCGAACAGGACGAGCCGGCGAGCGAGCAGGCGCCGCTGGCGCAGGCTGACGAGGTCGTCGCGCTTCGGACACGCGACGAAAACGTCGAGAACTTCCGCTTCAGCGCCAACGAGCCGCAAGTCGGGCAACGCGGCCGCGCGTCGGACTCACGAACCAGCAGTTCGACCTCCGCGCCACATGTGCGGCAGGTGTACTCGTAGAGCGGCATCGGCGCCTCAGGCGTTTTGCAGCACCTGCTGCAGCTTCGCCTCGCTCTGGACCCCGATCATCTGCTGCACCACCCGACCGTCCTTGAAGAGGATCAGTGTGGGGATACTGCGCACGTTGAATCGGACCGCGAGGTCCGGCTCCTCATCCACATTGACCTTCGCGATCTTGGCCGGCGCGACGGCCGGCGCCAGGCGCTCGAGGATCGGCGTCTGCATGCGGCAGGGGCCGCACCAGGGCGCCCAGAAGTCCACCAGCGTCACGCCGGTGCCGACGGTCTCGTCGAAGTTCTGAGATGTGAGTTCCAGCAATCCAGCGCTCATCGTCATTCTTCCTTTCCGTTTGATGTTCCAACAGATTGTTGAATGGGCCAAGCCGTTTCGCGCGGCGGCGTTTCCGCGAACCGGCCTGTCCGGCGCAGCAGCGTTTCGGCGGGGCAGAACCCCGTAACCGCCGACTGAATCAGGTTCGCACCAACGAACACGGCCAGCAGCAGCCAGGCTTCACCCGCCCAACGGCTCAACACGATGCTTAACAGCACCAGGGTGCCGGCGAGCACTCGGATGGCACGTTCCACGGTCATGGTCGAACCTCCTTCGTCGCCGGTGGTCGGAGCGCGGCGCCGACGATCCGGGCCTGGTCCCGGGACACCGGCCCGCTCATCACACGCGCGATGGTGCCGCCGAAGAGCCGGCCGATCAGTCCGGCGTTCATCGAGCCGATCCGGACGCCATCGGCGGTTTCATAGACGGCGATCGAGCAGGGCATGAGGGTGGCGGCGACGCGCGCGCGGTCGTCGCGCAGCACCGCGCCGGCATGGTCGGCGCGGCAGAGCTTGATCACGCGCACGGGGCGGCCGGCGTCGCCGCCGTGGCGCCGCACGGTTGCATCGAGCGGCAGGACGGACGAGACCACCCAGCCGGCGCGCGTGGCCTCGTTCGTGATTGCGGAGACCGCCGCCTCGAGCGCGAGCGGGCTTCGGTCTTCGCGCAGCATGGCGCGTGGCATGAGCACCCCCACGACCGCCAGCGCGGTGAGTGCGCCGGCGATGAACGCGATCCACCATCTCATGTGATGATCCTCCGGGGCGGCGTCAACGGGGCGGCGCGGCCATCAGGGCGCCGAGCAACGCCCACATGATCATGGCCGTCCATGGGTTCGAGGTCAGCGGACAGGTGCCGGTGCGGCAGCCGATGAAGCGGTAGATGCCCCAGCCGAGCGCCGCCCCCACCGCCGCGCCGATCGCCACTCGCATCGCCGTGTTCATCAGAGCATCTCCTCGATCGGCAGCACGAAGGCGCGTACGCCCTCGCCGGGATAGAGTCTCGCGCGGAAGGCCTCGACCGCCGCCCGCAGTTCAGAGAGCTTCGGGTCCTCGACGACCGTGAAGATCATCACGGATTTGCCGGGGAAGATCGGCGTGCCCAGCCGGCGGCCGGTGGCGCCCTCCCCGATCACGCCGCGGAACTCCGAATAGGCGTGAATTTCGTGGCTCGCGATGAGGCGGCGCAGATCTTCCTCGCGGCCTTCCGGTCCAATCAGGACGAGCATTTTCATCGCTGTGTCTCCTGTTCGGGTGAATTCTCATGGCCGCGGACCAGCGCGTACGCGACTGGGATCACGACCAACGTGAAGAGCGTGGACACCAGCAGGCCGAACAGAAGCGCCCACGCCAACCCACTGAAAATGGGATCGAATGTAATCGGCCAGGCGCCGAGCAGCGTCGTGCCGGCCGTGAGGCCGATCGGTCGCATGCGCACCGCACCGGAGTCGAGAATCGCCTCGCGCAGCGGTGAGCCGCGCGCGACCGCGCTGCGGATGAAATCGATCAGCAGCACGCCATTGCGGATCACGATGCCGCCGAGTGCGATCATGCCGATCATCGCAGTGGCCGTGAAGAAGACGGGGTTGTCGAACCCGCCGACCGGCCGCGCGACGAGGGCGTTGAGCAGCGTGAAGCCGGGCATGATGCCGATCAGCGTCATCGGAATCGCGAGCATTACGACGAGCGGCATCGAGTAGGAGCGGGTCTCGTAGACCAACAGCACATAGATGGCCACCAGCGCGGCCGCGAACGCAATGCCGAGGTCGCGAAACACGTCGAGCGTGATCTTCCACTCGCCCTCGCCGCGCCAGACGACGTTGATGCCGTCGGGCAAGGGGTTGAGCCGCATATGCCGCTGGAGCGCGAGCACTGCGTAGGCGGGGCCGCGGCCGGCGACCTCGGCGGTGACGTAGACGACGCGCTCCTGGTTCTTGTGGTAGATCGCGGGCGGTGCGAGCGTCTCACGGAAGTGGCCGAGCTCACCGATGTGGACGAGTTGCCCCAGGCCGCCCTTCACCGGCACCGAGGCGAGCCGCGCGGGATCGGTGCGCAGTTCGCGGGGCAGCCGGAGCACAACCGGCCATTCGTTCTGCTCAGTCGGCTCGTGCAGCACGCCGACCGGCGCGCCGGACAGCGCCATTGCGAGCGTCTGCGCGATGGCCTCGGTGGAGACGCCGTTCAGCGCGGCCTTGTCGCGGTCCACCTCGAACACGAGCTGCGGGCGCGCGGCCTCGGTGGTGTCGTCCACATCCACGACGCCCGGCTCCTGTTCCATGCGCGCCCGCACGGTGCGCGCGGCGGCGATGAGGTCCTCGTAGCGGTGCTCGGGTCGGCCGTACACCTCGGCGACGAGCGTCGCGAGCACGGGGGGGCCGGGCGGAACTTCAACGAGCTGCAGCGTCGCGCCGGTGCGCCGCGCGATCTCGGCGAGCGCGGGCCGTAAACGGAGCGCGATCGAGTGGCTGTCGGCCGCGCGCTTCGTCCGGTGGAGCAGGTTGATGCGCACGTCAGCGAAGTGCGGCGCGCGGCGCAGGTAGTAGTGGCGCACGAGTCCGTTGAAATCCATCGGGGAGGCGTCGCCGACGATCGTCGTGAAGTCTCGCACCTCGGGCACTGTACGCAGGAGCTGTTCCACCTCGCGTGCGACGGCGTCGGTCGCCTCGAGCGTGGAGCCCTCGGGCAGGTCCACGACGACCTGCAGCTCGTTCTTGTTGTCGAACGGCAGCATTTTGAGCGGCACGATGCCCAGCGCCAGCGCCACGGAGCCGGCGAAGAGCACCGCCACGACGCCCAACAGCGCCCAGGCGCGCGGCCGCGAGTCGACGAAGGGGGCGACGATCCGACGATAGACTCGCCAGGTCGCGCCGGAGCGGTCCACGGCCGCCTCGTCTGGCCGCACGGGCGTGTGGCCGGCGAGCATCACCTTGGAGATCCATGGCGTGACGGTGGCAGCGACCAACAGCGAGGCGAGCATGGTCAGCGGCACGTTGAGCGCCATCGGGCGCATGTAGGGCCCCATCATGCCCGTGATAAAGAACATCGGTAGGAACGCGACGATGACCGAGAGCGTCGCGAGGGTCACCGGGGGCAGCACCTCGACCACGGCGGTCTGGATCGCGTCGTCGGGCGGCAAGCGACGCCGCTGGAGGTGGCGGTAGATGTTGTCGACCACCACGATCGGGTTGTCCACGAGCAAGCCGAGCGCGAGGATCAGCGCGAAGAGCGTCACACGATTGATCGTGTAGCCGGCCAGCAAGTTGACCAGCAGCGTCAGTGAATACGTGATCGGCACCGCGAGCGCGACGATCGCGCCGACGCGCCAGTTCATGCCCAGCGCGATCAGGCCGACCACGGCGATGATCGCTTGGCCCAGCGAGCGGACGAGGTCATTGACTTTATCGTTCGCGGTGGCGCCGTAGTCACGGGTGACGCGCACGCCGACGTCCTCGGGAATCAGTGAGCCGCGCAGCGACTCGACCGTGCGCTGGATGTCGCGCGAGACCCACACCGCGTTGCTGCCTTTGCGCTTCGCCACTGCGATGGTGACGGCGGGGTACTCGCGCCCGACGGGATGCGCGCCGTCGGCCGGACCGAATCCGATTCGCGAGTAGGCACGGGGCTCGTCCGGCCCGTCCACGACGTCCGCGACGTCGCGCAGGTACACCGGTCGGCCCGCGTGCACGCCGACCATGAGGTTGCGCACCTCCTCGGGCGAGCGCAGAAACGGACCGACCTCGACCGGGATCTCGCGGTTCGCGCGCTGGATCGATCCGGCTTGCAGGTGGTGGTTCGAGACCTTCAGCGCGCCGGCGACCTCCAGCGGCGAGAGCTGGTGCGCGGCGAGCCGCTCCGGATCGAGCAGCACACGCACGACGCGCGGCTCCCCGCCGTGCAGCGTGATCCGCGCGCTGTTGTGCACGTGCTGCAGGTTCGCCGCGACTTCCTCCGCAAGCCGATAGAGGTCGTGGGTGTCGTAGCGCTCCGAATACAGCGCGATCGAGACGATGGGGACGTCGTCAATCTCAATGGGCTTCACGACCCAGCCTGCGATACCGGGTGTCGTGCGGTCGATGTTCTGGAAGATTTTGTTGTAGAGCTTGATCAGGCTGTCCTCGCGGTCCTCGCCGACGTGAAACCGGACGGTCACCACTGCCTGGCCCGGCATGGACACCGAGTAGACATACTCGACCCCGTCGATCTGATAGAGCAGCCGCTCGAGACGCGAGGCCACGCGCCGTTCGATCTCCTCCGCGCTGCCGCCGGGATAGGAGATCAGCACGTCGGCGAGGGGCACGACGATCTGCGGCTCCTCCTCGCGCGGGGTGGCCAGCAGCGCGACGATGCCCGCGGCGAGGCTGATCACGATCAGCAACGCCGAGAGGTGGCCCTGCAGAAAGCTGCGGACCAGGCCGGATCCGCGTTCGCCGTTCGACGCCATCGCTCAGCCCTCCCTGCGCGGGACAACGATCACATCGCCATGGTCGAGACCCGAGAGCACCTCGACCTGACCGTCGCGCCGGATGCCCGTGCGCACGAGCCGCCGCACGACGCGGCCTTCCCGTACCACCCGCACGTATTCGAGCTGGCCGACCTGCTCCACCGCCGCCGCGGGCACGCGGATGCGCTCGGCGGGTTCCGTCGGCACGATCAGCCGCGCGAACGCACCGGGCTTGAGCCCCTCCGGCTCGGCCAGCCGCACCTTCACGCGCTGCGTGCGCGAGGCGGGGTCAATTTCCGAGACGATCTCCGAAATTCGGCCGCGCCGGCACACGGCCGGCTGCGCGAACTCCACATCGAGCTCGTCGCCGACGGTGAGGCGCTCGGCCAGCCGCATCGGTACCGCAGCCTCGACGCGCATGCGGGTGGGGTCGTACACCGCCAGCAGCGGCATGCCAGGCGAGGCGAGATCGCCCGGTTCGACACGGCGGTCCGTCACCACGCCGTCCATCGGCGCGACGATCCGCGTGTACGAAAGCATCACGCGGGCGCGCTCGAGCTGCGCGCGTGCTCCTTCGCGCGCCGTCTCCGCAGCCAGCATCTGCTGCTCCGTCGCGGCCTTCGAGTCGAAGAGTGCCTTCGTGCGGCGCGCCTCCGCTTCGGCCTGCCGCAGCTGCGCTTCGGCCGCCGCGACCTGCTCGGCGATCTCGCGATCGTCGAGCCGGATCAGATCCTGGCCCTGCGTCACGACCGCGCCGGCGCCGACCAGCACTTCGCGTACGTGCGCGGGGATCTTCGCGCTGAGCGTGGCCTTCGTTTCCGATTCTACCGTCGCGGGCACCTCGACCCAGCCCGGCGCACGCACGCGCTCGACGCGCAGCGTCACCGCGCCGGTGGGCAGCGGTTCACCCGGCGCGACGGGCACGGTGCCCGGCGTGACCTTCTCACCGCAACCGCCCGCCGACCAGACCATCAGCGCGACAAGCCCGACGACGCCCAGCAGCGGTTTCCGCGCCGCTGTCAGTTTCGAGACGATGTTCGTAGTCATGTGATCCACCTCCCGATGGTTCCGGGTCCGACGACCCTTTATCGTGGCGACGTGGCCCCGTCATACGCGATGGCGAGCCGGCCACGCGCACGCTCGACGTTCGCGAGCGCAGTGTGATGGTCGTACAGCGCCGCGACCCGCCGGCTCCGAATCGAGGCCTGCGCGACCTCTGCGTTCAGCAGCTCGGAGAGATCCGCCGCGCCCTGCTCGTACCGCGCGCGCGTGATGCGCAGCGCCTCGTCCGCGGCGGCCTCCGCCTGCGCGATGACGTGCCGCCGCTCGGCCGCCTCGCGCGCGCGGATCACGGCCTGCCGCAAGTCGAGCCGGAGCTGATCGAGCGTGCGGCGCGCCTCCGCTTCGGCCGCGCGGACCTCCGCGGCCGCCTCCTCCACGGCGCCGCGCCGCCGGAATCCGTCGAACAGATCCAGCTCCGCGACCACACCCGCCAGGTAGCTTTGCTCGAACCCCGAAATGTCCTCGCTATCCCAGTCGCTCGAAGCGAACGCGCTGATCACGGGGCGGTACTCGGCGCGGGCGCGACGGGCGGCGGACCGGCGCGCCTCGACCGCGGCGGCGGCTGCGCGCGCAGCCGGGTGGTCGTCGAGCGGCCAATCGTCGCGCAGGTCCACGACCGGTGCGGGTGGCGTCGCTGCGCCCGGCGGGGGCAGCGCGTCCGGGGTGGCCAGGTCGCGGCCGATCGCGGTGTTCAGGGCCGCGACGGCCAACTGTACGGCGTTTTGCGCGCGCACGAGGTCCTCGCGCGCCTCGCTCAGGCGCACTTCGATCGAGAGCACATCCCCACGGATCGCGGCGCCGCGCGCCTCGCGCTCGCGGGCGATGCGCAGGCTCTCCTCCAGCGAGGCGACTTGCGCCGCCTGCACATGTTCGAACTCGCGCGCCTGCAGGGCGCCATACCAGGCGCGCGTGACTTCGTAGGCGAGCTGGTTTCGAACAGCCTCGGCCATCGCTTCACGAGCCTGGGCCATCGCGGCCGCAGCCTCGACGCCCGCTTCGCGTCGGCCGAAGTCGAGCAGCCGCCACTTGAGCCCCACCGAGAGGCGCGTGTTCGCGGTGTCGTCGGGGTTGTTGGGATCGAACGAGGGGCTGCGCATATCGAGCGCGCGCTGGTTCAGGCTCATCATGAACGCCTGCGGAGGGTTATCGGTGCGCGCATATTGCGCGGACACGCCGATCATCGGCCACGCGGCCGAGCGCGCCTGCCGCAGTGCGGCGCGCGCGGCCGCGATTCGCTCCTCCGCGGCCGCCGCATCGGGATTCCGCTCGAGCGCCGCGCGCACGACCGCCTCAAGCGTCAGCGGTTCCGACCTCGCGCTCGAGGTCGCCAGCAGCGCAACCATCCACCAGGCTCGTGTGGTCATCGTGGACCTCCCTTCGCAAGTTCGTTCCCCGCACAACAAACACAGCGCACGAGTTTCCGAATCCGGGCGTCGCCGAGCCGATAGCGGACCGAGCGCCCCCTCCGCGCCGCCACCACCGCGCCGGCCCGGCGAAGATGATTCAGGTGCTGCGAGGTCGCCGACGGCGCCTCGCCGACCGCCTGCGCGAGCTCGCCCACCGAAACACCGCCGCGCTCGGATAAGAGCTCGAGCAGCTTCAGTCGAACCGGGTGCGCGACCACCCGGAGCAAATCCGCGACCCGCTCGAGCGTCTCCGCCGGCAGGCCGCCGCAGGACCATGTCCGATTGCGAATCATAGTCTCATGATATCACGACATCATGATATGTCAAGTGATCGCGGTGCGGTGCCTCGGACGTGGCGGGGTGCCTGGAGGTCCGCGCGACGATGAGGTCGCTCACGACCGGAACGACGCTGCGCCGCGGTGGATGGAGTCCCGTCCGAACCGAGATGCCGGCTCGCACGTGGTCATCCTCGCGCCACAGGCGGGCTCGTTAGCCGTGATCGCGGACCGCGGCGGGGCCGTACGGTGCCTCGCGCCGCTGGCCGATGAGCCTGCGGGACGTGGGTCGCCCCCACCGAGCCTTTCACGAGGTCACGAGGGCGAGGGCGCCGCCTTTCCCTGTGCGACATCCCACCGACCCAAGGTCCCACGATCGCCGCGGCCACCGAACCCAGCGGCGCAACCTGCGTGGGTGCCACGCTTCGTGAAGGTGACCGCATCGCGGCGCGATGAGCGTGGCTTCGGCAGAATGCAACGATCGCCGCCTGAGTACACGATTCGGCCCCATGGAATCATGCCGTGTTGAAACGTTCAGAGGCGTTGATCACGACGGATCCCCAAACGCTCCACGACAAGCGGGTGTTGCATCTTCTCGCCAGCATCGTGGCTGCCTGATCCGATGGCGGCCACGCGGCGGTTGCCAGGGCGGGCTTGAAGATGGGCGAGTCCGCAAGGGCCGACCGTGAGGCGCGCGTGATCCATTCGCGGCACGGAGACGCGGCTGATCGGCGCGCTCGATAGCCAGCGACGGCGTGGTTCAAGGGTTCACAGAGAGTTCGCCGGTCGCAGAAAAAGCCAACGACGCGATGTCGGCGCTCGTGGAACGCACGACGAACATCGCGCGCCACCACGGGCGCGTGAAGCTGGAACTAGAACTCGTAGCGGGCCGGCGGGCGATTGGCGGGAAGCCGGAATCCGTAGGTGTCGAACCACCGTTGGATCAGTCCATCGGGCCGCCCGCAGATGGGGTCGAAGAGGACGACCGTTGTGGACGCCCCCGGCGCAGGTCGTCGGCACGGTCGGCGGGCCACGCCGCGGTGGAGCGAGACGACCGCGACGGGGTTGGTGCGGCGAGCCGCCATGGGATCGGTCGCCTCGACCCGCCCCGAAAAGGACCAGTGGCCGCACCGATTGAGTCCTTCGACGATGCGGTTGAGGTGGTCGGCGAGCCATTCGCACACATACCCGTGGTAGCCGATCTACATCGGCGCGCGATCGTTCCAGCTCGCCTCGCCGCACATCCGCGCGGGTTTGTCCGCCGCCACCCCGGCGGAGGATCGTCGCGTGAACACGCAGGCGGTCCTCGGGCGATTCGAGGCTGGCGGCGTCATCGTCGAAGATGACGAGTGGCGAGCGGCGGATCTGCCGAGGTTAAGGTCGACGCGGTGCTCGAGCACCTCGCAAGGGAATGTGCGCCCACGGATACCCCTCGCCCGAGTCGCCCAAACTGCCGATGTCGACGTCGCGCACACGGCCGGCCGTCGGAGCGCGCCGCGAACGTGGCGAGAACCGCACCGAGTTTGTCGGGAAACACGGAATTGACGTCGTCAGGTCCCATGGGCGGTCGTCGGCCGTCGGTGGCCGGTTGGACCACTGGCCGCCCTTCGCGCCCACGTCGTGGACCCAACGGGGCGGCGCGAACACTTGTTCGGGCATATCGAGATTGGACCTCGACGTTCAGGAGATGCGGAACGTCACCCCGAGCCGCTTCGATGTCCAACGCGCGATCGGTTCGCCGAGGACCCCACCACGGAAGTGGCCGTTTCTCGCGTCACGGCGCGACGAGGGGGGATGGGCGCGCCGAGGCCATGCCGGCGGCATCGGCCGGTCGCCGGACAGGCCGGGCCGTCGTGGTTGTCACCCCTGCCGATGCGTCCGTTTCGGCTCACCATCCCCAGGCCGTATCGGCGTCGTCGTCGCCAGCGGCGGGGCCGAGCGCGGGGCGGACCGCCCACCGGCGGCCATCGGACTCTGCGACGACCGCGCCGGACTCGGTGGAGAACCACGCGTCGAGCCCCAATCGGTCCGCGATGATCTGGCGCGAGAGTTCGGCCAGCATTTCGCGCTGACGGGGCGAGGCGCCGGGCACGCCGGTCGAGCGGCCAAACTCGGCGACAACCGTGCGCGCACCCGTTCGTTCGAGCACGCTGAGCAGGCTTGCGGTCAATTCTTGTTCCGCGGCGGCGCGGTCGGAGGCGGCCAACGGCGGCGCGGCGTGATGCGGCGCGGTGATGAGGTCCGCGCGCGCGCGATCGGCGGCGGCGGCCAGCGCACCCAGCAGATCGCCGGGGAGCAGGTCGGAGGTCAGCAGCGCTGCCGCATCGCCGTGGACGATGCGCAGCACCACCGCAGCGGACTCCGGCGGCGCGTTGCGGGGCGGGCCGGCATGGACGATTTCGATTCGGAATTCGCCCTGGGGAGTCGGTTCGCGGAGGATCACATCGCGCGGCTGCGCCGTCCGTGTTCGGACGGTCCAGCCGGCCCAACGGTTGAGCCATCCGCCCGCGCGCGGTTCGAGGGCGCGGGCGAGGGAGGGGCGCGGGTAACGGCCGGCGGTGCCGATGAGCGCGGCATGCATCTGCGCGGCGAGGGGTGAGTCAAGCGGCAGCGCGAACTGGGCGGCGAGCACATCGGGCGATGTGCGGGCGGGTTCGAGATTCGCGAGCGCGGGCGGCCGCCAGACTTCGCCGACCCACAGGTGGTCGAGCAGCCAGCCCGCGCCGCCGGCGCGCTCGGGCCGGGGTGAGGTGAGCACGAGCGCGTCGATCCGGCGAATACCGCGTGCGGAGAGGAAGGGCAAAACGGTGCGGACGGCCTCGTTGCGCCAGGGGCGGTCGGGATCGGCCGGCGCGGCGTCGACGAGGACGCGGCGGCCGCCGGGCGTTTCGATGAGGGTCGCCCCTCCGTAGCCGACGGAGAGGAACGTCAGCCGCGGCGCGGCGGGCGGTCGGGGACGGAGGTCGGCCGCCGCCAGCAGCGCGAGCGCGAGCGCGGCGCCGGCCAGAAGCGGACCGATCGCCCGCGGGCGCGCGCGCAGCGCAGGAATATGGCGCTCGCACCAAGCGCGGATCGGCCGCCGCCCTGCGGCGAGCGCGCACAGTCCGTACCAGGCTGCAAGCGTCAGAGCGCCCGGCCGACGCACGAACGGATACGGGCACGTCGCGGCCGCGATGTGGCCGAGCACCAGAAACAGGGTCGACGCCAGCCAGTTCGCTGCGCCGAGCACGAGCGAGATCCACGGGCCGATCACAGGCGCGAGCCCCACCAGGCCGCCGATCGCCCCCAGCTGCACGATCACGCCGATCAGCGGGATCGCGATCAGGTTGGCCCACGCACCCGCGAGCGGCCAGCGCGCGAAGTAATAGGCCGATAACGGAATCATCATGCCGAGCTGGATCGCGCCCTGCGCGGCGATGAACGTCAGCAGCGGCGCGGGCAGCCGCGTGAGCGCGAACCCGGCGGGGCCGCGCACGCCGCGCCGCTCCAGGACCACGCCGGCGCGCCACACGGCCGCGCCGAACGCGAGGGCGGGCAGCCAGAACTGCGGCGTCGTCACCAGCGGCCAGCGCACGATTGCCGCAACTGTCGCTGGCACGATCCAAGCGAGCACCGCCGCCAATCGAGGTCCGCGCAGTGTTTCGAGCCATTCGAGCACCGGCGGCGTGAGCCATCCGAGGGACAGGATCGCACCGAAGGAAAGCGTGAACGAGGGATCCGTGAGCACGAGTGGGTTGTGCGCGAGGATCAGCGCGGCGGCCACTGGCGCGCCGAGCAGCACCGAGGCGCGCAGACCCGCCTGGAGGTAGGCCCAGCTCAGCAGCATGAGTCCATTCATGATCACCGCGCGCAATGTCGAGGGCCGGGCACCGGTCACGATCGCGAACACGACGAGCGCGGCGAGGATCAGCGGCGTGTACACCTGCCGCGGCAGCCGGATCGCGGCGAAGAGGCCGATGAACATGACTGTGAGGATCGTCACGTGCAGACCCGAGACCGCGAGCACGTGGCTGATGCCCGCCGCGCGGAATTCGTCCGAGACAAACTCCGGACAGCCGCCGAACGGGCCGGGCGCCTGCAACAGGCAGGGGACGTTCTGTAGGCCGTAGCGCAAGCCGAGCGTGACCGCGCCGACGAAGGCGGAGGCTGGAAACGGCACGGTCTCCTTGATGACGCGGGTGAGGCGGTCGCGCAGATCGAGCGAGAACGCCACCCACGCGGAGCGATACGGTGCACGGTCCTCGCCGCCGGCCGGCAGCAGCCGCACCGGCACGGCACCCGCGCGCGCCTCAGGAAACATCAGCGCGTGCACGCCCCCCGCGCGCAAGTGCCGCCGCGGATCGAACCCGCCCGGGTTCGCTGCGCCGCTGGGCAACTGAAGCACGCCGGTGACCTCGACCAGCCGGCCGTAGGCGGCGCTCGAGGCCAACCAGCTGTAGTCGGGCATCTCCGGGCGCACGGTGACGTGGACGAGACCGCCCTCGACGCGCATCCACGTGCCGCCGGCTGGCCACTCGATGAACTGCGGCGAGATCGGCAGCACCGTCTTGAAGTCGTAGACAATCGGATCCCCGCTGATGCGGCCGATGAGCCGCAACGGCGCCTGCCGTGGTCCGGGTCGGGCAAACGAGGCCACATGGTTGGGCGGGCGGAGCACCGTGAAGCGGGCTGGCCCGACGCCGCGCACGACTTCGACCGCCGTCACGCGCGAAAACGGTGTGGCGAGCGACCATGTCGCGCCCGGGCGTTCGCCGGGGCCCACCACGACGGCGTCGCTCGTGACCGCCACCGTGCCGCGCAGCGTCCACCAGCGGCCGCGCCGGTCGGCCAACGGGCGTCCCTCTGGATTCCGCTCGGGCACGCGCAGATTCAATTCGCCGATCAGGCGCAGTTCGAGGTGGTCCGGCGGGGACGATTCCAGCCGCAGCCGCGGCCGGCCGGCATCCTCATCGGGCTTGATCTCGAGCGCGGTCCGCCCATCCGCCGTGATCTCGATCCGGCCCCATGGCCGGTCCGGGGCGGCGATGGCGATCCGGTGCCGGGTCCAACCCGTCGCCAGTCCGAACAGCGCGGCGGCCAGGACGATCCGGTTGCGCTGCGTGTCGCCACCCGCGCGGTGGGCCGCCGCCGCGGCGATCAAGGCCGCAAGGCCGAGAACCGCCGCCGGAAGGATGGATGCCCATCCGGACCCGGCGGGCACAGCGGAGGACACCGCGATGCCCGCGACCACCGCGGTGCAGCCCGCGATGGTGGCCGCTCTAACGACCATCGGTCGCATCCGCCGTGCCGATGCCCGGGTAATAGCGCGAATTCGAGCGCCAGATCGGGGACTCGTCCGGCCGTCCGCGCCAGCGCGCTACGACCGCGCCGCGGTACTCCGGCCGGATCACGAGCACCGCCAGCCCGACGGCCAGCGCCCCCAGCAAAATGACCACAAACCGCACCGCGCCCGAGTCCATACCTCAGCCTCCCGGACCCGCCGCGCCGCCACTGCCGCCGCTCGCGGTCAAACCCGCATACACGAATAGGAAGGCAAGGCACGGCAGCAGTTCAATGGCGCCCTCGGGATCAAAAAAAATGCGCCGGCTGCGGCCCGCAAGCCAAACGACGTAGAGCGCGAAGCCGGCGGTATTGATCGCGAACACCCATCGCCTCGCGGCCGCCGTGCGCATCACATCGCCTCCCGGATTCTCTCGATTACGCGCTCTACTTCCTCGGGACCGAGCACGGGCGGCTCGGCGAGGCGGGCGGCCCACCATTGAGGCAGATCATCGGCCCGGACCAACGGCAGCGGCGCGTCCGACTCGATGAAGAGGCGGACATCCGACGGCGAGAACACCACGAGCGAGTCCACCGGCACGTGGCCAAGACCGCCGCGCACGAGCCACTCGCGCACCACCGCGATGTGCCGTTCATTTTGCCGGAGCGGACTGTCGAGCCGGCGGGGCGGGCGGCCCGGGCGCGTCTGCTTCCAGATTGGATCGCCGGCGCCACCGCTCAGCGTCCCGCCCCAGTTCTTCGTCTCGATCACCACGACGCCGTGGGGGCCGACGACGAGGTGGTCGAGCTGGGCGCGGCGCAGGCCGCTTCGAACGGTCAGATCGTTGAACACGGCATGCCGATCATCGAGCTCGGCGAGCCGGTCGGCGACGCGCCGCTCGCCGCCGCGTCCGGCGAAGAGCATCCGGCCTTCTGCGGCGTCCTGCCGGCTCTTCCAGTGGTGGCCGACGGCGAGCACCGCAGCCACGGCCGACGCCGCGAGCCACGGCGCGGCGCGGCCGCTCTGCGCGGCGACGATGGCCGCACCGGCCAGGCCGCCGACGGCCACGGCCGCCTCCAGCGGCACTAGCCGCTTCAGCCAGTGCGCCTCGCGGCGCACGAGGTCGCGGCGGTCCGTGAGCGAACGCTCGGTGGAGAGGACACGCGCCATGGATCAGGGCGCGTCGGCGACGCGTTCGCCCCGCGCGTGCCGCTCGCGCACTTCGACGATCCGGACGCGGAGCGTCTCGCCCGTCGGTGCGCCCGGCACGATCACCGGAAACCCACGGATGCGCGCGACGCCCTCACGATCTGGCGCCCGGTATGCGCGTTCCGTGATTGTGACCTCATGCACATCCCCGACGCGCAGCGGCCGGTCCGTCGCGACCGGAGCGGATCCCGAATGTGCCGCCGAAGCATCCTCAGGCGAGCCATCCGCCGCCGGCAGTTTTTCCACGAGGCGCCCGGTGGCAAACCGTTCCCTGCGGCGCACGACCTCGAACACAATCCGTTCGCCCGCCGTCGCGCCGGGGATGTACACCGGAATGCCGTCGAGCGTCACGCGGCCATCGCCGTGGCTGCCCACCCCCTCCACCACTGCGGTGTGTAGAACAGTGACCGGCGGTTGAGGCGTGGAAGCCTGCGCCAGCCGGATGTCCGAGGCGGATGAGGACGGTTCCGGCGGTCCGAGCGGTACTGCTTCGACGACGGTGCCGCGCATCGCGGTCACCTCCACCGTGCGGATCTCGCCCGGGCGCGCTCCGGCGACGAACGTCACGAGTCCTCCGATCCGCGCCACTCCGTCCGCCTGCTTCCGCGCCGGCTCCTCGATATGTACGCGGTAACGTCCGCCGACCCGGGCGGGCGCCGTCGGATGCGCCATCGCATCGAGCGTTGTGCCGAAGTTGGGGTTCAGCGCGGCAATCTCCTCCGGGGCAAGTGTACGCCGGACAACCTCCGGCACCTCCGGCCGCGCGCCCCAGGCCAGGCGGATCGCCGCGGCCGCGGCCGCGATCGAAACGGTGAACAGCAGCCAAATTGGAGGGGTGGTTCGTCTGCCGGTCGAGGACAGGCCGTTCTTCATCGCGCACGCTCCTGCATGCGGCGCGGGGGCGCATGCCACATCAATAAACCAGCGTTCGGCGGGCGTGGCAACCGCGGAACCGCGAGGTTCGAGAGTGTCATCGCCGTTCACCGGACGGCCCGCTCTGCGGATGTGATGTCGGCGCTCGCCTGTTGGAGCGCCGAGGCGGTCGCCTTGGATTTCGTTGACCTCCGCTGTATCGCACGTGTGGGCCCATCTTGTCGGATCGCCCACTGCCGGAACTGCAGTGGAGCGACTCCCGAGCGCCATGTGCAGGGCGTTCGAAAGGGCCGGCGGCCTTGTTGGGCGTGATCAGGTGCTGGGGAGGTCGCCCCTGCCCGCGGGATGACTGTCCGATGAGCTTACGCTCGTTGGGGGGCGTTCAGGGTTTTCGTCCCGCATGCGCCGGACGCCGGAGAGCCGGGCGCCCGCCTCTACAGCACACCGTGACCTGGCCTGCGGGCCGAGCGCGCCGAGGTGGCCCCGTGGCTCCAAAGATTGGACGTGGCGCGCCGACGGCCGTCCAAGGGTTGGACCGCCCGCGGCCTCACGAACCGCTTTTGCTCGCGGGGGAACACAGCTAGACGCGTGGCAGGTCGCCGTTGCCCTTGGTCGGGAGGCGCGTCGAGCCGGTGAGATGCAGATCCACCGCCCGGGCGCACTCGCGGCCGTCCGAGATTGCCCAGACGATCAGCGATTGACCGCGACGCCCGTCGCCCGCGGCATACACGCCGGGAACGCTCGTGGCGTAGTGCTCATTCGTCCGGATGCAGCCACGGCGGTCGAGTTCGAGCCCGAGCTGACCGACAATCCCATCGGTCTCGGGTCCGAGAAACCCCAGGGCGAGAATCACGAGGTCGGCGGGCCACACGCGCTCGGTGCCGGGCACCGGTTCCAGCGCGGGCGCACCCGAGCCATCGGCCGGCGGTGCCAGACGCACATCCACTGTGCGGACCGCGTTCAGATGCCCGTTCGCGCCGAGAAACTCGACGGCGGAAATCGCGAAGTGTCGTTCGCCGCCCTCCTCGTGCGAGGTGCTCGTGCGAAGGCGCATGGGATAGAAGGGCCATGGCGGATGTGCCGGGCGGGACGAGGGCGGCCGCGGCAGCAGCTCAAAATTGATGACCGAGATCGCGCCCTGCCGGATCGCGGTGCCGATGCAGTCGCTGCCGGTGTCGCCCCCACCGATCACGATGACGCGCCGTCCGTGCGCATGGGGCCCCTCCGGCACTCGGTCGCCGGCGATTTCACGGTTTTGGCGGGGCAGGTACTCCATCGCGAAATGGATGCCCGCCAGGTCGCGGCCGGGGATCGCTAGGTCGCGCGGTCGCGTCGCGCCGATGGCCAGCACGATCGCATCGAACGAACGCCGCAGCTCGTCGCCGCCGAGGTCGCGGCCGACGTCGACCGTGGTCTGAAACCGGACGCCCTCCGCGTGGAGCTGGGCGAGCCGCCGGTCAAGCACCCACTTTTCGAGCTTGAAGTCCGGAATGCCATACCGCAGCAGGCCACCGATGCGGTCGGCGCGCTCGAACACCGTCACCTCGTGACCGGCGCGGTTGAGCTGCTGCGCGCAGGCGAGGCCGGCCGGGCCGGAACCGACGATTGCGACGCGCCGGCCGGTGCGGCGGGCGGGCGGTTCCGGTCGCACCCAGCCCTCCGAAAACGCGCGTTCGGCGATGTCGTGCTCGAGCTGCTCGATCGTGACGGGCGGCTCGTTGATGCCGAGCACGCAGGCCTCTTCGCACGGCGCTGGGCAGAGGCGGCCGGTGAATTCTGGGAAGTTGTTCGTCGCGTGGAGGCGGCGCGCGGCCTCGCGCCATTCGCCGCGCCACACGAGGTCGTTCCACTCCGGGATGACGTTGCCGAGCGGGCATCCCGCGTGGCAGAACGGCACGCCGCAATCCATACAGCGCGCAGCCTGCCGGCGCGATTGCGCTTCGGTCCACGGCACGGGGATTTCGCGAAAGTCGCGGACGCGCGCGTCGGGGGGCCGCTTCGGGGGCAGCTCCCTCGGATACTCCATGAATCCGGTTGGTTTGCCCATCTCGCCGCCTCCACTCAGCCCGCCGCCGGTGCGGGTTCGGTCTTGGGCACGGCCTCGTTCGCCATGCGTTCGAGCGCGCGGCGGTAATCGTCGGGGAACACCTTCACCCAGTGACGCTGTTCGGCCGCCCAGTTGCGCAGGCGACGCTCGGCGATGGGACTGTCGGTGTAGAGCAGGTGCCGCCGCAGCAGCCGCTGGACGAGCCGGACGTCCTCTTCATCCTCGAGTGGTTCGAGCGTAACCATGTTCGTGTTGCAGTGCCGTGCGAACGTGCTGGTGGGGTCGTAGACGAACGCGAATCCGCCCGACATGCCCGCGGCGAAGTTACGGCCGGTCTCGCCGATTACGACGACGATCCCGCCGGTCATGTATTCGCAGCCGTGGTCGCCGACGCCCTCGACCACCGCGTGCGCGCCAGAGTTGCGGACCGCGAACCGTTCGCCGGCCCGCCCGCGCACGTAGCACTCGCCCGAGGTGGCGCCGTAGAGTGCGACGTTGCCGACGGCGATGTTGCACTCGGCCGGGTAGGGCGCCTCCCGGGGCGGACGCACCGTAAGCTTTGCGCCGGATAGCCCTTTGCCGAAGTAGTCGTTGGCAACGCCCTCGAGGTGGATCGTGAGACCGGGCGCCCCGAACGCGCCGAACGACTGGCCCGCGATGCCGCTGGCGCGGATCACGATCGTGTCCTCGGGTAGCCCCGCGCCGCCCCAGCGTCGAGCAATCTCTCCGCTCAGCAGTGTGCCGACCGTACGCTGCACGTTGCGCACGGGCACGCGCAGCTCCACCGGCGAGCGCCGTCCGAACTGCAGTGCGGGCGCGGCGCGCCGGATCAGTTCGTGATCGAGCGCGTCATCGAGCGTGTAGGCGCGGCGGCGGACCGCGTGCCGCTCGCCGCCGAATGGCGCGGGCGGAAACTCGAGCACGCGGCTCAGGTCCAGCCCGCGCGCGGTCCAGTGATGGAGCGCCGCGGAGGCCTCGAGCCGGTGGCTCTGGCCGACCATGTCGTCCACCGACCGGTAGCCGAGGCGCGCCATCCAGCGGCGAAGGTCTTCCGCAATGAACCGGAAGAAGTTCACGACGTGCTCGGGCCGGCCCGCGAATTTCCGGCGCAGCTGGGGGTCCTGCGTTGCGATGCCCACGGGGCACGTGTTTCGGTGGCAGGCGCGCATCATCACGCAGCCCATCGCGATGAGCGGCGCGGTCGCGAAGCCGAATTCCTCGGCGCCGAGCAGGCAGGCGATCGCGACATCGCGGCCGGTGAGCAGCTTGCCGTCGCACTCGATAGTGATGCGGTCGCGCAGGCCGTTCAGCACGAGCGTCTGCTGCGTCTCGGCCAGCCCCAGCTCCCACGGGAGCCCCGCGTGTTTGAGCGAGGACTCCGGTGAAGCGCCGGTCCCGCCGTCGTAGCCGCTGATCAGCACGACATCGGCCTTGCCCTTGGCGACGCCGGCCGCGACGGTGCCCACGCCGATCTCCGAGACAAGCTTCACGGTGATGCGCGCGCGCGGGTTCACGCACCGCAGGTCGTGGATGAGCTGCGCGAGGTCCTCGATCGAGTAGATGTCGTGGTGGGGCGGGGGCGAGATCAGCTGCACCCACGGGGTCGAGTGCCGGACCTTGGCGATCCAGGGATAGACCTTCTCGGCGGGCAGTTGACCGCCCTCGCCGGGCTTGGCACCCTGCGCGATTTTGATCTGGAGTTCGCGCGCGTTGACGAGATACTCGATCGTGACGCCGAACCGCGCGGAAGCGATCTGCTTGATCGCGCTGCAGCGCGAGTCGCCGTTCGGCAGCGGGTGGAACCGATCCGGATCTTCGCCGCCTTCGCCGGAGTTTGAGCGGCCGCCCATCCGGTTCATCGCAATCGCCAGCGTCTCGTGGGCCTCGCGACTGATCGAACCGTACGACATCGCGCCGGACTTGAATCGCCGCGCGATCTCGGTCCACGGCTCGACCTCCTCGAGCGGCACCGCGCGGGACGGGTCCTCGCGGAAGCGCAGCAGGCCGCGCAGCGTGAGCAGGCGCCGGTTCTGGTCGTCCACGAGGCGGCGAAACTCGTCGAACGCGGCCGCGTCGCCCTGGCGGACGGCCTGTTGCAGGCGCGCGATCGCGAGCGGTTGAAGCAGGTGGGCCTCGCCGTCACGCCGCCACTTGTAGATGCCGCCCGGGTCCAGCTCGGTGGGGCTGCCGTCGGGCGCGGGGTCGGCCAGCGGCGGCGGCGCCCAGGCGCGCGTGTGCCGGCGCGCGATCTCCTCGGCGATCTCCGCGAAGGTCGCGCCGCCGATGCGGCTCGGCGTGCCCGTGAAGCAGCGCTCCACGACCGACTCGTGCAGCCCGACCGCCTCGAACTGCTGGGCGCCGCAGTAACTGCGCAGCGTCGAGATGCCCATTTTCGACATGGTCTTCAGCACACCGTTCGTGGCCGCGTGCAGATAGCGCGCGCGAGCCTCGGCGGGCGGGCCTTGGATGCGGCCGTGCTCGACGAGCCAGTCCACCAGGTCCAGCGCGAGGTAGGGATGGATGGCGCTCGCTCCGTAGCCGAACAGCGTGGCGAAGTGGTGGACCTCGCGCGGCTCGCCGCTCTCGACGACGATGCCGCATCGTGTGCGCACGCCGCGCCGAATCAGGTGGTGATGCACCGCGCCGAGCGCGAGGAGCATCGGCAGCGGAGCCGTCTCGGGGCACGAAGGGCGGTCGGATAGAATTAGAAGGGTCCGCCCGCGTTCCCTGACGGCGCGTTCGGCGGCCTCGCCGAGCGCGGCAAGCGCCGCCTCCAGTCCCTCGCCGCCGCCGCGCGGCGTCCACCGGGTAAAGATCACCTCGGCGGCCAGGCCGGGCGCATCGAGCGCGCGTAGTCGGTTCATCTCGTCGGCATCAAGCACGGGGTGGTCGAGCCGCACCTGGCGTGCGGCCGACTCCTCCTCCTCGAACAGGTTGCCCTGCGCGCCCAGATAGACCGTGAGCGAGGTGACGAGCTTTTCGCGGATCGCGTCGAGCGGTGGGTTCGTGACCTGCGCGAACAGCTGGTGGAAATAGTCGTACATCAGCCGTGGTCGCTCGGAGAGGATCGCGATCGGAATGTCCGTGCCCATCGAGCCGACTGGTTCCTCGCCGCGCTCGGCCATCGGCCCGACGAGGATGTCGAGGTCTTCGCGGCTGTAGCCAAATTCACGCAGGCGCGCGGTGAACGGCGCGGACTCGGGGGGTGGCGGCGAGCCGGGGGGCAGATCGGCGGGGCGCAGTTGGTGGCGTCGGATCCACGTCCGCCAGGGGCGGCGTCGGATCGCGGCCTGCTTGATGTCCTCGTCGTCGATGAGGCGGTGACGAACCAGATCCACCAGAAAAATGCGCCCGGCCTCGAGCCGCCCCTGGCGCTCCACCATCGCCGGTGGGACGTCGAGCACGCCGACCTCCGAGGCGAGCACCACGAGGCCGTCACGCGTGAGGGTGTAGCGCGAGGGCCGCAGGCCGTTCCGATCGAGCACCGCGCCGACGAGGTCGCCGTTGCTGAACACGATCGAAGCCGGTCCGTCCCACGGCTCCATTAGCGCGGCGTGGTACTCGTAGAACGCGCGGCGGTCCTCGTCCATCTCCTCGTGGTGCTCCCACGCCTCGGGGATGAGCATCATCAGCGCATGCGGCAGCGTGCGGCCAGTGTGCACGAGCAGTTCGACGACGTTGTCGAGCGTTGCGGTGTCGCTGGCGCCGGGCGTGCAGATCGGCCGCAGCCGCGCGAGGTCGTCGCCGAAGAGCGGCGAGCGCATCGCGGCCTCGCGTGCGGCCATCCAGTGGATGTTGCCCCGAAGCGTATTAATCTCCCCATTGTGGCAGAGGTAGCGGAACGGCTGAGCGAGGTCCCAGCTCGGGAAGGTGTTCGTGCTGTAGCGTTGGTGGACGATCGCGAGCGCGCTGGTGAGCTCAGCGTCGTCGAGGTCAGGATAGAAGGCGGCCATCTGGTCGGCCAGGATCAACCCCTTGTAGACCAGCGTGCGCGAGGAGAGACTGCACACGTGGATGCGATGGCGTTCGGGGAGGTCGGAGGCGCGGACGTGCCCCTCGAACTGTTTGCGGGCGACGTAGAGCCGCCGTTCGAACTCGTCGCGGTCCGCCGCCGCACCGGCGCCGGCGAACACCTGTTCAATGGCCGGCCGCGCGTCCCGGGCGACGTGGCCGAGCACCTCCTCGCGCACTGGCACCTCGCGCCAGCCGAGCGGTTGGAGGCCGCGTTCCGCCAGCGCTGTGTCGAGCATCGCCCGGGCGGCGGCGCGCGCGGCTGCGTCCTGCGGCAGGAACACGTTCCCCACTGCGTAGGCACCGACCGGCGGCAGGGTTTGCACGGCCGGAGCGACCCGCCGCAGAAATCGGTCGGGCAATTGGAGCATGATGCCGGCGCCGTCGCCGGTCCGCTCGTCGCAACCGCAGGCGCCCCGATGTGAGAGGTTTTGGAGGATCTCGATGCCCTGGCGAACGATCTCGTGGGTCGGCATGCCGTCGAGGCGGCAGATCATGCCCACGCCGCAGGCATCGTGCTCAAACTCCGGCTCATACAATCCGATGCGCCCGGGGCGCTGGCCATCGTTGGGGCTCCGGCTCATCGGTGGGCCTCCGTTGCGGCCTCGAGGAGCGGTTCGAACGCAAACTTGGGCGCCGCCGAACGCACTGGCTCGGGGTAGCGGCCGGTGAAACATCCCGTGCAGTAGCGGTAGGGCTGCGAGAGCTCCGCGCGCAATCCGTGGAGGCTTAGGTAGCCCAGAGTGTCGGCGCCGATGATCTCCGCGATCTCGTCCGGCGCGCGGGTGGCCGCCGCCAACTCTGAACGCGTTGGAAAATCAATGCCGAAGTGGCAGGGCCAGCGCACTGGCGGGGAGGCGATCCGCACATGCACTTCCGTGGCGCCCGCCTCGCGCAGCGCGCGGACGCGCCGCCGCACCGTTGTGCCCCGCACAAGAGAGTCATCCACCACCACCACCCGCCGCCCGCGCACCACGTCGGCCACGATCGCAAGTTTGAGATCCGCCGCATCCGTCCGCTCGGCGCTGCTCGGCTGGATGAAGGTGCGGCCGATGTAGTGGTTGCGGATGAAGCCGAAATCCAGCGGTAACCCCGTCTCCCGCGCAAAGCCGATCCCCGCCGAGACGCCGCTGTCCGGGATGGGAATCACGACGTCCGCCCGCACCGGGTGTTCCTGCGCGAGCCGGCGGCCGAACCGGACCCGCAGCTCGTGCACGCCTTCCCCAAATAGCCGGCTGTCTGGCCGCGCGAAGTAAATGTGCTCGAATACACACTGTCCGGCGCGCGCGCGCGCGGCCGCGAACGTTTCGCGGGTGAGTCCCCCCGGGCCGATCCGCAGGATCTCGCCCGGTTCGATCTCGCGCACGAACTCGGCACCGACCTGATGCAGTGCGCAGCTCTCGCTTGCGATGACATGCCCACCGCCCAGACGGCCGAGGCACAGAGGGCGGAACCCATACCGGTCGCGCACCGCAATCAGTTCGTCGCGATGCAACAACAGGAACGAAAACGCGCCACGAAGTGTTTTGAGCGCCGCGACCAGCGGCGAGGGGCGGCGCACAAAGCGCGGGTGCGCGAGCATGTGCAACAAGATCTCACTGTCCGTCCCGGTCTGAAAAATCGCCCCGAGCGCTTGGCAGCGGGCGCGCAACTCCGCCGCGTTCGTCAGATTGCCATTGTGCGCGATCGCCCAGACGCCATCGCGGCACTCCACCGCGATCGGCTGGACGTTGCGGAGGTCGGAGGCGCCCGTCGTCGAATAGCGCACATGGCCAATTCCGATCCTCCCACGCAGCGCGGCCAGCTCCGCGGCGTTCCGTTCGGCCATTTCGGCCACCAGGCCCATGGCACGCACCGCCCGCACCACCCGGCCGTCGCTAACGGCCACACCCGCCCCCTCCTCGCCGCGATGCTGTAGCGCCATCAGACCCCGCAAAAGAACCCGCGCGGCGTCCGGGACCCCATAGACGCCAAACAGTCCGCAGTGATGCCGCGGACGGTCGTTCCAGTGGCCCGCCCGCCGCTGGCCGTCTTCGCCGCCCCCCGCCGGCGACTCATCCGTGTACCCAAAAGCACTCATCGGCGGTCTGTAGGATAGCCGGAAACATGCCAATGTGCCAAAAAAAGCGCAACAAATTGACCTTGACGATGTTGTAAATGTGCCGGCAACGGATATTGGCGACAAATATGTCGGATCAGGTCGCCGTTTCGCACAAATGTGTCATCTGACGGCGTTCGGACGGCGCGAACGACGAAGCGCCGTTTCGCGTCATCGCTGTGGGCACTCAACGTGACGGACATGACGCCATACTCATTTGTGGGAAGGACGGAACCAGCACGGCCGCGGCGTACGTGCCCTGCATGTACCCGATGGGCATGGGCGGCACGATGGCCGGTCCAACCCTTGGACGGTTGCCGACGCGTATCTTCCAAACCTTGGTCATGGGTTCGGAGTGTTGGCCCTGGCCGCGACGAGCCGATTGCGCTTCCGATTCTTTTAAGGGGATCAAATGGGGACAGGCACTGGCCCAGAGAGGTGCCGGTCCCCTTTGGGGCTGCATGGCGGCTGACGCGAGGCAACTGCCCGCGACGTGCCTGTCCCCAGGGAGGATGCCCGCGACGTGCCTGTCCCCAACGGCCGTCCCCAACGGCCGCGAGTGGCTGCGAGGGGCTGTGAGGTGCCTGTCCCCAAGGAGACCCCGGCGACGGGCGCGGGGTGGTTGGGGTAAACGATTCCTCCATTCGCCGAGGCCAGTATTGGCCGCTCATTTCCTTTTCCGAACAACGCAATCGGTCGGGCTGCGACGGTGATCGCGCGCGGCTGGAGTGCCGGCTGCCCCCGCCCCTGCAGGGCTTGCGGACGCCGAGCGCCGTCCAGCGCAAATGCCGAAGCGCCCTCTCTTGGCGGCCGATGGCCGAAGCCTTAGTAATATCCGATGGGACGCGCCGCCACGTCCGCGTTGGCGCCATGATGATGCCGTCGAAGGTTGCCCGCTCTCAGCGAGGGGAGGCGGCGGGCGCGACGCGGCTGAGCACCGCGCGAGCATGCCGGGCGTAGTGGCCGTGGAGGTCGTCGGCATAGCGTTCGAGGATCGAACGCCCGAGCCCGTCATGGTCCCCGCAGCGGTACAGCGCGCGCGCGAGCGCGATCTCGCGCAGTGCGTCGCGCCTCACGCGCGTATCGGTGCCGCCTGAAAACCGTCGCGCTTTCATATCGGCGGTTGTGGTGACCCAGTGACCGCTCATACCCGGCCGCCGCAACACTTCGGCGAGCACGGGTGCGGCGCGCGGATCGCCGAGCGCCTCCAGCGCGAGTGCGACCGCGCGGTGATGCGAAAACGCGACGGTCGAATCAAGCGTGCGAGCCTTCTCGAGCAGCGGCTCGAGCGCCTCCGTCGCCCGGGTTCGGCCGAGCGCGATCATCATCGCATCGAGCGGCGCGAGGCTCGGGCCAAACTGGCCCATGGCTCGGAACTCCCACCCATCCGCCCAGCCGCGCGCGCGCACCGCGGCGGCGAGCGTCGGGGCGCCGGTCGGATCGCCGAGCATACCGAGCGTCATCGCATAGGTGAGACGCGCCTCGTCGTTGGTGGCGGCGGCGTACGCGGCGCGCAGCCGAGGCAGCGCGCGGTTGGTGTCGGCGAGCACCACCTCGAGACCGGTCCAGTCCTCCGGCAGCACGCGCACGGCCCAGTCGAGCCGTTCGTCGGGTATCGGTGGGGTGTCATCATCGCTCAGTGCCGTTTCGGGCACGATGCGCTTCTCGAGGAGATGGCGCTGCAGCGCGCGCACGTCGAGCGCGCGCAACGGACAATCGTGGCGCGCCGCCCAGGCCGCCGCGACACCCGCCGCATAGCCGTGGTTCTGGATATCCGGCTGCATGCGCAGTACGGGCAGCGCGTCGCGATGCGCACTGATACCGAGGCCGATCACAAGCAGCCGTTCGACGCCGCGCGGCAGCAGCGCGCGCAGTGGCACCGGCACGGTGATCGAGGAGCGGTCGGGCGGGCGCAGCGCGAAGATCGAGTGAACGGTGTAGCCGTGGGTGTCGAAGTTGCTCTGCGCGAGGGCGATCGTGTCGCGCCACGTGCGGCCCAGGTAGAGATCGAGGGGCGAGATCTCGACCTCGCCGACAATGCGCCGACGCTCGCGGGTGTCGATTAGGCGGGCAAGGTCCCACGCCTCGGCGAACAGCTCGCGACCCACAATGAACGCGCGCCAGATGTCCATGATATCGGTCTCGTCGACGAAGGTGTAGTCGGTGTTGATGTAGTGCCGGCTTAGGCTGCGGGGCGAGAGGCCGGTGCCCTGCACCGCGACCTCGGCCTCGTCGGTCCAGACGCAGGGTGCGCCGGCCGCCGCGGCGATATCGGCGTTGCCGGTGGCGTCCACCACGCAGCGTGCGCGCACAACGAGCGGCCCCTCCGGCGTTGCGACCACCACGCCACCCACGCGATCGCCCTCCAGCAGCGCCGCGATGCCCAAACAGCCGAACCAGATCTCCGCCCCGGCCCGACGCAGCTCGCGCCGAAGCCACTCGCTCTTATGTTCGACGTTCCACCGGTGGGCGGGTTGGGTCTGACCGGACAGCGCCGCAACGCCCGCGTCCATCTCCGCGGTGAAGCCTTGCCGGTAGCCGTGGTAGTATGCGGCGATCTGCCCCCACGTGCCGACGCCGCCCAGGCCGTACAACGACTCGATCACGAGCGTGCGCACGTCCTGGCGGGCCGCGCCGATGCCGGCCGGGGCGCCGCCGGTGCCGCCTCCGACGACGATCACATCATACTCCGCGGCGACCTCGAGCGCATGTGCGTCGAGTTCGATCCGCTCGAGACCCGCCCAGCGGGGATGGGTTTCGGGCGGGACAAACCGCGCACGTGCGGCCGGCGGTCCGTCGGACTTGCTGAGGGAGCGGAGCCGCACACGGCCGGCCGGTGGGGTGCGTCGGGCCTCCTCGGCGGCCGCGCGACCGATCCGCTCGCCGACCCGCAGCCACTCGTCCGGACGCAGCATCGCGGGCAGAGCCGCGCGCTCCACGGCCATCCGCGGGCCGAGCACCCAGACCTGCTCGATGCCGGCCGGCCGAGCGACGTCGAGTGGCCAACGCGCCGCGCCGGGCCACGGCCCCGCCATGGCCGCGCGCGCGACAATCGGAGTCGGCGCGACCTCGAAGAGCGTTTCCGAGGCATCGCGCAGATCCGGACTCCAGGTCGCGTCGCGCGCGTCTTGTTCCACGTCCGCGCGCACGGGCCATCCGACATCCGCAAAGGGCAGCACGAGCCGGTACTCGATCAGCGGCAGACGCGATCTATCCTCTGCGCGCACGAAGAGCGGCGGGTCGTGGGGAACCGGCGTTGCGATGCCGGAGCGCACGGGTTGGCCGCCGATGACAACTCGGCGGAACTCACGCGGGCCGGGCGGCATCGGTTCGAGTGTCGCGCCGGCCATCCGCGCCACGATCGCGTTCGGCGTTGCATCGAGAATCACGGACGCGCGGATCGCTTGCAGCCCGGAGCGGTTCGCGATCACGAGACCGGCCGGACGGCCGTCTTCGGCCACGAGCACGGCGAAGGGGTGCGAAGCGAACAGGAACGGCACCTCCGCCGCGATCAACGCGTTGTCGAGCGTACGCTGAATCCGCAGCGGCCGGGTCACGCGCACCCGCCGCGGCGCGGTCTCGGCCGGCGGCGCTGGCGCCTCGATCGCGAGCTCGGCCAGCAGCACCCGCCGGGCATCGGCCGCGGGCTCGACCTCGACGCGCACATATCGCTGGGTGGCAGAAAGTTCCGCCTCGATTGGCTGTGAAGCCTCCTCGGCGGGCAAGTCGGTGCGGGCGTTCCGCACGGCCACGGGCGCGCTCCAGTTCTGCCCATCGGCCGAGACCGAGACCCGGAGTCCACCGACCGCGAAATCCGCGGGCCGCTGGTAGGCGAACAACACGACACGCCCGATGGGGCGCGGCTCGCCCAGATCGGCGGTGATCGTGACCGGACCGTTGTACTGAACGCTGTCCTTCGCGGCGCTGCGGTCGCGGCCGTCGGTGAGGCGTCCGGGCGGCGTGGTGTCGCGGTGATGTGGGTCGTCCTCGCGATCCGCATGATAGCGGAACGTCCATCGGCGCCCCGTGGTCTGCTCGGGTTCGTCCGGAAACATCTCCCGCAGCCACGGGTGGTCCGGGTCGTTCTCGCCCTCGCGCCAGATTCGGAGCGTGGAGCAGAGGTCCTCGCCGAGGTAGGACCACGGCGTCACGAGGAACACGCTCGCGCCGGCCCGTCGGGCTTCTACCGCTGCGGCGACGGCCGCGAGCGATCCGCCGACGACCAGCACGTCCGCGTTCGTCAACACCGGCACCTCCATCCGGGGCACCGCCACCGTCGCGGCCCGGGCGTAGCCGGCGAGCACGGCGCCGGCGGCCGCCAGTCGAAGACTACGCTGCATCCGTTTATCCTCCTTGTGACGACCCGCCTCGCGCACGCCGACGAGCCGACCTACAACTCACATGACACTCGGGCGCCCCACAATCACCAGTCCGATTCGCCGTGGCGCTCGCGCGACGCGGAGCGAATGGCGGGGGACAGCAGGGTTTGGTACTGCGTCATCAGCGAAACGCGCCAGCGGTCGCCCACGGAGCGCCCCAATTCTGCGGTGCACGAGCCGTCGCTCCAGCCGGCGTGGTCGGTCCCGAAAAAATAGCTGTGATAGTGGCCGCCCGCCCATCCGGCGGTGATCCGCAGCGTCCGGTCGGCCCATCCGCCGAGCGGGATGACGCGCTCCGCGGCCAGTTCGACGAACGAGTCATCGTACTCGAGCACTTCGTGCCAGAGCGACACCTCCAGCGCGGGCAGCCAGCGGGCGGCGCTCCCCTCGAGCGGCTGCCCGCGCAGCCCCGCCGCCAGTTCGGCGCTCGTGCCGGTGGCCTCGCTCGGCTGCGATATGACAGACGTCGCCAGCCCGAGAAACGGACGCAGAACTCCCGAGACGGCGGGCGCCCATCGGAGAGTCACGTCGGTCTCGGTTGGCCGGCCGGCCGCGCGATTCGCGTTGGCGAGGTCGATGTTCATCCACGTCGTCACCGTCCATTCGCCTCCGAGCAATAGTGTGAGCGCGGGCTGGGCCACCGATCCGTCGGTGTACGGCACTCCGCGGAACAAGTATTTCGACCAAACGGAGCCTTCGATCGTCGCGCTGAGCTCAGCGGCCGTGGCGCCCGTCCCGAGCAGCGCGGCGGCCATGGTCAAGCGAGCAGCGACCATGGACTTCGGTAGGCACGGCCGAGCAACCGGTTGGCCTGTTCGTCGCCAACGAACCGCTCGGCCGCTGGATCCCACTGGAGCGGCCGCCGCAGCTGCATGGCGATATTGCCGAGGTTGCAGACTGTCGTCGTGCGGTGGCCGATTGCGAGGTCCGCGACGGGTCGCGCGCGCGTGCGGATGCAATCGAGGAAGTCCGCCATGTGCGCCACACCGCTGTCGCCCCGCGCGGCCGGGCCGCCGCCGACTTTCAGCAACGCGTCGTCACTGGCGCGCAGCTTCGAGCGCGAGACGTCGATCCAGCCCTGTTCGCCGATGAAGCGGACGTTGCCATCGAGGATGCCGTCGGTGCGGGTGCGTACGCGCAACCGCACGCCGTTGGCGTAGGTCGCCGTGAAGTCCACTCGCGTCGGCGCTGTGAACAACCCCGACGAGGGAAACTCGCCGAACCCCTCCACCGCGACCGGTCCGGAGTCGTCCATGCCGAGCGCCCATTGTGCGATGTCAATGTAGTGCGCGCCCCAGTTTGTGGTTTGCCCGCCGGCGTAATCGAGGATGAAGCGGAACTGGTAGTGCGTACGCTGCGAAGTGTACGGCGCCCACGGCGCGGGCCCGAGCCAGAAGTCGTAATCAAGCCCCTCCGGCACCGGTTCGGGCGACCACGTCGCGCCACAGTACATGTTGTTGGCCGGGATCCGCACCTCGATGCGCTCGATGCGGCCAAGGCCACCGGCGCGGATCAGGTTCGCCACATAGCGGAACGAGCCATCCGAGCGCTGCATCGTGCCAGTCTGGCCAACGCGGTTGCGCGCGCGGAGCTCGGCGACCAGCACCCGCCCTTCCTCAATGCTGTGCGTGAGCGGCTTCTCGATCAACACGTCCTTGCCATGCCGGATCGCATCGAGCGCGGGAAGCGCGTGCCAGTGATCGGGCGTGGAAATCACGACCGCGTCCACGCCCTCGCGCCGTGTGACCTCGCGGAAGTCGCCGGTGACGAACACACCCCGTTCGCCCTGCGCGGCCTCTGCCATTGCGGCCGCCGCCTGCGCGTGCACGCGGTCCACGTCGCACACCGCCACGATGCGCGCGCCGCGGTCGCGCAGCTTCAGCAGCCGGTCCATGTTCGCGAGGCCCATACCGCCCACGCCGACCAGCGCGAACGCGATCTGGCGGCTCGGCGCATTGGCGCCCAGCACGCGACTCGGCACGATCATCGGCGCGCCCGCCAACAGCCCGGTTCGCGCCAGGAAGGACCGACGGGACCACGCGGAGTTCATCGGAGCACCCCCGTACGGCGGGCCTCGCGGGCGCGCAGCGTGCCCAGCAGCCCTTCGAGCGCGGCGCCGGTGAGGTGTGCACGCGCGGCTTCGAGCGCCCGGTCTGCTTCTCCACCCGGAATCATTTCGAGCGCGTACCGGGCCACGTCGCTCGTCTCCGGCCGCTCGAGCAGCGCCGCGAGCGCGGGCACCGAGGCGGCCGAACCGATCAACGCCAGCATCCGCACAATGAAGTCGCGGCCCTGCTCGCCGAGGTCCGGCCGGCCCAGCAGATCGAGCAGTTTCTGTTCGAGCACGGGATACTGCGCCGGATCCGCATCGAACATCAGCGTCTGAATCTGCGAGGCGAGCGTGCGGTCGCCGCCAAATTTCATGCGTGCCGCTTCGACCCACGGATCGGGCGATCGCTTGAACTCTTGCATCCGGCCACCGGCGCTCTGGCTGCGTAGCGGATCGCTCTCAGCACGCGCTTCGGCCGCCGGCCGCGAGGGGGATGACGCGTTGCTCATCTCGGAGTCTCTCCGCGGGCGCCCGGGCCGTCGCTCAGTTCGGCTCGAGCACCCGGATCTTCAGGTTTCGATACGACACCTCATCGTTGTGGTCTTGCAAGAGAAGATGCCCATCCGCCCAGTTGGCGAAGTCAGGCATGTTCGAGAATTTGCTCTTCGTGAGCGCCGCGCGGAATTCCTCTGAGCCGCGCTCATACTCGAGCACCTTCACGCCGTTGAGCCAGTGCTCGACGCGCCGCCCGTTGACCACGATGCGACCCTCGTTCCACTCGCCCGGCGGTCGCAGCGTCTTCTCCTTCGAGGCCGGCAGCACGTCGTAGAGCGCGGCCGTTGTGCGTGAGCCGTCCGCACGCAGCTTGGCGTCGGGGTGGCGCTGGTCGTCCAAGACCTGGTATTCAGGGCCGATGCCGTGCGAGCCCTGCGCGCGCGCCGGGTCCACCAGATACTTCACTCCACTGTTCGCCCCGGGCGTGAGCCGGAATTCGAAGCGGAAGTCGAAGTTCGAAAACCGCTCGTTTGTGATAAGGTCGCCCGCCTTCGAATTCTTCCGAATCGTGATCGTGCCATTCGTGACGACCCAGCCGGGTGCGATCGCGGGCTTGTTCAAACTCTGCCATCCCTCGAGCGTCCGACCGTCGAAGAGCAGCCGCCATCCCTGGGCCTGCTCCTCCGGCGTTAGTTGGTTGGGCTCTGCCGCCCGAAGACCCCCCGTCCCGAGCACGAGAAGGGCGCCGACGATGATCCTGCGTTGAACGGTTCTCATGTCCGAATCTCCGGATGTTCGTCGCTCACGCTATCAGGGCCATCGGCCGCGCGCAAATGTCGTGAGCGGCCGGACGCCCTCCTCGCGAGGACTACGCACGCCGCGCGTTCCTCGCTCGGCCAAGGAACGTCGCCGGCGGCTCTACAGCAAGACCTGCACGCCCACGAGCCACTGGCTGGGGCTGTCGCCCCAGCGATACTCGACGCCGCCGCGGATGTTGTGCCCCTTGCCGAAAATGTGGACGCCCACCGTGTAATCCTCCGACGTTGCGCTCGCGTCGGGATCCTGCCAACTGTACTTCGCCACCGGCATCACCTTGCCGATCAACACGCCGGTCTCGATGAACGCTGTGTGGCCGCGAAACAGCGCGTTGTCCCAGTCGTACCACGCTGCGTTCAGCGTAAGACCCACCCCGCCGACTTCGAAGCCCGACTGCAAATCCACCACCCAGTTCTCGGAATCAACGATCTCCGGCGGTGGCACGGGACCCGTCTGCCCCTCCGGAAGAGCCACCACGAGCTGCGTCGCCTTGTCCTGCCGGTCAATGCCCGCGCCGATCGAGAGGTAGTCGCCGCTCTTGCCCAGCCGGCACTGGTTGAAGAACCAGCCGGACTCGGCCTCGCCGATCAGATTCACCGCCAAGTGCCCCGTCAGCCGCAGATCCGCGTCGGGGTTCTTGTCGCCGCCGCTCTCATCGTAGCCATCGAAGACGCCCACAAAGTAGGCGATGCGCTTCCCCCAAAACGTGCCGTGCAGCTCGGCGCCGATGTCCCGCCACACGAACGTGTTCGGGAGTTTTAGCACTTCGACGTTGTAATCGTGGCCGAGCAGCGTCGTCGCGCCCGAGCGGCTCTCGAACGAGAAGGGCAGCAGAATCAGACCGGCCTTGAACCAGTGGTCGTCGAGGTACGGGAGACGCAGGTCCACGAAGACATCCTGCATCTTGATTTCATTCGGCGAGCCGTGGCGGCCCGCATTCGGACTGTCCGTTTCGGCAAAGAACTGTACACCATCCATGACTTGGCCCGAGACGATGATCCGTGCACGCCGGATGAAAACATCTGTTTCCGGCGTCCCATCCTCGGTCTGAGTGGCCTGGACCTGGCCGAGAAATCCGAACTGCATCCAACTGTCCGGTCCGAGTTCGAGCTTCGGGCCCGCAAGGGCGGCACCCGGAGCGAAGACAACCCCAGTCACCAGGGGGATCAGCGCAGCGAATCGGCGAGCAATATTCATTGTTCCTTTGTCCTCCCGCTGGTGCCTCCGCCGCCCTCCACACCATCCGCGGCGAACCACACAGCTTCCAGAGTCAGTATGCGTGGGCATCGCGAGAAACTCAATCCGACCGCAACGATGCGGAACCGTTGGCGCGGCGGAGAACGAGCGGCAAACAAAAACGTCGGTGACGGGTGGCGAACATCGTTGACCCCAACGCCCCCGCGCTATACGCCGGTTGTTCCCGCCGATCCCCTAAAACACGAAATTTTCGATCCTTCAGGCCTCGACGCGGGTACAGGCTGCGGGAGATTAGCCATTCGCAGGCCTTGGATGGTCGGGTTCCGCCCCGACCCTACGGCCAATGCCTATGCTTCGGCAATTCGCGGACGGCGGGGACGCCGTCCCTCCAATGAAATCGCCAGCCTCTGTCCCGAGCCTCGCGCGTGTGCCTGTCCCCATGCTCTGTCCCCAGCCTCCGACCTTTTACGCCGGCCGTTCATGTGCCTGTCCCTATCCTCAGTGGTAGGACGCTGGCCGGGCTCGGGCGGTGAGCTGGCGGCGTGAAGTACCATGGGGTTGCCCAAGCCATCCGAGGCTTCGCGAACAAGATAAAGCGCCCTGACGTGCGTTCTGCCTGCATCGAAGACACAAAACGCCCCGATCAATGTTCAAATTTTTTGATGCAACCCCGAAGAAAGATCAGGTGATACAATCGTTAGAGCTAGCGATAGGGCGAGGAGTGTACGCGGAAAAATCGGCTGGTCCATGCGCCAGCCGGGACTTCAACCGTGACGTTACGATCGGCCGCGATCAGGTTCGTCGCGCCCGCCCAAGGTGCCCAACTGACGGGCGAGATCAACGAGTCGGCCGTCTCGAGTGTTGACTGGATATTGCGAGGCACAAACCATGAGAGCTGCCACGCTGGACCCGAGGTCGCGACCACCGCGATCATCGGAACGGGAAAAGCGACGGGCGCTGCGTTGAGGCCGGCCACCCACGACACCCACGCGCCCTGACCCGGCACGCCCCATCGCAACTGGCCCACGGCGGCGGCCACCGAATCCGTCACGGCGCTCCCTACACCTTCTTCGAACCGGAACCACGCGGCCAAGCCCATGCGCTCTTCCGGCGGCAGCACGCGCCACATCACGTTGCTGATCTCACCCGCTGCAAGCGCGCGTGTCCAGATGCGAAACTCATCCAGATCGCCGCGAAAGGACGGATATTCCGGCCCCGCATCATGTTTTTCGGCGCCGAGCACCAGAAACGGATCGGAGTCCGGCCATGCGGTTGTGCGTCCGATACGGTAGGCCAAATTCCCCGGCGGCCCCGCCCCGGCGGCGTCCAGCGCCCCGTCCACATGGATGCGCATTGCGCCGGTGGATTGCCGCACCAGCGCCACATGATGCCATGCGCCATCACCGACGTTGCGTCCGCCGACGATCGTGTGTCCCCAGCTTCCGTTGTGCGCCCCGAACGCCAGCACGCAGGTGGCTCCAACCCGCCCGATCGCCACGCCAAAATCGCCATAATCGCCACCGCCGTATACATCACGGTCCACAATAATGTTGCCGGTGATCCATCCGTCCCCATTGGCGCCGCTCTGCACGGTGCCAGCGTTGTTCGACCACGACGCCCGCATCCAGAACTCGATCGTAAAGTCTCCGCCGACATTCACCGCCGGCGCCGTGACCAGCGGGATCTTCACTCGATCGGTTTGTCCCGTTCCAACACCATGAAACCGAACCGCGAACCGCGACCCCTGAGCGGCCGACGCGAAAGCCACCGCGGTCAGTGCAGACGCGCACACATACCAGATGCAGGTCAGCCTCATCACCGCATGGATTCCGAGCCAAGATAGCCCGGCACCATCGGTGTTCAACGAGAGCGTGTCGTGCAGGCGGCTCGACTTACAACCATCTCCATCGCCGCATCACGTGCTCAGAATCACCCACACGCGCTCCAACGGATGGACCGCCAGACTCCTGAATGCCCGCGCACGGCGGTCATGCTGATGGCTTTGACGATGCTCGTATCCCCGCGCCATCGGCAACGAGATTGGCCCATGGCGGCCGCGCACGGACGAACCCCACGACACGGTCGAGGACTGGCGCCGCAATTGGCCGGCATGCGAATCCGAAGACGGGGTGGCCGTCGGCCGGGTTTCGATCGCGCGCAAGGAGGGCACACACGGGTGGCGGATCACCATTGCGCCCGGCCGCATCGGGCTGGCGGACGGCGGCGTGGGCTGGTGATGGCGTTTCACGAAAAGAACGATGGACCTCCGCGGAGCTCAACGACCCGCTGCGTCTCGAGCCGGTCTTTCAGTTTGTGAACGGCGGAAAACTGGCAGGGTTGTGCGGAGGCCGCCGCACCGTCTCCGGCGGGATGGACGGCCCCGGATACGACGGATAGACAGCGTAGCCCCTGTGGCGACGTGGGCGACGAGGCGAGGCCCAGGTGTACCACGCCGCGAAGACCAACGACGATGATGACCTCATCCCCTTTCCGGAGGATTACCGGCACCGAGCCCCTGGCCGACTGCGTGTGTGGGCGTCCGATGTGAGCGGCTGTCTGGTGCGGGTGCTCGAACGTGGTGACCTGCGGTTCCGACGGACGCCGGCGATCGGCATGGAGAGCGTACTCCGAGATATTCTACGTCGGCGCCGACGAGAGCTGGGCGCCGACCGAGGCGTGCTCATGGCATCTCACGAATCGACGGATTCGAGCGCCTGTGGCCCGCTCTCCCTCCAGCGGCTGCCCGCGAACTCCCACCGCACTGCCAGCGGCGGGGCGCGCCACACCCAACGCTGAACGCGACCTCGTCCGGGGCTTGCGTTATTGCCGTAGGTACGTGCCGACCAATTCCGCGGTGGCCAGCACATGTCCCTTCATCGCGGCCTCGAGCTGGGCCCGGTTTGCGCGCGGCGGCAGATCCAGCATCGTGTCCAACGCATAGAGGCGGAAGTGGTAATGGTGCACTCCGCTGCCGCGCGGAGGCATCGGACCGTTGTAGCCGAGCCGGGGCCAACTGTTCATGCCCTGCCGCGCGCCGCCGAGAGTGTCCACCGTGTCGTGTTTCGCGACGCCTTCGGGCAACTCGGTCACGTTCGATGGAATGTTCCAGATCAGCCAGTGGTCCCAGACCTTGCCAGCTACGCGCACCGCATCTGGATCGTCGCAGATCAGCGCGTACGACTTCACGCCGGCCGGCGCACCAGTCCACGTGAGCGGCGGCGAGATGTCCGCGCCTTCACCGGTGTACTTCGCGGGTATCGCCTGATGTGGGCCGAAGGCCGTGCTGCTCAGTTTCATGACACCCTCCCCGGCACTCACCATGCCCAACACCACCGCCGCCCCAGCGGCGGCCCACCACCAACCCATCCGATGATGCTTCACCACACCAGCGAATATACCACGTCCGCGACTCCGAGACGACCCCGCACGTGTCGCAGCAGCCAGCTCCATGATGGACAACAACGACCACCGTGCAAGGATCTTGGTGGGCCGAACGGCAGAGACCGACGCGGGGCCAGGAGAGATCCAAGGCCGTGGCCGTCTTCCGCGCGGCATTCTTCGCCATGGGCATTCGTGCTGCCCGCGCGCGGAGTCATCGGCTGTGCAATGGGACCTTGAACAATCGGCGATCGAAGGTATGTTGATCCCATGGATCCACGCGGACTCAAGGTTCGGACGCCGCGGCGGGTGGTTGCCATCGCGATACTGGTGGTCGCCGCTGGCGCCGTGGACATAACCCGAGCGGTGGTTGTACCGGATGGCTGCGAATGCGCCACGACGACATGTTCGCCGCGCGAGGGGGGCCCCGCGTGCGGATGCCCGTGTGTTCCCGTCTGCCCCTGCGAGGCCGCCGGCCCAACACCTGGCCCGCTTATGTGCGTAGCTCCCGAAAGCGACGGAACAATGGTGAATTGGCCTGTGATCGCGATTTCCGAGCCTCAATCTTTGAAGCCTGCGAGCCGCACGGAGCGGCCGCCCGTGCCGCCTCCCATCCCGACCGTCTGACCCCTGTTGATGGAAGTGTCCTGTGGGACTTCCATCGGTTCGGTCGAGGACATTCACAACCTGCGGTAAGGAGTGTTCAAGATGAAGACATTCTCGCGAAGATTCGCGATCACTACGGCCGCGCTGCTGATGGCGTTTCCGCTCGTGGCGGGCGCGGCCGAGGGGCGCCGTGCGGGATGCAAGGGCGCGGCCCAGGGCTCGAAGTGCGCGTGTTGTCAGTGCGATCCGTGCAACTGCAATCCGTGCACGTGCTGCGGCGGCAACCGCGGCGGCGAGACGGGTTCGGGTGGCTCGGCCTGCGGCGCCGTGAAGGCGAAGTAGTCCGCATTCCACTGGACGGTCGGCCGCCCGGGGCCTGGGGCCCCGGGCGGCTTTTTTCCGGTCGGAAACGCTTTGGATCAGCCATCTATCGGAACGCAGCCGGGTCGAGACGGGGTCGGTTTTCCTCCCGACGGCGGCAAGAGATGTGGAACTTGTGCGAAACCTCCGGTTAGCGGCGGGCGGACCGCCGACGTGCGCGCTCGAGCAGGTCCAACGCGTGCGCGAGCGCCGCCCGTGAGTCGCTGCCGCCGAGCATGCGCGCAAGTTCCTCCACTCGGCCGCGTTCGTCCAGCGCCACCACCTCGGTGAACGTACGGCCTTCGCGCACCACCTTGCGCACCGCGCGATGCGCCACGCCCCAGGCCGCTACCTGCGGTAGGTGCGTAATGCAAAGCACCTGATGCCGCTCCGCCACGCCCGCCAGTTCGCGCCCCACTGCGTGGCCCATCTCGCCGCCGAGGTTCGCATCAATCTCGTCGAACACGAGCACGGGGATGCGGTCGTGCTCCGCGAGCACCGCCTTCAGTGCGAGCATGAGCCGCGAAATCTCGCCGCTCGAGGCGATCTGCCGCAGCGGCCGCATCGGTTCCCCGACGTTCGGCGCAAAGCCGAACTCGACACGATCCATGCCATCCGCGCGCGGCTCCACCGGGAACAGTTCGGCCGCGAACGCGCTGCCGGGGAAGCCGAGAAACTCCAGTTCTCCGGTGACAGCCTCGGCCAGCTCCTCCGCGGCGGCGCGGCGACGCGCGCGCAGGACCTCGCCGCGCCGCTCGCGCTCGGTGCGCAGGCGCGCGAGCTCCTCGTCGAGCTCGGCGAGCCGTTGACCGCGCGATCGCAGCTCCTCCAGCCGCGTCCGCGCGCGTTCGAGCTCCGCGAGACACGCCGCCACGGAACCGCCATACTTGCGCTGCATGCGCTGGTAGACCGCCAGCCGTCGGTCGAGCCATTCGAGCCGCGCCGGCTCGGCTTCGATGCCGCCCGCCTCGCGCAAAACCGCGATTCCAAGTTCCTGGACCGCCTTCGCCAGCCGCACCGCCTCATCGCGCCACTCCACCGCGGCGGGCAGCAGCCGGGCGAGTTCGTCGAGCGGCCGCTGAGCCTGAACCAGCGAGTTGTACGCGCAAGCGTCGCCCTCCGTCAGCGCGGCCGCAGCCTGGCTCGCAAGTTCGAGAATGCGCTGCGCATGCCCGAGCATTTCATGTTCCCGACGGATCTCCTCCTCCTCTCCCTCCCGCAGACTCGCCTCCTCAAGATCGCGGACTGTGAACTCCAGTAGATCTATTTCGCGCGCAAATCGCTCGTCATCGCCCACCAACTCCGAACGTTGCGCCTCCAGCTCGAGGATTTGGGCGTGCACCTCCGCGTACGCGGCCCGCTCCGCCCCTGCGTGCGCTAACGCGTCCAACATCGCGAGCTGTTCGGCGGGGTGAAATAGTGACTGGTGGTCATGCGGACCGTGCAAGTCCACCAGCACATCGCCGATTCGAGCGAGCGTCTGCACTGTCACCGGGCTGTCGTTCACATGCGCCTGGCCGGTCCCGTTCGCGCGGACCGTCCGTCGGATGAGAAGTTGCCCGTCCTCGCACGGCGGAAGATCCAGCGTCGCAAGCACGGCATCCACGTCCCGTGAGTCCGCAAGCTCGAACAAGCCCTCCACCCAGCAGTGGTCCTCGCCCGCACGAATGAGGGAGCGGTCGGCCCGGTCGCCGAGCAACAGTGCAAGCGCACCCACCAAGATGGATTTGCCCGCCCCGGTCTCCCCGGTGATGACATTCAGCCCCGGCTCGAACTCGGCGCGGACATCATCGGCGATGGCGAGGTGTCGAACGCGAAGCGATCTCAGCATGGCCGGGACTCGTTCTGCGGACTGCATAGCAAGAGCCGCCGGCCACGGCAAGCCTGCAGTCAACTGGGACAATTCTACGGGCGCGATTCAGAGACTGGGCACCTGCGCGGCTCCCTTCTTTTCTCTCCAACCTGGGTTCGACGACGTGTTGTTTCCCGCTTGCCCGCAGCGGAGCGCCGGAACCAGAGCCAGACCTTGGCGACGCAGTCCTGAGCACATGGCCGAGCGCAGGTCTCGCCCCCATGGCAGGACGGCGGTCAGGCCACCGCCCACCAATCGCGGCCCTCGCGCAGACGGAGAGACTTCAGCCGCGCCCGAATCTCCGCCCGGGCGCCGCGCACACCGACCGCCGCAAGTACGACCGCGCGCCGTCCGGTGATCAGCCGCGGCAGTTCCTCGGGTGCGAGAATGGGGCGGCCTCGTCGTATACCGCCGATGATGCGCGGATCAATATCCACAAACGCATCGGCCGGCCGTCCCGCCGCTTCGAGTTCACGCCCGAGTCGCCGGCCGATTCGCCCAGCCCCCCAGATGACCACGAGTTCCGCTGCACTCAGCGGGCCCTCGGCCAGCGCCCGGGCTTTCAACCGCAGAAACCGATCGGGCGAATAGCGCGGGTCGGTGCGCGTCAGCCTCCAGGGATGATCGGTCCAGTCGAGCAGGACCTGAGGCAGGCGCGCGAAGCGTGCGCCGGCGCGCCAGAGCCGCAACCAGAGGTCGTAATCCTCGGGACCGTCGAACTCACGGTATCCGCCGACACGGTTCAGCCACTCGCCTCGCATCATCACCGTGGGATGTGGCAGCGGGCTTTCGATGAAGAGATTTCGCACAATCGCCTCGTGACATAGCGGCCGGTTCAGCCACGCCACATAGCGACGCCAGCCCGGGCCCGGCGGGTGGCCGGCGGCGTACACGCGGGTGGCGAGGATCGCGATCTCCGCGTGTGCATCGAGAAATTCCGCCTGGAGTTCGAGCCGCCGCGGATGGGCGATATCATCGGCATCCATCCTGGCGATGTACGGTGCCCGACATGCCGCCAGACCGGTGTTCAGCGCGGCGACCAGCCCCTGGCCCGGCGCAGGCAGCCGAATTCGCCGCAGTCGCGGCTCGTGGCGAGCCCGCTCGTGCAGCCATTCGCCGGTTCCGTCCGAGGAGCCGTCATCCACCACCACAAGCTCGAATTCGCGCAGTGTCTGGCACTCGATGCTTTTCATGGCCCCTGCGATGGTGCGGAGTGCATTGCGGCAGGGCATGAGGACGGAGACGCGGAGGCGTTCGCTCCTCGGGCGAGAGGTCACCACGGCGGCACAGTTCAGGGCTCGATGCGCCGGGGAGTCCAGATCAGATCGGTCGGGGGGGACAGGCCGATGGTCAGCTCCATCCGCGCCGGCGTGGCGGCGGGTTCGGGCATCCGCAAGGCGAGCGCGGGCGAGGTGGCGCCGAGGAGTTGTTCCAGAAAGGCCATCACCCGTGGCTCGTCGCGCAACGGCGCGAAGTCGGCACGCGCGAACCATTGCACCACGGTCTTCGGCGACAGCCGCTGGGCGGCCTCGCCGAACACCCGGGTCACGTCGCCCGGCTGGCGCAGCGCCGCGTAGACCAGGGCGAGATTGAGGAACGTCGCCTCGGTGGCGGCGGGATCCCGTGCGAGATCTTCGAGCACGAAGGCCGCCTTGCCGTAGTCGCCGCTTCGCAGGTAGGCCAGCCCAAGCAGGTCGCGCGCCGCCGGCTGGCCCGGTCGCAGTTCAAGCCAGCGTCGCAAATGGGCGATGGCGTCGGGGTAAAGCCCCCCATCGAGCGCCGCACGCGCAGCGATCTCAAGGGACGTGGTTCGGGTCGAGTCATCCTCCAGCACCCAACGCGCGGCCGCGTAGGCCGGTCGGGGACGCGACTGCATCAGCAGCACCGCCGCGAGAGTCTCACGCGCTTCGATATTGCGCGGCTGGGCCTCGAGCACCGCGAGGCAGTCCTCCTCTGCCTCGCGAAGCTGCTTCATCTGAAGATGCACGCGGGCCCGTGCGGCGCGCCAAGCGATGCTCTGCGGGGCCGCTTCTAGTGCCCGTTCCGCCAGCGCCTCTGCCTTCGACACCAGTCCCCGGTCGAGCAGCCGGTGAAACTCCTGCAGATCGGTGCCTTCCCGACGGCTCTGTTCCCGTAGCCGCTCGATCGTCGAGACCAATCCGGCGTCCGACATGCCCATGGTGGGAGCCTCAACGTCCCCGGCCGGCGGCGCGGGCGAAGGGGGAGGTGTCGCGCGGTGGCGCAAGACCACGTAGGCCATCCCCGCCACCGTATAGATCACGGCGGCCACAGCCAACAGAACCACCCACCGACGGGTTCGACGGCGCCGCTCGCGTACCCGCTTGGAGGCCCGAAAGACGGGCGGACCCGTCCGATCCCGCTGTTCGTAGATGTCGTGAGCGAGATCGGCGGCCGGCGCCGCGAATACGCGATCGTCCGCCATCAGCGGGCGCTGGGAGTCAGCGGGCTGGCGTAGGGCCGGTCACTCATCCGGTCCTCCACGGCGCGGACTCCCTCCGTGCCGCGGGCGATCGAGAGGGCGCGGGCGCGCGCCTCGATCGGCAGCGAACCGCTCAATACGACGTATCCGCGCTGGCTCGTCACGCCGATTGAATAGCGCTGCGTGACCGGATCCGCGGCCAGACGCTCGCGGACCGCTACGACGATCGCGTCGTCCTCGGCGCTCGTGGCAAGCTTCCCCGAATCGGTTGCGCAGCCCGTCGCGATCGCGAACACCATCGCCGCTGCACTACAGATCAGCCATTGGTACAACCATCGGCTCATTGCGAGGCCCTTTCGGTCGTTGTTCTATCCTGGCCACGCTCAGCATAGCCAACCCCCGCTCCCGTTTCAAACACGGCGCCCGCATCGGCCGCGCGGCGGGCCAATGCCGGCCTCGCAGAGGGACCACCGCATCCTCCGAACCGCCCGCCGGACGAGGATCAAGCGCGGAAGGCCAGCGCGAAGATCACGATGCAGGCAAGCGAGATCGCGAAGGGTACCGCGAAGATCTTCGACCACCGGAAGCCGCCCTCGCCGCCAAACCGGTCCATCACGCCGCCAGCCAACTGCGTGCCGAGAAAGAGCCCCACGCCTGTCGTCGCGGCAAAGATCAATGCTTGCATCGAACTGCGCACCGCCTCGGTCGCCATCGTGTTCGCGAGCATTTGGCCCGCAATGATGAAGAGCACGTAGGCCAACCCGTGCAGCGCCTGGACCGCCACGATCACCGGCCGGGAGGTCGTGAACGCGTACACGCCGTAGAGAATCGCCCACGAGGCCGCTCCGACGATCAACGTGGTTTTGAACCCAAGCTTCTCTGTCATGGGGCCGAGCAGCAGAAACGTCGCCACCGTCTGTACCGCCTGCGCGATCGCCATCGTGGCCGGCACGCTACGGTTACCGATCCCGATGGTCTGCAAGAACGGCGCCGAGCCGAGGAAGTAGAACTGCATCAGACCGGCCATCACCATTGAAACAACCACGAACACCAGAAAGTTCGGCTGTTTCAACATGGCGATCGCGTCGAGGATCGGCGCGGTGCCCGCTCGTGCCGGCGGAGTCGCGGGCAACGCCAGACATGCCAGCGCCATCACCACCGCCAAGCCCCCCGCCAGATACATGCAGTCGACGCCGCGGTCCCCCGTTTTGAAGCGGAACCGCCATGCGCTCAATCCATACCCGACCAGCGCCCACGCGATCGGCGCCCACATGAACACGTGCCCCACGTTGATGCCCGTCTCGGGCGTGACGTGCGCAAACATCACCGAGTTCACCAGCGGCAGCGCGGCCGCATAGCACAGCGAATGGCCCAACATCGCGGCGAGCAGCGGGATGAACCGCTCCTGCCGCGCCGCGATGAACATGAACAGTGCGCCCAAGATGTGCGCCGTAAACAGAACGTGCTCGCTATGGAAGTACCGGTCGGCCATTTGGCCGGAAATCAGTGGCGCCACGATGCAGGCCAGCGGCAGAGTCCCGTACACCCAGCCTGTCTGCTTCCCATTCAGCTTCAGCGGCCCGAGCAACCGCGCCGCTAACACCGGCGCCCACGCCCCCCAGATCGCATACTGCAAGCCCATCATCAGGCTCAGCTTCGTGTAGAGCGGCCAGTTCATCGCTTCACTCCTCCGCGTGCGCCCGCGCCCAACGGGCCAGAGCCCGATTGTTGCGTTCGTGAACGGATTACCTAACTGGATCCGGCGCGAAATGCAACCCATGACCGCTCACCTGAAGCCATTGCGCTGTGCCGAGGCCAGCTCATCACGACCCCCGCGTGCGAGTGACACGGAACGCAGGTCCTCGCCGTCCTCATTGTTCCGCCGTTCTCATTCTGCCCAAGCAGCGAAAGGGGCCAGGGGCCCGCATCGCCGCCGTGAGGCAACACCGGTTGGATCACGTAGCCCCCAGATGCGTTTTCACACCGTTCCGGCCCACTCCGGGCAGGCCCAAAGTGCGGCCCCTTTTTGCTGGCCACCGACTCCCCCGGTCGCACTCCAGCGCCCCCCGGACATCACGGACATCCAGAAACGTAAATTCGATCACGACCACATCGAGCGTGACGATGTGCTCCGTCCGACCCTAACGCATGCCAAACCGCGCCCTGGGCCCCCCTGCTCCCCAAGCGCCCTCGGAAACAAGTGTCCACGAACTCTCAACTTTTTCGATGCGCCCCTGATGCGACCCCGACGCCGATACGACCGATGATATGGTCGGGTCAGCCGACCGGCAGGCGCGGGCAGGGCTGAGGCGTGCGCGCGCAGCGGTGGCAGATCTCGTTCTCCGGTGGCCGGCCATCAAAGAACTGTCGGAGATTTTTCGCCGTGGTCTCCGCAATCGCGGTCATCGCCTCGCGAGTGAAAAACGCCTGATGCGAAGTGACCAGCACGTTTGGGAAGGTCGTCAGCCGCGCCAGCCGATCGTCGTCAATGCCCGACGCCGAGAAATCCTCAAAGAAATACCGTTCCTCCTCTTCGTAGACGTCGAGACCGGCCGCGCCGACCCGGCCGCTCTTGAGGCCGGCTAGCAACGCGCGCGTGTCGATCAGCTGCCCTCGGCCGGTGTTGATCAGCATCACGCCGCGCTTCATGCGCGCGATGGCCGCCGCATTGATCAGTCCCTGTGTCTCCGACGTCAGCGGGCAGTGCAGCGAGATCACGTCCGACTCCGCATACAACCGCTCCAGGTCCGTGAGCTCAACGCCGAGACGGGCAGCCCACGCGACGTCGGGCTGCGGGTCGTGGCCCAGCACGCGCATTCCGAAGCCAAGGAGAATCTGCGCCATCACCCGCCCGATCTGACCGAGCCCGATGAGGCCAGCGGTCTTACCGTACAGATCGAAGCCGAGCAGGCCGTGGATCGAGAAATTGTTGTCGCGCGTACGGAGCCAGGCGCGGTGAATCTTCCGGTTCAGCGCCAGCATCAACGCCGCCGCGTGCTCGGCCACCGCGTGCGGCGAATAGGCAGGAACGCGCACCACCGTCAGCCGTCCGCCGGCTGCCACGAGATCCACGTTGTTAAACCCCGCACACCGCAGCGCCACGATCCGCACTCCCATGGCCGTCAGCGCGTGAATCACGGGCGCGGAAACGTCATCGTTCACAAACACGCACACCGCCGGCACCCCCTCGGCGAGACGCACTGTGTCCGGGCCCAGCCGCGGCGTGAGCCATCGTCCCTCGAACCCCGCGCGCCGAAACGCGGGTTCGAGAAATTCGCGGTCGTAGGGCTTGGTGTCAAACACCGCGACCGAAATTGTCGGGCTTTTCGTCATCTCCATTACGATACGTCCGACCGCGCGAATTTCACGCGAACTTCGACGCAGCCGCGGCGCGACGCGACGACGGCACGCGCGCGGCACCGAGAGGCATCGCCCGTGTCCGTCGAACCTGCTACACGAGACCCATCTTGCTTTTTCACGACACCTGACTACGCAAACGGCGACGCCACCTCGCCGCCCCTGGCCGGCATCTACGATTTCTGCCGCAATAGCGCCGCCAAGGACGAACGCACCGAAACATCCGACCTCCGAGACCGCGCCGCCCCAACCGGGGCGAATTCGAGGTCGTAGAATTGGAGAACTCTGCCGTTCTCGCCTCGGCGGATGTCGTGAGGTTGGGCGGCCCATTGCGCCGGACAGGACCGCGCCGGCGGCCTGCTCGGCCGCTACGTTCACGGCCCGCGGATGGGGTCGGGCGGACCGGTCGGTGGCCGCAGTTCGCCCTCGATCGCGGGTGTCGCACCCGGTTGCAGGTGGATCATGAAGTGCACCGCAGCACCGTCGAGCCGCGCCGAAACGCGCACGCTGTCGGCCTCTGGGCCGGCGCGCACTTCCGCCTCTGCATCCACGGCCATCACGGCAGCGATGCGGCGGCGCGCCGCGCGTTCGCGCGTGGTGGCGGTGAAATGCCACTGCCGGGGCGGTTCAGGACGGTTCAGGGTCGGAAAGCCGGCCCACGGGGCCACGGACCACTCGTCGGTCTGCGCGAAGCGGAATCCGCCCGGCGTTGCGAGGTGCACGTGCATACGCGCCTCTTCGCGCCGGCTACACACCGTCTGCGCGCCTTCGTCCATTGTCCATCTGCTCCTTCGCATGCAGCAGCCACTGGACCTCCGCCCCGCGGATGGCTGCGGAACTCCACGAGCCGTCCGTTGGTGCTTCCTTTGCGCACGATCTGCCCCCGGCCGTTCACGAGGATCGCGTTGTGGGCGAGGGTCTGCCGCGTGTACTCCGCGTGGTGTGGACCGCCATAGGTCGGAACGTAGTCGCCGGCGGGGATGGCGAGCGCGCGGCCGCCCTTCATGATCACGAAGGAGTTCTGGTCGGCGTGGCTGTGGCTGACGGCGCCGTAGGGTGACGATTTAACTATCACCATTAGATCGCGTTCCGGCCGGGCCAAATCGCTGTGGAACACAGCCCAGCCGATGCCGCACCATGCGGCGTCGGGCGGCAGATGGGCGGGCGGTTGCGGCTCAAGATCGTCCGCCCGCCAGATACGCGGTCCCCTCGGCCCATCCGCCGTCCCATCCCGCCCAGTGGGGAAACACCGTGAGCACGGCGCGAAGCGCAGAGTCGAGCCAGGCCTCGGCGCGGGGTTCCTCCGCGAGCGCGAGTGCGTGCTCCTGGCCTACGCGGTCTCGTTCATGGTCGTCGAGCAGCTCGTCGGTCCAGTCGAACGTTCTCGCGGCCGATGTCGCAATGCCGAGTCCGATTCCGTCGCCGTGCGGCGCCATCACGGACGAGATGCCATCGGGATTCCAAGCCGCGACGTTCAACAGACGGGCCTTGCCGCCTCGCCGTAGCGCCGCTCGCTGCTGAGCAGGTACATCAGCGCCAGCGCGACCATTGCCTCGTCGAGGCGTCGCGCTTGCCTGAAGCTTTCGGTGTAGGCGAGTCGGCGAGCGGCGGGATCGGAGATGCGGTCATAGTCCGGCTCAGACATCGGCGTCAGTTGGATCGCTTTCTGCGCCGCTTGCCGGAGCGATGGGAACGCCTCCCGCCGGGTCGTTTCGAGCGTGGCGCGAACCGACTCGAGCTCGGCGCCTGGGAACATCAGGCGCGGCTGTTCGCGAGGCACGCGCGCCAGCAGCGTCGCCGCCGGGATCCATGGCGGCTCGATTGCGTTCGATGAAATCGCGAATCCGGACGGCGCGCGCACCGCGGCGACGCGGCCGGAGGCGTCGAGCGCTTCAACCCTCCAACGATATCGCCCGGGTGGCAGCGCGACCGACGGACTGTGTGCCGGGTCCGGAATGGCCGGCGACTCGTCGGCGCTTTCACCGGCTTCATTCTGCACGCGGAGCCGATAGGTCACGCGCCCGCGGGGACTGCCCGGCCCCCAGCCCCCCCCGGCGGAGTGATGCCCAGCACAGCGCCTTCGGGGGGACGTGGATACGAAGCGCCCTCGGGTCGTTCGGCAGGGAACTCGATCCGATTCGCCGCTGCGGCTGGCGCCAGCAGAGAGACCGCCACCCATCCATTCCGGATCCATCGCTGTGGCGCAGGCATCTGCCATGGTCCGCACATCGAGTCGGCATCTGCGATCACCTTCCTGGTTCCCCCTGGGGCCGCCGTGACCATATCGCGTGGCCACGCCGTACGCCAGATGTTGCAGCCCACCGCGACCGCTCGACGACGCCCGATGGCCCGTCGTATCGTGTGTCGGCCAAGGATGTTTGACGATGAGCGTTGGTTCCCTCCGAGTACCGGTCTTCTCTCTGGCGGCCCTCCTAGGTTCGAACCTGACGGCCTTGCCCAGCGTCTCGCTGGTCCACGCTCCCGATGCGCCACCGGCAGTGGGCCACGGTGCGGAGATCCGCCGTACGGAACACGGCGGCTGGCGCGTGATGCCACAACCCAGGGCACGCTATCCGGGCATTGCGTGGCAGCCCTCAGTTCCTTGGAACCTTGCCGCGCGTTCCGCGCTGGTCGCGCGGGTCGTGAACGTCTCGGATGGATCCATCCGCGTCTCGTTGCGGCTTGACGACCTCTCCACCGCGGTCGGCCCCTCGACGCTTCAGCACCGGATCGTACTCGCCCCCGGAACCACGGGCGAAATTGCCGTGATCTTCACGACGCGCCCCTATGACACCGCCCATCCCACCCGACTGATCGGCATGCGTGGATGGCCGGGGCAGTGGACGATCGACCGTTCACGACTTACCCGCTGTCTCATTTTTGGTGAGGCACGGACGAACGCGGTCTTCGAAGTGCTGGACGTTGTGGTGGCGGGCAATCTGCGGCTAATCGCTACGAACCGTCTCTTGCCGTTCATTGACCGATTTGGACAGTTCATTCATGCGGAGTGGCCGGGCAAGGTTCGGGACGATTCGGATCTGCGGGCCAACCTTGAACGGGAGCGGGCGGAGCTGGCGCGCCATGCGCCACCGCCGGACCGCGACGAATGGGGGGCATGGCTGGGTGGGCCGCAGTTGGCGACGGGTCGCTTTTTCCGTGTGGAGCGCCACGGCGGCCGGTGGTGGTTGGTGGCGCCGTCCGGCCGGTTGTTCTGGTCGCTCGGGGTCAACTGCGTGCGCGCCGACTCCGCAACGCCGATCAGCGACCGCGAGAGCTACTTTGCGGAACTGCCGCCACCCCACAGCGTCTTCGCGCGGTTCTACGGCCGCAGTGGAGGGGCACCCCACGGCGGGTACACCAACCGGGCCAACCGCTCCTTCGATTTCGCGGGCGCGAATCTGCTGAGGAAATACGGCGAAAACTGGACCCACGACTGGGTGGACGTCGCGCTCGACCGTTTGCGGAGCTGGGGCTGGACGACGGTCGCGAACTGGTCGGAGGTATCCGTGGGCCAGCGCCGCCGCCTGCCGTACACCTACAATGCGCACTTCGCTTCCCCGGCGATCGAGGCGACGAAAAGCGATCGGGGGGCGTTTCCCGATCCGTTCGCCGCAGGGTTTCGCGACGGCATCCGCCGCGCGATGGAGACAGCGCGCCAGGATGGTTCGGTCGGCGATCCGTGGTGCCTCGGGTTTTTCGTGCACAATGAGCTCCGATGGGGACGCGCGGGGGAGCTGGGCGCAGCGGTGCTGCGGTCACCGGCCGCGCAGCCCGCGCGCACGGCGGCGGTCGCGCGGCTACGCGCGCGCTATGGCGGCGATCTCGCACGCCTGAATTCCGCCTGGGAGACGTCGTTCGAAGATTGGGATCGTTTGGCTCCTCCAGCCCATCCCAGCGACGTCGTCGCGAAGGATCTGAACGATCTCACCGAGATGATTGCCTCGGAGTATTTCCGTGTGATTTCGGAGGAGGTTCGGCGCGCGGCACCGGGTCAACTCTACCTTGGATGCCGCTTCGCCTGGGCCACGGACGCCGTGATTCGGGCTGCGGCCGCGCACGGCGACGTCCTCAGCTTCAACAAGTACACATGGACGCTGGACGACTTCAGGCTGCCGGAGGGTGTAGACCGGCCGGTGATCATTGGCGAGTTTCACTTCGGCGCGCTCGACCGCGGAATGTTCCACCCGGGACTGCGGGCGGCGGCGGATCAACGGGATCGAGCGGCGAAGTTCACCGCGTATGTCGAGAGTGGCCTGCGTCACCCCAACATTGTGGGCGTGCACTGGTTCCAGTACCGGGATCAGCCGACGACTGGCCGCAGCGATGGCGAAAACTACCAGGTGGGGCTGGTGGACATCTGCGACACTCCGTATCCGGAGATGGTGGACGCGGCCCGCGCCCTCGCCGCGGCGCTCTACCAACGGCGCGCAAGCGGACGCTGACGGAGTCGCGCACTCTCAGCCCGCGCGCAGCAACTGTTCCTCGGCCTCCTGCACCGCCTCCAGCATCTGGCCGGCGTTTGCGGCCGAGCGAAGTCGCGCGAGCAGGTCGGTGTGGTGGCAGAGGGCACCCACGCGCGCGAGCACCGGCAGATGGAGACGGGGGTCGTCGAGCGCGAGCAGGAAGAAAATGTCCGTGAGCTCCCCATCCGGCGCGCCAAAGGGCACCGGCTGACGCGTGCGCGCGAGCAGGACGAACGACTCCGCAAACAACCATTCACGGTGGTGTTCGGGGTGCGGCACCGCGACGCCGCCGGGGAGTGCCGTCGAGCCGAGCGCTTCGCGCGCCTCGAGCGCGGCGAGCAGACCCTGAGGATCCGAGACCAAGCCTGTGCGCTCCGCGAAGGCGCTCAGTTCGCGGAGCACCGAGGCGCGGGTTCGGGCGTCGAGCGCCGGCTCAATTCGCGCGGCGCCGATCAGGTTCGTCACTCGCAGCGTCGCATCGCCGCGCTCAGCCCGGCGCTGCTGCACGCCGCGGTCGAGAGCGCGCACGCGCGGCGGCGGTAGACCGATCACTCGCCGCGAGGCCCAACGATCCAGCTCGGCGCGCCGGAAGACGACGCGCGAGCCCGCTCGCTCGTACGGGATTTCGCCGGCCCGGATGAGTTCGCGGACCTCGTCCTCCGAGACGTGCAGATACTCCGCCGTCTCACGAATGCCGAACGTTCGGTGTGGCATGTGCCGGTCTGACGCGCGCCGCGTGTTTCATCATATCACGGCGGATCCCTCACTGACGCTCCGACCCAACGGTGATGGGCGCATGTTCGAGAGGGGGCGCGCGCGGGCCGAGGCTCGCCCCTCGTTCCATGTCTTCGGGACTGCGCTGAAAGTGCGGGCGCACCATACCGTGGCCGTCCGGCCTCGGTCCTGCCGAGGTTGCACGGGCAAGGGCCGACCGGCCTGCCACAGCAAGCTGTGCGGCGGTGCGGTCAGGCGGTGCTCATGGGCTGCCGTGTCACGACGACCGCCGTAGCCGCCACGATCAGGGCGCCGCCGATCAAGCTCCATACCGTTGGCCGCTCGCCGATGAGCAACGCCGAAAGCACTGTGGCCAGAACCGGCTTTAGAAAGAATGTCATCGCGGCGCGCGAAGCGGGCAGTTGCCGCATGCCATGAAAGTAGGCGCCGTACCCCACCGCCGTAGCCAGAAGCGCGAGATACAGGATGGCCTGCCAGTGGTGCGCGGCCGTGATCCGCCACGGCGGGCCGTCATGCAGCCAGGTGATCGGCAGCAGCCCCACCGCGCCCATGAGGAACGAGCCCGCCGCGACCGTCATCGGATCGCGACGCGACATCGCCTTTTTCGAGAGCAGCGTGTAGATCGCGAAGGCCATCATCGAGGAGAGCATCAGCGCAACTCCGCCCATCGCGGGTCGGTTGAGGCCTCCGTGTCCGACCAGGAAACACACCGTCCCCGCCGCGGCGAGTCCGAGCGCCAGCGCATGACCGCGACTGACCCGCTCGCCGAGCACGCCCGGTGCGAGCAGGGCGACGATCACGGGATGCCCGCTGAACAGGATCGCGGCCTGGTGCGCCGGCATCCGCGCGACCGCCGCGTGATAGAGACCAATGCCGAGCGTCACGCCGATCAGTCCCAGTCCGGCCCACTGAATCACATCCTGGCGCTCGACCACCCGCCGTTCCCGTGCGGCTGCGAGCCACGCGGCGGGCAGTAGCGCGACTCCGCCAAGGAAGAAGCGCCAAAACGCAAGCTGGAGCGGTGGCCGAACGGGGGAGATCGCCTTCGCAACCACCTCGATCGTGCTGAAGAGCGCGACCGCGCAGACGAGCCACGCGAAGCCGAGCCATTCCCGCCTGCTCGGTTTGGCGCGCACGCGCAGCGCCTCAGAGGCCATTGCCGTTCGCATCCGCGATGCGGATCGGCACCGGCGTCGTCTGCCAGATCTCCTGCGCGTATTCGCGCACGGCGCGGTCGCTCGAGAACCATCCCATCCGCGCCACGTTCAACAGCGCGCGCCGGCTCCATTCCTCCGGCTGCCGCCACAACTCCGAGACGCGCTGCTGGCAATCGGCATAGGCGCGGAAGTCCGCGATGTGGAAATAGCGGTCACCAGCCTCGACAAGCTGCTGCCACAACTCGATGAACAAATCCGGTAGCTCGGGAATGAACTCATTCCTCCGGATCGCCTCGACGACGCGCGCAAGCTCGGTGTCCTGCGCCAGATACTCCGCCGGCCGGTACCGCCCGCTGTCCCGCAGCTCCGCGATCTCCTCGGCGCGCAGCCCGAAGATGAAGATATTCTCGAGACCCACCGACTCTGCGATTTCGATGTTCGCGCCGTCCCATGTGCCGATCGTCAGCGCGCCGTTCAGCGCCAGTTTCATGTTGCCGGTGCCCGAGGCCTCCATGCCGGCCGTCGAAATCTGCTCAGAGAGATCGGCGGCCGGGATGATCGTCTCGGCGAGCGAAACGCGGTAATCCGGCAGGAACACGACCTTTAGCCGGCCCGCGACGTCGGGGTCGCGGTTGACCATGCGCGCGACGCTGTTGATCAGTTTGATGATCCGCTTCGCAATGTGGTAGCTCGGTGCCGCCTTGGCGCCGAACACAAAGACCCGGGGCACGATGTCGAGATCGGGCCGATCCTTGAGCCGGTGAAACAGCGCGATGATGTGCATCGCGTTGAGGAGCTGCCGCTTGTACTCGTGCAAGCGTTTCACCTGCACATCGAACATCGAGTCGGGATCCACTGTCTCACCGCAGAGGCGGCGGATCAGCGAGGCGAGACGCTGTTTATTGCGGCGCTTAATCGCGCGGAATCGCTCCCGAAACGCGGCGTCGTCACCGAATGGCTCCAGTTCGCGCAGTGTTTCGGGGTCGCGCACCCAGCCCTCGCCGATCGCCTCCGTGATCAGGGCGGCCAGCTCCGGATTGCACGAGAGCAGCCAGCGGCGATGGTTGATGCCGTTGGTCTTGTTGTTAAAGCGCTCGGGCCACATCTCGACGAAGTGCGGGAGCAGCCGACGCTTCAGCAGTTCGGTGTGAAGCGTAGACACCCCATTGACCGAATGGCTGCCGGCGACCGCGAGGTTCGTCATTCGCACCTGTTTCGGCGACGACTCCTCGATCATCGAGATCTCCCGCACTTTCGCAAGGTCGCCGGGGAACCGTGCCTCGACCTTCTGCAAGACGCGCGCGTTGATGTCGTAGATGATCTGGAGATGCCGAGGCAGCACACGCTCGAGGAGGTCCACGGGCCACTTTTCGAGCGCCTCGGGCAGCAGCGTGTGGTTCGTGTAGGCGAAGGTCTTTGTCGTGATGTCCCAGGCCGTCTCCCACGGCAGGTCGGTCTCATCGAGGAAATAGCGCATCAGCTCCGCCACCGCGAGAGCCGGATGCGTGTCGTTCATGTGGATCGCGTTCTTCTTCGGGAACAGCGACCAGTCGCTGTGGTTTTTCAGATATCGACGGATCAGGTCACGGATCGAGCACGTGACCAGAAAATACTCCTGAATCAGCCGTAGTTCCTTACCCGCGTAGACGAAGTCCGAAGGATAGAGGACCTTCGTGATCGTCTCGGCCCAGTTCTCGCTCTCGACCGCCTTCACATACTCGCCGCGGTTGAATACGTCGAGCCGAAATCCCTCTGAGGCGCGGGAGGCCCAGAGTCGCAGTAAGTTCGCCGTCTTGCAGCCGTGGCCGATTACGGCGATGTCGTGGGGTACGCCTTCGATCATCTGCCAGTCGGTCCACACATACCGTTCGCGGCCGCCCGGTCCCGGCACCCGGCGGACCCGTCCGTACAGCAGCACCGGCACGGTATATTCCGGCCGCACGGCCTCCCACGGGGTGCCATACTTCAGCCAGTCGTCGGGCTTTTCCACCTGCCAACCGTCATCGAACTCCTGCTTGAAGATGCCATGCTCGTAGCGCAGGCCATAGCCGTAACCCGGCAGTTCGAGGGAGGCCATGGACTCCAGGTAGCACGCCGCCAGCCGGCCGAGGCCGCCGTTGCCGAGCCCCGCATCGGGCTCAAGTTCACAGAGCTGGTCGAGATCCAGATCCAGAGAGGCCAGGGCCTCGCGCGCTTCATCGATCGCACCGAGTGCTTGCAGGTTGTGGCGCAGCAGGCGGCCGATCAGGTACTCCATCGAAAGGTAGTACACCCGCTTCACGTCGCGGTCGAGATACGTGCGCTGCGTCACGATCATCCGCGTGGCCGCGAGATCGCGCGTCACGTGGCAGAGCGCCATCAACTTGTCGAACGGAGTCGCGGTTCGCCAGTCCTTGTAGCACGTGTACTTGATGTGCCCCAGGAAGCGCTCGCGAATCTGTTCCGCGGTCACCGTCGTGACCGCGTCCTGCAGATGAATCTCATTCGCCGTCATCGTTGGGCTGGCCTTGTGGACCGCATACGGTGCCCCGACGGCGTCCTCAACGCAAGCCGGCCGGCTCGGAGAGGCGTACGACATGTCCAGGGATTGAGGCACAACGAGCGCAGAAACCCGGGACGCCCCAGCTGACACCCCACGTCCCCGCCCTCCGCGCTGCCGTGGCCTACGGCGGCGGCGCGGCCGACGTCTCGTCTCTGTTCCGACGTTCCTTCTCGCTGCGGATTTTTTCGCTCGTTTCGAGCAGGGCCGCCCACTTCACAGGGTCGCGCGCGAGCAATTCCAGTGTCTTCGCCGAGGCGCTAACCGCCACCACGCGATGACCCGAGGTGATCCTCACCACATAGCCTTCCACGCGACTACCGCCCTCGACCCGCATCCATGTGCCATACTCGGATACCGATGCCGTCAGCTCCTTCGAAGTTTTTTGCACCTCAATGAGCTTGGCCGGCTCCAGTTCGATCGGCTCGCGTCCCTCGTCAAAAATCCACAACTGTCCGCTTCGGTTGCTCTTCGCGAGGAAAAACCACTCCAGCGTCGCGCGTCCGGCCGCACCCATGCCGCGAACCTGGATGCTGATCGAGACGGACCGCGTATAGTCCCGCGCGTGCGTCCCCCACGAGGGCGCGACCACCTGCGAGCCACGCGCCGTGGACACCCGGCTGACCTTCAGATACGCCTGCGGCTCCTGCGCCCACACACAGAACGCCACGGCCGCCAGCAAAGCCATGACCCACAGCCTACTTGTCGCCCCCACCCTGCTGCCAGCCGTGCTCATACTGTTGCCCCGCTAGACCACCGCAGGCCCAGTGGCCACATGATAGCCGCCACGGAAACGTCCGGCAATCCAAAAACCTTCGGCCGCGCCACCGCCCCAGCTTCTTCACCGCCTTCAGCGCCGTCGGCACGCCGACCTACCTCGTGGCCCAGCTTCTCGATCCAGAGTGTCGCCCGTCACGATGGTCACCCCGCCGCTGCAGAAGGATGGGGACCGCGTTCAGAGCCCAGCTCATTGAATGGAGGCGGATGTTCTCCTTGCGATCCACTTCCCGCATGGCCCAGAACGACGCCTGTCGCAGTCGGTGTTTGAGTCGCCGCGCGGTGTCATCATTCCGGCATTCTCTTCGTGGCGCGTTCCTCCAAGGTTCCCGCAAGATCTCGGGGCCGCCACTGAGAGAATCACGCCCCGACCGCCCGCCTACCGCACGCGATTGTCGAACGTCGACATGTTCAACGATGCCACTGGCCAAAGAGTCTCCCAATGCCGGCCGAAGCCTGCGCGAGGAGCTGCGCACCGCCTCAATTCGGTTCGGGAACGAACGGCGGGATTCACCGAACGACAGCGCAGGGAAGAACTCGTGTGATACCGTGCCAACCGTATCGCCGCCACCCCCTCGTGTCCGGACGCTCGCCGCGCCCGCTGCTACCGGTCGAGGAAGTCAGGCTCACAAAGGGATACGTTTTCCGTGGCGCTCAGACTCGTCGCGCGACCACGTTCGTACCTTCTTTGAACTCACGTCCCAATTCTCACAGGAATCGTGGAACACACACTCACGCTGAGACCGCAGCCAAAGCCGGCCGCCGCGTGCACTGTCTGCCTGCCCACTGCCCTGGCGGCGCCGGGTCCGGTCATACCCAACCTCGACCGGATCACCGCGCGGGAGTGAATGCTGCGAGAAACTATGCCGATGGCGGCACCCGCGCGTTGGCAGTGCCACGACTCACGACCTCTTCCGCTCATCCCAACCTGAGCGCCCCGAGAGACAGCGAAAGCTCGATCTTGACGCCCAACCTCTCAAACTTGATCATGAACAGCAGCTGCCGGATGGTGTAATGGTAGCACAGCAGACTCTGGATCTGTTTGTCTAGGTTCGAATCCTAGTCCGGCAACCACCGTTCCACGAAGTATCGCGTCACGCGACACGCAGCGGCATAATCACATACAGAAACGCCTCATCCGCCTTCAGGACGCCCGGCGTGTCGACATCCGAAATCTCGAAATAGACTTCGTCCGAAACGAGTGTTTTTAGCGGGTCCATCAGAAAATCAGGATTGAACGGGATTGTCAGCGCCGGGCCGTTGTACTTCACGGGCACCACCTCGCGGGCCTCGCCGACATCAGCAGACTCGCAGAACACCTCCATTTGCCCATCGCTAAAACGGAGCTGAACAGAATTGCTCGTATCGCTGGTCACAAGCGATACGCGCCGCAGCGCGTTCAGGAATCCCTCCCGACTGAGGGTCACACGGTTGCCGGTGCGCTTGGGTATCACCTGGCGATAGTTCGGGAACTTCCCTTCGACTTGCGAACTGAACAACATCACGTTGCCGCCGTCCAGCGCCATCTGCTTCCCGACCGCCATCAACACCACGGAACCTTCACCATCAAGAATACTGATCATTTCTGAAGCGGTACGCGCCGGCACGATCAACGACGCTTCCCGGCGGTCGCCTTCCACTTCCTGTTCAACCAACGCCAGCCGCCGTCCATCCGTTGCGACCGCCGTCACGCGCGACTCCGAAATTTCGATCAGCACCCCGCTGAGCACCTCACGCGAGAGGTCCTTCGAGGTGGCATAGACCGTTCGCTGCAACATGCCGCGCAGCGCCCGCCGGTCCAGCGTGCACGACACCGCCCCCTCTAGCTTCGGCGTAACCGGGAAGTCCTCGGCCGAGATTCCATTCAGGCGAAAACGGACCGCATCGGACACCAGCGTCGCAGAATGCCGTTCGTCCGACGAAATCTGAATCTCCTCCCCCGGCATTTCCCGGACGATTGGCAGTAAGCGCTTCGCCTCGAGCGTTGTAGCGCCCTCTTCCGTGATCGTGGCCGCCACGCTTGCGCGGATGGTCATCTTCATGTCGCTGCCGGTGAGCGTCAGGGTTTGTCCTCGACTCTCGATGAGGACGTTGGAGAGAACCGGCAACGTGGAACGGCTCGCGATCGCGGGGAGAACCGTTTGGAGTGCCTGCAAGAAATCGGTTCGTGCGACGGTGAGTTTCATTAACCGGATCTCCTGATATTCATAAATGAAGTTTGAAAGTCCACCGTAGTATGGTCGTGAATTTCGTGGCTGGCAAGCGGGCGTTGGCTTGAAAAAGCGGCTATTTTTCGCGATGGCATGGGGGCAATCCGCTGTGAATGGAGCTGTGGAAAAGCGTCGTCGGCTCCGCCGGGATCGTTCACGATCGCGTTGGATGCGTCGGAATCCACAGAAGGATTCACAGGTTGTTTATTGTGGCGAGCTCGTGGGACTTGGAGGGTCGGCTTCGCGCACAATGGAGCCGTTGGACTCGCTGACAACCAGGATGGAGAAACGCTGTGCGGTGGCGAGCGATGGATCCTGTGTTGAGGCATAGTCGAATCGGCCCCGGAGGTCGGTATAGCCGTCTTTGAAGAACTTAACGGTGCCGTCGGCGAGACGGGTGTACACCTTCACATATGCTCCGGCGACAGGTGTGTTGGAATCCGCGCGGGTGAGCACAAGTTGCCCATACGTTTCCATGAGGTGGAGGCGGAGGGTATTCGCGTAGTAGGCCTGGGTTTGCCGCAGTGGACCTGCGACGGCTTCGATCATGAGATCGAGGGAACGAAGGGCCTCAGGGATGTCAACCTGTACCGGGGAAGCGTCGGCTGGGACGTCTACGGGCATGGTGTGAGCCGGGCGGACGTGCGAGAAGTGGCGGGTGTCTTGGGTCATGAACGGGCTTCGGGAGAACAACAGCTCGAGGTCCATCGGATAGAAGTTGAGTGTGACGGACTTCAGGCGGCGGCCAGCGATCTCGATGCGGCGGCCGTTGAGGCGGAGGTCGAGGGAGGACTGTTCGGCCGCGAGCTGCTGCTGAACCAGGTCACGATTACGCGGGTCGGCCACGGTGGCTGCAGCGCCACCTTCGGCCTCGCGGATGTGGGCCAGCAGCGTCTGAACGCGGTTTCGCCAGCGAGGGACGGGGTGCTCGACGTAGTCGGAGAGGGCTCGGCGCGCCTCCTCGGGCCGGCCACGGGAAAGGGCGAGCCACGCCGTGAGGTAGTCGTACTGGAGACGCTCGGCGATACGGGCCCGATCGGTTCGGGCAAGGAGGGCGATGCTCTCGGCGATGCGGTCCTGAAGCGCTAGATAGTAGGCTCCAGCGAGAAGGTCTTCATCGTCGGGAGCCGGTTTGTAGGCGAGGATGCGAAGAAACTGGGTCCATTGAGTCCTCAGAGCGGGGTTCTGGATGCGCGGTTCGCGTCCCATCGGATGGGCGCGGGCGTTGATGAGCGGTGAATATTCCAGGTGCTGGTAGAGGTGCCGTTCGACGGGGTTGATGCGGAGAATGGGGCATTCGAGCCAGAGTCCGCACTGGTTCGCGAATGGATGGCGGGCGAGAAATTGAGCGATGCGCGGCATGTCGTTGTGGAGGATGGAATAGGACCAGAGAGTGGCATCGAAGGCGCGGCGTCGCTCGAGGATGTCGAGGATACGGCGATAGGCGTTCGCGTCGCGCAGTCGCCAGGCGATGTCCGCAAGGCGGATACGGTAGAGGTTCTCGCGCTCGAGGTAGGCGCAGACTTGGTCGAGAGTGGCGTTCTGGGAAATCTCGAACCATGAGGTTTGATCTGAGGGAGGCGGCTCGGCGACGACCTTGAAGTGGGCCGGCTCGGCGCGAGCGAGGACGCCCGCCTCGGAGGCAACCGTCGCAGGATGGTGGGCGAACTCGCCGGGAGCGGGGAAGTAAAAGAAGTACTCGATTGTGTCGGTTTGGTATGGTTCGAGTACTCGCGGGACGGGTTCAATGGGCAGCGGGGAGAGGGGGACGGCGCCAGCGGGGATTTGGAGGAGCACGGAGACGAAGTGTCGCTGGGCGCTGGGGTTGGTCAGCACCACGCGGGCACCGTAGGGCACGCCGATCAGGAAGGGGCCGGTGACGTAGCGTTCGATGCGTTCCTCGCCCTCGTAACGCCAGCGGTTATCGGCCCGGAAGAAGTTCTGGGCCACGAGCAGCGGAGCCGGGCCGGGTGCTATGGGTGTGGGGCGCGTTTCACGCAGAAGCAGGATGACGGGTTGTTCGGAGCGTACGATGGTGCGGCCATCCTTGCGTTCGCGCGCAATCGGCGGCGCCTCGAATGGAAGGTCGAGAACCGCGAGCGCAAGGAGCATTTCGGTGGCGTTGGTCGTGGTGAAGAGGAGATCGGTCGAGAGGAACGGTGTCGGGTCGGGATGGGCGGCGTACTCGGCCCAGAAGCGGCCCGCGGGGACGAGGGAGGCGGTCTGCGCGGCCTGGGGCTGGCGGTAGTACGCTTGCTCAGCGAGCTCCTGGGGCATGTCCGGTGCACGGAAGAACGGCTGCGCCGCCTTTCGCTCGGCGGAGAGATCTTCAAGGAGGAACAAATCCGCATGGCTTCGACGGAGCGGTTCGTCCATTTCACGGTCGGCGGCCACTGCGCGCGCTCGCTGTTCAGCCATCGCGCGGGGGCCCGCGGCCTTGGGTACGGTCGCCGGGGCCGGTGGAGATGCGGCCAGCGCTCTGAGCGCGTCGGCATTGAGGGCCTCCGTCGCCGCTTCGACGTGCCGTTCACTCTCGGCGGCGCCGTCGGTCGCCGCGGTGGGTGAAAGGTCGCCAGCCAGAAAGAGAAACCGCCAGTAGAGGTCGGCTTTGGGGCGCGGAGTCTGAGCGGCCATGTCCGCAAGGTCGCGGGCAAGAGCCTCGCGTTGCGCCGCGGGCAAACGTCGAGCCAGCAGGGCCTTTTCGGCCGCGTTCAGTCGATCATAGTGCGCGGGTTCCAGCCAGCGGGTCAGGTCGCGGCCGAGCAACCATTCGTCTACGAAGGTCTTCTCACGCTTGTTGGCCAGATAGGGTGCAATCACGGCGTCGAAAAAGGGGCGATCCTTGTGGTACAGGAAGAGGTGCAGCTCGTGGCAGGCGAACCGCGAATAGAGTTCGCGTTTCTGATCTGGTGTGAGAGCGGGCCAGCGGGTGATGAACTCGAACTCCGGAAGCACGCTGTTCTTGGTGAGCGCGGAGTAGAAGGAAAAGACCTTCGGAATCGAGTCGGCCGCCGAGACCACGGCTCCCTCGCCGACTTCGCGCGTTTCGCCCGGCAAAAGCGGCACGATGTCGAAATGCGGCGCATGGGGCGTGGCGGGGTCGAACGGCCGTTGGAGCGCGCGAGAGGCTGTCTGCAGCGGTGGATTGCCGATCGGGAGAATGCGCTCGACGGCGTGACATGGATCGATCGCAAGCACGCGCAGGAACGAGTAGCCGTGAAGATCGCGCCGCGGGATCCGGATTCGTCCCTCCGCATCGGGACGAAGGTTCAGGAGGACGGTCGCGGGCCGCGCAAGGAAGTCGAGCGCCCAGGGAGACGCACGCCGTTGCCGGCCGGATTCCTGGGGCGAAGCAGTGTCGGCGGTGGCGCGGACACCGGCCGCGGGCCCGGCACCGGTGAGTGCCGCGGCGCGGCCGGCGAAGGGGCGCCCCTCCTGCAGGCGCTCGGCTTCGATGGAGGTCGTGCGCAGCGCCCAGGGATTCAGTAGAAGTGAGGGGCGCTCGGCCATGTTGCCGATGTGTTTGGGAGCACCGCGCCGGTCGAGCACGTAGCGGAACTCGTCGCCGAGCTCGCGTCCGGACTCGTAGAAGGTTCGCGACTCGGTCCATGTGCGGGCGCGCAGGTCGGGCCATACGGCGCCGGCGGGCAGCGAGAAGAAGTCGTCCAGCACGTAACGGCCCGCCGCCACGTGCACGCGAACGTGGGGGGCACGGCTATTGAGGCGGAACACGAAGTGGTCGGCGTCTCCCGGCTCAGGCAGGAGCTGGAGAGGCTCCATCAGCGGCGTTTCGAGCGCGCGGCGAGCGGAGAGGAGGTAGCGCCCGAACGGATCGCCCCGGGTGACGCGGACGGGGATCTCCAGCTGACGGGACCGCACGAAGAGCGAGTAGTCGCCGGGTTCCAGGCCTCGGAGTTCGAGTGAGCCGTCCGCGATGGCGAGAGCGGCAGAGCGGTCGCGCGTATAGCGCCCTTGGCGGACTTCGAGGAGGGAGAAGTCCGACAAGGCATCGGCGGCGTTGAGCCGCTCGAGCGGCAAGCGGAGCGGCCGCCCGGCTGTGCCGTGTAACGCAGAGGGCCACCAGCAGCGGTCACGCGGGGGCGTCCAGGTGAACACGGTCGGTTGCTGGCCGTGGAACTCTCTCCACTCGGCCTCCGAGCGTGGGTCTAGGTTCGGGGGCGGCGCGGCGTCGAGTGAGATCTGGACCTGCGAGATATCGGCCAGCGGGCCGAGGACGGCCTGGCCGCGATCGTCCGTCCGCAGTGTGGTGTGGATCGGCTGGCGTGTCCACGGATGTTGGAACTGGCAGTGCAGCGGAACGCCCGCCAGGGGCTCGCCATTTAGACCGAGGACTTCCGCAACATAGCCCTCGGAGCCCAGCGTGAGCAGAACCTGTCGGGTCGCGAGGGTTCCGAGCAGAGGCGCGACCGGGAATTCACGCGAGGAAGTCAGCTGGACCGGCGCTGCGCCAGCGGACATGGTCTTCACGCGAGCGGAGAGTTTGACCTCGATGGATCGGGGATGACGGGGCAGCGGCACCTCCACCCGGACTTCGCGGTCAAGGGCCAACTCGGGAGAGCGTATGTTGTGCTCGGTTCGGATGTCGCGGGTGTCGGTGACGGTCACGATGAGCACGGCCTCTTCGAGGCTGAGCGAGGCCGGGTTCACGGGCTGGCCATGGAGGGTGATCAACGGGCGCAGCGCGAGTGTGGCATTGGCCCCGGGGTGCAGGGATTCGGCCACGATCAGCGGACGCGCGTCAAGTTCGTAGGACTCGGCGAGGTGACGGAATCGGACCAGTGAGGCGAATCCCCCGGAGTGTACGACCATCGTGGCATCGCGATCGGCATCGGGGCGGAAGGGCACAAGAATGCGGCCTTCGGCATCGGGCTCGAATTCGCGGTTGTCGAGCCAGGCGCGCGCGTCGGGAACGGGCTTCCGCGCCTCATCGAGCACGCGGAACACGTGCCCAGCGGCCGAAAGGTCTTGCAACACCTCGAGCCGGCCCTTCTGCACGAAGGCGCGGCTGCTGCGGCCCTCGCCGATAAAGTCGATCACCCATACGCCGCGTCCTTGGAGCTCCGGGAAGTCGAATGTGCGTTCGAGGCGCAGATCCTTGGGCTCGCGGAACTCGAATTTTTTCTCCGGGAACGAGGGCGCCAGACCGTCAAGATTGATGGCGAGGTTCAAGGGCCGGCGGGTGTCGCGATAGTAGTTCAGCGTATTGATTTCATAGATCTTCACGATGAGGGTCGGGACGTTTTTGACGAACAGTTTGAGGCGGACGGGCTCGTCGGGCAGGAAGACGGGCGGATTGTCCGGCGCGAAGTCGAGGTCCACGCGTTCCTTGATCGTGCGGTACTCTTCCGGCGAGATCAGAGCGGCCCACTGCTGCGGGTCTCCAATGCCATGGACGATCTTGGTCTCGGCGAAGACGAGTCGGAGGAATTCATCACGGACCCACGGGCGGAACTCGTCGAAGTTCGGTGCATCGCGCAGGAGCCACATGAGGTAGTGGCGGACGATCGGCTCCTCAACGCGGATCGGCGGCAGGAGCAGCTCCGCGAAAGTCGCATCGAGACGGGCGAGATACTGCGGCTGGTGCAGGGATTCACGGATGGGCTGCGGCAGGTAGGGCACGTCGCGCGGCAGCTTCAGGTATTCGATGAACCGCTCGCGGCTGGGACGACCAACCTGCAGATCGTGGACAAGTCGATGATACAGCACATTGGCCTTGAGTGAATTATGGACTGGGTCCAGGCTGCGCACGTATGCCCAGACCCGGTCGAGGTAGGCCTCGCGCTGCTGGACATCAATTTCGAGGTCGGTCTCGCTGTCGGGGACGAGGCGCGAGAGGTAGAGCGAGACGAACGCGCGCTCGTTACGGAGCTCTGGACGAAGACGGAGGAGCTCATCGAGCTGTTCGAGCGTCAGTTGCTGGTGGATCGGCAGCTGTCCGAAGGGAGGACTGTCGGCGGTGGCGAGGTCCTCGGCGATGAGCGCGACGAGGTTGGGCAGGTCGGGGCGGCGGAGCCGCCGGAGCAGGTCGCGCCGCTGCTGCGGGTTCAGAGGAAGGCGGGCCACCGAGTAAAGACCGGCGTCGGTGATCGCGGAGAGATTGGCCCGTCCGTGTAGCGCGGATTCGAGGAAGCGCTGTCCGGATATGAGCGTTGGGTCGAGGCGGGTGGGCAGGTCGGGGCGACGCTCGGACAGGCGGCGGCTGTGGTCGAAGGTGAGGTCCAGTTCACGGCGGAGATAGTCGAGAGTGGCTTTTGGATCGCGAGCGTAGTCGAGCAGCGCCTGGCGGTGGCGCAGCTCGCGTGCGCCCGGCGGCTCGGCGCCTTTGCGGGCGCGAATCCAGTCGTCGAGGATCGTGCGGACCTCGTTGGCGCGGCCCAGATTCTGGGCGTGCAGGGCACGGAAAAAGTAGAAGTCGTCGGTGCCGGGCACGAGGTCCGCGAGCGCCGTCTCTCGGTTGGTGGAGAAAGCGAACTGCTCGAGGAACTTGAGGTTCTGGGCGCCGCCGAAGGTGGGGATCAACAAAACGGGCAGCCAGACTCCGACGCGACAAATGTTCATGGTCGGTTCTCCATCTCAGCGGGCCGCGATCGAGACCCGCCTCACCGAAGTATACGCCTTGGCCATCGGGTTTGTTCAGAGCGACGCGGCATGGTCGGCGGACGATGCCCGCGACGCCGACGATTCCGCCGCCTGCCCCACGGTGCTCGTTTCTGCTGTTTCACGGTGGTGCAGGGTGCAAATCGCGCCATACACTGTTTGACAAGCATTTCCACGCGCGTAGAGTGATGGGTCCGTTTTTCAGTGCCGCGTGCGCGGTGCGGGTGCGCGGCGGCCGTCGGGTCTGGGGGCGACAGCATGAAGGTGTTCTGTCCAAAGGAGACGCGTGCAGGCGAGACGCGCGTCGCGGTGACGCCGGCCTCGGCGGAGCGGCTCGTGAAACTCGGCGTCAAGGTCGCCGTGGAGGCGGGGCTCGGGGCGACGATCGGCGCGTCGGACGCCGACTACACCGCGCGCGGCGCGTCGGTGGTTTCGCGCGCCGAGGGGCTGGCGACGGCCGACTGGGTCGTCCGGCTTCGCCCGCCGACGCCGGACGAGGCGGCTGCCTCACGACCAGAGTCGTACCATATCGGTTTTCTGGAGCCGTTCACGAACCGGGCCGTGGTCGAGGCGTTCGCGAAGTCGGGTGCGACGGCGCTTTCGGTCGAGCTGATTCCGCGCACGACGATCGCGCAGAAAATGGACGCGCTGAGCTCGCAGGCGAACCTCGCGGGCTATGTCGCCGTGATTCTGGCCGCGGAGCGGCTGCCGAAGATCCTGCCGATGATGATGACGCCGGCCGGAACGATCGCGCCGGCGCGGGTGCTGGTGATCGGTGCGGGCGTGGCGGGGCTCCAAGCGATCGCGACGGCGCGGCGGCTCGGCGCGCGCGTCGAGGCGTATGATACGCGCCCGGTGGTGAAGGAGCAGGTGCAGTCGCTCGGCGCGAAGTTCGTTGAGATCGACGTCGGCGAGACGGGTCAAACGAAGGACGGCTACGCAAAGCCGCTGACTGAGGAGCAATTGGCCCGCCAGCGGGCGGCGCTGGCGCGCCACTGCGCCGAGGCGGACGTTGTGATCACGACAGCGCAGGTGTTTGGGCGTCGCGCGCCGCGGATCATCACCGCGGAGATGCTCGACGGCATGCGGCCGGGCTGTGTCGTGGTGGACCTCGCGGTGGAGACGGGCGGCAATGTGGAGGGCGTCGAGCCGGACCGCGAGATCGAGCGGAAGGGTGTGAAGATTGTGGGGCTCGCGAACCTGCCGGGCCGCGTTCCGGTGGCGGCCAGCCAGATGTACGCGGCAAATCTCGCGAATTTCATCGAGCATTTCTGGGACCGGAAGGAGACGTCATTCCGTTGGTCGGAGGAGGATGAGATCCTGAAGGGCATGACGGTGACGCGGGCGGGCCGGGTGGTGCACACTGCGGTTCGCGAGGCGCTCGGATTGTAGGGAGGTGCGCGATGCTGGGGCTTCTATTTTTTGTGTTCGTGCTGGCGGTGTTCCTTGGGCTCGAGTTGATCTCGAAGGTGCCGTCTCAACTGCACACGCCCCTGATGAGCGGTTCGAACGCGATTTCGGGAATCACGATCGTCGGCGCGCTCGTGGCGGCGGGTCAGCCGCAAGGCGGTGTGATCGTGACGGTGCTGGGCACCATCGCGGTCGCGGCGGCGATGATCAACGTGGTCGGCGGCTATCTCGTGACCGACCGAATGCTGGGCATGTTCAGGCACAAGGACGGAGGCGCAAAGTAAGCCATGTTCGCTCCGGACCATCCGCTGATCACGACACTCTACATTGTGGCCTCGGCGCTTTTTATCGTCGGGCTCAAGATGCTGAACCGCGCCGCGACCGCGCGGCGGGGCAATCTGATCTCCGGTGTGGGGATGCTGACGGCGATCGTCGCGACGTGCCTGCTGGCCGGCATGAAGTTCCATTGGATTCTGCTCGGCGCGGTGGTGGGCTCGGCGATCGGCGCGGTTGCGGCCTCTGCCGTGAAGATGACCGCGATGCCGGAGATGGTGGGTCTGTTCAACGGCTTCGGCGGGCTCGCGAGCATGCTGGTGGCGTGGGCCGAGTTCCACAAGTGGCGCGCAGAGGGTTGGGCTGCGTACCATCAGCTGCTTGGGCCAGGCGCGCCAGACAGCCCGCGGTTCACCGCGGCGGCCATCGCTTTCACCGCGCTGGTCGGCGCGGTGACGTTCTCCGGCAGCGTGGTGGCGTTCCTGAAGCTCGCAGAGTGGATTACGGGGCGTCCGATCCTGTTTCGCGGCCAGCGGTTGGTGAATGGACTGATCGTGCTCACGGTGCTGGCGGCCGCCGGGTTGGTCACCGTGCGGCCGGAGGCGCCATGGGCCTACGGCGCCTTCGCGGTGGTAATGGTGGTGGGGCTTCTGTTGGGCGTGACGTCCGTGATCCCGATCGGCGGTGCCGACATGCCGGTCGTGATCTCGCTGCTGAACAGCTACTCCGGTGTGGCCGCGGCCGCGGCAGGCTTCATCATCCTCAACAACGGGCTGATCGTTGCCGGGTCGCTCGTCGGCGCCAGCGGCCTGATCCTCACGAACATCATGTGCAAGGCGATGAACCGCTCGCTCGGCAACGTGCTGTTCAGCGGATTTGGGGCGACCGAGAGCTCGGGAGAGGCGGCCGCAGCGCAGGGCGAAGTGAAGCCAATCAGCGTTGAGGATGCCTACTACATCCTTGAAGCCGCGCGTTCAGTGGTGTTCGTGCCGGGTTATGGAATGGCCGTCGCGCAGGCGCAGCACGTCGTGCGCGAGCTCGGCCAACTGCTCGAAAAGAACGGCGCCGAGGTGAAGTACTGCATCCATCCAGTCGCCGGCCGCATGCCGGGTCACATGAACGTGCTGCTGGCCGAGGCGAACGTGCCCTATGAGCAGCTTGTCGAGCCCGGCGACGTGAACCCGACAATCGAGAACGTCGACGTCGCGATCGTGATCGGCGCCAACGACGTCGTGAACCCCGCGGCGCGGGAGGATCCGAAGAGCCCCCTGTGGGGCATGCCGATCATCAACGTGGACCAGGCGCGCACGTGCATCGTGCTGAAGCGTTCGATGCGGCCGGGCTTCGCAGGCGTCGAAAACCCGCTGTTTTTCAAGCCGAACACGCGGATGCTGTTCGGTGACGCGAAGGCCTCGGTCTCTGCGCTAGTCGCCGAGTTCAAAGCCGAATAGCCCGGCCGCCGTCCACCCGACGCCCCCACTCTGACACCCGCGGGCCGATGGCGCTGTGGATTGTTTTTGAGGGGTAAGACGAAGGGTCTGGATGCGGAGAGGAGAGCGCGTGTGCCTATCCTCGATCGAACGGCTCGCTGTAACTCTGGCGCTCTGCCGCCGGAGGGCCGGCCGATGTCGCATCTAAAAATTTGATTCCGCGGACTCTGCCCTCCTTGCTGGTCACCTAGATCGCCCCCCACCAATTTTGTACCTGTCCCTCATTGCGGATCATGGCAGCGGACTGGGGATAGGCACCTGGCAACCCGTATCGCCGATGACGCGGCCGACACGAGGTGCCTGTCCCCTCGCCGCAGAGGTGCCTGTCCCCAACGCGTTGCTCCGGCGGCGGAGCGCCGGAGCTACAGCGCAGAGGGGCGAACATGGTGCCTGTCCCCATGACGCCATCCCCAGTCGTGGAGACTCAACGCGACTCCTCACATACAACAACGGCCGGAATGACACCGGAGCCCCTCGCCGCGCCCTGCGACGGGTGGCGATGAGCGTCTTCGCCGACACTGTTGTTCGGGCTCCGTGCGCGACGTCCATTGATCCGAGACGCGCTCGATTCGCCGTGGTTACCGAGCTTCGTCCTGCCGACGCGGGACCATGCACAGCCCGCCACTACAACGCTGTTGCCGCGCGCGGTGAGTGCGGCGGGTGCCGCGCAGTGCCGAAACTAGTGCGGCACCGCGTTGAAGAGCGGTGGCGCGGCATCGGACAGCAGAGGGCGCGCGACCACCCCTCGCGCCCTCCCGTCGGCACTCCGTGAGCCGGGCGACTCACAACGCGCTCGTTCGGGCAGATCACCGATCGCGGCGACAGCCCCGTGGCAACGCGGCGGGACGAGCCCCCACCTCAGTCACGATGCTGGCGGCGGGTGGCCGCCTCACGAATGGCCGCAATGAGTTGGTTCGGATCGGGAATGATTGAGGCAAACCGGATTTCGCCATCAATGCAGACGGTCGGAAGATTGCGGACCCCAAGCTTCTTCATCACCCCGAGACCTTCGCGGACCTTGATCTTGTGCTCGTTCACGAAGCACCGGCAGCCGCTGGCCTCGGCCGCGCGTCGCACCGCCTCCATCATGTACTGGCAGGGCGCGCAGGACGTGGAATCGAGCGTGATTACGTCGAGCACAACACCATCGGCGGTGGTGTAGTCTGGCAGCGCAACATCGTCGAAGTTGTCCTCGGGCCGGGCCTTGAGCGCGGCGCGCGCGGCCTCGCGGGCGTACGGATCGTGCACCATTTCGGCCACGGCGCGCAGGTTGGCCGGCGGCGTCGCGTAGGGCAGATCGCATCCCGGCGCCAGCACAAAGCCCTTCGGACCTGCGGCGTCCATCACCTCGACCGCTTCACGGCGCGCGTCGTCGGGTGTCCCGAGCAGTAGAACCGAGGTGAGCCTCAGGTTGCCGCCGAACGATTTTCCCGCGGCTTCGCATAGCCCGCGCAACCGCGGAATCGTGATTTGTTCGTCCACCGCAATATGGTCGGCCCGGGTTCGGCACATCGCCTCGAGATTGCGCGAGACGTCTCCGCATACGAAGAGAGAGGCCGGCCGACCCCGTGCGCGGATGGCGTCAACGACGTCGTTGATCGGCGGCACGACGTACCGCTCAAAGTCCTCGGTGGAGATCTGGCTAACCATGGGATCCACGACGGCCACGACGTCCGCCCCGGCCTCGATCCAGGCGGCGGCGCTGCGGATCGCGACGTCGCGGCAAACCGCCATGAGCTCGTCCACCCGCGCGGGCTCGTCGCACATATCGAAGAAGAGCGCATGGCCGCGCAGGTGATTCGCGAGCGTGAATGGACCGCAGATCAGCGCATACCAGGCCAATTCCTCGCCGAACCGCCCCCGCAGCGTCGTGAGCGCGCCGAAGGCTAAGGCGAGCCGGCCGCCCGAGGGATCAAACGGCGGCAGCGATTCGAGCGAGGCGGTTTCGAGGGGGTGGTTCGCCACGCTCGGTGGCACGTCGGGTGCCCAGTGGAGCCGGCAACCCAGCAGCTCAGCCTCCAGCTGCAGGTCGAACATGACCGGCAGGCCGTCCGGCCGGTAGAGTGCCGCGGCGGTCGTGAGCCCCTGCACGATCAGATCGGCGGAGCGGAGGTACTCATCCGCCGGACGGCCGATGAGGCGGCCACCGTGACAGCCGACATAGGGAACCCATGCGGGCCGCGGCGTGGGGCGGCCTCGAATCGCCTCGAGCAATAGTGCGCGGGCCATGTCAACGCCTCTCCCCGCGAGCCCGGCAGCCTGCAGGGATCAGTAGGAGCGTCCGCCGACGCCCTTGGTGCCCTTCTTGATCTCGCGCGCGGGTTCCTTCGGCCGCAGCGCGCGCACGGCGGCGCCGGCGCGCCACATTTCCGAGTCACGAATTGCGGCCAGCTCCTTCGCGACGCGCTCCGCATAGCCTGGCCGGCTGCAAGTGCGGATCACGTGTAGCGCCTCCGCGCCGCTCTTCACGCGGCGGTACAGCTCGCGGAACACCGGCAGCGTCGCTTTTTTGAAGCGGGGTTTCCAGTCGAGCGCGCCGCGCTGCGCGGTCGCGGAGCAGTTCACAAACATCCAATCCATGCCGTTCTCGTCCACGAGCCGGATCAGGCTTTGGGTGAGCTCCTCGACGGTCTCGTTGAACGCCTCGCTCGGCGAGTGGCCGTTCGCGCGCAGCACCTCATACTGCGCCTCCATGATGCCGGCCAGCGCGCCCATCAGCACGCCACGCTCGCCGGTGAGGTCGCTCACCGTCTCGTGTTCGAACGTCGTCGGGAAGAGGTAGCCGGAGCCGATCGCGATGCCGATCGCGAGGCAGCGCTCCTCGGCGCGTCCGGTCGCGTCCTGAAACACCGCGTAGCTCGAATTGATCCCCGCGCCGCTCAGGAAGTTGCGCCGCACATTCAATCCCGACCCCTTCGGCGCGACCATGATCACATCCACGTCCTTCGGCGGCACCACGCCGGTGTGCTTCCGATAGGTGATCGAAAAACCGTGGGAGAAGTACAGCGCCTTGCCGGCGGTCAGGTGCGGTCGGACCGTCGGCCAGACGATCCGCTGGGCAGCGTCGGAGACCAGCAGTTGAATGATCGTGCCGCGCGCACAGGCCTCCTCGAGATCGAACAGCGTCTCGCCCGGCGTCCAACCGTCCGCCACCGCGCGATCCCAGTCCTTCTGAAACTGCTTCGACTGGCCCACGATCACGCGGATACCATTGTCCTTCATATTCAGGGCCTGGGCGGGCCCCTGGACGCCGTAGCCGATGACCGCCACCGTTTCGTTGTTGAGCACGCGCCGAGCCTTCGAAAGCGGAAATTCCTTCCGCGTGACCACCGTTTCCTTCACGCCGCCGAAGTCAATGATCGCCATGACGAATATCCTTTCGTTGCGCGCGAGCTTGACCTCCGTGCCGGACCGCGCTCGCGTAACCGCCAATGCTACGCGCAGACACCGCGTTCCGCAAACTTTGCCGCTCCGGGCGCCGGCGTTGGCGCGTTGCCGTGATTTGGCGAACCCGCACCCAACCGATAAACTGGCACTTCCGTGGACGTGTTCGAGACCATGGCCGCCCGCCGCTCCATCCGGCGATTTCACCCCGACCCGGTCCCATCGCCCACGCTGGATCGCATTCTCGAGGCGGCGCGCCAAGCACCTTCGGCCGGCAACCGACAGGCCTTCGAGATCGTCGTCGTGCGCGACCCACGGCGGCGCATCGCGCTGGCTCGCGCCTGCCTCGAACAATGGTTCATCGCGGAGGCGCCGGTCGTGCTGGTGTTCGTCGCGGCACCGGCGCGAAACCGCAGCCGGTACGGACGGCGCGGCGCAGAGCTCTACGCGGTTCAGGACGCCACAATCGCATGCGCGCACGCCCATTTGGCGGCCACGGCGCTCGGACTTGGAAGCTGCTGGATCGGCGCCTTCGACGATGCGTCCGTCTCCGAGTTGGTCGGCGTCGACGGCGACGAGCGACCTGTCGCTCTCCTTCCGATCGGCCGGCCGGCCGAAGACCCATCGCCGATGCCACGGCGACCTATCGCGGATCTGGTGCATCCCGAACGCCTGCGATGAAAGGTCTCCGATGATGAGGTGCACAAAATCGTGGCTTGCCCGAGCGGGGTTGCTGTTCGCGTGGTTGGCCGCAATGCGCGCCGACGCTTCGGACACACCCGCGATAACCGCGCCGCAGCGTTTCGAGATGAGGGGCATGGTGGTGCTCGGTGCCTGGCTCGGCAACGCCGAGGATCCGCTGGCGGACGCAGGGCCGCAGGGACTTCGCCTGAAGTTGCGCGGCGGTGAGGTGGTGGAAGACGAACAGTTCGGCCGATGCCTCCTCGCGCGACGGGGCTCGCCGGATCGCCACACCGCCAGCGGCGCGCTCGCGCCACATCACTACATGCTCTCGCCCGCCGGCGCCTTTACCATCGAGGTCTGGATTTCGCCCGGCGAGGGCTGGGCCGAGACCGGTGAGGCGGTGCTGCTCGATAAGAAGTACGCGGGTCATCGCGACTATCAACTGGCCATCTCCGCTCCCGACCGCACGGGGAGGCGGCGGATCCTTGCGCACCTCGGTTTCGGCCAGGACAGCGACACGTGGACCTCCGACCCCGTGGACCTGCCGGTGGGCCGGTGGCGGCAACTGGTGTTCGCCTACAATGGCCGCGGCCAGGGCTGGTTTTTTGTGGACGGCGCCCCCGCGGGACGCGCGGAGCAACAGGGCCGGGGCGCAGTGGCCCGCGGAGACCGCGCGCTGACCATCGGCGACCGTTCCGGCAGCTACTACCGTCCATTTCCGGGCCGCCTCGCCCGGGTGCGCATCCTGGCGGGCCTCCCCGACATCCGATGGGTCGGCATCGGCGCTATCCCGGGCCAGCGCCTCGTGTTTCTGAGAGGTGAGAGTGGCGCCGTTGTGCGCGTGGCGATCTCGAACTGGAGTTTGAGAGCCCTCACGGCGGTCCGCCTCGAAGCGCGCGCCTTCGGTTCCACCCTCGCCGCGGAATCCGCAAGGCTGGAGCCCGGCCAAGCCTGTACACTCGACGTGCCCGTTGCGGTTCATTGGCGCCCTGAAGCCTACCCGCTCGTTGTGCGCGCGCGGATCGGTGATCCGCCCGAACCCTTGGCTGAAGAGACGCTCTCCATCCGGATCGTGCCGCGGCGCCCACCGCGCATGCCGGTGGTGATGTGGGGCATCTACACGCCCGAACACGTCCTGAAGGAACTGCCGCGGCTACGCGACATCGGCTTCACGCACTGTCTCGGCACGCCGTTGGACCCGAAGCCGCTTTGGACCGCGCGGGACGATGCGCTGCCGGTGTCGCCCTCGCGCGTCGCCACGACCCGCCGAATGCTGGATGTCGCGTGGTCGAGCAACCTCGCCGTGCTCGCCTCGCTCTCGCCCGGATCGGCGTGGAAGGACGATGTGACGAAGCTTCGCGTGGATCCCGAGGGCCGGCCGATTACGAACCGCCCCAACGTCTGCGCCTCCGCGCCGGGCATGGAGGACTACTGCTGGCGAGTCGGTCGCGCGGTCGCGCGCGCGTGGGGCGATTGCCCGGCGTTCGACGGAGCGCTGCTGCATACCGAAGTGCGCGACGCCGCGACGATCTGCTACCACCCGCACGACCGCGAAGCGGCGCGCCGAGCCGGCTTCGCCTCGATCCCAACCGAGCCCACGAAAAGCGGTTGGCGCTGGGATCGGGTGCCTGACTTTCCGCCCGCTCGCATCGTGCCCGACGACGAGCCGATGCTTGCCTTCCTGCGCTGGTGGTGGAAGCACGGCGACGGCTGGAACGCGCTGAACACAGCGCTCGCGCGCGGCCTGCGGGAGGGCGGTGTGAAGCCCGGTTTCTGGACGTTCCATGACCCCGCCGTGCGCGTCGCCAGCGTCTGGGGCAGCGGCGGCGACGTGGATGTGCTCTCGCACTGGACCTACTCCAACCCCGACCCCATCCGCATCGGCCTGGCCACCGACGAGCTCTTTGCCATGGCCGCCGGTGCCGCGCGCCCGACGCGCGTGATGAAAATGACCCAGATCATCTGGTACCGGTCCCAGACTGCGCCCGCCCACACCGGCGACGTCGCGCGCGCGGCCGCTCTCTCGCCGTGGGAGGACACGGACCCCGACGCAAAGTTTCTTACGATTTCGCCCGACCACCTGCGCGAATCGTTCTGGTGCAAAATCTCACGGCCGATCGCTGGCATCATGTACCACGGTTGGCAGGCGCTGGTGCCGACCGACGAGAAGGGGGCCTACCGCCATACCCATCCCGGCACCATGACCGCGCTGCGCGAACTGCTGCGCGGCGTCGTCGAGCCTCTGGGACCGGCACTCCTGCAGATCGGCGACGCGCCGCGCGATGTCGCGATGCTTGAAAGTTTCGCGGCGCAAATGTGGTATGCCGGCCGGGGCACCTACGGTTGGGGCCGCGGCTGGGCCGCCGACCTGTGGCACGCCATCACGTGGGCCCACCTCGAGGCGGACATCCTCTACGACGAAACCGTGCTGCGCGACGGCCTCGACCGATATCGGCTGTTGCTCCTTCCCGATTGCGATGTGTTGACCACCGGCGTGGCTGCGCGCATCGCCGCGTTCCAGAGCCGGGGTGGGCTCGTCGTCGGCGACGACCGCCTCGCGCCCGGCATCCACCCGGATATCCAGCTTCCGGTCTTTGAACGGACCGGCCGCGCCGACGCCGACCAGGCCGCGCTGATCGCGCTCGGCCGGCGCCTGTTGGACGAACTCGGCGACCGCTATCGCCGCCGGCTCTACACCACCTCGCCCACCGTCATCCCGCGCCTCCGCCGCCACGGTTCGACCGACTACGTCGTTTTGGTCAACGATCGGCGCACGTTCGGGAACTACGTCGGCCGCTACGGCCTTGTGATGGAGGATGGCGTCCCTGACTCCGCCGAGGTGCGGCTGCAGCGCGCCAATGGCCACGCCTACGATCTGGTGACACACGCCGCGATCCCGCTCACCCGCTCAGAGGGCGAGGTGAGTTTCTCGGTGAATCTCGGCCCCGCCGATGGACGAATCGTGATGATCAGCGACCGACCAATCGCGGCGGTGGTGATCGAGGGACCCGCCTCGGCGCGTCGGGGTGAGCGTGCCCCCTTCGCCATCCGGGTGGTGGATCCCGACGGCCAGCCCCTCGACGCGGTGATCCCCCTGCGTATCGAGGTCATGGATCCGGACGGCCGCGAGGCGGAAGGAACAGGCTGGTATGGCGCGCGCGACGGCGTGTCGGAGCTCGTGCTCGAATGGGCTCCGAACGATACCGCTGGGCGCTGGACCGTACGCGCCCGCGAGCTCGCCTCCAACCGCACCGCCGAACACTTCTTCGAACTGTCTCCATAACCCGTCCCCACGGCCCCGACCGGTCGAACGCGTTGCGCCCTCGTCAACGATGCGGTCTCGGCCCGCCCCCAGATGCGCCGATTCCTGAAGGGCGAGACCTTCCCTCAAGTCCCCGGTGTGTCCCCACGAACATCGAGGACCGCCCGTCTCATTGGAGAACTCGTTTCCACCCGCGTGGATCAGTCCCCACTGCCCGACACGGCCGCGGCCGTCCACCCTCACCGACGTGCCCACGGTGGCGTTGCTCGGACCACATCACGGGACGCTCTCGGCGGCATGAGCCGGATCATCTTCCCCAGCGCGAACGCTCGGCCATCGTCGAGGTGGCCGCGCAGGCCGCAGCGGCGGGGACGCGACCGCGGGCACCGCCCGCTGGAGCACCTCGAAACGCGAGCCGAGCCACGCGTCGATCTCTCAACCGATCCAACGCTGGGGGATACCATGATGTTGCCTCTCTCTCTTGTCCGAGGCATCCACTTGCTGCACGCTAAGTACGGATCGTGCCGATGTCGTGCCGCCGCCGATTCCCGTGGCGAGCGATCACCGGAAAGCCGAGCGCCGGACGTGAGTCAACTGCGGCGAAGAGTCTCGATGCAGACGGCGATGAGCGAGGTGTCCACCGAGTCCACCTCGCGGCGGGCGCCGATCCCGTTGGGGAAGGTCAGGCACAGATGTCCACCGAGGTGCTCGCGAAAAGTCTCGAGCCCGTCGAGCAGCGCGAGCCGACCATCCGGACGTCGTAGCTCCATCTCCTCGTGCCACAATCGGAAACCCGCCCGCCGCAGCGCGCGGACCACTCGTCTTGCGTCACTCTCGCGGATCCAACCCTGGCGAGCGGCATAGAGCGTATCGAGCGCAATACCGGTGGCGACGGCGTGGCCGTGCCCAATCCGATAGCCGCTGAGCGCCTCGAGCTGGTGCGCCGCCCAGTGGCCGAAATCGAGCGGTCGCGCCGCGCCGGTCTCGAACGGATCGCCGCCGGAGCGAATGTGGTCCAAGTGTAGCTCCGCGCAGCGGATGATCAGCTCCTCCATGACCGCGCCGTCGCGCCGGGGAATCGCTTCGGCATGGGCCTCCAAAAACTCGAAGAACGACCGGTCGTTCAGGATCGCCACCTTGAAGGCCTCAGAGGTACCGCCGATCCAGTGCTCGTCGGGCAAGGTGTCGAGAAACTCAAAATCATTGATCACGGCGAACGGCGGCGCGAAGGTGCCGGCGGTGTTTTTGCCGCCATCGGTGTTGATGCCCGTCTTCACGCCGATGCCCGCGTCGTTCTGTGCAAGCACTGTGGTCGGCAGCCGGATCATCCGCAGACCGCGGTGCACCAGCGAGGCGCAGAAGCCAACCGCGTCGAGCACCGCGCCACCGCCGATCGCCGCGACGAACGAGTGCCGGCACAGCCCGCTGCGCGCGATCGAGTGCAGTACATCGCGGATGACCCCGAGGTCACATTTGATCGCTTCACCGCCCGGCACGACCTGGGGCGTCGCGACGAAGCGTACGGCCGCCCGATTGCACTCGGCCCAGCCGGCGATCTCATCCAGCAGGCCGGGCCGGGCCGCGACGACGCCCGAGTCCACGAAGACGGCCATGCGGTGCCGCCGATCAGGCTCATGGCGCGTGATCGCCTCCACCAGCCGCCGGTTGTTCGGCCGGAACACGCCACGCGTGAACCACACCGGATACTCAAAGCGGACGACAATGTGCTGATCGAACCGCACCTCCCGCGGCGCCACCGGAGCCCCGGGGGCGAGGACCGATGCCGAATCAGGCGTTCGCTGCGTCGTCATGTCCGAGTCTTCTTCCGGAGGACCCGGCGAATTGGACGCGCTTATTCGGCGACGTGATCGTCCAGCAGAGCCTCGACACCCCGTGCGAGGTCGAGTACATCGCGGACCCCGCAGGGCAATTCGAAGCTGGACGTCCATGCGGCGAGCCGCTCGCGTCCCGCGCGCCCGTGTGTACCTCGAATGATCGCTGGGTCCGTCGCAATGCGGCCGAGCCAACCGCCTGCGAACAACTCGCAGGGGTCGTAGCCGGGCTTGGAGTGGATGTCCACGTGGTGGGCGAAGTCCGGCGCCTCGCGCGGCTCGTCCCACCATGGGTAGGCGAACCAGCGTCCCGGCTCCGCCACAACCACAAGGTCCGGTCCCAACGGCTCGTCCATGCACAGCTCGCGCTGCGCGTCGGGATCGAGCACCAGACCGATGCCCTCGAGGCCGTCGAGCAGACGCCGCACCGCCCGCACGTCCTCCTCCCCGCGCGCGTAGATGAGCGCGATTTCGTGATCCACCAGCGCCACGGCGCGGCTCTCGTACATATTCGGGTAGAGGCGGCCCTTGACCGAGCGCACGCGGAACAGCCCTTCGCGGCGCAGTTCACGAGGAAGGTACACCGGCGGGGCGGTCACCGGCGCAATCGCGTAGTCGCCAAACACGATCACCTCGGCATCCAGATCCCGCGCTGTGCTCCAAATCGTACCGACGAGCGCGAGCGCCTCCTCGAGCGCCGCATGCGCCTCGGGCGAATCGGGTCCAAATCGCTGCAGGTCGTAGTCGAGGTGCGGCAAATACACCAGCAACAGATCCGGCGACAGCTCCTCATCCTTGATCACGGCGCAGGCGGCCTCAGCAATCCAGCGGCTGGACTCGATCGAGGCACGCGGTCCCCAGTAGTGGTGCAGCGGGAACGGCCGGCCGAGCGCGTTGCGCAACCGCGCGTATAGGTCCTCCGGCACCGAATGACAGTGCGAAACAAGGCCGCCATGGTGACGGTGCACCGGCCACGGGGAGAGCAACACATCCACCTCCTCCCCGAGGCTGTGCTGCCAAAACAGCATCCCCACGCGCTGTCCCGCCGCCCGGAACTGGCTCCAGATGCGCCGCCCGTACACGATCGCCGCCGATTGCTCCCAGAAAAAGACCCGTCCGAGCCGCCGCGCGAAAAAGCCGTTGGCGGTGACGCCGTGAAAACACGGATGCGCTGCGGTCCGGAACGACGCCTGCACCGGACACGTCAGCGCCGGGAACACGGTTTCGAGCGGGTGGAACGTCAGACCGTATCGTTCCACGAGATCCGGCGCCGAACGCACCAGCTCCCAGCCGAGCCCGGCCATCTGCACGATCACCAGACGGTGTTGAATCATTCGATGCGCGCCCCGCCACCGTCGCCACGTCGCAGCCTACACGATTCGCCCGCAGGGAGCACGCCGGCCGGCCCCGACGCCGACGGCCGCCTCCAAAGCTTGGACGCACATCGCACCGGTCCGTCCCATCCTTGGACACCGCCAGCGGCACGACATCTCCACCCAGCCGCCACACCTCACACGCGGTGACGGATCACACGGCCGAGCGTGCGGTCGTAGATCCACACCACCCACCGCAGCGGCGAGTAGATCAGACGCAGCCGGATCACCGCGATGAACATCTCCAGGCCGGTTCTGCCGACCCGAACATGCGACCCGCCGATATCGCGCCAGACGGTTGGCACCTCGACGATACGGTGGCCATGGCGGCGCAACTGAAACAGCAGATCCACATCAAACGCCCACTGCGTAATGCCCAGATACGGCAACACGTCCTCGACGGCGCGCCGTGTGAGCACCTTCGCACCGCACTGCGTATCCGTCGTGTTCAGACGGAACAGCAGCCGAACCAGCGCATTAAAGACGCGCGACGCGACGCGGCGCGTCCACGGCTGCCGCAGGATGTCCGAACGGGGGTCCCACCGATTCGCGATCACGGCGCTGGCGCCGTCAAAGTGCTTCAACAAGTCCTCAAACGCCTCGGGCGGTGTCGCGCCGTCGGCGTCGACGAATCCGATCCGCTCGCCGCGCGCGGCGCGAAACCCGAGGATCACCGCACCGCCCTTGCCGATGGGCTGGGGTTCCTCGATCACCCGAACGCCGGACCACCCATCGGCGTAGCGGCGGGCCACCTCAATCGTGTTGTCGGTGGAACCGTTGACGACAATGATGAACTCCACCGCCTCGCCGTACCGTTCGCGGAAATAGGGAAGATACACATCCAGCATCCGGCCGAGCCGGTGCTCCTCGTTGCGCGCGGGCACGACAATGGACAGTTGAACAGCCATGTTCGGCGGCGGTGCGCGCCTGCGGCGGCCGGCCGATTGCGCGCGGCGCGCACCGCGTGCTATCGTGGCGCGCGTGCCGACTGTAGCGAACGCTCCGGCGCGCCGCAACGTGAACGCCGCCGGAGGGATGGAGACGCACCCTTGTATCTGAAACGGCTGGAATTGGCGGGCTTCAAAAGTTTCGCCGATCGCACCACGTTAGAATTCGAGCCCGGAATCATCGCGATCGTGGGCCCGAACGGCTGCGGCAAAAGCAACATTTCGGATGCGATCCGCTGGGTGCTCGGCGAGCAGAGCGCGAAAGCTCTGCGCGGCGCCGGCATGACCGATTTCATCTTCGCCGGCACCGAAACCCGCAAGCCGTTGGGCATGGCAGAGGTGAGCCTGACACTCTGCGGCTGCGAGCAGGCACTGGGCACCGACTACCACGAGGTGACCATCACCCGCCGCGTGTACCGGTCGGGCGAAGGCGAGTACCTGCTGAACAAGACACCGTGCCGTCTGAAGGACATCCAGCGGCTCTTCCTGGACACCGGCATCGGCACGAACTCCTATTCGCTAATGGAACAGGGGCGGATCGACCTCATCCTCAGTTCCCGCCCCGAGGACCGCCGCGAGGTGTTCGAGGAAGCCAGCGGCATCAGCCGGTTCAAGGCCGACCGTCGCGAGGCCATGCGCAAACTCGAACAGACCGAGGCGAACTTGCAACGTCTCGGCGACATCCTGCGCGAGGTGCGCAGCCGGATCATTTCGCTACAGCGGCAGGCGGGCAAGGCCCGGCGTTACCAGGCGCTGCAGCAGGAAGTGCGCGCCTGGGAGTTGTATCTGGCCCGACGCCGGCTCGAAACGCTCGACCGCGACCTTCACGCGGCCGAGACGCGTCGCGCCGCGATGCTCGAACGCGAAGGCGCGATCGCGGCGGCGCTCGCGGAGGCGGAGCGACGGCTTGAGGAAGGCCGCGCGCGGCTCGACGAGACCGACCGCGCCGCCGAAGCGGCCCGGGAACTCGCCGCGCAGGCGCGAGCCGAGCGGCACCGCGCTGCCGACGCCCTCGCCCACCACGAGCAGCGCGCCGCCGAATACCGCCGGCTCATCGAGGTGCACCAGCGCGAGATCGAGGAGGCGCGCGCGCGAGCCGCGGAGCTGGCGGCGACGGCAGAGCAGACCGCCGCTGAAATCTCAACCCTCGAACAACGGCGCGCAGCCGCCGAACAGGCCCTCGCCGCCAGCTCGGCGCAGCTGCGCGAGTGCGAACAGGAGTTTGAACGCGCGTCGAACGAGCTTCACCGGCTCCGCGAGGAACTGGTGGAGCTCGATCACGCGCTCGCCCAGGCCTCCAACGAACTCGGTACGCTCGACGCCCGCGAAAAGGAGACCGCCCTGCGCCGCGAGCGGCGGCGCGTCGAGCTGGCGCAGCTCCGTCAGGCGCTCGCCGCCGCTGAGCAGCTCCGCACCGATTGGAGCGCGCGCGCCGAGGCGCAGCGCGAACAGGTCCGCGCCGCTGAAACCCGTCACGCGGACCTTGGTGAGCGCCGCCGTGAGCTCGAGGAACGCGCCGCCGGCCTGCGCCGCGAGTCCGACGCCCTCCGCCTTCGCGCCGCCGAACTCACCGCGCAATTGGACGTGCTGCGCCGTCAGCAGGCGCAGCGCGAGACATTCGCGGACGGCGCACGGGCGATCCTCGACGGACAGGTGCCGGCTGCTCCGGGCGAGATCCTCGGCCCGCTCGCGCAGGCGTTCGACACCGATCCCCTCGACCACCTGGCGCTCGAGGCCGCGCTGCGCGCTTGGGCCGACGCGGTGATCGTCCGCTCGCCCACCGCGGCGCGCGCGCTGTTGAAGGCGCTCGAGGAACGCGGCGCGGCTGCCGCCCGGTTGATCGCACTGCTGCCGCCGGAGGCGTCGTCCGCGCCCGCCCCCGCCGCGGGGCCCGGCGAGCCGCTGGCCAGACGGGTCCGCTGCGAAGAGCCGTTGCGGCCGCTCGCCGAGCGACTGCTGGCGAGCGTGTTCGTGGTGGATGAGTTTCCCGAGGGCGTGGAGCCTCCTCCCGGCGCTGTATGGGTGACGCGCGGCGGGCGGCTCGCCGCCGGACGCGGCTGCTACGAGTGGCTCGGCGCCGGCGCGCCGTCGAACCCCATCGCGCTCCGGCGTCGCATCGAGGACATCGAGCGCGCGCTGGCCGAGGCCGAGACCGCCCGCCAGACGCTCGACGCCGAGCGCGAGGCCGCCCAGGCGGCGCTTCGCTCGCTCGAGGTTGAACTCGCTGACGCGCGGCGTGAACTGGACGTGGCGCGCATGGCGTTGGCGATGATCGAGGGCGAAGGCGCGATCCTCGCGCGGCAGGAACAGGAGAGCCGTCGCCGCGCCGACACCGTCGCGATGGAGCTCGAGGCCATGGCCGAGGAGGGTGGCATCGCCGCCGCGGAACGCGAACGGCTGCTGGCCAGAATGGCGGAGATCCGCGAGCGCCAGAGCGAGGCTCGGCAGCGCGCGGGCGTGCTCGGCGAAGAACTGCGCGCGATTGAACTGCGGCGCGCCGAGCTTGGCCGCGCGGACACCGAAGCCCGCATCGCCGCGGCCGATCGCCGGCGCGAATGCGAGGCCGCCGCGCAGCGACGCCAGGCCATCGGGCAGCGCGCCGCGGAACTCGACGCCCTGATCCGCCAGCGCGAACAGGGGCTGGAATTGTACCAGCGGAGCCTCGAAGAATCCGTCCGCGCCGCCGCCGCCGCGCGGGATACGCTGCACCCCCTCGAGGAGGAAGAGCGCGCCCACCTGGCCCGCGCCGAGAAACTGCGCGCAGAGCGGGAGCGCGAGTCCGCGGATCTGCAGAGTGTGGATCACGAACTTCGCCGGCGGCGCGAGGAACTGGAAACGGTCCGCCGCGACCGGTCGGCCGCCGAGGTCCAAATCGCCGAGTTGCGGCTGCGCCGTCAGACGGTGCTCGAGCGCGCCGCCGCCGACCACCGCGCCTCGCCGGACGATGTCGCGTCCGCACCACCGCCGCTCGCCGCCGAGGGCGCGCCGTCGCCCGACGATATCGAGGCGGCCGAGGCCCACGTCGCCGAACTGCGTGCGCGGCTCGACTCAATGGGTCCCGTGAACCTTGTCGCGATCGAGGAATATCACGAGCTCGAACAGCGCCACGCCTTCCAATCGGCCCAGCAGGAGGACCTCGTCCGTTCGCGTCAGCAGCTCCTCGATTTGATCCGACGCATCAACCAGACCTCGACCGAGATGTTCCGCGAGACGTTCGCACGCGTGAACGAGAAGTTCGATGAGATGTTCGCGCGGCTGTTCGGCGGCGGCACCGCAAAATTGGTGCTGGTGGACGAGGCCGATGTGCTCGAGTCCGGTATCGAGATCATTGCGCGGCCGCCGGGCAAGAAACACCAGTCGGTCTCGCTGCTCTCCGGTGGCGAACGGGCGCTGACCGCGGTCGCGCTGCTCTTCGCGCTCTATGCGGTCAAACCCAGCCCCTTCTGCGTGCTCGACGAGCTCGACGCGCCGCTCGACGAGTCGAACATCAGCCGGTTTCTCTCGATTGTGCGGGAGTTCACGCCGCAGTCCCAGTTCATTGTGATCACGCACAACCGGCAAACGATCGCCGCGGCAAACCTTCTGTACGGCGTCACCATGCAGGAGCGCGGCGTCTCGAAGCTCGTCTCGGTCAAATTCCGCGAGGGCGACGAGCCCGGGCAGGTCGCCGACAGCGCCGCCCGCTCCGCCGAGGCGTCTGCGCCGGCGTGAGCCGCGCCCGCCATCGCGCCGGTTCCTCCCGCTGAACGATGATGGCCGGTCCCGCACCTTCCGCGATGGCGTGTCGTCGCTGTGGCGCGACGGTCGAGGATGGCGCCACCGTCTTCGTGCTGCGATGCGCGCGCGCGCGCCGCGTGTGGCTCATGCTGTTCGACGCGCCCGACGCCGAGGACCCCGCAGGCGAGTTCGCGCTGTCGCCCGCGGTGCACCGCCAGGGCGATCTCTGGCAACTGCGGCTGCCCGGTGTCGGTCACGGCGCGCTCTACGCGTGGCGAATCGAGGCGCCCGACTGGGACATGCGGCGGTGGGTGCTGGATCCGTACGCCTCCGCGATCGCCACCTCGCGCCGCTGGGGCGACACGCACGGCCTCACGCCCGGCCGCTGGCCCGAGCGCGGGGCCGCATTCCCGAAATGCGTCGTCGTGGACGACTCACGCTACGACTGGCGCGGCGACCGGCCACCCCGTACACCGCTGGCCGACACGGTCGTGTACGAGGTCCACCTGCGCTCGTTCACCGCCCACCCCACGGCGCGCGCCGCCGCGCCCGGCACCTACGCCGCGTTCGCCGAACGAATCCCGTACCTGCGCGATCTCGGTATCACCGCGGTTGAGCTGCTCCCCATCCATGAGTTCGACGAAATGGAACTCTGGATCGAACACGGCCCGCGCCGCCACCTCCGGAACCTGTGGGGCTACAGCCCGATCGCGTGGTTCGCGCCGAACTCGCGTTACGCCGCCCGCCCCGCTCCCGGTGCCGCCGTGGACGAATTTCGCGACCTCGTGCGCGCACTGCACGAGGCGGGCCTCGAGGTGTGGCTCGACGTCGTCTTCAACCACACCGCTGAAGGCGGTGCCGGCGGGCCGATCTGGTCGTTCAAGGCGCTTGACCGCCATCTCTATTACATCTTCAAACCCGGCACTGACGAGTACGCCGACTTCACCGGTTGCGGCAACACCGTCAACGCGAACGAACCGGTCGTGGCAGAGATGATCGTGGACTGTCTGCGCCGCTGGGTCCGCGAATTCCATGTGGACGGCTTCCGGTTCGACCTCGCCGCCGCCCTCACCCGCGGGCCCGATGGCCGTCCACTCGAGGATCCGCCGCTGCTGGCCCGCATCGCGGCCGAGCCTGACCTGCGCGAAATCAAGCTCGTCGCGGAACCGTGGGACGTCGGCGGGCTTTACCAAGTCGGAGCGTTTCCCGGCCGCGACTGGCTCGAGTGGAACGGTCGGTTCCGCGACGACGTGCGGCGCTTTTGGCGCGGCGACCCCGGCCTGCTCGGCGTGTTCGCCACGCGGGTCGCCGGCAACTCGGATCTCTACCGCCACCGCCCCCGCGGCCCCCTGACGAGCATCAACTACGTCACCTGCCACGACGGCTTCACGCTCGCCGACGTTGTGCGCTACTCGCGGCCCCACAACGAGGCCAACGCCGAAGGCGGACGCGACGGCGAACACCACAACCACTCCTTCAACTGCGGCGTCGAAGGGCCCACCGACAATCCCCACATCGAGGCGCTGCGCTGGCGCCAGCAGAAAAATTTGATCGCGACAACGCTGCTTGCGCAGGGCGTGCCGATGATCCTCGGCGGCGACGAGTTCGGCCGCACCCAGCGCGGCAACAACAACGCCTACGCGCAGGACAACGAGATCTCGTGGTTCGACTGGACCCTCGCTGAACGCCACGCCCCCTTCCGAGAATGGGTGCGCGCATTGATCGCGCTGCGCCGGCGGCACCGCAGCCTGCGGCGCGAACGCTTCCTGACCGGCGCTGGGCGCGACGGCTCCCCGCCCGACGTCGTCTGGTTCGGCCCCGACGGAGACCCGCCCGACTGGTCCCACGGCCGTGCGCTCGGCTACCTCCTCAGTGGCGATCCGCGCTGCACCGGCGCCCCAGACCCCGAGCCCGATCTGCTCGTGCTGGTGAACGGAAACCGCCAGCCCGTCGAATTCCGTCTGCCCCCCGGCGATTGGCGCGCCGCGATCTGGACCTCGGAGACAACGCCGACGCTCGTCGTGCAGGCCGACGGCCGCCGCCGAGTTACCCTTGAGGGCCCGTCCCTGGCCACGTTCGAAGCCGGGCCATGACGCGCCGCCGGATGCCGGTGGCGCCCCGGGGCCAAGCCGGCCTATACTCAGCGGGGCCATAACTCCATGAGATCGTCGTCCTCCAGCCGCTGCCGCTTCGAGCGCGGGCGACCATCGCGCGGCGCGTGCGCGCACCGACTGGGTGTCCTTCTGCTGGCCGCGGCCACCCGGGGCGTCCCCGCAGCACCCACTCTCGCGGTGGAGCCGGAACTCCTCGACTTCGGGCGGGTCCGCGCCGACGACACCTCCCTTGTGCGCCGCATCAAGATCGCGAACCGAGGCAATGAACCCCTTCAGATCTTCGGCATCGAATCCGGATGTGGCTGCGCCGTGGCGCAGGTCGAACACGAGATCATCCCCGTCGGCGCCGCAACCGAACTGGAGGTTCGCCTCAACCTGCGGGGCCGCCGCGGGCAGTATCGGCGGGATGTCCTGCTGCGCACCAACGATCCGCAGCGACCGAACCTTCCCATACCTGTGATCGCGGACATCATCTCCCCGTGGGAACTGACCCCGAGCGGCGTTGCGTTTGGCGATCTCGCCCCCGACCGAAGCGCCACCCAGTCGTTGCGGCTCGTGTTCCACCCCCCCACCGGCCGCGTCGAGTCGGTCGCCGCCGCCGACTCATGGTTGCAGGCGTCCGCGCACGCCGAGACCACGGGCGTATGGCGTGTCGAGGTGGCCGCCGTTCCGCCGTATCCCTCCACTGGATGGCTTGTTGGACGCGTCGTGCTGGCAACTGACCGCGCTGAGATCGGCCAGCTCCAAATCGGGTGCACCGCGGTGATCCGTGAACCGCTGATGCTGCTGCCCGCGGAACTGCGGCTGACGCCCGCTGGGCCCGACACGCACTTCATGCTCATCTCCGGCAGCGGCGCGGCCGGCGTCGAGATTGAACGAATCACACTCGATGGCCGCTCAGTGAAATGGACGGCGCGCCGCCTGTCCGACGGCGCACTCCAGGTGCGGCTGTCCGCTCTGCCAACGACGCCCGAGTGGGACGGGCGCGAGATCACGATTCATCTCACACCCGCCGGCGCTGGTCCGTTACGGCTGCCCGTACGCGTCGTCTACGACCGCTGATCCGCCCCATCCTCCATCCTTCGTCCAACCACGTCTGATGCCGCCAACAATGTCCGTGCCGAGGCCCGCAAGAAGCGAGGCCGCCTTCTGTGGCACGCAAAGCTGGCCAGACGGTTTTCCTGCTGCTGTAGCTCCGGCGCTCCGCCGCCGGAGCGAGGCCGTTGGGGACAGGCACCAGGGACGGTGTCTAGGGCGGCGCTGGAGACCCCGCTGGGGACAGGCACGTACTCTCCCTGGGGGATGATGGGGACAAGCACTTCTCTCAGCGCAGCGAACCGAAGGAGGTTGCCACGTGCCTGTTCTTGTCGGGCCCCTGGAGCATGCCTGTCCCCAGTTCGCTGCCCCCGTCCATCTTGGGGACACGCAGATGTGCAGACGCCGCAACAATGGCTCTATCAATTTACTGCGACTTGTTGTCGGGTGCCTGTCCCCATTTGAGCCCCGGTCGATGTTGTCTGGTGCCTGTCCCCATTTGAGCCGCGGTCGCTGTCGGGCGCGTCCCTGCCGAGGCCCGCGCAAAAAGCGAGGCCGCTTTCTGTGGCACGCAAAGCTGGCCAGACGGTTTCCCTGCTGCTGTAGCTCCGGCGCTCCGCCGCCGGAGAGAGGCGGTTGGGGACAGGCACCAGGGACGGTGTCTAGGGCGGCGCTGGAGACCCCGCTGGGGACAGGCACAAGCATCTTCCCAAGCATCTAGAGAAGAAAGGCCGAGGGGATGGCGTTGAATCGGGACCGCGTTTACGGCATAAGCTCGACCCGTGGTTCGGCGAATTTGTGGCGTGATCTTCGTCTGCCGACGTTTGCCTTGCGCACGATGGGTTGCCGCCGCCGCTCTCTTGGGAGCGGTCCGAGCGACGCCTCCCGCGGCGGCCACGGAACTGGGCATCCTTGTGCCGCTCTATTCGGACCCATGCTGGTATGACCCGCCAAACTACGTTTGGCCGCAGGTCGCATGGGCGGGCCGGCAGGTGCCGGTGATCGCGATCATCAACCCGAACGACGGGCCAGGCAGCAGTTTTCCCGACTCCGACTACGTGCGGGGGCTCGCCGACCTGACCTCCGGCGGGGTCGTCGTGGTCGGCTATGTGTATACGTCCTACGGCCAGCGCCCGGCTGCACAGGTGCTTGGCGACGCGGCGAAGTACACCAACAGCGCCGCGGTGCGAGGCATTTTTCTTGATGAAGTCGACTCCACCACGAATCACCTCGCTTACTACACATCGATCGCCTCGGCGATCCGCGCCCTTCCCCGAATGTCGCTCGTGATTCTGAACCCGGGTCTGCCGATCGCGGAAGAGTACGTGCAGAATGGTGTGGGCGACATCACGGTGATGTTCGAGGATCGGGACGGATGGCGCGAGCATACGCCCGCCGCCACCCTGCGCCGCCATCCCGCCCGCCGGTTCGGCATGCTTTGGTTGGGCTGCCCCTCGGAAGACCAAATGCGGACGGGCGTGGATTTGGCGGTGGACCGGAACTTCGGGTGGGTGTATGTGACCGATGACGACGAGCCGGACCCGTGGGATACGCTGCCGCGCTGGTGGTCGAACCTTGTCGAACGCGTTCGCGCCTACAACGAATTCCGCACGCTCTCGATCCAACGAATGGCGAACGGCGTACAACTTCGATGTTCGGCGGTGCCGGGGCGTGCGACGCGGCTGGAGTACTCAACTCCGCCGATGATGGCGTGGACACCCACCGGCGCGACGGTGACGCCGACGTCGACGTGGTTCGAGGTCACCGCTAGCCTGTTGCCGGAGAGGGCTGGCTGGTATCGGCTATCTCTGCTTCCCATCCCGCCCGACTGAGCGGGCCCGCAGCCCCCAGATGCAGAGGGCTCGGCGGAGGAGTCGCTGACGCTCAGCGGCGGACGCCAAGCCGCATAAGCTCGATGAGGCTACGGTAATAGGCATCATGCGCCATCAGCGTCTCATGCGAGCCATCGGCGACAATGCGGCCCTGGCGCATGACCAGGATACGATCGGCGTCGAGCACGGTGCTGAGTCGGTGGGCGATCGCGAGGGTCGTGCGGCCGAGCATCAGGCGGCGGATCGCGTCCTGAATGCGCTGCTCGGCGCGGCTGTCGACATTGGCGGTGGCCTCGTCGAGCACGACGAGCACGGAGGGGTTCGCGAGCACCGCGCGCGCGAGCGCGACGAGCTGCTGTTCGCCGGCCGAGAGCGTGCCGCCGCGCTCGCCGAGGGGCGTGTCGAGGCCGCGGGGGAGTCGATGGATGATCTCCTCGGCGCCGACGAATCGCACGGCCTCTTCAATCTGCGCGCGGTCGGCGCCGGGTGCGCCGAGCGCGATGTTCTCCGCGATGGTTCCGGAGAAGATGAACGGATCCTGCGGTACGAGGCCGATCCGACGGCGCAGATCGCGGAGGCGAAGGTCGCGCAGATCGAGGCCGTCGAGCCGGATCACTCCCTGCTGGGGGTCGTAGAAGCGCACAAGCAGCGCTGCGAGCGTGCTCTTGCCCGCACCGGTGGCGCCGACGACCGCGACGCGCTCGCCGGGACGGATATCGAGCTGCACATCGCGCAGCACCCAGTGGCCAGGCTCGTAGGCGAAGGAGACGCCCTCGAAGCGGATTGCGCCGGTGCCGGCCGGGGGCGGACGCGGCGCGGGCGGATCGGCGACCGTGACCGGCGCGTCGAGCACCTCGGCGAGCCGTTCAACGGACACCGCGGCCTGCTGCCAGAGGCCGGCCTTGTCGGCGAGCGCGCTGATGGGGCGGTACAGTTCGCGCACGTAGGCGAGAAACGCGGCCAGCACGCCGAGCGAGACGCCCGCGCGGCCCGGCGCGCGCATCGCGCCGGCCCCTGCCAACACGATGAGCAGCGAGATGGCCTGCGCGAGCTCGAGCACCGGCCAGTACAGCGTGAACCAGTGCAGCTCCGCGAGGTTCGCGCGGTGCAGCGCGGCGTTGCGTTCGTCGAACTGCCGCATCGCCCGCGCCTCGCGGTTGAAGAGTTGGATCGTGAACATGCCGACAATCTGTTCCTGAAGCAGCGAGTTCAGCGCGGAGTGACGGGCCCGGATCTCACGGTTCGCACGCCGCAATTGCAGGTTCACGTAGGCCAGAGCCGCCCAGAGCGGGGGGATCGAACCCAGCACCCATGCCGCTAGACCGCCGTGAAGCGCGATCATCGCGACGACGACACCGGCCAGCATCATCGCGTCCGCCGCCGCCCCCACGATGCCCTCGGTGACGAAGCGCTGGACAGACTCGACGTCGCTCGTCAGCCGCGTCATCAGCCGACCCACGGGCGTGCGGTCGAACAGCGCCATGTCGAGTCCAAGGACCTTGCGGTGAAGGCCGGCGCGCAACTCGTGCACCACGCGCTGGCTGATGCGGGCCGTCAGCCAGCTTTCGACGAATCGGAGTCCAAAGGCGACCGCCGCCAGCGCAAGGAACCGGCCGCCGTCCCGCAGCAGTCCCTGCCAGCGGACCTCGGCCGGTCGCGATGCATCGGTGAGCCATTGGTCCACCGCGCGGCCGAGGATCCACGGCAGGGAATTGACCGCGGCGGACATGGCCAGCAGGAGCGCGATGGAGAGCGCGAGGGCGCCCGCGTGCGGGCGCAGATGGCGCGCGAGAAGCCGCAGAACCGACCGCGCTGGTCGGGCCACGTCCAGAAGGGCGCCATCGGCGCTCACGGCGCCTCCTCCAGCCCGCGCTCGATGTCCTGCCGGCGGGTCAGATCGCGATAGTAGGGCGAGACCGAGAGCAGCTCGTCGTGGGTGCCGATGGCCGTGACCCGGCCGGCCTCGAGCACGACGATGATGTCGGCCTCGCGCAGCGTCGAGACGCGGTGGCTGATCAGAATCGCGGTGCAGCGCTCGAAGACGGGGCGCAACCGCGCGAGAATCGCCGCCTCGGTGGCGGTGTCGACGGCAGCGAACGGGTCATCGAGCACGAGGTAGGGCGGCCGGCGCGCGAGCGCGCGGCCGAGCGCGGCGCGGCGCCGCTGGCCGCCAGAGAGCGTCACCCCCCGTTCGCCCACGAGCGTCGAATACTGCTGGGGCAGCGCCAGCGCATCCTCGTGCAGATGGGCCAGCTCGGCCGCCGCGCGGATCCAGGCCTCGTCGGGTCGATCCAGCCCAAACGAGAGATTGGCGGCGAGCGTGTCGGAGAACAACACGGGCTCCTGCGGCACCACCCCGAGCGCCGCGCGCAGCGCCGTTAACGGGTAGCGGCGCAGGTCGCGGCCGCCGATGCGTACCGATCCGGCCGTTGGGTCGCGCGCGCGCGGCAGCAGCGAGATCAGCAGCGACTTGCCCGCTCCCGTGGGGCCAGTGATCCCCACGACCGAGCCCACCGGAATGCGAAGCGATACGTCATCAAGCAGCCGACGCCCGCCCTCGATCACCGTGACGCGTTCAAACTCGATATCGCCCTCGGGCGGTGGCGCGTTCGGATCGGTGTCGGGCCCGTCCTCGACCTCGGGACGCCGGTCCAGCACCTCGCGGATCCGGTCCCACGAGGCGCGGCCACGCTGCACGAGGCTGGCGGTCCATCCAATCGCCAGCATGGGCCACTGCATGAACAGCAGGTACTGCTGAAACTGCACCAGCGCGCCCAGCGTCAGCCGGCCGTCCAACATCATGCGCCCGCCCACCAGCAGCAGCGCGAGTGAGCCAGTCGCAAATGCAAATCCGAACAACGGCCACAGCGGATTCTGTACCCAGCCGAGTCGAAGATTCCGGCGGACCAGCTCGAGGCTCAGATCCTCCCAACGCCCCTGCCGCCCCTCCTCGATCGCGAGGCTGCGGATGGTCCGAATGCCCGTCAGCGTTTCCTGGCAGAAATTCGAGAGCTCCCCCTGTTGCTGCTGCACCTCCTCGTGGCGACGGCGAATGCGGCCGAGCATCACGAAAAACACCAGGATCAAAGGGGGGAAAAGCCCCGCCATCACCGCCGCCAGCGTCGGACTGGTGGCCACCATCGCCCCGAAGGCCACGATGACGACCGCGACCGACCGCATGCCCTGGAGAATGCCCTGCCCGACCAGCTCCCGGACCGTCGCCACGTCCGAGGTCAGACGCGTCATGAGGTCGCCGGTGCGGGCCTCGCGATAGAACTGAGGGTCGAGCCGGGTCAAGTGCTCCAGCAGATCGTGTCGAAGGTCCCGCTCGATTTCATACCCGATCTGGAGCGGCCAGCGCCGCATGAAGAACGATGCGAACGCGCCAGCTGCCGAAATCGCGAACAACAACACCAGCCGGCGGCCCAATTCAACGCCGCCTAGCCCCTGCCCCGCTAGGTCATCCACAATTCGGCGCAGCACCACCGGTGCGGCCACTTGCGCGGCCACCGCGGCCACGACGGATAGGACGCTGGCCGCCGCGAGCGCGCGGTGGGGCCACACATAGGTCCCGAGTCGGTGTCGGGGACAGGGCGGCATGAGCGGATCCGATCGCATGAGATTGGGCGCCGATCCCGGGAAGTCAATCCGGGGGCGCTTCGCGGGGGGCGTCGCGAGCGGCGTTCCGGCAAGCCGCACGGGCACACCCCCGACGCGCGCTTCCGATCTGCACAAGTGTTCCGCACCCTCCGCCATTCGCGCACAGGATTCGTTCGGCCGCGCCCTCAGCGCGCTCGCCTCGGTTCGAGATCACCCCGCCGCCCTCCAGCGCCCGAGAACGACGGCCGCCAACGCCGTGGGCGGTCCAAGCCTTGGACGGCGGTCGGCCGGTCGGGACCTCCGCCGCTAGCTCGACGCGCAGATGTGCGCGGTCGGCGAGGTGATGAGCCTCGGCAAGACCTACAAGGAGGCGCTGCAGAAAGGCGATCCGCTCGCTCGAGATCGGCCGCGACAGGCTCGGCTTCGCGAAGAACGTCCACGGGCTGCCGCTCAAGACGCGGCTCGTACGCCCGAACGAACCGACCAGCGAGCGCCAATTTCTGATGTGCGAAGCGCTGCGCACGGCGCGGATGATCCTCGGCGGCGGTCCCACCCGCATCGGCCAGGGTATCGAGTTGGACGACGGCTGCGTCCCCGCCGCCTTCGCGCCGCGCGAGATGGGGATGGAGTCGGTGATGGACAACTGCAACCCCGAATCGCGCGCAGGTTCGCGGAGGAGGGTGTGAGGATCCTCGGTCCCTCCATCGAAACGATCGAACTCGCCGAAGACCGCGGCCTGTACCGCACGATGATGGACCGCCTCAACATTCCAATGCCCACCAGCCGCATGGCCGCGACGATTGCCGATGCGCTGCGCATGGCCGCCGAGATCGGCTACGCGGTGATGGTCCGCCCCTCGTTCGTGTTCGGCGGCCGAAGCATGGAAATCGTGCGAGACGAGATCATGCTGCGCGAGTACGTCGCGCAGCCGGTCGTCGTGACGCTGAAGCGCCCAGGGCGGATCAACCGCGACCTCGAGGACGCGCTCGAGTGCGAGGCCGACGCGATCGCGGATGGCAAGGACGTCTGCGTGCCCGCGGTGATGAAGCACATTGAGCAGGCGGGCATCCACTGGGGCGATTCGGCCTGCGTGCGGCCGCCGGTCTCGATGCCCGCACGGCATCTGGCGACCATTGTGGAGTACACGCGGCGCATCGCGACCGAGCGGAAGTCGTCGGGATCATGAACATCCAGTACGCGATCGGCGACGACCGCAGGTAGGTGCTGGAGGCGAATCCGCGAGCGTCCCGCACGATGCCGATCGTCTCGAAGGTGTGCGGCCTTTCGATGGCTCGCGTCGCAACACAGCTCATGCTCGAGCGCCGCCTGCGCGAGCTCGATCTCGTGGAGCGACCGATTCCGAACTACGGCGTGAAGGAGTCGGTGTTTCCGCATGACCGCGGTACGCAGCGCGTTTCGGTGCCAGCGGTGCGGCGCGTGCGGCCGGTGGCCGGGCGCAGGGCGGCTCTTCACCGCGGATGTGGAGCGGCTGGCGGCCGCGCTCGGCCTCGACACCGATGCCTTCGCGGAGCACTTCTGCTGGCTCGGGCCGAACCGCGTCCACCTCGTGCTCGCTGAGCGGACCGACGGCACCTGCGTGGTTCTCGACGGCGTCGAATGTCGCGTCGACGTGGCACGCCCGATCCAGGGCCGCGGGTTTCCGATGCACGGGCGGCGCGAGGGCTGCCTCGCCGCTCCTGCGCTGCCGCCCACCGGACCGCCGCACGTGCAGCGGACATGCCTTCTTTGCGCGCCATGCTTGCGATTCGGGTGCGCGGCCGGCACCATCCCGCGCGCATGAAGACATTCCTCACGACTGTGATCGTCGCCGCGGTGCTCGCGAAGACCGGCTTATCGTCCGCGGGGCAGCACACGGCGCAACTTGACGCGCAGCGCCGTCAACTGCGGCAGGCGCTCGAGCGCGTCCCGACGGAGGCGCAGCGGCGCGCGCTGCGCGAACAGCTCGGCGAGGTGCAGTTCCGACTGTTGCTCGATCCGGTTTGGACCGAAGGCAAGGTCGCGCACACGGTCGCGCCCGGCGACACGCTCGGACGCATCGCGCGCCGCTACGGCGTCACGGTCGAGTTGCTTCAGATGTGCAACTCGGGCGTGGTGAGCTGCCTCTCCGTAGGCCACACGCTCTGGGTGCCCACAGGCACGGTGGAGATTGTCGTGTCGAAGTCCTCGAACACGTTGACGCTTCACCGGAACGGCGAATTTTTCTGCGAATATCGCGTCGCCACCGGCCTGAACAACTGTACGCCCGAGGGCGAGTTCACGATCACGGATCGCGTCGAACGGCCCACCTGGTGGCGGCCGGACGACCACCGCCCGATTCCCTTCGGCCACCCGGACCACGAGCTCGGCACGCACTGGCTGGGATGGAGCCGTAAAGGCTACGGTATCCACGGCACGAACAAGCCCGAGACGATCGGCACGCAGGCCAGCCGGGGCTGCGTGCGCATGCGCAACGAGGACGTGGCGGTGGTGTACGCGCTGGCGCCGGTTGGTACCCGTGTGATCGTGACAGAGTGACGGTTAGGGCGAGGGAGGCGGCGCGGCGCGGCGCGCCAGCACGCCGATCGCACCGGCGGTCGCCAGCAACCCGACCCCGGTCGCGAGGCTAAGCGGCGGCGGACGGCCATCCGCGACGAACATCACGGCCGCCCACAGCAGCGCGCCCACGGCCGCGAGTGCTCCCGCCACGAGCCGCAAAAACGAGTAATCCGGCGCGCGCGCCTCGCCCGACGTGCCGCCCACGCGAATTCGCTCGAAAAAAGCCTCCACCTCGGCGCGGCGGGCCGCCGAATCAGGTCGAAACAGCGAGCCCGCCGCGATCGCCAAGAGCGCTACGCCTGTGGTCAGAAACGTGAGCAGGTCCGCCCGCCGCAGCACGGGATGGCGGCCCCCCAGCGCGAACGCGACAAGCCCCGCCGCCACGCCAATCCAGAGCGAGGCCTTCGCGCCGGCCGACGAGGCCCGCGGCCACAGCATGCCCGCCAGCATCGGCACCGCGACCGGCGGCAGGAACAGGCCGAAGACCTTCGCCATCGTGTCGAACAGGTCCTTCGAGCCCTGCAGGTGGCTCATGAGCAACGTCAGTCCTGTAACGGCCAGCCCCACGAGCACCGTGAACCAGCGCCCGATCAGCACGAGCCGCCGATCCGCAGCATCCCACCCTGTGCGGCGTCGAAACAGGTCGTTGGTGAGGACCGCCGCGACCGCGTTGTAGTCGCCCGCGAGGGTGGACATGGTCGCAGAGAACATCGCGGCGATCACCATGCCGAGCATGCCCATCGGCAGCAACGAGCGGCACAGCAGCGGGTAGACCTCCTTCGTGTTCGCGAGGTCCGGCAGAAACACACGCGCGGCGAGCGCGGGCGAATAGAAGAGCGCGGTGCCGAACAAATACAGCGCGGCGACGAGGTAGCCGACGCGCCGCGCGTGACGGTCGCTGCTGCACGAGTAATAGCGTTGGACAAGCGCCCACGAGGTCGAATAGTTCAGAAAGAGCAGCACGAAATAGCTGGCCAGATAGGGCGCCGAATAGGTCGTGTCTGGCCGAACGAGCCGCCAGGCCTCCTCGGGCATCGCCGCGAACACGGCCGTGACTCCGCCCGCGTGGCGTGCGGCGAGCACCGGCAGCCAGAGCACGGCGGCCAGAAGGATCGCGAACTGGACGAAGTCCGCGACCAGGGCCGCCCACAGGCCGCCCAAGAACGTGTAGGCAAGGATGATCGCAGAGCAAACGAGGATGCCCGTTGTGAAGGGGAAGCCGAGTCCGGCCGAGACCACCGTGCCGATCGCGAACAGCTTCAGCGAATCGTCGAGCAGCCGGGTCGGCAACCCGAGCCATACCAGCGACTGTCGCAGGCCTCCGCCGTAACGGGTCTGCACGTACTCGAGGGGACTCGTTTCGGCCACGCGCCGCCACCGCCGCGCGAAGCTCCACGCGCTCAACACCGCCGCCGGCACCGAGAGCCAACCGAGTGCCAAGCCAACCAGCCCGTACTTGTAGGCAAGCTCGGAGTACATGATGAACGCGAGCGCGCTGAAGCTGACCATGTAGAATGAGACACCGCCCAGCCACCACGGCACCTGCCGGCCGCCACCGAAAAACTGGGACATCGTGCGCACCCTGCGGCCGGACCACGCGCCGATGCCCAGCATGACGAGAAAGAACCCGGCGATCACAGCGTAGTCGGCGGACGTCAGTGTGTTCATAACGCGCGGCGGTCCCGATCGCCTCATCATGAAGGGATCGCCCCCCCGTGGCAATCGGCCACGTTTTGGTCATGCCGTCTTGTTTCCCGTGACGCGCTTCGTGGGCAATAGGCCCACGATGTTCCATGCCTGATCGATCGTAAACGCCTCTGATGCCGCGCCGGCTCGATGTGGTTTCGGCCGTCTCCTTCCGGAACAACAGCAGCCGACGGACGACGCGTTCGGGACAACCCGTGAGCCGGATGTGTCGGATCCACCTGCCGGCAGGCCGAATGTGGAAGCCCTCGCGGCGAGCGCTCTCACCCGCCGTTGGCGGGTCGGCGGGCGACTCCGCCGCCGAGGGCGCGCGGCAAACGGAACCAGAACCGGCTCCCCTTGCCGACCTCGCTCTCGACGCCGACGGTGCCGCCGTGCGCCAGCACAATGTGCTTTACGATCGCGAGGCCCAGCCCCGTGCCTCCCTCGCGACGGCTGCGGCTCTTGTCCACGCGATAGAACCGCTCGAAGAGGCGCGGCAGATGAACCGCCTCAATGCCGGGGCCATGGTCGGTCACGCTCCAGAGAATGTGGCCATCCTCGGCGCGGCATTCGAGATCGACGGTCGCCCCGGGCGGGCTGTACTTGATGGCATTGTCGAGGAGGTTCACCAACGCGCGGGTTACGAGATCCGCGTCGACCTGGAGCGACACGTCGGCCGGGCCGCGCACCTCGATGTGAATGTTCCGCTCGGCGGCCAGCGCGGCACAGGCCTCGGCCGCATCGTTGGTGATCGCGCCGCTGGTCGTCGCCACCGGCCGCAACACCGACTGCTCCGCCGCCTGATCCAGTCGGGCCAGCTCCATGAGGTCCTCGACGAGGCGCTGCAGCCGGCGGGTTTGCCGCAGGGCGATCTGAAGGAAGCGCTGCTGGTCGTCGGGGGAGGGAGGGTTGGAGTCGGTCAGCGTCTCAAGAAACCCGCGGATCGTCGTCAGCGGCGTTTGCAATTCATGCGTGACGTTCGCGACGAATTCGCGGCGCATCGTGAGCAGCCGGTTCATCTCGGTGAGGTCGTTGAGCACCATCACAGCGCCGCGGACACCGCCGACCGGATCGGTGAGCGGCGCCGCGCGGCCGTGGATGAACCGTGGGTTGCGGCCATCCGTTAGCGAGACGCCGGCATCCGCCGCCGTGCCCTCGTGTAGCGCGCGGGTGAGGATCTGCTGCAGTTCCACAAACCGAACGGTTTCCCGCAAGTCCGCGCCGCGCCGCAGCCGCGCGCCCAGGATCTCCGCGGCACGACGGTTTCCGAAGAGCAAACGTTCGGCCGAGTCGATCGCGATGACGCCTTCGCTGAGACTCTCGAGCATCGTCTCCATTTCCCGCTGACGGGATTCCGCGGTCTGGATGCGCTGTTGCAGCTCGACGGCCATCTGGTTGAGCGCATCGGCGAGGGCGTCCGTCTCCCGACAGCCCGTGCGCGCGGCCCGGCTGGACAGGTCGCCGGCGGCGAGTCGGCGCGCGGCTTCCCCAATGGCCGCGATCGGGCGCCGTAAACGCACCGTCACGGCGACGGTCGTGCCCAGAATGACAAGCAGTAGCGCACCCACCGCCCCGAGCATGCGGCCGCGGACCGCCGCAACTTCTTGTTCGAGCGCCGGCATCGGAAGGGCCGTGCGGAGCACCCCCACCACGCGGCCGCCCACCGTCAAGGGGCGGGCGCAGTACAGCGTGGTCATGGCCGTCGTGTCGCTGCGGCGTAGGTCGTGGCCGATCCGGCCGTCGAGCGCGGCCGCCACTTCGGGCCGGCCGCGGTGGGAGGGCATCCGCAAAGGGTCCGCGACGGAGTCCGCCCACACCGATCCGTCCGCCGCGATCACGGTCACGCGAGTCTCGGGGGAAATGGAACGGATAAGGCTCACCAACTCGCGGGCCGTCTCGGCATTCAGACGATCGAACCGATCGGACCACAGCAGGGATTCGATGTAGCGATTTTCCGTGAGCAACCGTTGGAACGCGTGATCCTGATGGATCGCCCGCAGCGCCCGCATCGTCCACCCGCCGGTCAACAGCGTGGCGACCGCCGCGACGGCAAACAGCGGAACAAACAATCGGGCCAAAATCCCGCGCGAGGGCATCAGCTCTCGCGGAAACGGTAGCCCACCCCTCGCACCGTCTCAAGCCATTCCGCGTATCGGCCGAGCTTGCGACGCAGGTTTACCATCTGCACGTCCACCGACCGCGCGGTCACAGGGTAATCGGTGCCCTTCACTGCATCCACGATCTGATCCCTCGTGAAGACCCAACCGGGTTTGGAGGCAAGAAACCGGAGAATGCCAAACTCCGTCGCGGTGAGCTCCACGGGCTTGCCCTTGATCGTGACCTCGCGGCGGCCGGGATGGATCCGAAAATCACCAACGGCAATGGGTTCATCACTCATGGCCAGCCTCTGGCGGCGGCGAAACACGTTCCGGATGCGGGCGAGCAATACTTTCGTGTTGAATGGCTTGGTAATGTAGTCTTCCGCGCCAAGCCTCAGGCCGGAGACAATGTCGCTCTCATCCCCGCGCGCAGTCAGCATGATGATCGGCAGCGTGCAGGTGCGCCCGTCCGACTGCAGCATCCGCGCTACCTCCATGCCGTCCACACCCGGCAGCATCAGGTCGAGCAAAACAAGATCAAAGCCGCCCTCGCGCGCGCGCTTCAGCGCGGTGTCGCCGTCGGCGACGACCGTGACCCGGTACCCCTCGCGCTCGAGATTGTACCGGAGGAGCTCTTGAATGTCCTCGTCGTCTTCGACCACCAGGATGTGTTCTCGTGCCATATCACCCGCGTACCGGCTTCGCGACGGACCGCTCCACGAATTGAGACCCGGGCGAGCCGTTCCGAAGATAGCCTGCGCCGTGATCGGTCACCTTCTCGTTTAGTAAATGTGAGCATTCGGTTTGGCGCCCAGCCTGTCAATCGCATCGGCCTGCTCCGACTCCGCGACTGAAAGTTGTTCCCAAGCGCGGAAATCATCCCGCCCTATGCCTTCCATGAGAGGAGAGCATCGGTCGACCCGGCCGAGGCTCGAAACGAAAGGAGTCCAACATGACGACAATGAACCTCGTGGTCCTCGCGGGCCGTCTCACTCGCGACCCGCGTCTCCGTCAGACTAACGGTGGCACGCCTGTCGCTGATCTCGGCGTCGCCATCAACGAGCGCCACCGCACGGCCGACGGACGCGAAACCACCCGCACCTGTTTTGTCGATGTGACGGTGTGGCAGCGCAGCGCCGATGCGTGCAGCCGCTATCTGCGCAAGGGCGCGCCCGTACTCGTCGAAGGCCGGCTCGCCACAGATCAATGGACGGACCCGGAAGGCCGCTCGCACAGCCGGCTTCGCGTCGTCGCGGAGCGCGTTCAGTTCCTCGACCGTCCCCGCCGGGACACCGCGGCACATGAGGACACCGAGCGTCCGGCGCCCGTTTCTTCGGCGGCAACGGATCGGAAGACGGACGGGCGCCCCCGCACGACTGCCCGTCGCTAATGGGGCATCATTCGGTCCGGCGGACGGCGAGGGGGGCCCGCCCAGCGACGGGAGGATTGAGTGCGCACAGCACGGATCAGGGCTCCCCCGGCTGGGCGGGCCACCCCCGGATCGAATGGGGCCGGCCACCAAAACCTCCGACGTTGAAAACACGGTCGGAATCTGCGAACCGTCTACAGGTGCGGACGGCACACCGTGGAGTGCGAGGACACGGCCATCGGGCCGCGACTCGCACGGGTCGCGCACGGGTTGGGAGCGTGAGTCCGCGTTGGGGTCCGCGTTGAGACGGCGTGAGTGCGGGTTCGGCCGCTCTCTGCTTTATCCGGTAGCGGTGCAAGGAACGATGTCTGGGTTGGTAGAGTCGGCCTGCACCGTTGCACCGTTGAGATGAGAAAGCCGTGTCGTTTCTTTTTCCGCCGGTTCAGAACGGCAAACGGCCAAGCTGTGGCGTCTCAAGCGGTGCCATGCTTCGCGGGCCACCGCGCTCCGACCTCGCCTTTGCCCCGAACGGCTGCAAAGGGCGGTGCAAAGGGCGGGGAAAGTGGTCGCCGTAGCCGCCGTTGGTGACCGCGGCAAAAAACTGAAGTTCCGGTGGACTCGGGCCGGAAGAAGCGGTCGGACAACCGCGCCGTAGTCCATGGGTTATGAGAGAAGCGCCAATTGTGCTGGTGGTACTTCCCTGGGGACAGGCACCTGGATGGGGACAGGCACCTGGAATGGAATGGAATGGCCGTTCGGCACCTCGCGGGCTGATGGGGACAGGCACAACACCGGCCCCTCGCGCGCTGCCCGTTGGGGACAGGCACGCGATCTCGGCCGGGGCATGGCCACCGTCGCCTATCGTCCGCCGCCAAAAAGCTTCCCTGGGGACAGGCACCTGGAAGGCATGGGGACAGGCACCTCGCTGGACCTGCGATCGCCGCGCCGTAGGCTCGGGGTGGAACCCGGCCCACCAACGTCCGCTGTAGTTCCGCCGGTCCCCCGGCGGAAGATTTTGTAGTTCCGCCGGTCCTCCGGCGGAAGATATGGGGGGAAAGCTCCGGCGGCAGAGCGCCGGAGCTACAGCAGAGCGCCGCGCCAGCTGCAACGCTGGGGGCTGGTGGGGACAGGCATGTAACTGGGGCTGGTGGGGACAGGCACGCGCGGGGCTGGTGGGGACAGGCACGAACTGTCGGCCGAGCTCTCTGGAGCTCTCTGGGGACAGGCAGGTACTGTCGGCAGGTACTGTCGCTGTAGTTCCGCCGGTCCCCCGGCGGAAGATTTTGGGCGAGAAAGCTCCGGCGGCAGAGCGCCGGAGCTACAGCACAGCGCCGCGCCAGCTGCAAGGCTGGGGGCCGGTGGGGACAGGCACCTCTCCCTCTCTTGCAGGCACCTCTCTTGCAGTCAGTCATGGGTC
>CALLFZ010000037.1 GCA_938010045.1 uncultured bacterium
CCACGTTGAGCACCAGCCGCGGATCGTCCGGAGCGGGCTTCATGTAAAAGGCCTTCACGCTGCGGGGGTACCGCGTGACCATCACGGGACGGTCAAAGAGCCGCGAGAGAATCGTCTCCTCGTCGCCGCCCAGATCGTCGCCCCACGAGAACCGCGCCGCGCTCTCGATGCGCGCGGCCCGCTGTTCGAGATCCTGGGCGAGGTGGGCGATCTCCTCGCGCCGCTCGCCGATGTCGCGGGCGAGGCGATCCTGAACCCATCCCTTACGGGCGGCCGCCAGCTCTCGTTCGAGGCCGGCGAGGCGTTCGCGCATCTCGGCCAGCCGCTGCCGGTCGCGCTCGATTTCTTCGCGAATGCGCCGGTGCGTCTCAGGACTGCGGAGCAGCTCCACCGCCTCAGTGTAGGTGATCCGCGGAAACGGGGGCACGATCGTTTCCAGAGCGGCGATGTCGCGACCGAGCAACGCGAGATCCGCGCGGTGCTGCTCGAGCACGCGGGCGACGAGCGCGCTGACGAGTCCTTCTGCGAGCTCGAGCAGGTCATCGAGCTCCGCCCAGGCGACTTCGGGCTCGAGCATCCAAAACTCGGTGAGGTGGCGGCGCGTTTTCGATTTCTCGGCGCGGAACGTCGGCCCGAAACAGTACACACGTCCGAGCGCCATCGCCGCGGCTTCGAGGTACAACTGCCCCGTTTGCGCCAGATATACCGTCTCGCCGAAATAGTCCACCGGGAACAACGTCGCGGCGCCCTCGGCGGCCCCGGGCGCGAGGATCGGCGTATCGACGCGCACAAACCCGCGCTGCGCGAACCACTCGTGGATCGTGCGGATCAGCGTATCGCGAATGCGCAGGATCGCACACTGCCGCGGCGAACGGAGCCACAGGTGGCGGTGCCGCAGCAGAAAGTCCACCCCGTGCTCCTTGCGCGCGATCGGATAGTCCGAAACGGACTGGACAACCTCAATGCCGGTGACCGCCAGCTCGACACCGCCCGGCGCCCGCGGGTCGGCTCGGACCTGTCCCCGCACCTTCACCGACGATTCGTGGCCAATGTCGGCGGCCGCGCGAAACGCTTCCTCCTGCGCCGCCTCGGCGACACACTGCACGACGCCCGTGCCGTCCCGCACCAGTAGGAACACAATCTTGCCCCCCGTGCGGCGGCCATGAACCCATCCTCGCACCATGACCTCTTCGCCGAGGCAGACCGGTAAATCCGCAATGCGGGCGGTCTTGATCGCAGGTGTGTCCATCTGGTCAGAGTTCCAGCGCCAGGCCGGTCACAAGGCTCACGTCGTTGTGGCGCAATCCCGGACCGGGCCGCGCGTCGTATCGGTCGTGCAGCACCGACCGCAGCCGCGTACGCCGGCCGACACGAGATTCGATTCCCCATTCTGTGTTCAGCAGCGCATTCTCCACATCGGAGCCGTCGGCGGTCCACTCGATTCGGTGCCAAAGACGGAACCGATCGTCTGGCCTCCAGTCCAACTGCTCGGCCGCGCGCACCGCGACATAGTCATCGTTCACGCGGGCCACGCGTTCCCACAACATCGCCGGCCCCGCCTCCACGCTCCACCGCAGGCCGGTGCGGCGCACGATGTCCAGACCGAGCGCGGGTCCGACGGTGATGCGTCGGTCGATTTCGGCCATGTGGTCGAAGAGCGCCGAGGCGGCCAGCGCGAGAAACCACGGTGCGTGAAGGTCCGCGCGAACATTGCCGAACAACTTGCCGTTGTCCACGTCGCGGCGGGAGGCACGATCGCCGGTGGAACTTTCCCCATAGTTGTAATCGAGGCCGAGGCGGTACGAAGTCTTCTCGTTAACGTTGGCCGCGCTCACCGCGCCGAGGTTCAGCCGCACGCTCTCGCTGTTGCCGGCGGTGAGCGAAAGGCCCGCATGAACGGAGTGGTCGCTGTCCACGGCCGGGATCGGCGCTGGCGATTCGGCGCCCGCCGCCGGCCCGGCGAGCGCGGCGAGCCGAAGGACGACCATCCACGCCCGCGCGCCGTGGCGATCACGTGCCGTGCCCCGGCTCATCTTGCAGCGGATCCTGGTTCAGTCCCGCGCGGGTCGGACGCGCAGATGGCGGAACCACACCGGTGCGCCCGCATGCCGGCCCTGCAAGCCGATCCGGCCGCGGGTGGCCAACGAGGCGAGCGGACGGCGCAGCCACGGCGGAATCTCGGAGCCGTCGGGATTGCGCTCAGGCGATGTCCACTGGCGCATGTCGAGCCGCGTGGTGAGGCGCCCATCGATCGCGACCGTGACAACGGGGCCGCGCGCGACGATCCTCAGGTGGTGCCACTCGTTGGGGCGGCAACCCGCAGGGTTTGTCGGCGCGAGATGTCCAAAGATCGCGCCACACCGCCACGTGGGCGGAGCCTGGGACCATTTCGGAGCGCTGTCATCGAGTAACTGCACTTCGATGGAGTTCGGGATCCAGTTGGCGGGATCGGTGCAGTACAGCACCACGCCGCTGTTGGCGCTCTCGCCCAGCCGAAACTCAAGCTCGAGCTCGAAGTTTTCGAAGTCCCGCTGGGTCCAAATGCACTGGTCGTCGGTGGCGGTGAGGGTGCCGTTGTCCCACCGCCACACGCCCGGTGGCGCGTCAGCGTTGGAGAGGTCCTCGTTGAAGAGCGGCTGCCAACCGTCGTTGTCGGTGGAGCCGAAGGCGGGTGAAAGACCCAGGCATGCGAACAGCACGCGAGCGGCGAGGGTCGTCACACCTTTCATCGAAGTCTCCTGGCGGTCCCGAGGCTCGGAACCTGCGGTGAATCGTACGAATCCGCGCAGAAGGGCGCAAGCGAGTGGTTGCGGCGCGGAGCGGCCAATGCGCGGTGACGGGCCGGCCACCCCGCGCGTGGACGTCGGCATAGCGGCGGTGGGTACAGCCGGCGGGATTGTCCAAAGGTTGGACGGCTGGGGCGCCGGCCGTTCCAATGGTTGGAGGCAGGGTTTCGTGATGTGGGGCCGAAGAATGGCGCCCGTGCTGGATCCGGCAGATTGACGCCGGGCGCGAGAGGACGCGGTCGCATACGGTCTTTGCCGGCGCCGAGGGGTGGCTGAAGACGCGAAGGCGCATGTAACGTCGGACGGAGGCAAAATTTTTTTCTTGACGAGTGGTGGGGAATAGTGTCACATGGTGTCAGAAAGGATCACGGAGTGTCAGAAACGGTTCCAGCGATGGGTCAGGGGGCGGCTGACACGGTGCCGTATTTCTGCGGTCAGTACCGCCATCAATTGGATCCGAAGCTACGTCTGACGATTCCGGCTGAGTGGCGGGAGAAGGTGGGCACGCCGGCGCAGTTTTTCATTGTGCCGAGCGTCGGCGAGCAGCGACTGCTGTACGCATATCCGGCTCGCGTGATGAGCGTGAAGTTCCGGAACATCCACAACCTTTCGATGGCGGACGCGAAGGGCCGGACTTATCTCCGGATCATGGGCGCGCGGTCGGAGCTGGTGGGGTGGGACTCGCAGGGCCGCATTCGCATCCGCGACGACCTGCTGGCGCATGCGGGTCTAACGCGGGACAGCGGCGTTCTGCTCGTGGGCAATTTCGAAGGGTTCGAGCTGTGGAATCCCGAGCGCTGGGCGGCGTTCGCCGCAGGCATTGACGATCAAGGTCTGTTGGAAGCCTCCCAGTACGTGGGGGTGTGAAGCTCAAATCGGAGACGGAGGACAACTCGATGGTGAGGATCGCAAGGTATCTGGGGATTTGTCGGTCGCTCGACAGTTCGATCGAGGAGCCGAAACGCTACGAACTGCCGGTGGGCGATGTCCGCGGGACGTGGCGCTGGCTGGACCGCCTGGGGTGGCGTCGGGCATCGGCGGAGCGGGGAGGCGGCGGGATGGCGCGCGTTCGTGATTCGTGGATTCGGGGCGGCGGACACATCCTGTTCTGACGTGGAGCCCACGCGCCACGCGCCGGTGCTGTTGGCCGAGGTGGTGCGGTGGTTGGAGCCTCGGCCGGGGGGCCGGTATGTGGATGCGACGCTGGGCGGCGGTGGGCACGCGGAGGCGCTGCTGAGCGCGAGCGCGCCGGATGGCCGCCTGCTGGGACTGGATGCGGATCCCGAGGCGATCGGGCGCGCGCGCGCGCGCCTTGCGAGGTTCAGGGATCGGGCAGTGATGGTTCACGCGAGATTCTCCGCACTTGAGGAGATCGCCCGGGCGCATGGGTTTGTGCCCAGCGACGGTGTGCTGATGGATCTCGGAGTGTCGTCGGACCAGTTGGAGACGCCGGAGCGCGGATTCAGCTTCCGGCACGCGGGGCCGCTCGACATGCGGATGGACACGACCTCGGGCCCCACCGCGGCGGACATCGTGAATCGGTGGCCCGAGGCGCGACTGGCGGACTTGTTCCGCCGGTGGGGTGAGGAGCCGCATGCGGCGCGCATCGCCCATCGGATCGTCGAACGGCGAGCGGTGCGGCCGATTGCCACGACCGACGAGTTGGCCCGGCTCGTCGCGGAGGCGGTGGGTCGGGCGGGCGGACGGCGGCATCCGGCCACGCGCGTCTTCCAGGCGCTGCGGATGGCGGTGAACCGGGAACTGGACGAGCTCGAACTGGGATTGGCGTCCGCGTTGCGCATTCTCGGCGAAGGTGGGCGGCTCGCGGTGATTTCGTTTCACAGTCTCGAGGATCGGTGCGTGAAGCAGACGTTTCGCGCGCACGAGCCACGCCGTGAATCGCGGCCGGAGGGCGGCGAGGCGTGGCGCTTCGAGCCGCCGGCGGTTCGCGTGCTCACGCCACGGCCCGTGCGGCCGTCCGGCGCCGAGGTGGGAGCCAATCCGCGGTCTCGCTCTGCCCGGCTGCGGGTGGCGGAACGGAGCCGGGCGCCATGTTGAGGCGGCGCCGTGTTCGGGTTCGCGCCGTGTCGGGCGGCGGGGCCGCCTGGACGGCCGTGCTGTGGCTGGTGACCGCGGCAATGGCGGGACTCGGCTACGTTCAGCTCAGCGTGCGCGTGCGCGCGCTCGCTCGGCAGGTCGCGGCGGCGGAGGAGACGCTGGCGCGACAGCGGCAGTTTCGATTGAACGAAGAGGGGCGATGGGCGCAGCTCTGCGCGCTGAAGCCGGTGCGAGCCGCGCTGCAGCAGTTCGGCATCGCGATGGACTGGGCGGGCAGCGAGCGCATGGTCTACCTGGTGCGGGAGGTGGCGCCCACCGAGCCGGTGGCTTCCGACGAGAGCCGGCTGGCGCGTGCCCGCTGGGAGCCCTGAGATGCGCGCCGCCGCCCGCGTTTGGCGTGTGACCCTGGTGATGGCCGCGCTGCTGGCGGCGTTCGCCGGTCTCGCGTTCCGATTGACTCGCCTCCATACCACCGAACGCGACCCCGTGTCGAAGGGACCGGTCAGCCGTGAGGTGCGCATCGAGCTGCCAGCGGAGCGCGGGCGCATTCTCGACCGGCGCGGAACCGCGCTGGCGCTCGACGTGCCGATGTACCGGCTCAACGCCAACCCCGAAGGCGTGGTGCTGGACGGCCTCGTCGAGGCGTACACGGCGCTGCTGGGGCGGCGGCTGGGACTGGACCGAACCGAACTCGAACGGCGGCTGCGGCAGGCCGACCGCCGTCAGGTGTATCTGGCGAGCCGGCTGACCCGGGAGCAAGTGGACCATCTCCGCCAGCTCAAACTGCGGCACATTTGGTGGGAGGAAACGCCGCTGCGCACGTACCCGCTGCGCGAGCTGGCTTGCCATGTGGTCGGGTTTGTCAACGCGGAACGGGTGGGATCGGCCGGCATCGAAATGTCATTCCACCGCTGGCTCGCGGGCCGCCCGGGCGTGCGCGTGACGGTGCGCAACGCCCGCCGGCAAGAGATCGCAGATCAGCGGCGGGTGGACGTGCCGCCGGAGCCCGGCGCCACCGTGGAACTGACGATCGACACGGTCGTGCAGACCATGGTCGAGGACGCGCTCGACGAGGCCGTGCGAGCGCATCGGCCGCTGGGTGCGTGGGCGATCGTGCTGGACGTGCGCACGGGCGAGATTCTCGCGATGGCGTCCCGGCCCGCGTTCGATCCGAATGAGTACGGCTCCAGCAGCCTCGACGGCCACCTGAACCGCGCGATCGGCTATGTCTACGAGCCGGGATCAACCTTCAAGGCCGCCACCATCGCGGCCGCGCTCGATGCCGGCATCGTACGCGCGGACACGCCCTTCGATTGCGAACACGGCCTGTGGCATTACCGAGGCCGTCCGCTACGCGATTTCCATCCGTACGGTCGGCTCACGGTGGCCGGCATTGTGCAGAAATCGAGCAACATCGGCGCCGCGAAGATTGCCGTGATGCTCGGCGATGCGCCGCTCGAAACCTACCTGCGCAGCTTCGGATTCGGCCAGCGCACGGGCATCGAACTGCCCGGGGAAGAAGCCGGCATTCTGCCCTCGCGCCGACACTGGGACGCGCTGACTGTCACGCGGATCGCGATGGGGCACAGCATCGCCGCGACCGCGCTGCAGATGCTCTCGGCCCTCGGCGCGATCGGCAATGGTGGCGTCCGCATGAAGCCTTCGATCGTGCGACGGGTGCGCGACGCACGCGGGCGCGTGCTGTTCGAGTTCTCACCGACGGCCGTCTCCACGCCGCTGCGGCCCGATACCTCGCGACTCATGACCGAGCTACTCGTCGGCGTCACCGCGCCCGACGGCACCGGGCGGCGCGCTGCGGTGCCGGGCTACCGGGTGGCGGGCAAGACCGGCACCGCGATCAAGGCCGGGGTCGGCGGCTACGACCATCAGCGGAATATCGCCTCGTTCATGGGGTTGATTCCGGCCGACTCGCCCGCGTTGGGGATCATTGTGGTCGTCGACGAACCGCAACCGGAGCACACCGGTGGCGTGGTCGCCGCGCCGGTGTTCCGGCAGATCGCGCAGGAGTTGGTGCGGTACCTCGGGATTCCGCCATCGGCCGGCGCGCCGGCACCCGCCGAACCGGAACCCACGGCGCCGCCGGAGGGCGATACCCATGCTGATTGGCCAGCTATATGAGGAAGCGATGAGGATCGAATCCCTGCTCAGCGTGATTCAACCGATGACCGTGTCCGGTCCGACCGACCCGGACATTGCGGGCATCGCGTATGACTCGCGCCAGGTGAGGCCGGGATACCTGTTTGTCGCGCTGCGTGGCGGGCGCGAGGACGGCGCGCGGTTCATCGAGGACGCGATCCAGCGCGGCGCGGTCGCGGTGGTTTCGGAAACCTCCATTCGCGCGCGGCGGGACGTCACGCACCTGCGGGTTGAAGACGCGCGCCGGGCCCTCGCCGAGATCGCGTGCGCGTTCTATGGCCATCCCTCCTCGAAGCTCGAGGTGATCGGCGTCACGGGCACGAACGGCAAAACGACAACGTGCTTCATGATTCGCGACCTCCTGGCGGCGGCGGGTCGCCGTCCCGGCCTGATCGGCACCGTGCAGTATGAGATCGGCGAACGCTGCATCCCGGCGGCGCGCACGACGCCGGAGGCGCCGGATCTGCAGGCGATGCTCGCGCAGATGCTGAAGGTCGGCTGCGACGCCGCGGTGATGGAGGTGTCTTCCCACGCGCTCGACCAGAAGCGCGTATGGGGCGTGGACTTCGACGTCGGCGTGTTCACGAACCTGACCCATGACCACCTTGACTACCACGGCACACTCGAGCGCTACTTTGCGGCGAAGGCGCGGCTGTTCGCAGGCCTCGGCCGGATGGAAAAGGCCGCGACCGCCGTGCTCAACCTCGACGATCCGTGGGGTCAGCAGCTGGCCTCGATGATCGGGGGCTGGGCCGCGATCGTGACGTACGGCGCCCATCCCGCGGCCCAGGTGCGCGCCGAGGAGATCGAGAGCGATGCGGGCGGCTCCCGCTTCACGGTCCGCAGCCCCTGGGGCGACGCCGAGGTGCGCCTCCCGCTGCTCGGCCGGTTCAATGTCTCCAATGCGTTGGCGGCGTTCGCGACCGCGGGCGTCCGCGGCGTGCCGGTGCCGACGATCGTCGCCGCGCTCGAGCGCTTCCGCGGCGCGCCGGGCCGACTGGAGCGTGTTCCTTGCGAGCGCGGCGTCCACGTGTTCGTGGACTACGCACACACACCGGACGCGCTCGCGAACGTGCTCGTGGCGCTGCGCGAGGTGAGGCCACGGCGATTGATCCTCGTGTTCGGCTGCGGAGGCGACCGAGACCGTGCGAAGCGGCCCGAAATGGGCCGCATCGCGGCGGATCTCGCCGACCACGTGATCGTGACCAGCGACAACCCCCGCTCCGAGGATCCGCGCGCGATCATCGAGCAGATTCTGGCCGGTATGCCGCCCGGAAGCCGGTACGAGACGATCGTGGATCGCGAAGAAGCGATCGGGCGCGCGATCGAGCTCGCGCGGCCGGGCGATGTGGTGCTGATCGCCGGCAAGGGGCACGAAAACTATCAGGAATTTTCGCGCCACATCGTGCCGTTCGATGACCGCGAGGTGGCACGGCGATGGCTCTCGGGCGGCGGCTGAGGAGCTGGCATGCTAACGACTTCCCTGCTGGCCCGCTGGTGCGGCGGGCGATGGACGCGTCCGGCGCCGCCGGCGCGCCGCATGGTCCACGACTCGCGCGAGGTCGAGCCCGGCGATTTGTTCATCGCGATCCGAGGAGAGCGGCTGGACGGACATGAGTTTGTTGCGGCGGCGGCCGCGCGCGGTGCGGTGGGCGCAGTGGTCGAACGTGCCGCCGTGCCGCGGCTCGATCCGGCCATTCCGCTGCTCGTGGTCGAGGACACGCGCTGCGCGTTGCGCGACATGGCGGCGCGATACCGCGCGCGCTGGCGGGGCCGCGTGATCGGCGTGACGGGCAGCGTCGGCAAGACGATGACCAAGGAGCTGGTCGCCGACGTGCTGGCCACGCGCGGCCGCACGGCGCGCTCCCCGGGCAACCGAAACAACGACCTCGGTTTGCCGCTCGCGCTGCTCAATGCGCCGGCCGACCTTCAGTGGGGCGTGTTCGAGGTGGGCATCAGCCACCCGGGCGAAATGGACCGGCTCGCGGCCGTGTTGCAACCGGACTGGGTGGTGTTCACTCGAATCGGCCCCGCGCATATCGAGTTTTTCGGCAGCGAGGCCGCCATCGCGGCCGAAAAGGCTCGCCTCGCGGCTCATCTGCGGCCGCGCGGCACCGTGGTGGCCGCCGCCGACGAGCCGTGGCTCGACGTCATCCGCTCCACGACGCGCGCGCGCATCGTCACCGTCGCGCTGGACGGTCCGGCGGACTTTGTCGGCCGCTGGACGGTGACCCCTGAGGGGCTGCGGCTCGAGGTGCGGGGCGGCGCGGGCTTCCAGCTGAGCTGCGCGGTACCGGTGAGAGGCGAGCCGTTTGCTCGCGCGGCCCTGCGCGCCGCCGCGATCGCGGCGCTCGCAGGAGTGGACCCAAACGCCGCGGCGTCCGCGATGGAGCAGTTCCGACCCCTGCCGATGCGCGGTGAGGAGCGCAAGGTCGGCGGCGTGCGATGGGTGGATGACGCGTACAACGCGAACCCATTGAGCGTGCGCGCAGCACTCCGGACATTCGCCGAAGACCCGTCGCCGCGAAAATGGGTCGTGCTGGGCGGGATGCACGAGCTTGGGGCGGCGGCGCCCGCTGCACATCGGGAGGTTGGCCGCGAAGTGGCGAAGTGGAGCTGGGCCGGTATCGTCGTGGTCGGCGAGCTGGCCGCCGGCATCGCAGAGGGTGCGCTCGAAGCTGGCTGTCCCGTCGCTCGCGTCCACCGGTGTGCGAATGCCGCCGACGCGGCAGAACTGCTGGCGCAACAACTTCAGCCGGGCGATGCGGTCCTGCTCAAGGCGTCGCGAGCAGAGCGCTTGGAGTCTGTGATCGAGGAATGGACCCGCCGGCGGCGCTCGGGCGCGGGAGACGGCTGAGATGCTGTATTATCTGAGCGAGTGGTCCCGCGTTTGGGGGCCGCTCAATCTCTTCCAGTATGTGACGTTTCGCGCGCTGGGTGGCGCGGCCACCGCGTTTGCGCTTTCGCTATTGTTCGGTCCGGCCGTGATCCGCCGGCTGGCCGCGCTTCACCTGCGGCATCCCTCGCGGCTCAAGGACGTGCCGGAACTCGATGCGCACTACGCGAAAAAGAACGTGCCGACGATGGGCGGCGTGTTGATCCTCGGCACCACGACGGTCGGCGCGCTCTTGTGGGCGATTTCGACGAACATGCTGGTGTGGCTGACGCTCGCCGTGATGTGGACGATGGGCATCGTCGGAGCGGTGGACGACCTGTTGAAGATTACGGCGCGGAACTCGAAAGGTCTGCCCGGCCGCTGGAAGCTGACCGCTCAGGCGCTGTGCGCGGTGCTGCTCGTCGCGGCGCTGTGGCAGCGACCGGAATGGAGGCCGATGGCCAGCGATCTCGCGGTTCCGTTTTGGAAGACGCCGCTGGTGACGAATCTCGGGCCGGGGTTGGCGACGCTGTTCGCGCTGCTGGTGTTGGCCGGCTGCTCGAACGCCGTGAATTTGACCGACGGTCTCGATGGCCTGGCCGCCGGTTGCACTGGCTCCGTCGCGATGTCGTATCTCGTGATGGCCTACTGCGCGGGCCATGCGGTGTTCGCGCGCTATCTCCGGATTCCGTTCGTGCCGGGCGCCGGCGAGCTCGCGGTGGTGTGCGGCTGTCTCGTGGGCGCCTGCCTGGGGTTCCTCTGGTGGAACTGCCGACCCGCGCAGGTGTTCATGGGCGACACGGGCAGCCTCGCGCTCGGCGGGGCGATCGCGACGGTGGCGATCCTCATCAACCAGGAGATCACGCTCATCCTGGTCGGCGGAGTGTTTGTGGTCGAGGCCCTCAGTGTGATCGTCCAGGTGGCCTATTTCCGTTGGACCGGCGGCGTCCGCCTATTCCGTTGCGCGCCGATTCACCATCATTTCGAGTGGAACGCGAAGGACGCGCTCGCGCGGGAGGGGCTCGATCCGGGACTCGCGGAGTCGCGGGTCACGGTGCGCTTCTGGATTGTCTCGCTGATTCTGGCGCTCGCGGGCATCGCGACGCTCAAGATTCGATGAGCGAACGATGGGTCCATACGTTGAGGGACCGTGGGCGCGCGGCGCTCGTGCTCGGCGCCGGCGAAAGCGGCGTCGCCGCGGCGCGGCTGCTCGCGGCCGACGGTCTGCGCGTGGTCGTGGTGGACCGCGCGCCGACCGAGCAGCTCGGCGCAGCGGTCGAGCGGATCGTGCGCGCGGGGGCCGAGCTTCGCGCGGGTTGGGATCCGAACCGGCTGCCGGAGGGACCGTGGTCGTTTGCGGTCGCCGCGCCGGGGATTCCAGCGGGTTCGCCGTGGATCACGGGGCTGCGCGCTCGCCGCGTGCCTGTGCTCGCGGAGATCGAACTCGGCTGGCGACGATGCCGCGCCGCGCGAACGGTCGCGGTGAGCGGTTCCAACGGCAAGAGCACGTTGGTGCGTCTGGTCGCTGATGCGGTGCGGTGGGCCGGCGCCCGCGTCGTGGCGGGCGGCAATGGCGGGCCGGCCGCCTGCGAGCTCGCGCTCGAGCACGCGGCGCCGGACGTGCTCGTGCTCGAGGTGAGCTCGTTCCAGCTCGAAGGCTGCTCGGAGTTCCGACCGGACGTCGCGGTGCTCTTGAACGTGCAGCCGAACCACCTTGACCGGCATGGGACGTTGGAAGCGTACCGCGAGGTAAAAACTCGCCTCTGGGCTCGCCAACGCGCCGACGACACCGCCGTGATCCCGGCGGATCAAGCTGCGGAATTGCGAGCCGTTCGCGCTCCTCGCTCCAGGGTTTTGACCTTCGGTCCAACGCCGGCGGCGGATCTGCGCTATGTGGGAGGCGCCATCCGGATGGCCGGTCGTGCCGGCATCTCGGTGCGCGGAACATGGTTTGACAATGAGGTGCTCGGACCCGCAGCCGCGGCCGCCGCCGCCGCAGTGGAGGCGCTGGGCATCGATCCGGAGGCGGTGGGTGCAGCTGCCCGCCGATTCCGACCGTTGCCGCATCGGACCGCGCCGGTCGCCGAGATCGGAGGGGTGCTCTATGTGAACGATTCCAAGGCGACGAGTTGTGCCGCACTGATGGCCGCGCTGCGCATGGCGGAACGGCCGGTTCGGCTGATCGCGGGCGGACGGCCGAAGGAGCCCTCCTTCGCGGCGGCGCGCGCACTGCTGGCGGCGCGCGTGCGTGCGGCATACCTGATCGGCGAGGCGGCCGATCTGCTTGCGTCGGAATGGCAGAATGTGGTTCCATGTCACCGATGCGGTCGACTCGATGTGGCGCTACATCGCGCGAGCTGCGAGGCCGTCCGCGGCGAGATGATTTTGCTGTCGCCGGGATGCACGAGCTTCGACCAGTATCGGAACTTCGAAGAGCGTGGAGACGCGTTTGAACAATGGGTGCGAGCCCGAGCGGCACAGGCCGCGGAGCGGGCGATCTGAGGAGAGAGCATGAGCAAGCCGAGTCCGAAGGAAATGTGGGTGTGGGGGGTGTTCGCGGGCCTTCATGCGGCCGCGGTTGGCGCGTTGGTGTTGTCCCAGGGCTGCGGCACGCCGCGACCACCGGCGGTGGAGCCTCCGCCCGCGCCGGTGATGCCGCCGCCCGCGGTTCCGGAGCCGCCCCCGGCCGTGCTGCCCCCGCCGGCGCCGGTGCCGCCCGCTGTCCACCGTCCTACTCCTCCGCCGGCGGCGGATGTGATGCCGAGCGAATACGTGGTGCAGCCGGGTGAGTCGCTCTCGAAGATCGCGGCGAAGCACGGTGTGAGCACGCGGGAGCTGGCCGAGCTGAACAACATCACAGATCCGAACAAGCTGCGCGCGGGCCAGAAACTGCTTCTGCCGGGTCACGCGGGTCGGCCCCGTGCCGAGAAACCGGCGCCGGCGCCGCGCGCGCATCCGCCCGCGACGACAGCGGGCGCGGATGAGTACGTGGTGCAGCCGGGTGAGTCGCTCTCGAAGATCGCGGCGAAGCACGGTGTGAGCACGCGGGAGCTGGCCGAGCTGA
>CALLFZ010000038.1 GCA_938010045.1 uncultured bacterium
CCATATCTTCCGCCGGGGGACCGGCGGAACTACAGCGACCGTGGGCTGGCACGTGCCTGTCCCCATCCTCGTCTGCTGGGCTGGCACGTGCCTGTCCCCATCCTCGTCTGCTGGGCTGGCGTGTGCCTGTCCCCATCCTCGCACTGTAGCTCCGGCGCTCTGCCGCCGGAGCTTTTCCCCCCCATATCTTCCGCCGGGGGACCGGCGGAACTACAGCCGGAGGACCGGCGGAACTACAGCGGCCGTGGGAGGGCCGGCTTCTACCCCGACCCTACGGCTCGACGAACGCAGGCCATGCGAGCCCTCAGCCGGTACGGCGTAGGCCGGAACTCGAAGAAAAACGATCCGAGGATGCCTCTTTCCATCCCCTGTCCCCGGCCTCGCTGGAAAAACAGTCGGACGGCATGCGATTCGGCGCATGCGCCGTACTAAAAAACGGCTCGCCAAGCCCTCCCACCGGAGAGTGCCACATCTACAGCGGTGCCAGAAGGTGAGGCTCGGCGAGCGATGACGCATCGTTGATGAGCCAGCCCCTCCCGCGGTGGAGTGCCATTCGCGACACTACGACCCAACCAAGCTGCGACAATCCAACGCGGTGCCGCGCTCCGCTCGGCCCTGCGCTCCCAATGGAGCGCTCACCGCGCAGCGACAGCATCGTCCTGGGAGCCGCAGGCGGCGACCGCAGCCGAAACGAATCGAGGCGGAATGCGAATCTCCGCCTCTGCGCGCGCCACTTTCAGCACGGTGTGCTCTCGCTGCGGTCCACTGGTGCCAGACAAAGCGGCCACACGGCACGCAATTCAGACCAACAGCCACACGTGAACCCGCTGTTGGCCCCAGTCCTGTGGCAGCAGCGTGCCGGAGCTAGAGCGGCGCGCCGGTTCAGCATCCGCGTGATCCACCATTCGACGTGCACGGGTCCGCGACCGTTACGCAACTCGGCCCAGCGGCCGCAGCGTTCCGCCCGATGGCCGCCGGGGTGAATGTGCCGGTCTCAACCCGCCGGCGCCCGCCGGCGCCGCCATGCCTCCAATTGTCAACCACCTATGGACTGCGCAGATCGGGTCTTCCGATTCGCGTCCGGCCTCCGCCACACCACCGCCTCCTTCCCGCACCAGTACCGTCCGCCGTCGCGGACGGCCATCCCGAGGCCGAACACTTCCCTGCCCTCTGGGCACTGTCCACGTGTGCGCCTTGAAACCATGTTTCGAAACGAGCCCAGTCCTCATCTCCGTCGCCGCGAGATTGAACTGGCGGAAACAACCAGCGATGGCGTAGCATCGCTTCGCGACTGCCCAGCCGCCGCCACGCATCCACCCACAGCAGCAGCGCCCGGAGCCGCCGTTCGTATCGCTGCGGATCCGGGTCCTCGCCCAGCAGATGGTCGGGATCGAGCCCGAGTTCCGAAAACCTTCGCCGAAGAGCCACCGCGTCCTTCTCCGCCCAGATCTCCGCCAGCCGTGTGTTCATTTTTCCAGCTCCTTGACCGCCGAACGCGGTCTCATGGAGTGGAAGGCATCACCCCGGGGGATTTCCGCGCCCGCCCTCTTCCTTCGTGGTTGCGGCAGCGCCCCAACTCCCTAGGATCTGGCTGCCTGCAATGCCTGCAAGGGGGCGCGCCATGACCCGAGGTCGGCCCCATGTCGGTACCGAGGCGGAATGTCCGGCGTGAGTGCGCGCCGCACTCAAGAGAACCTCGCGCGCCGTGCGGCAGCAGGAACCCGACCGCTCCCGGTGAACGACGTTGTCTGGGGCGGCGTCGTGCGCAGGTGGCAGACGGAACTTGGGCTGCCGGCGGACGCCACACCCCGCGCCCACTTCGACCTCGACTGGATCGTGACGATCCCGAACATGGATCCGCACATCCGGCCAATCGATATCGTCCGCGAGACGCCGGAGAAGGTGGTGGTCCGTACCGGCTTCGAGACGACACTTCAGAAAATTTTTGAGCTGCCGATGCCGGAGCCAGTGGACTGGGCCACGGACATGCTCGAACAGCTCGAAGCCTTCGAGTTCGATCCACCCAACGGCCCGCGGCGCTTTGTCTCGGGGCGTCAATCACATCGCCGGTGGCGGCGACGGCTTCGAACGGAATTCATGCCCCTGAATCGAGACCGTGCGCTCGCTGCGCGATCGCTGTGCCGAGTTCGGCAGCATGATGCAGGCCTTGGAGTGCCGAACGCGGCTCGTGGGCCCCATGAACGCGCTCCGATAGTCTGCGGACGAGCCCGCGCACTTCGGGCGAGAGGTGAAATGGATCGGCGAATTCTCTGTCGGGTGCGCGGAGGCCGCGATGTCAGCCGATGAGGGTCTCTGGGACAGCTTCGTCATCTCGGGGAATGTCGTCGATCGCGAGAACATGTTCGTCGATCCGGCCGACTCGCGCGCTGATGACCGTCCAGCCGTGGCCGACATGGTCCATCTCGAGCGCGGTCGGCGGCCGCACGTACGAGATGTTCGTGCAACTTGTGCGCGAGCTCCGCGTCGATCCGCTGCGGCTGGATGCCGAGCAGACCGGCGATGCCGGTCCGGTCGATGATGCGACGGCGACGCAATCTTCCAACGCTCGGGTGACCACCGAATGTCCGTTAGACCGGGCCCTGTCAGAGCGCGGACGGCTGTAGTTCCGGTGGCCTCGCGCCGGGGCGAAGCGCTGGGGCCGGCGACCATGCAGCGAAGCCCCAAGCGAGAACACAGCGTGTACCCGCCCCCTCTGGCCGCAGAGCGCCGCAGCGGCCAGGGCGATCGGTTGGACCGCGAACGCTGGGGCGTCGCTGCTCGTTGCGCCACCCACCGCCGTATGGTTGGGCCTCGCCGTGCTCGGCCGACAAGCGGCAGGGCGAGGCCGGCAGGCCACCCGACCACTCGATGCGGTGGACAACGTTAACTGCGAACGACGCAAAAGACGGCGGATCGCTCAAGGCAGAAGGGTGAGGGCGAGACCGCGGAGGTGCATGACTTCGCGGCCCGCGATCGAGCGCGCGCGCAGCTCAAGCGGCCCCCGCCCTGATGGCAGCCGCACTCGCCCGAGACGTAACGGCCGGAATTCTTTCACGTAGCTTTCGACGTTCGGCCGTGGAATGACGTCCTGATCCGTGATCGGCGGCGGATCCCATGCAGGCTCCACCCGGCCGGAGAGTGTCGCGCCCAGGAACGATAGTTCGATCACTGAACCGGCGTCAGCGGCCGCGCAGGTGTACCAGAGCTCCACGTCATACTCGCCGGCCGTAACGACCTCAATGTCGAACGTGATCCGATCGGCGGTGCTCGTCCAATTCACAAAGTATGAGCAGTTCGGCGCGCTCGAGCTGCGCGCGACCGTGCCGGAGGGCACGCCGTCCTTCGCCGGCAGAAACGTCCGCGGGAACTCGCGATAGCCGACGGGATGCGGGCGTGTGTCGGGCGGAAGCTCACTGCGGCGACCGCGGCGGTGGGTGGCGGGCGGCGGCAGGCCGACGTCGCGCCGCCATGCGTCGAGTTCGGCTTCAAGCCGCGCCGCGATGTCAGGCTGCGCGTCGCGCAGATCGCGGGTTTGGCCGGGATCGGCCCACATGTCGAAGAGCGCGCCGTCGGCGTCGAGCCGCCAGCGTTCAGTGCGCGCGCTCGCGCGGCCGCCCCAGTGTGCAACGATGAGGCGGTCGGTCCACGGCGCCGTGTCGCCGCGTAACAACGGGGTGATGTCCCGCCCGTCCAGCGGCCGGTCGCCGACGCGCGGAATGCCGGCCAGCGCGGTGAGCGTGGGCAGCAGATCCACGGCCCCGCAGATCTGCGTGACCACATGGCCGGCCGGCAGTACACCGGGCCACCGAATGAAGCACGGCGAGCGGACGCCGCCCTCGTCGGTGGTGCCCTTGCGGCCCTTCATGCCGCCGTTCCAGCGCGAGCTGTTCGGGCCGTTGTCGGAGAAAAACACCACGATCGTGTTGGACGCCACGCCGAGCGCATCGAGACGGCCCAGCAAACGGCCGACGTTGTCATCAATGTTCTCGACCATCGCGAGCGCGGCGCGGGTGACGTCGAGCGTTTCGCGGTCGCCGTCGGGACCGCGCTGCTCGATCGGACGGTCCCGCCAGCGCTCCCAGTATGCGCGTGGCACGATGAACGGCGAGTGGGGCGTGTTGATCGCGAGATAGGTGAACCAAGGGCGGTCGCGGTGGCGCTCGCAAAACTCGATTGCGCGGTCGGTGAGATCGTCGACGATGAACCCGCGGCCCCGGACAGGTCGGCCGTTGTGTTCGAGCGGTGGATCGAAGTATTCGCCCCAGTGGCCCTCAGTGAACCCGTAGAACTCATCGAAGCCGCGCGCGTTCGGATGGTAAGGCCACTGGCCGCCGTTGTGCCACTTGCCGAAACAGGCGGTGGCGTAGCCCGCGGCGCGGAACGCTTCGGCGATGGTGCGTTCGTCGGCGTTGAGGCGTTCCTGGCCGGTGCTCACACCGGTGACGCCGCCCCGCAGATGCCAGCGGCCGGTGAGGAATTCAGCGCGGGTGGGCGAGCAAACGGGCTGGACGAACAAGCGGTCGAGCGTCACGCCGTCACGCGCGAGCGAGTCAATGTGCGGCGTGCGGAGCTGTCGATGTCCGTTGACGCCCAGGTCGCCCCAGCCTTGGTCGTCGGTCAGGATCACGAGCACATTGGGGCGCGGCGGCACTTCGCGGGGCGCGGCGGCCGTTGTGATGGCAGTCGCGACCATCACAACAAGGCCGATCGTGCATCGGTGAAGACACCGACGGATCATGGGCGCGTCCTCCGGGGGTTCGGTCCTGCGTCGGCGGCCGCATCGGGTCGCCAGTTGGGGTTGGGCTCGGGCATGCGCGCGCCGAGTTGACGCTGCCATTCGGCGAGGCGGCGGCGCATGTCGGCCAGTCGTTCGGGTTCCTCCGCAGCGAGATCGCGGCGCTCGCCGGGGTCATCCGAAAGGCGGTAGAGCTCGGCGCGGTTTTCCTCGTAGAACTCGATCAGTTTCCAATCGCCAATACGGATCGCAGCGCCGGGGGCCCAGCCGGAGCCGTGGTAGTGTGGGTAGTGCCAGACGAGTTCGCGGTCGCCGGGCGTGGGACGGCCGAGGAGGGCGGGCACGAGGCTAATGCCATCGCAGTGCAGGTGTGGACGCCGAGGCAGCCCGGCCAGCTCAAGTAAGGTCGGCACGAGATCCATCGTGACGGCGGGCCAGTCGGTGACGGTACCCGCCCGACCGATGCCCGGTGCACGGATGATCAACGGGACGCGAATGCCGCCCTCGTACAGCCACCCCTTGCCGGCGCGGAGCGGCAGATTGCACGTGGGCCCTGGCGAGCGGCTGGTGCAGAGGCCGCCGTTGTCAGAGGTGAACACGACGATCGTATTCGTGTCCAGACCGAGCGCGTTGAGGCGGTCGAGGACGTATCCCACCGCGTCATCCACCGCGGCGACCATGCTGTGATATTCGGCGTGGTCCTGGCGAGCTCGGGAGAAGACCTGGCGTTCGGGGATGGGGTCGGGCGCTGGCGGCAGCGCAGCAGCCTTCGCGCGGGCGGCGCCGATGCGGCGGGGGTTGGCGTGCAGCGGCGTGTGAACGTTGTAGTCGGCGTAATAGAGGAAGAACGGCCGAGCCGGATCGCGTCGTTCGATGAGCCGCACGGCCTCCTGCGCAAGGCGCTCGCCCAGGTACTCGCCCTCTGGCCCGTCCTTCAGATCGGTCAAGCCGTAGGGCGAAAAGTAGCCGCGGGGCGGCAGTCCGTAATTGCGGCCGCCCACGTTCACATCGAACCCCTGGTCAGTCGGTCCGAACCCCGTACCACCGAGGTGCCACTTGCCGACGTGCCAGGTCTGATAGCCGTGGTCTCGCAACAGCTCGGCGATCGTGACCTCCTCGAGCGCGAGCTCCGAGCGATCTTCGACTTTCCGAAACCGGCAGGCGGAGGTTTCCTTCGGGTGCATGCCGGGGAGCCAGTCGGTGATGTCCACGCGCACGGGGTGGCGGCCGGTCATGAGGGCGGCCCGCGTCGGCGAGCACACGGAGGCCGCCGCGTACGCCTGCAGGAAGCGCACGCCCGCGGCGGCAAGCCGGTCAATGTTCGGTGTGTCATAAAAGGTGCTGCCGTAGCAGCCGAGGTCGGCCCAGCCGAGGTCGTCAATGAAGAAGACCACGATGTTCGGCGGAGGCGAGGCCGCATGAGCCAGTCCAGCGGCGAACCAGAGTGTGAGGATGAACATTCGGCGCGGAAGTTTCATCGCAGGCTCCTTTCGTTGGCGGCGGCCGAGAGGCGCGGATGACCGGGCGCGGCCTCCGGCGGCGCCGCGGGCGACGCGCCGGGCCGGGCGGCGCCGGCCGCGCGGATCGCCTCGAGCGCCGCGGAGAGCTGGGCCACGAGATCGGGGTGGGTGGCGGCGATGTTGGTCGTCTCGCCCGGATCGGCTTCCAAATCATAGAGTTGCGGCTCGCGCGAGGTACCGAGTTCGATTCCGGTGTTCGGATTGCGCGCGGGCCCGGGCGCGGGCGGAATGAATTTCCAGCGGCCCCGGCGCACGGCGAGGCCACTGGTGCCCTGAAGCACGATCTCGGTCCGCCCAGTGGAGGATTGACCCAGCAAGGCTTCAAGAAGCGGAATCCCGTCGGGCGACTCGGTCGGCGCCAGCGGCCGCCGGACAAGCGCGGCGAAGGTGGCCAGCAGGTCCACTTGGCCGATCACCGCATCGCTCACCGCACCGGCGGGCACATGGCCGGGCCAGCGCACGAGCCACGGCGTGCGCGAGCCCCCCTCAAATTGGCTGTACTTGCCGCCGCGCAACGGCCCCGCGGGACGGTGCTCGCCGAGCTTCTCCATGGCGTCGTCGACGTAGCCGTCATTGACGACGGGACCGTTGTCGCTGGTGACGATCACAAGGGTCTGCGTCGTCAGGTTCAGGCGGTCGAGCAGGTTGAGCATGGCGCCAACGGTGCCGTCGGCCTGTGCGATCGCGTCGCCGCGTGGGCCGTGCGGGGTGCGGCCGACCCAGCGTGGGTGCGGCACGCGCGGCACGTGAGGGTCGTGAAGCGACAAGAACAGAAAGAAAGGACCGGGCGCGGCGCGTTCGACGAAGGCGGTGGCGCGCCGGACGAACTCATCCGCCATGTCCTCATCGCGCCAGAGCGCGGCGGTTCCACCCTTCATGTAACCGATGCGAGAGATGCCGTTGACGATTGTCTGGTCGTGGCCGTGGCTGGGGCGAATGCGCAGCAGGTCAGGGCGGTCGCGACCGGTGAGGACGCCGGGGAGGGGCCGGCCGTAACTGACCTCGATCGGATCTGCCGGATCGAGGCCAACCACCCGGTCATTCTCGACGTAGACGCAGGGGACTCGGTCGCCGGTGGCCGGCAACAGAAACGCGTACTCAAAGCCGAGGTCAAGCGGGCCGGGTCGGATCACGCCGTTCCAGTCGAGGTCCCCGGACCCGAGGCCGAGATGCCATTTACCCACGATCGCGGTGCGGTATCCGGCCTCGCGCAAGATTGAGGCCAGCGTGATGCGGCCGGGTTCGATGATGAGCGCGGCATGGCCGGGCAGGATGTCCGTGCCGCGCCGCCGCCAAGCGTATTCGCCGGTGAGCATCGCGTAGCGCGACGGGGTGCAGGTGGCGGCGCCGGCGTACGCGTTGCGGAACCGCGTTCCCTCACGCGCGAGACGATCCATCGCCGGCGTCGGGATCGTGCGCGCCCCGTAGCATCCGACGTCGCCGTAGCCGAGATCATCGGCATAGATCAGCACAATGTTCGGACGTTCGGCCAGCCGGGAATGTGCCGGCGAGGCCCAGGCCGCGCTCCATGCGAGCGCCATCATCCACGAGATACAACGCACACTCAGGCTCTGCCTCCTTGGCGCCAACGGCACGGAGCCGGGATGGTCCCGTGCCCGACGAGTCACGGACGCCGGTGCGGACGCGGCCCAAGCGGACGCTCGTCCGGCGGCGGACTCGCGTCGAACTCGGCGACCGTCACGAGCGCATCGGGCGACGTGCCTACATACCTCAACGATTTGATCTCGTAAACAACCGCTCGCCATCGAGGAGTGTCCGCCGGGATCACCAATGTTGCGAGTGTCGTCGAACGGGTCAGCGGCGATGGATCGCGCACACGACTGCATCCCGCGAGATCGAGATACTTCAGCGGCAACTCCGCCAGCGGCGAGAGGTCGGTGAGCGGGCAGTGCGAGAGCACCAGCCGTTCGAGCGGCATGCCGGCCAGCGGGGACAGATCGGTCACTTGGGTGTAGGCTGCCTGGAGAGACTGGAGTTTCAGACCGCGCAGCGGGGCCAGATTGCTGAGTTCGCGGTTGTGGCTGATCTCAAGCCGCCGGAGCGGCAAACCGTTCAGCGGAGATAGATCCGTCCATCCGCCCGCGTTGATCCGCAACTCCACGAGCTGCTTCAACGACCTCAGGGCGGACCCATCGCGGATCTGCGTGCAGCCGCTGGCGTTCAGAAACTCGAGCGGTACATCGGCCAGCGGCGAGAGGTCGGCCACCGCTGTACCCTCCATAGACAGCACTTTGAGCGGAAGACCGCGCAGAGGCCGCAGGTCATCCACCCGCGCGCAGCCATCCATGCGCAGCTCCTCCAGCGGCATACCCGTGAGGTGGCGGATGGTCGTGATCTGGGGATTCTGGCTGATGTTGAGCCGGCGCAGCGGCATGCCGGTGAGGGTGGCGATGGTGGCCAACCGGTTGTCCGACACATCGAGCGATTCCAGGGCCAGGCCCGCAAGCATCGCGAGATTGTCGAGACGGCAACGGATGAGCGCGAGGCGGCGGATCGGCAGTTGCCGTAGCACGTCGTAGTTCTCGAGCCGGCCGCTGCGCACTTCGAGTTCTTCGATCGGGAGGCCCCGCAACATGGAGAGGTCGCGCCACGGGGGCGCCATGAGGACGACTTTGACGAGGGGCAAACCCTCGAGCGGAGCCAGAGTTATGATCTGCTCCGCGGCCGCGCCATCCAGATGCAGCTCGAGACCGTCCGGTCCGGTCCGCAGCACCGAGTCCGGCGGCACGGCGAGAGCGGGGTTTGAGCGACGCAGGCCGTCGCGCGCGCGATCCAGCACGGCGGGATCCACTTCGCGAGGCCGCGTGTGAACACGCTCGGCCGCGTCGAGAAACTCTGCAGCCTCAGCCGCGCAGCGGGTGGAGCCGTGCGCACGACGGAACTCAGCAACCGCAGCCCGGATCGCGGGCAGATCCGCGGCCGGGTAGCCGGTGCGTCGGACCTTGGTGGCCGCCTCGGTCGCCGTCGCGCCGTCGGGCACGCCGAGCCGTCGCTGCAAAGCGGCCAACGACCGCTGAGCGGCGCTCTCGGCAGCGGATTGCACCTCCTCGTCGAGCACTCTCAGCATCAGGGCAACGAACGGATCCGACGCCACCGGTTCGAGATGACGGCGCGCGGCCGCCACATTGCCGCTCTCGATCAAGAGCAGCGCCTGCAGCACGCGGTTCGCGGGCGCGGGCACGCGCTCGAGCCGGCGGAAGCGTTCGGCCACGGAGAGCTCCGCGAACTGGATTGTGCGCTCGACGTACCCGCCGCCGACCTTGCGGCGCGCCTGGATCGCGCCGCCGTTCATGCCGGTGATTTCCCACGCCTCGACACCGCCGCTGAGCTGCAGCTCAACCGTCCGCCCCACGTCCGCGCGAAACGTATCGAGCACCAGCTCGCGGCTGCGCTGCGCGGCGACGAGCATGTTGCGGAACGCCACGTGGGGTTCGGCTGTGGGGTCGGCCCCGGCCCCACGAACGGCCTGGTCAAACGTCGCGATCGCCTCGGCCGGCTTCATCCGGAGGATCAGGCGGACGGCTTCCATCCGGCCGCGATCGATCGCCTCGCGCGCGATACGATCCCGCTCGACCGCGGCCTGCTCCTCGAGCGCGCGGAGCCGCGCGGCCTCCGCGGCGCGCTGTTCGGCGGTTTCGTCTTTCCAAGGACCGCTGTACTCCTCGAACAGGCGGCGGGCTTCGGCATAGCGGTTCGAGGCGATCAGCGGTTCGGCCTCGCGCACCAATCCGTTGAAGGCAGCCTGCACATCGGCCCGAATGCGCCGGCGGAGCCCCTCGATCTGCTGACGCGCGAGTCGCGCAAATTCGGTGCCCGCGCTCTCGTGCTCGAAGTCCGTCCAGCGCCGAATCAGTTCGCTGGGTTCGGCTTCGTGTTCCTTCTGGAACTGCAGCAGTTCCAGATAATTCTGTTCGAGCTTGTTGAGGCGAGCGTGCGCCGCGTCCGGCGGGGCGCCGGTCGGCGAAGTCTCGGCCGAGTCGTGGCCGGTGTCCGGGACGCCGTACCGAAGGACCCATCGCGCCGCAAGGGCCACGATGATCGCGGCGGCCACTGCGACGACGGCACGGATGGCGATGTCCATGGGACGGGTACGTCGAGCGCTGCCGCCCTCGCGGATCGCCTGCAGTTCGGCCGCCGTCACCCGCACCCGGTTCGTCGGCTCCGCGGGCAGCGCCCCGTGCAGTGGCGGCTTGCCTGCGAGTACGCGGTCGATGTCGGTGATGAGTTCCTTCCAGGTCGAGTAGCGCTCAGCGCGATCGTGCGCCAGCATGCCGGCCAACAGCGCCACGGTGGCGGGCGAAATCTGAGGCTGGAAGCTGCGCGGATCGGGAAGCGGCTCCTCGAACTTGCGGCGCAGCGTCTCCTCGGGCGTGTCGGCCGCGTACGGGAGCTGGCCGGTGAGCATGTGGTAGAGCGTCGCGCCGAGCGCGTAGATATCCGAACGGCAATCAAGGTCGTCCCGCCCCTCCGCCTGCTCGGGGCTCATGTAGTTCGGGGTGCCCGCGATCCGCGGATGCTCCGCGCGGCCTTCGGCGGCCTGGACCGACTGCGCTAGGCCCAAGTCGGCGAGCTTCGGCTCCCCGTGGGCATCCATCAGGATGTTGCCGGGCTTGATATCGCGGTGCAGCAGCCGGTGTTCGGTCCAGGCGTAGTCGAGCGCGCGCGCGATCTTCCGGATGATTCGCACCGCCTCGCGCTCGGGGATGTGACCCTGCGTGGCGAGCCGCCGGTCGAGCGCCTCGCCATTCACGTAACTCATCGCGAGGTAGAGGTAGCCACCATCCTCGCCCGCCTCGTGCGCTGTGACGATGTTCGGATGCTCCAGCCGGGCGAGCGTTTTGACTTCCTGGATGAACCGCTCCTTGTCCTCGGGGCTGCGGGCATGCGCGGCCATGATCTTGAGCGCCACCGGGCGCTCCATGGAGAGCTGCCGCGCCAGATACACCTCCCCCATCCCACCGGTGCCCAGCAGCCGCTCGATCCGGAATCCGCCAATGGTCACTCCCGGCCCCAACCGCGCCTGCGGCACGGTCACGTCCGTGCCGCACTGCGGACACTGCACCTGCTGGCCCGACGCCGACGCGTCAATGGCCATCTTGCACTGACAGGCCGGACATCGGAAACTAATCTGCATCGAGCATAACCACGCTGTTCTGCGCTCGGATAGTATGCGATGCGACTCCGGCCTGACAAACCGGCACGAAACGGTGCCTCCGTTGACGTTCGACGATGACCGCGCTGAAGACATGGGAGATCGGACTGCGCATCGCGGCGTACACATGCGGCGCGGCCGGCGCGGTGCTCGCGGTTCGTACCCGTCCCGGAACCAGTGCGCCCCTGCCCGCCATCGCGCTGCTCGGAGCGATGGTCGCCGCGTTCCTCGGGGCGAATGGGCTGCGCATCGCGGCACAAATTCGGTCAATCCACCGCCCGCCCCTGCGGCGCCCGTCGGCGGCGGGCGGGGCCGACGACAACTCGAAAAACGAGGGTTGCGGGCGCGCGCCGGCGTCGGACGCCCAACCGCCCAGCGGGCAGTCTCCGAATGACCCGTGACGTTCAATCGGCCACGCCCTCGCCGGACACCGTAACGGCACTCTCCCCGCCGGCCGGCTCCAGCTGCGCCTCTGCGTCGACGCCGAACACGGCGCCGCTGCTCGGATGGACCCTCGATGAACTGGCCGCGATCGCGCGCGAATTCGACCTGCCCCCCTACGCGGCCCGTCAGCTCGCCGGCTGGCTATACCGCCGGCACGCCATCTCGTTCGCCGAGATGACCGACCTGCCACTCCGCGCGCGCACCCGGCTCGCGGAGCGGTACAGGGTGGGCGCCGCCCCGCCGCACGAGATGCTCGTCTCCCGCGACGGCACGCGAAAGTACCTGTTTGCGGTGGCGCCCGAGCGCTGCGTCGAGACGGCCTGGATTCCCGACCGCGAGCGCTCGACGCTGTGCGTCTCGACCCAAGCCGGCTGCCGCATGCGCTGCCGGTTCTGCCACACAGGGCGGCAGCGATTTGGCGGTGATCTCTCCGCGGCGGAGATTCTCAACCAGTACCGCTCGCTGCCGGAACGGGACCGTGTGACGAATATCGTCGTGATGGGCATGGGAGAGCCGCTCGACAACTGGGGCGCCGTGCGGCGGGCGCTGCAGGTCTGGACAGCCCCGTGGGGATACGCGCTCAGCCCGCGGCGGATCACCGTCTCCACCGTCGGCGTCCTGCCCGCGCTGCGCGAATTGCTGGCCGAAACCCATGTGCACGTCGCAATCAGCCTGCATACGCCATTCACGGAGGAACGCGCAGCCTGGATGCCCAGCGAGCGCGCCCATCCCATTCAAGACGTGCTCGAGGCGCTGCGATCGGCCGACTGGGCGGGACAGCGCCGCCTCATGTTCGAATACATCGTGTTCAGCGGACTGAACGACTCGCCGCGGCATGTGCGCGAACTCGCCCGCCTTCTGCACGGGCTGCCCTGCCGCATCAATCTAATGCGCCACCATCCCTGGCCGGGGTCATCGCTACCCGCCACCGACGAGGCCGCCGTGTTCCATTTCCGCGACGCGTTGGAACGCCGAGGGTTTGTTGTGACCATCCGCCGGTCGCGCGGCAGTGACATCGCCGCGGCCTGCGGCCAATTGACCACCGCACGGCGTCCGACGACGTCCGCGGTGGCCGGCATGTCGCTGCCCCTCGCCCGCGACGCCACGGAGAAGAGCTGGTACAACGGGAGGCTGCACGAATGAGAACTCGCCCTCTGGTGGGGATCGCATTCCTCGCCATGAACCTCGCCGGCGTCGGGGCCGCCGAACCGCCCCGCGTGCTGATCTATACCCGCAACGGAAAGGGGTTTGTGCACGATAACATCGCCTCGTGTGTCGAGGCGTTGACGGCGGTGTGCCGCCAGGCGGGTATCGAGACCGCGGTGACCAACGACTGGAACATCTTCACGCCCGAATCTCTTCGGCGCTTCCGCGCCATTGTGTTCGCGAACACGAACAACGAGGCCTTCGAGAACGACGAACAGCGCCACGCCCTTCAGGAATTCATCCGTGGCGGCGGCGGGTTCGTCGGGATCCACTCCGCGACCGGGTCCGAGCGTACATGGCCCTGGTACTGGGCGCTCATCGGCGGCACGTTCGCGTGGCATCATCCGCTGCAGCCGTTCCGAGTCCGCGTGGTCGACCGCGAACACCCCGCCACCTCCTTCCTGCCCGATCCATGGGAGTGGCGCGATGAGTTGTACTACGTGAACAAGCGCAATCCGAAGGTGCGCGTGCTGCTGGCCGGTGAACAGGCCAGCCTCGCGAAGCCCGGTAAGCCGCCGGCGGGCCTCACGGATCTTCCCGAGCCGTACCCGCTGGCCTGGTGCCACGAATTCGAAGGCGGCCGCAGTTTCTACACCGCCCTAGGCCACTTGAAGGAGCACTACCGCGATCCGCTGTTTCGCCGTCACCTGCTCGAAGGCATCCGCTGGGCGGCGCGCCTCGACCGCTGAGCGCCCAGCCGCCCTGTGAGTTGGCGAGCTCGACGGACCATGCACCCAGCGGGCGCCATCGCGGCGCGTGAACGCGTGATCCAAAGCTTGGACGCTATGCGGCCGTGTCCGTCCAAAGCTTGGACGCCGTCGCGGTCACACCGGCCCGCGGCGGCCGGAGTGGCCGCTTCCGATGGCGATGCGCGACGCGCCCGCTCTCGTGCACATCCGGGTCCAGATTCCAGCGTGCGGGGGCCGATCCCTTCCGCGGTGCGGCGTTCGAGCGCAACCCATTCTGCCATCCGTTGCCCACTCTGGGTGCCGTGGACGACAAACCACCGCGCGCGCCCGATCGGCCGCCGTCCTCGCGAACGCATCGAACATCTCGAAGTCCCTCGAAGTGTTCGACAGGCTGAACGCACTGAGCAGGATCCGGCTGTTCGGATCGAGACGTCCTTCCCAGTCGCGGTCAAATCTCGCGCCGCTGCCGCACGCTGGATTCGCCTGGCTTTGAACGATGGGACCGCCGCCGCTCAGCTCTTGTTCGACCTCCGGTTCAACACGACATTTCGGCTGATCGCACAGCGGAATACGCGATGCGGCCGGAGCTTCCAATTCCGCTCCTGCGCGAATGATCCCTCCGCACGCGAGTCGGACCCCCGCCGTGCGGGTGCCGAAGGCTTTCCCGCGCGGCACCCCCTGCAAGGCCGGCCGGACATGGCCGGCGGGCCGGATCTTCACGGTCTGCGCCGGACGCGCCAGAGATCCACCACGCCAAAGAAGGCCGAGCATCGCCGGAGGTCGTGAAAGCCGGCGTTCTCCAACAGACGCGCCATCCGCGAACGTGGCGGTACGTGACGGAGCGTCTCAGCGATCCAGGGGTGGGCTCTCACATGGCCACAGACGAGCAGGCTGGCCGCGCCGCCCCAGATCCGAAGCAGCACCTGCAGAATCGCGCGCGCGACCGCGCTGTCGGGTTGCGCAAAGTCGAGGAACGCGGCGACGCCGCCCGCTCGAAGCAGTCGGGCGGCCTCAGCCAACCCGGCGGCGACCGAATCGCCCAGCCGCAGAGCCCATGCACCCGTGACGACGTCCGCGCAGCGATCGGGCAAACCGGTGCGGCACATGTCCGCACACCGCCACCGAATGCGGCCGGTCGGGTCGCGGCGGCGGGCGAGGTCGAGCATGGCCGCACTGAGATCCACGCCCGTGATCGCGCCATCGGGATACCGCGCGGCCAGCCGCAGGGTGACATCCCCCGTGCCGCAGGCGAGGTCCACCGCGTCGAGGTTCGGCGCGGCCGGCAGCATCGACACCAGCCGATCCTTCCAGCGAGCGTCGCCCCCGAACGAAATCAGGCGGTTCTGCCGGTCGTAGGCGGGCGCCAGCGAATTGAACAGTTCGATGTTGAAGCGGCGCCGCGACTCCGGATGCGCGGCCAGCTCGCGCAACTTCGGCGGCGGACGCGCCAAGCTCAGAGATCGCGGCATGCGCGCGCGATGATCCGCAGCGCCCGCTCCACCTCGCGCTCGCGGATGGTCAGCGGGGGCAGGAACCGGAGGACGCGTTCGCCGGTAGCCAGCGCGAGCAACCCGAGCTCGCGCAGACGAGCCTCGAACGGCTGGGCGGGGCGGTCGAGCACCAAGCCGATCATCAGCCCGCGTCCGCGGACCTCGACGAGGGCCGCATGCCGTTTCTGTAGCCCGCGAAGCCCGTCCATGAACTGTTCGCCGCGTTGCCGCGCGTTCTCGAGGAGTCCCTCGTCCTCGATGATCCGGATGACGGCGAGTGCGGCGGTGCAGGCCAGCGGCGTGCCGCCGAAGGTCGAGGCGTGATTGCCCGGCTGGAAGACCTGCGTGAGCCCCGGCGCTACGACGATCGCGCCGATCGGGAATCCCCCGCCGAGCCCCTTCGCGAGCGAGAAGGCGTCCGGTTCCACCCCGTAGGCCTGCCAAGCCCACCAGCGGCCGGTCCGTCCGAGGCCGCACTGCACCTCGTCCATCATCAGCAGGATTCCCCGTTCGGTGCAGAGCCGACGCAGGCCAGTTAAAAACTGCTCGGTGGCGGGCACGATGCCGCCCTCGCCCTGGATCGCCTCGACGAGCACGGCCGCGGTGCGGTCGGTGATGGCGGCCTTGACCGACTCCAGGTCGTTGAAGTCCGCATAGTCAAAGCCGTCGGGCAGCGGCTCGAACCCGCGCTGGACTTTCGCCTGGCCTGTGGCGGTGAGCGTCGCCAACGTGCGGCCGTGGAACGAATTGCGCATCGTGACGATCCGCCAGCGGCCGCCGTTCTGCGAGCCCCATAGCCGCGCGAGCTTGATCAGCGCCTCGTTGGCCTCCGCGCCGGAGTTACAAAAGAAGCAGCCGCCACCCATCGAGCGCGTCGCGAGAGCCTCGGCCAGGCGCGCCTGCGGCTCGTGGAAAAACAGGTTCGAGGTGTGCATCAGACGGCCGGCCTGCCGTCGGATCGCGCGCACGAGCGTGGGATGCGCGTGGCCGACTCCCGTCACCGCGATGCCCGACAGACAATCCAGATAGCGGCGCCCCTCGACATCCCACACCCATGCCCCCCGGCCGCGCGCGAGCGCGACACCGGTGGGTGAATAGGTCGTCAGCACATATCGCCGGTAGAGACCGGCGATCTCACCGGTCGACAGATGGCCCGTGGGGTCCGTGTTCATTCCTCGCCCTTTCCGCGGCTCAGCCGCCCACGATCTCGGTTCCGACGCCCCGGTCCGTGAACAATTCCAGCAGCAGCGAGTGGGGCAGGAACGAGTCAATGATGTGTACTTTCGCGACACCGGCGCGCACCGCGTCGAGCGCGCCGCCGATCTTCGGCAGCATACCGCCCGCGATCACACCGCGCGCGACCAGATCGTCAATCTCGTCGGCACGCACGGTGGAGATGATGCTCGTGGGGTCGGAGGGGTCCGCGAGCAGCCCGGGCACGTCGGAGAGGAACACGAGCTTGCGCGCGCGCAGCGCACGGGCGACCGCCGAGGCGGCCTCATCCGCGTTGACGTTGTACACGCGCCGGTCCAGACCGCGCCCGAGCGGCGTGATGAGCGGCACGATGCCCGCCGCCAGGTAGGCGAGCACCGGCTCGACGTCCACTTCGACGACCTCGCCGACGTACCCCCACGACACGGTGTCTCCGGTCGTCGGATCGCGTCCGGTTTTCGGTCGCACGTGCAGGATGTCCTCGCCGTGGATGCCGCGCGCTTTGCAGTCGAATTCGCGCAACGTCCGCACCATCTGCGGGTTGATCTCCTGGTTCAGTGTCTGCTCGACGATGCTGATCGTCGCTTCGTCGGTCACGCGCAACCCAAGTCGGAACTCCGGTGTCCGACCCGCGGTCTTCATCTTCTGGGAGATCGCCTTGCCGCCGCCATGCACGATCACGGGGCGCAGGCCGACCACCGCCATGAACGCGACGTCCTGCAGGATCGCGCGCACGCCGCCCGGGTTGTCCATGATGCTGCCGCCGAACTTCACGACGATTGTGTCGCCGCGGAACTTCTGGATGTAGGGCAGCGCCTCAATCAGCACCGCCGCCTTTTCAACGAGCAGTTGCATGGCGCCTCCGCGCCGGTCCCCAACCGGCTACATGTTGATCCGAACGTACTCCTCGGTGCAATTGCACGTCCAGATTTCCGCGCGGCCCCGGCCGAGGCCGAGGTCGATGTCGACGGTGAATTCGGGCCGCGCGATCACCTCGCGCAGTTGCTCGCGGGTCGCGGGGCCAGGGGCGCCGCGCCGCACCGCGAGCAGTTCGTCGAAGCGAATCGAGACGCGCGACTCGACGACTCTCGCGGGCGAATAGCCGAGCGCGTCCATCACCCGCCCCCAGTTCGCGTTGGGCCCAGCCCAGGCGGTCTTCACCAGCAGCGAGTTCGCGACGCTGCGCGCGGCGAGGTCGGCCTCGCGGTGGGACCGCGCGCCACGCACGCGGATCGTGACGACGCGCGTCGCGCCCTCGCCGTCAGCGACAATCATCCGCGCGAGCGCGCGCGTGGTCTCGCGCACCGCGGCCTCGAAGTCGCGCCAGCCGGGGCGGCCCGGTGCGAGGCGGACGCCCGCGGCGCCGTTGGCAAGGAACAGCACCGTGTCGTTCGTGCTGCGGTCGCCGTCGACCGTGATGCGGTTGAAGCTTTCGTCGGCCGCGGCCTTGAGCAGCCGCTGCAGCGCGGCGGAGGGCACGGCGGCGTCGGTGAGCAGGAACGCGAGCATGGTCGCCATCCGCGGCTCGATCATGCCGGCGCCCTTCGCGAAGCCGGCCACAGTGACTTCGCGGCCGCCGAGGCGCAGCGGCACGGTCCAGCGTTTCGGCCGTGTATCGGTGGTGAGGATCGCGGTCGAGGCGGCCTCTCCGCCGTCGGTCGAGAGCGCCGGCACGAGCCGCTCGATGCCCGCCAGCACGCGCTCCATGGGCAGCGGAACGCCGATGGTGCCGGTGGAGCAGACGAAGACCTGCCGCAACGACACGCCGAGGCGGCGCGCGGTTTCGGCGGCCATGCGGCGCGCGTCGCGGAGTCCCCGTGGGCCGGTGCAGGCGTTCGCGTTACCGCTGTTGACGACAATCGCGCGTGCGAGGCGGCCGTTGAGGTGGTCGCGGTCGAGCCGGACCGGCGCGGCCTGCACCTGGTTGGTGGTGAACAGACCGGCCGCGGCGGCGGGCTGGTCGGATACAATGAGGGCCATGTCGAGCCGGTCGCCGGAGGCCTTGATGCCGGCCGCAACGCCGGCGGCGCGGAAACCGACCGGCAGGCGCAGTCCGGCGCTGCCGAGGTTTGAGGTGGGGGTGTTGCTCATCGGGTGATGCCTCCGTCGAAGCAACGACCCCGAACGTCCATAGGGACATTCGGGGCCGGCGGTTCGGGCCTTGGAATGCGTTACCGCTTCGAGAACTGGAACCGCTTGCGGGCGCCCGGCTGTCCCGCCTTCTTGCGCTCCTTCATCCTTGGATCGCGCGTGAGGCAGCCAGCCTTTTTCAGGATCGGGCGCAGTTCGGGCTCGGCCGCGACCAGCGCGCGTGAGATCGCGTGCCGAAGTGCGCCAGCCTGCCCGGCGATGCCGCCACCGTTTACGCTCGCGATCACGTCGAACCGTCCGAGCCGCTCCGTGAGCGCAAACGGCTGCTCCACGTAGGGGCGCAGAGCGGGCATCTTGAAGTAGTCTTCGAACGCCCGGCCGTTGATCGAGTATCGGCCCTCGCCGGGCAGCAGACGGACGCGCGCGACGGAGGTCTTGCGCCGTCCGGTCGCCGCGGCCACAGGGGTTGCGGTGGTGGTCGTCACGTCTCGATGTCTCCTACACGCGGAGCTCGACCGGCTCCGGCTTCTGCGCGGCGTGGGGATGCTCCGGCCCGGGATAGATCTTCAGGCGGCGCAGCAGCACCGCACGCGTATGATTCTTCGGCAGCATGCCGCTGACTGCATGGCGAAGGATCAAGGCGGGGTTCTTCGCCCGCACCATCGCGGGGGTCAACCGCTTCAGGCCGCCCGGATAGCCGCTGTACCGAGTGTAGATCTTGTCGGTTTCCTTCGAGCCGGTGAACTTCACCTTCTCCGCGTTGATCACCACGACCATCGCGCCGGTGCAAACGTGCGGCGTGTAGTCGGGGCGGTCCTTCCCGCGCAGCAGGTTCGCGAGCGCAACCGCGAGCCGGCCGACCGGCTTGCCTGCGGCATCCACCAGCTTCCACGGGTGCGTCACGCTTGGCCCGTGCGCCATCGTTGTTTTCATGCTCGTCGCCATGTCCTTCGAGTCCCAACGCGAACGGCACAGCGTAGGGAGAGGACCGCGCGGTGTCAACCTGCTCCAGCGGCCGCCTCGCGACGACGGGCGAGAAGCAGCGCGGGGCCCGTCGAGATCGCGAGCACAAGGTAGAGCAACAGATCGAGGCGAACGCCGCGAACCACGCCCGTCACGAGGCCCAACTGGGCGGCGAAGAAAACGAGCATGGCCGCCGTCGAGATCACGGCCAGCGCGCGCGGCGGTCGGCGCAACGCCACCGCGCCGAACACCATTGGCGCCATCATCGAGGTGCCGGTGAAGCTCGTGCGCGCCAGCAACACGAGCTGGTCGCTCATCACGACCGAGAATCCGAATACGACCAGAGCAAACACCAAGATCGCCGCGCGCGTCGCCATCATCACCGCCCGGTCGGTGCCGCGCAGCATGGATCTCAGCTCCGCGCCGAGCGCGAAGAGCTGGGCGTTCGTCGTAGAGAGCCCCGCTGCGAACAGCCCCACCAACGCTAGGCCCCCGAGCCAGGGCGCGCGGTCGTGCAGCAGCGCGCCGGCCAGAAAGCGATCGGTCGGCGCGCCCGCGTACCGGACGGCGCCGAGCGCGCCGATGAGCGCCGTCGGAAAGATCACGAGAATCGCGAAGACCCCCACCGCAACCGCCATTCGGTGCATCGCGGCGGTGCTTTTCATCACGACGAGCCGCGTGGTGAGCTGCGGCTGCGTCACCGGGATCATCACGATCGCGATCGCGGAGGCGAGCAGAAACTGTACCGTGAACAAGCCCCTCGGACCCGGCACCGATCCAAGCGCCGGATCCACCGCGAGCATGCCGTCCCACAACGGAGCCCATCCGCCCGCCGCGCGCACGCACGCCAGCCCGATCGCCCAAAGGATCAGTAACAACGAAAGTCCCTGGATCGCGTCGGCGAACACGATCGCGCGGAAGCCACCGATTTCGCTGAACGTCAGCATGATCAGCACGATCAGCGCCGCCCACTGAGCGGGGGTGAGCAGATCCGGAAAGGCGCTGCGCAGGAAGATCGAAATGCCTCGGATCTGGATCGCAACGTAGGGCACGAGAAAAATGAACGAGCTGGCAAACATCATCCAGCCGGCCGCACGCCAGCCGTAGGCCGAGCTCATCAGACCGGCGACCCCGTTGAAGCCGAGCTCGCGCACGCGCTGCCGGATCGCGCGGCCGAAGGCAACGATCAGCAGCACCATCATGCCGTCGGATACCGCGAGAAACATCCAGGCGCCGACGCCGTGCAGGCGGAAGAAGTCCGGCATGCCCTGAAACGTGAACGCGCTGAAGAGCGCCGCTGCGTAGGTCAGCAGCCCCAACCGCACCCCGAGGTTGCGGCCCGCGAACATGAACTCGTCGCTCGTGCGATGGCGTCGCCACGACGCGCGCGCGGCCAGCGCGAGCAACACGAAATACACGCCGCCGAGCAGGTACACCCACGTGCGCAGACTCACCGACGCCCCCCTTCGCGGTTCGACTCCTCCTCCGAATCCAAACGCGCCGCGGCCGCCGTGAGCCCGACGAACAGCATCGCGACCGCGATGCCCGCCCACAACGTGTACGGCATGCCGATGAACCGGGGGTGGATGCGGCCGGACGGAATGAAGAGCGGAGTGAAGGTCGCCATGGCCAACACCGCCCCCGCCACCCACACGGCGCGGCGCCGCCACCTCTGCCGATCCCTGCGGTTGTCCATCTCAATCTCCCGGAGATGCGCCACCCGGATGATGGCAGCCGCTGTTGGCCCCCGCAAGATGGAGCGCGCCCCAGCGAGCCGATTGCGCTGTTGGGGAATGAGTGGCCCATACACATGTCGGCGAAGGGAGCGATTACCTCCTCAGACGTCATTCGCCGGGTGCCTCCCTGGGGACAAGCACCCCCCCGGCAGACACCTCGCCGACGCTAGGGACAGGCACCTCTGGAGGCTGATTGATGGGGACAGGCAGTGGGAACCGGCACCTTTCTGCGCGCAGTACCCACAGCGAACCAAAACGGGCTGCCAGCTGCCTGTCCCCAGCGGCGTCCCCAGCTGCCTGTCCCCAGCTGCCTGTCCCTATGGCCCACCCCCTTGGCCCACCTTGGCCCTTAGTCCGCTACCATCGCCCATAATTGGGGACAGGCACATGGGAAGACGACGCAACCATCTCGATTTCCGCCTATTGCGACTTCTCATCGTGTGCCTCATCGTGTGCCTGTCCCCATTTGGAGCCGCCGAGTCCGGAAGCCCACCACGTCACTGGGAACAGGCACCCCCCCGGCAGGCACCTCGCCGACGCTAGGGACAGGCACCTCTGGAGGCTGATTGATGGGGACAGGCAGTGGGAACCGGCACGTACTATGGGCCAGGCGCTCAGAGATAGTCGCTTCGCGTCAACCGCCATGGAGTCGTCTCGGGGACAGGCACAAGTGCACTGCTACCCGCATCCATTCAGCCCCCTCGTCTCACCCCTACAAACAATCCACAGCGCAATCGGCGTTGCCTCAGCGCGATGCGGCTGGCACGGAGATGGGCGCGCGCCGGAGGTCCGCCAGCCGCCGCAACTCATCCGGTGTCAGCGCGCGATTGAACACGGCCACACCGCCGATCCAACCCGTGAAGCCGACGCCCCGCGAACTATGGATCACGCGCCCGATCGTGAACGGGCCGCCCAGACCCGGCGGCGGCGACCAGATGCCATGCGGATACCACCAGGGGTTCAGCCGCAACGCGACGAGTTCGCGATCCGCCACCCGCCAGCCGTTTTCCTCCCGTACGAGGATCGTGTTCACGCGGGTGTAGGGATATTCGCGCACCTCGACGCGGCGCTCGCCGGTGTCTTCCACCACCTCCGTGCGCAGCGCTTCATCTTCGGGCGGGTTGTAGAATTGATCCTTCGGGTACTCCGGATCCTCGCCCGGCTGAAGGCCCGGTTCGCGGTGCAGCCAACCCTGTCGCCAGGCCTCGACGACCGACGAGATTAAGCGGTCCTTGGCCGGGTTCTTGAGCCAGCGGTCGCCGGCTTCGCCGTTCAGCCAGCCCGTAATCTCACGGCGGGCCGGATCGAAGGTCATCGCGAAACATTGCCACGAGGCGTCGAGCACTTCCGCCGGGCGATCGGCCGGGACGGCGGGCGAGACGCCGGCCGAGTTGCACTTGTGCAACGCATAGCGATTTCGAAACGACGAACCACCGTTCTCCGAGACGTGGCCGCAGGCGCTGCCCTCGATGTTGAGGCCCGCAAAGAGGCCGTACTGCCGCTGACCGCGCACGACCTTCCGGATCGTTTCGGTGGACGCTTGTTGAAGGTCGGTGCCCTCGTGCCAGATGCCCGCCAGCGCGTGGTTGCCGCTCTCACGGATCGCCCACACCACAACGCTCACACCGCGCCCCTCACCCTTGATATCCAGCGGCGTATCGTGCAGGCGCTGCCGCGGCACATACAGCAGCGGGCGAAACCAGGGATCCTCCTCGCGCCGAATGCGAATCGCGTTGCCGAACGGGCCGCGACCGAGCTGCGGAATGTCCTCCCAAGTCGCCTCGCGGCCCTCGCCCCAGTACTCCCGCACATAGTTCATCACCTCGAGCGGATAGTCCGTGGGTGAGCCGACCGGCACGTGCGCACACCATCGGTGAGGCGGCGCGGATTCGCGTCGCACGAAATCCCAGAACGCGACACATCCGGGGATACTGGTCACAACCCCGACCCGAGGGGCGTAGTCGGGCTCCACCGCGGCCGATACGACCGCCGTCCCCAGCACGAGCAGCGACGGACTCCAGCTTCGAAGACACACGCGCGTCATCAGGCGATTGTTGTCGACGCCCGCCGCTGCCGCAAGTATTCGGATGCTCCGATGGCGGAGCCCAACCTGCCCCCGCGCGGTGTCCATGAGCCATGGCGCCGGTCGGCCGGACGGCCCCCTGGCGCCGCGCACCATGGGCGCAGGTGAGCCGCAGGTTCGTCGTTTCGGTCGCAAACTAGTTGTCAACGGCGAATCCATCGAGCGGTCTCCAGCGACCCGTCCGATGTCGCTCGATGCCCAGGCCCGCGACGTACAGCCTCGGACTCTTCAGCCATCGGCGGGCTGGGCGTTCGACCAGCGCCCGAGGAGCCATCGGGTTCAACCGCCAAAGGTATTCGAGGTAACGAGGCGCGGTCTTGAGGCTGACTCCTGCCTCGCGGGCGAACTCCGAGTCGTGTAGAAGTCGAGCCGTTCTTTGCGTGGCCGCCGCAATGCGGACTGACGTCGGCCCGGCTCGCGGACAGTGTGCGTGCCCGCGTTGTCGTTCCGGCGCTGCGGACGCCCATACGCCCAACGAGCGAGCGCTAGCTGGGTGACGGCATTCTCTGAGCCAAGACGCGTGGAGAAAACATCATGTTCCGACCAGACGCCGGTCACATCATCGTCATTGCAACCGACAACCTAGGGCACGGTCATCGCAACGGCTTCTGCGCGACTGGCCATCGACGATCGGTCAGCTGAAGCGAATCCGAAAGTTCGCGTGTCGCGGGCCGCCGGCCTCCTCGCACAGCAACTCGCGTGTGACATTGCGGTAGACCGGCATGCGGCGGAGCGCCGCCAGAAACGCAGCGACCTCCGACGGCGTTCCCTCTGCGACGATCTCCACCGCACCGTCGGGCAGGTTCATCACGTACCCAGTGACGCGAAACTGCCGCGCCACATCGAGCGTCGAATACCGGAACCCGACACCTTGTACGTGGCCCTCGACCCGAAGTCGCACGGACGCGGTGGGCAAGGGCGCATCGCTCATACGGCGCCTCCCTTCGCATTGGCGCCCGCCCCCGTGGGCAGGTCCGCCGGCTCGCCGATCAGCGAATGCGGACCGGTCCACGTGATGCGCACGCGCGCAAGATTCCCGAGGCGGTGGCGCGCGTCCTGAAAGAACACAATCCGATCCAGCATGGTTCGCCCGCGCCATCGGTTCCGACGCTCGTCGCGCCCGTCGACGAGGACCTCGACCTCGCCGCCGAGCAGCGGCGCGTTGAGTTCGCGCTGGATGCGGGTCTGCAGCTCGTCGAGCCGCTGACGTCGCTCCTCTTTGACCGCCGGCGGCACGTCATCGGGCCAGCGGCGCGCCGCGAGGGTATCGGCACGCGGCGAGTAACCGGCGATATGGACTTTGTCGAAGCGGATCTCTTCAACCAGCCGCATCGTCGCTTCGAACTGGGCGTCGGTTTCGCCCGGGAAGCCGACGATGAAGTCGGAGTGAATCGCGGCGTGGGGCAGACGCGCGCGGACGCGGGCGACGGTGCGGCGATACTCCTCGGCGGTGTAGCCGCGGCGCATGCGCGCGAGGATCTCATCGTCGCCCGACTGCGCCGGCATCTCGAAGTGCGGGCAGACGTTCGTGGTCTCGGCGACGGCATCGAGGAGCCGGTCGGTCAGAAACGATGGGTGGTTGGTCAGAAAACGGATGCGGCTGACGCCGGTACGCGCGACGTCGCGCAGCAGGTCAGCCAGATCGCCTTCGCCGGGACGGTCGAGCCCGTAGCGGTCCACGATCTGGCCGAGCAGGATGACCTCCCGCGTGCCGCGCGAGACGAGCGATTCGACCTCGGCGAGGATCTCGGCGCGAGGTCGGCTCCGCTCGCGTCCGCGCCGGTACGGGATCACGCAATACGAACAGGCGCGCGAGCAGCCGAGCACCACGGGCACGTTGGCGCGCACGGGCGCACCCCGGCCGTCGGCGTCCGACGGCGGGGAAGCGGCTCCGCAGCGGTCCTGCGCCGGGCGGCCAGCCGACTCCGCCGCGAGCGCCGCGAGCAACTCGGAGGGATCGGAGGGGGGCAACAAGAAGTCCACGCCCGGCAACTCCTCGGCGGCGCGGCGCACATCACGCTGGCGGCGGCCGACGAGGCAGCCCATCACCGCGACCTGCCGGCCGGGACGCCGCCGTTTCCAGGCGAGCGCCTCGCGCAGCTTCGCAAGCACGCGATCCTCGGCCGACCGGCGCACAACGCACGAGTTCAGGATCACCAGATCGGCCTCTCGCGGATCGTCACACGGCTCATGGCCTGCCGCGCGCAGCCGTTCGTCCAGATGACGGGCATCCGCCTCGTTCATCTGGCATCCAATCGTCCAAATGTGGAACTTCATTCCATCATCGCGCCCCGGCGCCGCGCGAGGACCGGAACGGCGGCCGATTCGTCGGGACAGACGGCTCGCTCCGGCACGTCCAGCTCAACATCCCGACCGAGCAGTCGGAACAGCACACGGATCCGTTCGCGCCCGGGCAGCACGGCCGTCACCAGCACGTGGAGGTTGGTCAGCGGGCCGTCCACAATCACGGCCGGGTCGCCGGGCCGAAGAATCCGCTCCAGCTCGCGCGGCGCCTGATCGGGAAACAGCGATCGCAGATCGGCGATGGTCGCCTCCGGAATGACGGCGCAGGATCTGCCAAAGCGTATGATGCCATGGACCTTTGACGTGGTCAGCACGGCCCGCAGCGAGGTCGCCAGATCGAACTTCGCAAACAAATAGCTCGGAAACAGTGCCTCGCAGGCCCACACGGGACCGCGACGAGTGGGTTGACGGTAGCGGATCCGCGGGCAGTAGGTCTCGATGCCCAGCTGGCGAACGAGATTCGCGGCGGCGAGATGTTCCGCGCGGACCGTCGCGCGCAGGCAATACCAATGTGCCCCGGCCGGCCCCTCCACCGCCGGCACCGCGGAGTCGGGCATCGCGCGAGATGTCCGCACCTACGGCAGCCCCCATGCGCGCGCGCGGGCCGACGCCTCGCGCACGGCGCGAAACCGCTCGAACCGCGACAGCACAGCGGACAGGATCTCGCAGTTGCGCCGGGCCAGCGGATCGCCCATGCGTTCTGCGAGCAGGCACCACACGTAGGCCTCGCGCAGGTTGGGCGGCCCCGCGCGTCCCTCTGCGTAGAGGCGAGCCAGCGCCGTCATCGCTTCGGCCACACCGTGTTGCGCCGCGCGTTCGTACCAAGTTTTCGCCTCAGCCGGTGCCGCCGCGACGCCGATGCCGTCGTCCAGACGCCGCCCCCACTCGTACTGGGCCGACGGTTCGCCAGCCTCCGCCGCCCGCCGCCACCAGGCCGCCGCCTCTACCGCGTTGGCGGGGGTGCCACTGCCGGACTCCATCGCGCGCGCGACGCGCGCCATGGCGCCGGCGTGCCCGCGGTCGGCTGCGCGCCGCCAAAGCGCCAGCGCCCGTGCCGGATCCGCCGCCACCCCTCGGCCGTCCGCGAGATGATCCGCGACGCGCACCATCGCGTCGGGGTCCCCCGCCAACGCGGCTTTTGCCCACCACTCCAGCGCCGCGCGCACATCGGCTGCCGCGCCCCGCCCCGTCGCGAGCCGATCCGCATATCCCACCTGAGCGCGGACGTCGCCGCGCTCGGCCGCATCGCGCAAGATCAGCAGTTCGGCCTCGTCGTTGGCGCCGGCGATCGCGGTCATCCCGCACACCGCCAGAACCGCACCCTTCACGGCGGCCACGCGCCGCCACCTCGCCGCGCATTCCCGTCGGTCCCGTCGCTCGAATCTCATCGACGTTGCCTCGTCTCGTCGTCGCGTCCGCGACTCATTCGCCAAGTCTAGCAACGAATCGGTGGCCGGGCACGCCGCCGGGCGCGCCCGCTTCCGTGTGTCGCTGAGCGCATACGCAGCGGTACTCGATCTGGCGCACAGAATTCTTCTTGCTATGGGCCGGATGTTCCACTCAGGCATACCGATTGGTATAGTCGGTTGATGCGAACGACCTCTCCGAGGCGCGACGCGACACGTCGGTCGGCCGAACGACCCGACCGGCTGGCGGCGGCAGCGTTCGAAGTGCTCGCGGATCGCGGGTTCGACGGCGCGAATCTCGACGACATCGCCGCGGCGGCCGGCGTCACCAAAGGCAGCCTCTACTGGCATTACGAAAACAAGCTCGAGCTCCTCCTCGCCGCCTGCCGGCACTACTACCGCCGCTGGGAGGCCGGCATCCACGCCGCGATCGCCGCCGCGCGCACGCCGGCGGAGCGGCTCCACCGCGCGCTCGCGTTCAGCGTGGCCTCCTGCGTCGCGGACCGTCGGAACCGCCGGTTCACGACCGGCATCTTCATGCGCATGCAGGATGACGCCGCGGTCCGCTCGAGCTGGGCCCAGTTCTACGCCTCGGTCCGCGAGTTCTACGTCGGCCTGGTCCGCGCAGCGCAGACCTCGGGCGAACTCCCGCCGCAGGATGCGCGGCGGCAGGTGGACCTGATGCTCGAAGCGATGGAAGGCCTCAAGGTGCGCGCGGGGTTCGAACCGGCCGTCGCCGATGCCGCGGAACAGGCGCGGATTGTCGAGTCGCTCTACGGGATCTTCGAGCGACCATCGGTTGGGAGGTCACTCCGATGAACACTAGGCTGGTCCGGCGGGAGGCCCTTCGGGCGCTGGTCGCGGGCGCCGCGCCGTTCATCGTGCCCGCGCGCGTTCTCGGACGTGGAGCACCGCCGCCCAGCGAGCGCCTCGGCGTGGCGGTGATCGGCGCGGGCGAGCGTGGGCGCGGCCATCTCATCGAGCTGGCGGGATTCCCGGAGGTGCGGGTCGTTGCGATCTGCGATGCGGACCTCGCGCGGGCTCGGTCCGCGCGCGACGCGGCCGCCGCTCAGGGCCGCATCCCCGCCGAGTGCGCCGTCGCGCAGGACTTCCGCGAGGTGCTTGCGCGGCCGGATCTGGATGCGATCACGATCGCCGCGCCGGAACACTGGCACGCAACGATGGCCATTGCCGCGATGAAGGCGGGCCGCGACGTGTACTGCGAGAAGGCGCTCTCGCGCACCGTCGCGGAGGGGCGGGCGATCTGCGAGACCGTCCGCCGTACCGGCCGCGTGCTGCAGGCCGGCACGCAGCAGCGATCGGATCCGCGTTTTCGCTTCGCCTGCGAACTGGCCCGGAACGGCCGCCTGGGCCGGGTTCACACCGTCACGGTCGCCGTGCCGGGCGGCCACCTTCGGCTGCGGGACGGCGTATCCGCGCTTGTTCTCCCGGTCGCGCCACCGCCGCCGTCGCTCGACTACGACCTCTGGATCGGACCGGCCCCGATGAAACCGCACCGCGAGGGGCTCTGCAGCTATTACTGGTACTTCTTCTCCGACTACTGCGCGGGCTGGATGCAGAGCTGGGGCGTGCACCACCTCGACATCGCGCTGTGGGGATCCCCATCGCTCGGCGCCGGTCGAATCCGCGTCGAGGGCGCCGCCATGTGGCTCGACGAAGGCGATCCCGACGTGCCGTTTGGATGGGACATCACCGTCACCGCCGCCGATGGTGTTCGACTGCGGTTCTACGACGACACACGTTCGCCCTACGGACACGGCGTGCGCTTCGAGGGCGACCGCGGCTGGGTGCACGTGGTCCGCGGCGGCATCCGCGCCGACCCGCCCTCGCTGCTGGAGGAAACTATCCGGCCACACGAGACGCGGCTGCGCGTGTCGACGCACCACATGGCCGACTTTCTCGAGTGCATTCGCACGCGCCGTGAGCCCGCCGCGCCCGCGGAAGTCTGTCACGCCGCCACGACATTGTCGCTGATCTGCGACATCGCGGCGCGCTGCGGCCGCCCGCTCGTTTGGGATTGGGCCGCGGAACGATTCGTGGATGATCCCTCGGCGGATCGCCACCTCGCCCGCGCAGCGCGCGCGCCGTGGACACTGGCGTGAGGCAGGAACGAGCGGTGAACCATTTCGGCTGTTGGGTCCGCTGCAGTGTCGCTACGGCGGTGGCGCTGGTGGCCGCAACCTCGGCCGCCGCCCCGCAGCCGCCCGAACCCTCGCCGCAGGACATCCAGGCGGCGATCGAACAGGTGCGTACCAGCACGAACTTTGCGCCGCGCGCGGCCTTCCGGCTGCTCGAGCTCTGGACGCCGCGCTGGCCGGTGGGCTCGCCCCGCGCCCGCGAGCTGGCCACACAGCTGCTCGAGGCGATCCGCGCACCGGACTCGACGGCGCTGGGCCGCACAACGCTCGCCCAGCATCTCGCGCTGGTCGCCGAAGACCCGGAGCGCACCCTCCTGAGTGATCGATTGACGGATCCCACGCTGGCGGAGCCCGCTCGCATCGCGCTCGGCGGCGACTGGCCCTCGGCCAACCCACGGCCTCCGGCCGCGCTCGAAGCGGACCTCGCCGCGTCCCATCCGGCCACACGGCTCGCCGCGCTCGCGGAACTCGTGAGCGTGCATCCGACTCGCGCCGTGGCAGCGTGTGAGGCCGCTCTGCACGATCCCGATGATACGGTCGCGGTCTCGGCGATCCGATGGCTGGCGCGTCTCGACGGCGCGCGGCTGGTCGCACGTCTCGACGATCTGCCGCCCGCCCGCCTGGCGACCGCCCTGGGCGCATTCGCGGACGTTCGGGCGCACGTCGGCCGCACCGCCGCGCTCGCGCGCGTCGAGGCTGCCGATCCTGGCGTGCGCGCGGCCGCCATCGCGGCCCTCGGGCCGCTCGGAACGGCGGAGGAGGTCCCGCTCCTCGCGCGACTCGGCGCAGCGGAGGCGCTGGCCGCGATCCCCGACCCGGCCGCCGACGCCGCGATCGCCGACTGTCGAACCTGGGGCTCCACGTCCCAGCGGGTCGCGTGCATTTCGGCGCTCGCGACTCGCGGGGCTCCCAACCTGTCCGCGCTGCTGCTGCCGCTCGCCGGCGACGCGGACCCGGTCGTGCGCGCCACCGTGCTCAAGGCGCTCGCTCAGCGCGGGGAGCGCGCCGTTCTGGACGCCCTGATGGACCGCCTTCGTGATGATCCTTCCCCGGAGCTGGAGAATGCACTGAAACAACTCGTTCAGCGGTTCGGCGATCTCGAGGTGATACCGCGGCTCGGCCGCCTGTTGGACGACGCCGCCGCCCCGCTGGCCGCCCGAGCGGCGGCGTTGCGCGTACTGCCCGCCCTTGGACACGATAGCGCGCTTGGCTGGATCGAACGTTACTCCCGCGCTGGCCCGACTGATCTACGGGATGTCGCCATCCGCTCGCTCGCCCAATCGCGGACGCCAGCCGCCGTGCCGGCGTTACTGCGCGTGCGTGGGGCGGACGACACCTCCCCGGTTCACCGTCACCTCGCGAACGAAGCGCTGGCACGTTGGGCGCCACGCCTGGTTCACCTCACCAACGTCCTGTCCTACCTCGACTGCGGCGCCGTTCCCCGGGCCGATGGGCTGCACGGGGTCTCCATCTCCGTGCGGCGAGGCGAACCGTGGCGCTGGGCCGACACGCCGCCCGGCACGGTGGTGTTCGATCCCCGCGAGGTCCTCATCGACCTGGACGGACTCTCGCCGACCGGCCACTACGAGGTCGGTCTCTCATGGTGGGACTACGACGCGGGCGGCCGCGAACAATCCATCTTCGTGAACGGCGAGCCCGCCCTTCCGCGCACCCCCCTGCCTCGCTGGCGCGGAGCCGAACAGCCTGCCGCGGTTATCCGAATTCCCATTCCCGAGGCGGCGCTGCGCCGCGGCGGTCCGGTGACCCTGGCCATCCGGCGCGACGCGGGCCCCAACGTGGTCGTCGGAGAGGTGTGGGTGTGCGCGCTGACCCACACCGTTTCGCCATCCCGCGACACCACCCTGATCGAGGTGCGAGCCAATACCGGCGCGACCTGCCGCGTCCTGATCGTGACCGGCGAGGACATCCCCGCTCATGCCTGGCGTGAGACGACGCCGCGGCTCGTGGCGGCCCTTGCGGCCGATCCGCGGCTCGAGGTGAGCGTCGCTGAAACGCCCACCGTGCTCGCAACGCCCAAGATCGAATCGTTTCAAGCGATCGTGCTGCATGCACAGAACGACCGCTCCGCGCCGTCGGCCGCCGCGCTGAACAACCTGCGGCGCGCGGTGTCGAACGGGTGCGGCCTCGTCGTCGCCCACTTCGCGAGCGGCGCCTTGTTCGACCGCGCGTCCAACGCCGTGTGGCCGGCCTACACGGAGCTGGTCGGACGCACATGGAACCCCCGTCTCCGCGCCCACGATCCGCGCGGCCCGTTCACCGTCCGAATCCGCGAGCCGGCCCATCCCGTCACGCTCGGCTTGAGCGACTTTACGACCGACGACGAGCTGTACACCTGCCTCGACGGCGACGCACCGATCCTCGTGCTGGCCGATGCGGTCTCGAAGGTGGATGGCCGCCCTTATCCACTAGTGTTTACGCGCGAGTTCGGTCGCGGCCGCGTATTCCACTGCGCTCTCGGCCACGACGCGCGGGCGCTGGCGACGCCCGCCGTCGAAGCGCTCTATCGTCGCGGCACTGTCTGGGCCGCGCGCCGACCGCCCGCGGAATTCCAAGCCGATGGCCACGCCTTCTCGTTTGACACGGGCGAACTGCGCGGCCGGCTCCACAACGGTGGCCGCCCGACCGGTCTCGCACCATTGCTCGATGCACGCACCGGCCGTGACCTCGCGCAGCGTCACGGAGTGCTCTCGATCTACCGGCTACTGGAGCCTCATCGCCGTCACCCCGATGGCTGGAGCCGCGCCGACACCACTCGGCGTCTCCGGCCGGACGGCTCGGTGGAAACCATTTGGCCGGCCACGGAAACCACGCCGTTCGAACTGCGCGCCATCTGGCGTTGGGCGTCGGCCAACGCTGTGGACATCTCGATCCACGTGGAAGCGCGCGCGCCACTGCGCGCGTTTGAGGTGTTCTGTGCCTCGTATTTTGCGGGTTTCGAACGAGCGTTCGCGTGCGTCCGCGCGCCCGAGGGGCCCGCCTGGCGGCCCGCCGATCCAGCCGAGGGCGTTTGGCAGGCCTTCCCGCGCGACGAGGCCGCCGCCACATGGCTGCGCGACGGCCGCTGGCAAATTCCCCCGCACCCAGTTGAGTGGGCGATCCAACCGGCCTTCGCGCTACCCGCCGGCCTGCGGCTCGATTCAGCCTCGGGTCGGGCGGCCTTCATCATCGGCCGCGCGTCGGACTGCTTTGCGGTGCTGATGCCCCAGGACGAGGAGCCGCATCGCTCGCTGTACCTCTCGCTGTTCGGCCGCGACCTTGCCCCCGGCGAACGCGCGAGCTCCGCGATTCGACTGCTGATCGCCTCCGATATCCCCGCCCCGCCGCCGGTTTCGTGGTTGGAGCCTCTCGGACCGGCCCCGGCCGTGGGGGACTAGCACACTCCGATCCTCCACTCGCACACTCCGAACGCTGAGCCGCCGCGATGTGGCCGCGGCGGCCTTTGCGACGGCGCCGGCCTCCGCCCGTTCAACGCCGACAGTGCCGATCGGCGGCGACGGGCGCGGCGTCTAGATGGCAGAGCGCTTGTGCACGCACGGGGGGTCTTGTGATCCGTGCGGCCGCGGACCACTTCGAGCAGATCGCGTGCGGCGAGCGCAAGACCTAGCGTCGAACCGGCTCCAGATTCCAGCGGCCACGCTGACCATCGTCGCCAGTTCGAACGCGATGTCGAGACCATGGGCCTCGAGGACGTGACGCTCTTCCATCCCGAGCCCAAGCTGGCCGCCGCGACACGGATCGGACGCGCGCGAGTCCGCGACACCTCGGAGATCATGCTCCGCGGCGGGCCGTTCGTACGCCGCGTGTGGCCAGCATCGTACAACGCGACAGATCTCTGCCTCGCGTGTTTACCGAGGATGGCATGTTCCGCCCGGCTGGCTCTCTGGGCATCGTGCGCCCGGGTTTGAACAACCCGAGGACGCCGGAGACTCCCGGTTCGCACAGGTCGAGAGTCCGCGTACACAACGGAAGGCGCCCAGTCTTCGATCTGCCGTAGGAGCCGTTGCGGGCCGCTCAAGAGCAGAACGGGAATTCGGGCCCCATCGGATCCATGCGCGATCGCGGCGCGAAGGTGCCCGTACTTGCGGCACGGGCAAATGTGTTGCATTCGGACGACCGCAACGCGATAAGACCCCGCCATGAACCTTCGGACATGGGTGGGGGGGCTGGCGATCGGCGTGTGCGTCGCGGCGGGCGCGGCTCCAGCCGCCGGAGCACAAAGCCGCGGCGAGCGCGTCGCGCAGGCGCTGAGCGAGCGCGGAGCGCCGGCCGATCTGGCCGTTGCGGCGATCGCGGCGTTGCCGGTGGTCGAGCTGCGCGGGGCGGTGCCGATCGGCATCCATCACTTTGGCATGAGCTGGTGGCGGGCACTGGCGGTCTCGGTGCTGGGAAATCTTGCACCGATTCCGTTCATCCTGCTTCTGCTGAATCCCGTCACGCGCTGGGCGCGCCGTAGCCGGCTGGGCGAGCGGCTGGTCGAGCGACTACTCGCACGAGTCCGGCGGAAGGCCTCGGACATCCCCCGCTACGAGTGGTGGGGGCTGGCGCTGTTCGTGGCGGTGCCACTGCCGGCGACGGGCGCTTGGACCGGGGCCATGGCGGCCGCGCTTTGCGGCATGCCGCCGCTCCGCTCGCTCGGGGCGATCACGGTCGGCGTGCTCATCGCCGGCGGAATCGTGACGATCCTGTCGTTATTGGGATGGATCGGAGCCGGCATTGCCGTGGCGGCGCTGCTCGGCGCCACGGTGGCGGGTCTGCGCTCCGGCGCGCGTCCCGCGGGGTCGGAGCCGGCTGGCACGGAGGATCCGCCGGCCACATGAGCGGTGCGAGCCCGATTACGGTCGTCGGCGGCGGGCTGGCCGGCTGCGAAGCGGCCTGGCAGCTGGCGCGTCGGGGCATCCGGGTGCGGCTCTTCGAAATGCGACCTGGCCGAATGACCGGCGCGCACCGCACCGACCGGCTCGCGGAGCTCGTCTGCTCCAACTCGCTCGGCTCCAAATTGCCCGACCGCGCGTCCGGCATTCTCCTCGCCGAGCTTCACCGGTGCGCCTCGCTGCTCGCGCACTGCGCGGAGGAGACCGCGATTCCGGCGGGCAGCGCACTGGCGGTGGACCGCGAGCGCTTTGCGTCGGCGGTGACCGCGGCGATCGAACGCGAACCGCTCATTGAGCTGGTGCGGGAAGAGGTCACCGAGGCGCCGCCCAGGCCAGCGATCATCGCGAGCGGCCCGCTCACCTCGCCGGCGCTGGCCGCGTCGCTGGCGGAGCTGACCGGGGCCGCCCATCTCTATTTCTACGACGCGATCGCTCCGGTCGTGGAGGGCGAGACGGTGGATCGTTCGATCGCGTTCGCGGCCTCGCGCTACGGCCGCGACGCGGGCGGCGAAGGGGATTATCTGAACTGCCCGTTCACGAACGAGGAGTACGACCGGTTCATCGAGGCCCTTCGGACAGCCGAGCGAATCCCACTTCGCGACTTCGAGCAGGCGATTGACCAGGGAGTCTGCGCGGGCGAGGGGCCCATGTTCGAGGGGTGTCTGCCGATCGAGGTGCTGGCGCGCCGTAGTCGCGAGGCGCCGGCGTTCGGACCGCTGCGGCCGGTGGGCTTGAGAGATCCCCGCACCGGCCGGCGGCCGCATGCGGTGCTACAGCTGCGACGGGAGGACGCGGCGGGCGAACGGTGGAATCTCGTCGGATGCCAGACCAATCTGCGCGAATCCGAGCAGGAGCGCGTGTTTCGCCTTGTGCCCGGTCTCGCCCACGCGCGCTTCGTGCGGTACGGGCACATGCACCGAAACACGTACATGTGCGCGCCACGGCTGCTGGACCGTTCGCTGCAGCTGCGCGCCGCGCCCGGCGTATGGATAGCGGGCCAGTTGTGCGGCGTCGAGGGGTATCTCGGCAACATCGCGACCGGCTTGGTGACCGCAATCGCCGCCGCATCCGCGCTCGCCGGCCGCGAGCCGCCGGTGTGGCCGGAGGACACCATGATCGGCAGTCTTGTGCGGGTGCTCGTGTCGGCAAGGCCTGAAACCTTTCAACCGGTCAAAGCCAATCTGGGTCTACTCCCACCACTCGAGACGCGCATCGGCCGTACCGATCGCGGCCGCCTCCTGGCCGCCCGCGCACTGTCGGCGCTGGAGACGTTTCTGCCGCACATTCGGTGAGCCAGGCGGAACCGCATGGCAAAGAGATGACTCCGCAACCGCGTTCGGCTTCGTCCCGGCCGACCCCAAGAATGTTGCGGGCACCCGCATCGCCGGTCTGTCGACACACCGCTCCGAACACGGACAACCGCGACACGGCATGTGGGCGGCGAGAACACACGGCGGTCTACGACCTCGTGCGGAGCGTGTCTGGCCAGTGGCTCCTGCCCGGATCTCATCGGCGGGCTTGCGGGGTGCGGCGACGCCGCTATGCTGCCACGGATGTCCAACGGACCCACCATCGCGACGCCCCGTCGACCCGCGGTCTTTCTGGACCGCGACGGTACGTTGATCGAGGACGTCGGGCCAATCAGCTCTCCGGACGCCCTCCGGTGGCTGCCGGACACGTTCGAGGCCCTCCGACGTCTCGCCGCCCACTACGAACTCTTCATCGTCACCCATCAGGTCTGGATTTCGCGCGGCGTGCTGACGACGGAGGACGTGGAGCGCGTCCACCGAGCACTGCTCGACCGCCTTGCGGCCGAGGGTGTTCCGATCCGCCGTATCTACACCTGCCCTCACACGAAGGAGGAGGGCTGCCTCTGCCGCAAGCCGAGCCCCCACCACCTGTTCGAAGCCGCCCGGGAGTTTCATCTCGATCTCGCCCGGTCGTTCGTCGTCGGCGACCATCCGCACGACGTCGAAACCGCGGTGCGCGCGGGCAGCCGCGGCCTCTACGTGCGCACCGGCCATGGGGAACGGCACTTCGACGAGCTGCCGGCCGGCACGTTCGTCGTGCCCGGCATCCGCGAGGCGGCGGACTGGATCCTCGCGATCGCGCAAGCGGAGCGGCGCATGGGCGACTGGACCGCCGAGCTCGCGCGCGCCGTGGCTCGGCTGCGGGCTGGCCGCATCGGTGTGTTCCCCACCGAAACGGTGTACGGCCTGGGCGCCCGCGCGCTCGACCCACTCGCCATCGCGCGCGTGTTCGAAGCCAAGCAGCGGCCCGCGTTCGATCCGCTCATCGTCCACGTCGCGGGCGAGGCGGACGCCACCATGCTGGCCGCCGAGTGGCCCGAGGCGGCGCACCGCCTCGCGCGCGCGTTCTGGCCCGGTCCTCTCACCATCGTCGTGTCGAAGCGGCCGGAAGTGCCGGACATCGTCACGGCCGGCCGTCCGACCGTCGCGCTGCGCTGCCCGCGGCATCCGGTCGCGATCGAGCTGCTGCGCGCGCTGGGCGAACCGATCGCCGCCCCGAGCGCCAATCTGTTTGGACGCACCAGCCCGACCCACGCAGAACACCTCGACGAGGCGATCCGCGCCGCCGCGGACTTCGTTCTTGATGCGGGGCCGTGCGCGGTGGGGGTCGAATCTACGATCGTCGCGCTGAGGGGCGGCCGGCCGGTGCTCCTGCGGCCGGGGGGCGTGCCCCTGGAAGCGATCGAGGCGCTCGTCGGCCCGCTCGAGGTGCCGGCCGAGTCCTCATGTGACCACCCCGAATCACCGGGCCGACTTCCGCGACACTACGCGCCCCGCACGCGGCTGGCCTTGCTCAACAGCCGCGCCGCGGCGGCGCCGCCAGAGGGTCGGTGGGGCTGCCTCGCGTTCCGCGAGCCGCCCGCCGGCGGCGGATGGGCGATGGTCGAGGTGCTCTCTCCGGCGGGCGATCTGCGCGAGGCTGCGGCGAACCTGTTTGCGGCGCTTCGGCGGCTGGACGACGGCGGGCTGGATGGCATCGCGGCCGAACCGGCACCCGAGGTCGGCCTCGGCCGCGCGATCAACGACCGTCTCCGTCGCGCGGCGCACCCCGAACCTGCGGCGTGAGCCGTCGCGCGCGGGATCCTGGTGGCGGCACACCCGGACTGCGCGCCACCACTGGACCTGTCGCGTGCCCTGCTCTGTCCAAGGCTTGGACACCGCCGGGCGGTTGTTTTCCAAGGCTTGGACCCCTGGCGGGCAGGGCGCGGCGCCGGAGCGGGCTGCTCGCGCTGGGCCGCCGAGCCATCTCACCACTTGCGAACAGCGCTGGCGAGCGTAGGTTCCGATCCAGAGGCGCCAGATGCCCGCGATGATGAGCGACCCTTCGCACGAGGACATCCCGTGTCGCGGTGAAGCGACAACGCCGAACCCGCGCGGCGAGGAGGAGGGGCGCTGCGAGCGCTGTGGTCTGACCGGGGCGATCGAGATCGCAGGCAGGCGGTTCTGCCTCGCCTGCTACAGCGACTGCGGTTCGTGCTGCCTCGAATTTGGCGCGGACGACCTTTGGGCGTTGCGCAACGACATCTAGCGGAGGTGGCGCCCACCCGGCCGCCGGCGGGCGAGTGCCGAGCGCTTCGGGGTGTGCAAGACGAAACGGCCCCGGGCCGTTGAGCGGTCCGGGGCCGTGATGCCCGCCTTGGACGGGCGCGCCGGGATCAGTTGCGGGCGGCCGTTGTGCGCCTGGGCTTCTTCGCCGCAGTCGAGCCCTTCGCCGTCTTCGAGGCGGCGGGCGGCGCCGACTGTAGCGCGGCCTGCGCGGCGGCGAGCCGGGCGATGGGCACGCGGTACGGCGAGCAGCTCACGTAGTTGAGCCCTACGCGGTGGCAGAACGCGACCGACGCGGGATCGCCACCTTGTTCGCCGCAGATGCCGACCTTCAGATTCGGGCGCGTCGCGCGGCCTTTCTGCACGGCCATCTCGATCAACTGGCCGATGCCCTCCTGGTCGATCGTTTGGAACGGATCGGCCTTGAGGATCTTCTGGTCGAGGTAGTGCGGCAGGAAGGCGCCAATGTCGTCGCGGCTGAACCCGAAGCCCATCTGCGTGAGGTCGTTCGTGCCGAAGCTGAAGAACTCGGCCTCGCTGGCCATGCGGTCGGCCAACAGCGCGGCGCGCGGGATCTCGATCATCGTGCCGACGAGGTGCGGGATTTTCTTCACGCCGCTCGCGGCGCACACCTCGGCGTACACGCGGGCGATGATGGCGTTCTGGTGCGCGAGCTCCTTTACGTCGCAGGTGACCGGGATCATGATCTCCGGCATCGCCTTGCGGCCGGCTGTCTGCAGCTCGGCGGCGGCTTCGAAGATCGCGCGCACTTGCATCTCGGTGATCTCGGGGTAGGTGATGCCGAGGCGAACGCCGCGGTGGCCCATCATCGGGTTGTTCTCATGCAGCGCGTCGCCGCGGGCCTTGACCTCCTCGGGCGTGATGCCGAGCGCGCGGGCGAGTTCGGCCTGCTTCTCGGGGCTCTGAGGCACGAATTCGTGCAGCGGCGGGTCGAGCAGCCGGATGGTGACCGGCAGACCCTCCATTGCCTCGAGGGTGGCCTTGATGTCGCGCTTCACGTAGGCGAAGAGCTCCTGCACGGCCGCGCGGCGTTCCTCGGGCGTGGTGCTGAGGATCATCTTGCGCAGCAGGAAGAGCGGCTCGTCCGAACCGGCGCCGTAGAACATGTGCTCGGTGCGGAAGAGACCGATGCCCTCAGCGCCAAAGGCGCGCGCGGTGCGCGCGTCCTCGGGGGTATCGGCGTTCGTGCGCACGCCGAGCCGGCGGTACTTGTCCACGAGTTTCATGAACGCCTGGAATCGCGGGTTTTCGGTCGCGTCCACCATCGGCAGCGCGCCCTCGTACACGAGGCCGCGGGTGCCATTGAGCGTGATCATCGCGCCCTCGACGAACTCACGCCCGCTCACGACCATCCGACGGTTCGGCACGTCCACGTGGATCTCGCCGGCGCCGACGACGCAGCACTTGCCCCAGCCGCGCGCAACCAGCGCCGCGTGCGACGTCATGCCGCCGCGGGCGGTGAGAATGCCCTGCGCCGCGCGCATGCCCTCGATGTCCTCGGGGTTCGTCTCCTCGCGGACGAGGATGACCTTCTTCCCCTCGGCGGCCCAGCGCACCGCGTCCTCGGCGGTGAAGACAATCTGCCCGACTGCGCCGCCGGGGCCCGCGGGGAGACCCTTCGCGATCACGGTGGCCGTCCGTTCGGCGGCCGGATCCACGAACGGGTGGAGGAGCTGGTCGAGATGGGCGGGCTCGACGCGCATCACCGCCGTCTTCTCGTCAATCAGCTTTTCCTTCAGCATGTCCATCGCCATGTTCAGCGCCGCGGTGCCCGTGCGCTTGCCGCTGCGACACTGAAGCATAAACAGGCGGCCTTCCTGGATCGTGAACTCGATGTCCTGCATGTCGCGGTAGTGCCGCTCAAGCGTCGTGCGGATGCGGTCGAGTTCGCGGTAGAGCTCCGGCATCGCCTCTTCAAGCGAGGGCAGGTGCTGGTTCTGCTCGTTCTTGGTCGCGCGGTTGAGCGGGTTCGGCGTGCGGATGCCCGCGACGACATCCTCGCCCTGCGCGTTGACGAGCCACTCGCCGTAAAACTTGTTCTCGCCGGTGGCCGGATTGCGCGTGAACGCGACGCCGGTGGCGGAGTGGTCGCCCATATTGCCGAACACCATGGCTTGGACGTTGACGGCGGTGCCCCAGTCATCCGGGATCCCCTCGATGCGGCGGTAGGAGACGGCGCGCTTGCCGTTCCAGCTCTTGAACACCGCGCCGATGCCGCCCCAGAGCTGCTCCCAGGGATCGTCCGGGAACTCGCGGCCGAGCACCTCGCGCACGCGCGTCTTGAAGGCGCCACAGAGGCCCTTCAGGTCGTCGGCGGTGAGGTCGGTGTCGGACTTGTACCCCTTCGCCTTCTTCAGCTCGTCGAGCAGGCCATCCAGCTGCCGGCGAATACCCTGGCCTTCGGCGGGCTCGATGCCCTCGGCCTTTTCCATCACGACGTCCGCGTACATCATGATCAGGCGGCGGTACGCGTCGTAGACGAAGCGCTCGTTCTTGGTCTTCGCGATGAGACCGGGAATCGTGCGGGAGCACAGGCCGATGTTGAGGACCGTCTCCATCATGCCGGGCATCGAGCGGCGCGCGCCGGAGCGGCAGGAGACCAGCAGCGGATTCTGGGCGTCACCGTAGCGGCTGCCCATGATCTTCTCGACCTTCGCGATGGCCGCGCGGACCTGCGGTTCGAGGCCCGGCGGGAACTTACCGCCACGCGCGAAATAGTCGGTGCAACACTCGGTTGTGATCGTGAATCCGGCCGGCACGGGGAGTTTCAGGTGGCACATCTCCGCAAGGTTCGCCCCCTTGCCACCCAGCAGGTTCTTCATGTCGGCCCGGCCTTCCGCAGTGCCGTTTCCAAAGGTGTAGACGTACTTTTTCACTGCCGCCTTCGCCATGGCTGTGCTCCTTAGGTTCCTCTATGATTCCGGACGTTTTTTCGTCGAATCCGGCCCCCTCCCGGAATCCACCCGGGCGGACTCGGAACGCGAAAAAGCCGGGTTAGAATACCGGAGCGGAGCGGGCGGGTCAAACCGGTCCTTGGCCACCGTCGGGAACGGGACGGCCAGACGCCGTGCGGGGCTCGGCATGGAGGTCATAGTCGGACGACCCGGTCACCCGCGCGCGGACGACCTGCCCCGGCGCGAGGGAGCGCGCCGCCCGGCCCCGCAGCCGGACCACACCGTCCACGTCCGGCGCCTGGCCGCGATGCCGGCCGCGCGCCTCGCCGGTGCGGGGGTCCGCCGGCTCATCCACCAGCACCTCGGTGTCGCGGCCGATCCATGCGCGGAGCGCGGCGCGCGAGATGTCCCGCTGGAGCGCCATCAGCCGGTCGCGGCGTTCCGCGGCCACGCCGGGCGGGACCTTCGGCGACATCGCGGCTGAGGCGGTGCCGGGCTCTTCGGAATAGACCAACACGCCGAGGTGCGCGAAGCGCATCGCCCGCACGAACTCGCACAACTCCTCAAACTCGGTTTCGGTCTCGCCCGGATGCCCCACGATGAAGGCCGTGCGCAGCGCGACATCGGGCCAGCGCGCGCGGATGCGGTTGAGCAACGCGACGGTCGCGTCGCGGCCGGGCCGGCGCATCGCGCGCAGCCGGGCATCCGCGATGTGCTGTAGCGGCAGGTCGAGGTAGCGGCACCAGCGCGGGTCGGCCTCCATCGCATCGAGCACCGCCTCCTCGACATGGGCGGGGTGCGCATACAGAAGACGCAGCCAGACGTCCCCCTCCACTTCGGCGAGCCGCCGGATGAGATCCGCCAGCCGCGGTCCGCCCGGTCGGTCGAGCCCGTAGGCGGTCGTGTCCTGCGCGATGAGGCAGATCTCGCGCACGCCCGATGCAATGAGATCGCGCGCCTCGGCCAGCACCGCCTCGGGCGGCCGGCTCACCTGCGGTCCTCGGATGGCGGGAATCGCGCAGAACGAGCATCGGTGCGAGCAGCCTTCGGCGATTTTGAGCCAGGTGGACGCCGTGCCGCCGGTGAGTAGCCGCGGCGCCGTTGCGTCCGGATCCGGCCGCGCCGCGGTGGCCGCGAGCGCGGCATCCGCCTCGCCGAGGATCTCGCGGCAGAACGCCGGCAGGCGCGGGTAGACCTCGAACCCGGCCACCGCGTCCGCCGCCCCCAGAAACCTCGCGAACTCCGGCACTGCCGCGCTGCGGCGAACCAGGCATCCGATCGCGACCAGTTTGCGCGGCCGGCCGCGGCGGCGCAGCTCGGCCAGCTCGCGCAACGTCGCAGCGGTCTCCTCGCGCGCGGGCGCGATGAAACCGCACGTGTTCACAAGGCAGAGGTCCGAGTCCTCCGGCCGCTCCGCGATCCAAAACCCAGCCTGAACGAGCTCGGCGAGGATGCGCTCGCTGTCCACCGTGTTCTTCGCGCAGCCAAGGCTGACCATCGAAACGATCGGCGGTCGGGCTTCGCGCGAGGCCTTGGGCGTGGGTGTGGTCACACGCCCAGTATATGCGGAGCTCGCAGGCCGCGGTAGCCCACGATCGCTACGGCGGTCGGCGCCGGCGGCGCCCATCTCCAGCCGGCGTCCGGCCGCGCCTTGCGTGCCCGCTGCAGCCCCGCCCCTCGGGTCTCCGAGGCATCGCCCCTGGCCGCGTCGGCGCGCCAAGGGCACGAAGCCGGTTGACGTGCGTGACCGCGAACACGGAAGATGCGCCGTACGAGAAGGAGGTCTGCGCATGAAGCGCACGGTGATCGCGGCGTGGGGGGCAGTTGCGATGTGGATGAGCGCAACGGCGACCTCGCCCAAATGGAACGTGCTGTTGGTCGCGGTGGACGATCTGCGGCCGGAGCTGGGCAGCTACGGGGCGGCGCATGTGCGCAGTCCGAACCTCGACCGCCTCGCGCGCGAGGGCATCGTGTTTCGCCGCGCGTACTGCCAGCAGGCGGTCTGCTCGCCGTCGCGCACGAGTCTCCTGACCGGCGCCCGGCCCGACACGACACGCGTCTACGATCTCGAGACGCATTTCCGAACCACCATGGGCGACGGGGTGGTCACGTTGCCGCAGCTCTTCAAGAACCACGGCTGGTTCGTGCAGGGCATGGGCAAACTCTACCACGGCAACCTCGACGATCCGGCATCGTGGTCCGTGCCGTGGAGCTCGCCGAAACTATCGCACAGCACCTATGCGCTGCCCGAGAACCGCGCGATCGTCGAGCGCAAGCGCGCTGAGACCCGCCAGCGGGCTCGGACAGGGCAGCCGCCGCGCCGCGCGCGCGAGTACGGGCCGGCCTGGGAGTGCGCGGACGTGCCCGACTCGACGTACCACGACGGTGCGCTCGCGGACATGGCGATCGAGGCGTTGCGCGCGATCGCACAGCAGGGCGGGCCGTTCTGGCTCGGCGTAGGCTTCATCCGGCCGCACCTGCCGTTCGTCGCGCCGAAACGATATTGGGATCTTTACGACCGCGAGGCGATCGCGCTGGCGCCCAATCCCTTCCCGCCGCATGGCGCGCCGCTGTATGCAGTGCCGCCGGGCGGCGAGCTGCGCAGTTACGACGGCATCCCGGAGGACCGGCAGCTCCCGGACGATCTGGCGCGCACGCTCAAGCACGGCTACTACGCCGCGATCAGTTATATGGACGCCCAGTTCGGCCGCGTGCTCGATGAGCTTGAGCGGCTCGGGCTGCGCAGCCAGACGATCGTCATCGTGTGGGGCGACCACGGCTGGAAGCTCGGCGAGCACGCGGCGTGGTGCAAGCACACGAACGTCGAACTCGACACGCGCGCGCCGCTGATCGTCTCGGTGCCCGGCATGCGGCACGCGGGCCGCGCGACCGACGCGCTGGTCGAGTTCGTGGACATCTATCCCACGCTGGCCGACCTCTGCGGCCTGCCCCTGCCCGCCCACCTCGAGGGTACCAGTTTCCGGCCCGTGCTCGAGGACCCTGACCGGCCGTGGAAACGCGCGGTGTTCAGCCAGTATCCGCGCAACCACGAGGGCCGGCGACGGATGGGCTACTCGATGCGGACCGACCGATACCGCTTCACGATGTGGGTGGACCGCCAGAATCCGGAGCGCGTGGACGCGATCGAACTCTACGACCACGCAACGGATCCACAGGAGAACGAGAACCTCGCCCATCGCCCCGACATGGCGAGCCTGATCCGCGAGCTCACCGCGCAACTGCGAGCCGGGTGGACAGCCGCAAGGCCCGCGGACCGCTGAGTGGCGATCCGTCACGTCCGCTCCGACCGCGGTCACCCCGCGTCGTTACCACCATCGCGCTGGCCACGCGATGCAGGGAAAGCAACGCCACCGAGAGATGGCGCCGCGCCGCTGAACGCCAACGCGGCATCGCGGCGGACCGGGCTTGCCGCCGTACTTCAAAGCGTGCGGCCTCGCGCGATCCGCGGAGTTCGGCAAGAGCTGGACGTCGCCCGAGGACCGCGGCCCTCCCCGAGGCGGCGTCCGCCCGTTCAGGGTCACGCCGGATTCACCGCGATCACCGATCGCGGCGCACCGCATCCCCGCTGGCCGCTCCGGACCAGCCGGCACACACCGCAGCTCGGCCACCGTCGGGCGATCCGAGCGAGCGACGGTCGCCGGCTACGGCGTGTCCACGGCGGACGGGCGATCGCCCGCGGCCGAGTCGAATCGGCCCCAGCGGCGAACCTCAGGAATCAGCTCAAGGCCGAATCGTTCACGGACCGCCGCGGCCATGCGCAGCGCGAGCCGGTGGACGTCGGCGGCACGACAGCCCGGGCCATCGGCGACGATGATGTTCGCATGTTTCTCGAACACGCGCGCGCCGCCCTCGCGAAAGGCCTTTGCGCCCGCCTGCTCGAGGAACCAGCCGGCCGCCTGGCGTCGTTCGGCGGCGGAGGTCGGCTCGATGTTGCGGAAGAAACTGCCGGCCGTGGGCTGCGAGCGCCAGTCGGGGTGTTTGGCGCGGCGTAACGCCAGAATCCGCTCGCGTTCGGCGAGCAGAACCGCGGGGTCGGCGCGGCCGATTTCGAACCGCGCGCGAAGGATCACTCGATCCGAATCGGCGAGCGCGGAATGTCGGTAGCGGAACTCGCACTCGGCCGGCGACATCTCGAACACTCGGCCGGCGGAGTCGCAGACGCTCAGCGAACGAACGCGGGCGCCGATGTCCTCGCCGAACGCGCCGGCGTTGCCCGCGATCGCGCCGCCGACCGTGCCGGGTATGCCGATGGCGAAGATGAAGCCATCCCACCCGCGGCGCGCGCACTCGGCCGCGAGCGCGTCGAGCCGCATCGCGGCCGACACTTCGATCGTACCCTCCTCCGCTCGGATGTCGACCGCGTCGTGGGCAAGGCGCAGAACGACCTCCGGCACGCCCTCATCGGACACCAGCAGGTTGGAACCGCCGCCCAGCAGGCGCCAACGCACGCGCTGTTCCGCGAGCATCGCGATCAGTGCCGGCAGAGGATCCGGCGATCCGCATCGCACCAGCGCCGCGCACGGGCCACCGAGGCGGAAGGTGGTCCAGTCCGCCAGCCGCGCACCCGGTTCGATCTCGACACCGGGCAGCCGCCGCGCCGCGGCCAGCCAGGCGGTGGCATCCCCGCAGCTTGCGCCGGATGGAGCAGGCGTTCGTGTCATCAGCGGGTCGCGCCCGGCGGGGCGCGGCGGCGGGCGCGGTCGTCGAGAAGATCGGGTTCAGGCTCGGCCGCCCGCGCCAGCAACCAGAGATAGTCGGAGAGTCGGTTCAACGCCGCCAGCGCGGCGCGTTCGCCCAGGCCGTCCGCGGCGAGCGCACAGACGCGGCGCTCGAGCCGGCGCGCGGCGGCCCGCGCCACGTCGAGCCGCGCGCCGGCCTCGGTGGCGCCGGGCAGGACGAAGCCGGCCGGCCACGCCGCCGAGCGTTCGAGAACGGCGCAGCGCCGGCTCCAACGCGCGAGCAGGCGACGCGCCGCGGGCGCGGGCAGCCGTGTCCCGGCCAGCGCGTTGCCGAGCCGGAAAAGATCGCGCTGCAGAGCGGCGATCTCGCGGCGCAGGCGAGCGGGCAGGCTCGACGCCGCGCGCGCGAGCCCGAGCGCGCAGACAAGCTCATCGAGCGCGCCGAGCGCCTCGATGCGCGGGTGGTGCTTGGGAAGCTCGCCGAACGCGGGCAGGCGCGTCGTGCCGCCGTCGCCGCGGCGCGTCGTGATCGAAGGCGCGCGCGCGGCGGACAAAACGGGTGGGGGCCGGCGGCTCATCCCCGTCACGATAGCGCGACGCGCGGCACGCGTCACATCAGACCGTACTCGCGCAGCCGGCGCTGGTCCTCGTCGAGCGCCAGGCCGCGACGCGCCTCGGGCCGCCGCCGCCGCGGGTGATCGAGCACGTGCAGCACGCGCATGCGCGCATACCAGTTCAGGTGCGGCCAAGGCCGGCGGCCGGGCAGCGTGCGGTCCACATCGAATTTGCGCAGCTCGTGCGCGGTGTTGAACTCCTCGATCGCCGCCAGCTCGCCGCACCAACGGTTCGCGGTGAACATCGCGACGTCGTCGAGGTACACGCTCACGGCGGGCAGGTAGATTGAGGGGTCGGCCGCCTCGAACACGCGTAGCGCGGCGACGGTGGAGCTGTAGAGATCCACGTCCATCGAGACGAACCCGAGCGGCGCCTCGGGCGCGAGCGACTCTCGGAACGGGCCGACGGTGTCCGCGATGTCGCCAATCACGAGCTCCGCCCGGCCGGCGAGCCGCGCGCGGAGCTCGTCGTGGTGGACCATCGCAAAATCGCCCTCGCTCCAAAGTTCGGGATGGTCCCGGTGGTCGGTGGGCGGCGGCAGGCCGGCGGCCGTGTCGAACCCAACCACCCGCACCTCGACGCCGGTGTCGCGCCGCACGTGGCCGGCCGCCTCGACCATCGCGAGGAGCCCGGCGCCGGTCGCGACGCCAAATTCGACAGCGGTCACGCGTCGCAGCCCGCACCACCGCGCCAGATCCGCGGCGCGGAAGAGACCGTAGGCGTACATCGGCCGCACGGTGAGCAATCCGAACCGCTCCCGCGCGCGCGCGCCGCCGAACCATTTGACCGCCGCGGCCAGCGCCAGCATGTGCAGCGGCGAGTTCAGCATCCGAATTCGATCGAGCCATCCGGCCATGATCGCGATCCCCGATGGGCCCAGCCCTACATGCGATCGAACGTCCGCTGCCAGGTCGCACGCATGCGGGCGACCGGCAGGTTTATGATCTCGCGACCGACGCCGGTCCGGAGGCGTAGCCGCGGCTCGTCGGTGACTTCGCCGACCCAGGCGAAGGGCACGCCGCGGAAGGCCGCTTCGACGTCGGCGGCGCGGTCCGGCGGAGCCGTGACGACATAGCGCGAGGGGCTTTCCGAAAAGAGGCGCGCGTCGTCACTGAGATCGGGCTCGGCCGGGACCGCCGCGAGGTCCACCACGGCGCCCACGTCGCCGCCGATCGCGGCCAGCGCCAAGGCCACCGCGAGACCGCCGAGCGTTGGGGTGTGCGAGGAGTGCAGCAGGTTCGCGCGGATCGCGCCCTCCATCGCGGCGTAGATCGGTAGCGCGGCGGCGGCGGCGGGACACGGCACGCGGCCGCCGATGGCGCTGGGCGTGCCACGGCGCGCGGCCAGCCAGCGGTGGAACTCGGAGGCGCCCAGCTCGTCGCGCGTGAGGCCGACCACCGCGATCCGGTCGCCCGGCCGCTTGAAGTCCATCGTCACCACCCGGCGCACGTCCTCGATGCGGCCCAGCACGGAGACGAGCACCGTCGGCGGGATCGAGATCCGACGGCCACCGCGGATCGAGTCGTTTTTCATGCTGTCCTTGCCCGAGATCAGCGGCACGCCGTACGCGGTGGTGACGTCGTAGAGCGCGCGGTTGGCCCGCACGAGCTGGGCCATCTTGTACTCGGCGTCGGGGTTGGTCGCAGAGGGCACGGGGTCGGGCCAGCAGAAGTTGTCGAGGCCGGCGAGGTGGGTGAGCGTGCCGCCGACGCTGATCGCGCGGCGCACAGCCTCGTCCACGACAGAGGCGACCATGGCGTAGGTGTCGAGGTCCGAGTAGTAGGGGTTGATGCCCTCCGCGAGCACGAAGCCCTCATTCGAGCCGTGCGCGATGCGCATGACGGTGGCGTCGGAGGGGACTTCGGCTCGGCGGCCGACAAACGGCTTCAGCACGCTGAGGCCCTTCACCTCACCGTCGTAGGAGCGCGAGATCCATTCCTTCGAGGCGATGTTGAGCGAGCCGAGCAGCGCGAGCAGCGCCGTATTGCGCGGGCCAGCGCGCAGAGGCCGCGGCGGCGGGACGGCCGGTGGCGTCCACCGCGCGCGCAGCTCCATGCGGGGGCAGCCATGGTGAAGAAAGTCGAGCTCGAGCCGGCCGACGATCCGGTCCCCGTGCCGCACGACGAAGGCGCCGGACTGGGTGAAGGTGCCGAGCGCGGTGGCTTCGACGTCGCGGCGGCGCGCGAGATCGAGCAGCTCATCGAGGTGCTCCGGCGGCACCGCGAGGGTCATGCGCTCCTGCGCTTCGCTCAGCAGAATTTCCCAGGGGTCGAGCCCCGCGTATTTGAGCGGCGCGCGCGCGAGGTCAAGGTCGGCGCCGCCGCTGAGCGTGCAAAGCTCGCCGACGGACGAGCTCAGGCCGCCGGCGCCGTTGTCGGTGATCGCGCGGTAGAGGCCGCGGTCGCGCGCCTCGATCAGGAAGTCGTAGAGCTTGCGCTGCGTGAACGCATCGCCGATCTGCACGGCCTGTGCGGGCGACTCATGCCGAAGCTCCTCGGAAGAAAACGTCGCGCCGTGGATGCCGTCCTTGCCGATGCGGCCGCCCGCCATCACGATCACATCGCCGGGTCGGATTTCCTTCACGTGCGCGGGGCGGCCAGCAACGACGTGCGGCAGCCGGCCGACGGTGCCGCAGAAGACGAGCGGCTTGCCGAGGAAGCGCTCGTCGAACCGCTCGAACCCGCGAGCCCACGGAATGCCGCTCTGGTTGCCGCCGTCCACGACGCCGCGGTGCACACCGTCGCGGATGCGGCGGGGATGCATCAGGCCCGCCGGGATCTCGCCGGTGTGAAACGGCGAGGCGAAGCAGTACCCCCATGTGTTCGCGAGCAGCTCGCAGCCGAGGCCGGTGCCCATCGGGTCGCGGTTCACGCCGACGATCCCCGTGATCGCGCCGCCATAGGGATCGAGCGCAGAGGGGCTGTTGTGGGTCTCGACCTTGTAGGCAAGGTGCCAGCGGTCGTTGAACCGAATGATGCCGGCGTTGTCGCGGAAAACCGAGACAAGCCAGTCGCGGCGGCGAGCGATTTGCTCGGTGGCGCGGCGGATGTACGTATCGAACAGCGACTCGATCACCTCGACGCGACCGGGCGTCTCCTCGTACAGCACGCGGGCGGCGAAAATCTTGTGCTTGCAGTGTTCGGACCACGTCTGCGCGAGGCACTCGAGCTCGACATCGGTCGGGCGATCGGGCGGAAGCCCCGCCGCCCGGCGTGCGGCGCGCACGTCCTCACGGCGGTAGTGGTCGCGGATCGCGCGCATCTCGTCAAGGCTGAGCGAGAGGATGCCGTCGCGGCTGATCCGCAGCAGCTCCTCATCCGGCACGTCCAGTCGAATGTCGCGCACAGTCGGCGCATGCCGATCGCGCACCAAGGGCAGCTCCACGGCCGGCGGCGCGGCGCACCATTCGTCCCGCGCATGGATGCGGACGGTCTGGATCAGCTCGTTCGCGAGCAAGTCGCGCGCGAGCCGCTCGGCGTGCTCGCGGCGGAGACCAGCGCCGGAAACGAAAAACTGCGTGGCGCTAAACACGGGACCGACCTGGTCGGGCGCAACGTCGAGCACATCGGCCAGGACGGTGCGAGCGGTCTGGCCGACGTTGTCGGTGACGCCCGGCCGATAGCCGATCTCGATCAGCCAGTCGAACGGCGGCGGCGGCAGCCGGCCGACCGCGACCCGCGCGCTGACTGGATCTGCGAACTCGCGTGCGACGCAACGCTGAACGTCCTTCGGAAGGTCGTCGGCGACGAGATATACGTCGCGCGTGACGACCCGACGCACCGGCAAGCGCAAAAACTCCCGCGCGAGCCGCGCGACGTGCTCGCCGCGCGGATCCCGCAGCCCACGGCGCAAACCGATTTCGATACGAAAGCTCATCGCCGGATCCCCAAAACGGTGCAGTATAGCCGCCGCCCGCCACGAACGCACATCCCGCACCGAAGGTCGGCGCAACGACGACGCGATCGAAGGCCGCCGCTCCCGCTTGTGGGTGCCGCTTCATCGATCCGTTGGCCCTGCGGAGTTTTTTGACAGGTGAGACGAGGGGTCTGGATGGACTTGTGCCTGTCCCCAATCGAAGACGGGGGACAGGTACTGGCCCGGCGCTCCAGCGGCGCAGCGCCGTCGCTCCAGCGGCGGGAAAACCACCCGGCCAAACCCTGCGCGAACAGAAACGGCGGCCTCGCGGATCAAGGGCTTCGGCAGGGATTCGCGCGATATCATTCGCGGCTCCAAAAGGGGACAGGCACCAGAGAAGAAGTCACAGCAGATTGAAAACGATATGGTTGTGTCGTCTTCGCATGTGCCTGTCCCCAGAGAGACAGCTTTATCTCACTCCAGCGGTGAAGCCGCGCCCAGCGAAAACGGAGCTGCGGTTCGCCGGGCATCACCCGCCCGGAGCTGTACCCGACGTGCGCAGCGACCGGGAGTCCGCCGCCGGGGGCGCGGGGCGACCCGCGGGGCACGGGTCGCTCTCCCAGAGGCGCGTGCGGCGTAGCAGCGCGAGCGACAGCACCACCGCGACGATGAGCGGCAGACCCGCTGTCAGCACCACGGGCTGGACGACGCCCGGGCAATCGCGCCACCCGCCCAGCGCCGCCGCGACGGAACCGGGCCAGGCCGCTCGTGACCAATCCAGGCGGCGGATCGTCGGATCCAACGGCACGAGCCCGCTCCAGTAGACACCCATCGCGGCCCGCGCCAGCAGGTTCCACATCAGGCTGACCACGGCGGCGGCCGCACACCACCGCCAACGGGCGGCCGCAGTGCCCCGACGCGCCACCTGGTCCGCCAGCGCCGCCGCGGCGGGCGCCGCAAAGGCCATCGCGTACCAGCCTTCGTTGCCGGACGGCTCGCCACCCGCCCGGGCGCGCAGAACCGCGAAGGTGGCGGCATGGACGGCCATCGCGGCAAGAAACGCCGCCACCGCGCCCCACGCAACCCAGCGGAGCCGCCGGGCCGCCATCACATCGCCTCCGTGGGAGGCTGGATCACGCCGCGCGAGCACGAGCAGAATCGGCAGGGCGGCGGGCGCATGGAACCAGAGGCCGGGCGAGGCGAAGCTCCAGTAGCCGCACCATGTCGCACCGCGAACGAGTCCCTTCGCCCACCATCGCCAGTCGACCGCTGCGAACGCCGCCAGTCGCTCGCGCCACGACGCGCCGGCGCTGCCGAGCACGTGGATGAAGGGCATCGGGTGACCCGCGATGCGGCGCTGGACCGCGATCAGCAGCAGCGGCGCAGCGGCGAGCAATGCCAGCGCGGCGACGCGCCACCCGGTGGTGGCGGCGGTCCGCTCGCGCGCAAAGCCCTGGATGGTCACCGCCGCCGCCACCGGCAACAGCACCAGTGCATAGGCCTTCGCCAACGCGGCCACCACCAGCAGCGCCGCGGCTCCGGCTTCGCGCACGGCCGCGCGGCGCGGATCGGCGAGCAGCGCGAACGCCCAACTCATCAGCGGCAGCGCCAGCGCGTCATTGGCAATCCGTCCCGTGAACGGCATCCAGTTGGGAAGCCACACCAGCGCCAGCAGCGCCGCGAGCGCGGTCGGAGCCTCGAGGCGCGAGCGCAGCGCGCGATGCCATGCCGGAACGGCGGCTGCCGAAACCGCCACCGAAAGGACCGCCAGCCACCACCGCCGCACGTCGGGCGGCTCGCGCCCCAGCGCGCGCGCCACGGGCGCGAGCATCGCATAATAGAGCGGCGCCTGCTGCGCCTCGTAGTTCGGTGCGGCATAGCCGATCTCGCGGTCGGGCGGCATCCGCCAGCGCGCGCGCAGCGCCGCCCGTTCGGTGGCCGGCCGCGCGGCCCATTCCGCGAAGCGGCCGCCGCGCGCATGGCCGGGACCGGGCCCGTCGCGTTCGAGCGCGTCCAGCCAGGCCGGAATGGAGGGTTCGTCGGGCCGCGGGCAACGGCCGGTGTCCGCCCGAAACTCGATGCGCGCCCAGTGAGCCCACTCGTCCATCCCCTCCCCCAACGGCGTGACGGAGAGCTGGGCGCCGAGCTGCAACGCGAAGATCGCGGTCGCCAGCCCAACGATGATCGCTTCGCGCCGCCGCTGTGGCACCGGCGATTGGCTCACGGCGCGTCTCCGGACGGCCGCCGGAGCCTAGCGCGGACGGACCGAGAATCGGTAGACCGTCTCGCTTCGCAGCGTCTGACCCGGACGCAGGATCGTGGAGGGAAAGTGCGGCTTGTTCGGGGAATCCGGAAAGTGTTGCGTCTCGAGGCAGAAGCCTGTGCGGTGCGCGTACGCTACGCCGCCTTTCCCAACGTTCGAGCCGTCGAGGAAGTTGCCGCTGTAAAACTGGACGCCGGGCTCGGTGGTGAGCACCTCCATGACGCGTCCGCTCTTGGGCTCGTGAACCACCGCGGCGAGGCGCAGCGTGCCGGCGGGGCCGTTGATGACCCAGTTGTGGTCGTAGCCGCCCCCAAAGCGGAGCTGCTCATCGGCTTGGTCGATGCGCGCGCCGATTCGGACGGGGGTTCGGAAGTCCATCGGGGTGCCTTCCACCGGCCGCAGTTCGCCGGTGGGGATCAGGCCCGCGTCGACCGGCGTGAACCGATCCGCGAGCAACTGCAGTTCGTGATCGAGGATCGGGCCGCCGTCGTGCCCGGCCAGATTGAAGTAGCTGTGCTGAGTGAGGTTGACCGGCGTCGGCTTGTCAGTGGCGGCCTCGTAGGTGATGCGCAACGCCTGGTCGGCAGTGAGCCAGTAATGCACGGTCACGCGGAGCGTGCCGGGATACCCCTCGTCGCCGTCGCGGCTAACGTGGCGGAGGCGGAGGCCGACCGCGTCGCGTTCACGGACCGGCTCCGCCTCCCAGACGGCCTGATCGAAGCCGCGCAGGCCGCCGTGGAGCGAGCACGGGATGCCACCCGGCGCGTTGTTGGTGGCAAGCCGGTATTCGACGCCGTCGAGCAGGAACCGGCCGCCGGCGATCCGGTTGCCGTAGCGGCCGATCAACGCGCCGAAGTAGGGGTGTCCGGCGAGGTAGTCGCCGAGGCGGTCGAACCCGAGCACGACGTCGGCAGGCCGGCCGTCGCGGTCGGGCACCTCCAACGAGACGATGATACCGCCGTAGTTGGTCACGCGCATCTTCAGGCCGCGGCCATTGTCGAGCGTGAACAACTGGACACGCCGGCCGTCTGCCTCGCCCCACGGCTGACTGGTAACGCTCATCGTGCTCTCCTCGCGCGGCGCGTCGGGCGGCGAATCGGCCAGCCGCGGCATCTGGCAACCGGCCGCCATGCACGCGAGGGCCGACGCCGCCCAGAACCTCATGGTCGGGGTCATGGAATCAGTCTCCTGCCGCCCGTATAGTCAAGGGGCCGGCGTTCGTCGAGCCGGTTCTCGTGGCGGCGTCGAAAGGGTGCGGCCGCCCGCCGGCGCGGAAGGGTGCATCGGCTGGACGGTCTGCGGCACGACGATCGTGCGCGCGCCGCGCGGCGGCGGCTCGTTGGTGTCGGTCTCCTTCAAAAACTGCTCGATCCTCGGCGGCAGTTTTGTGCCCGGCCGCTCGGGCGGCAGCTCGGCCCGCTTCGCGCGCGCGAGATCGCTGTCGCCAAAGCCCTTCTCGAACCAACGGCTGCTGTCGGCCTCGCTCGCGTCGTGGATGCGGCGGGTCTCGGCGCGCGCCTCCTGCGGGGTGCGCACGACGTACGGCGTCAGCAGCACGAGCAGCTCGGTCCGCTGTTGGCTGCGCGAGTCGGAGCGGAACAGCCGGCCGAGCAGCGGAATGTCGCCGAGCACCGGGATCTTCGAGCGGCTGTTGCGTTCGGCCTGGCTCACGAGGCCGCCCATCACGATGGTCGAACGATGTTCAACCGCGAGGTTCGCCTTCAGTTCGCGCTTTGTGACAACCGGCACCTCGTTGCCGTCGATCACGACGATGTCGCCGACGTTATCCGCGGTCTGCGTGACTTCCATCACGACGACGCGCTGCGGATTGATGCGCGGCTTCACGGTGAGCTCGATGCCGATGTTCTTGTATTCGTAGGCCGAGGTCTGGTTGCCGCCGACGGTGACGGTGGTGGCCGTCACGATCGGACGCTCCTCGCCAGCAACGATGCGCGCTTCGGTGTTGTCGGTGGTGAGGATGATCGGCGTCGAGAGGATGCGGGCGCGGGAATCGCGCGCGGCGAGGCGGATCACCGCGTCGAGGTTGAGCCCCTCGACGGTCAAGTAATAGGTCAGCGCTCCGGCGGACAGCGGCACGTCGCGGCCAACCTCCGCGCCGCTGCGGAAGGCGGCGGTCGCGCCGCTGAGGAACCCGCCGCCCCACGACATCACGGGCTCCCGCAGCACGATGCCACCGTCGGGGCCGATGCGGCTCGTCGCGTAGGCCTGGAGCGAGCGCTGCAGCCAGTCGAGCCCGGTCGTGGTTTCATCGTTGAGCGAGACCTCGATGATTACAGCTTCGATCACGACTTGCGCGAGCATCACGTCGAGCTCGCGGATCACTTCCTCGAGCACGGTCAGGTCGGTCTTGCGCCCCATCAGCAGAATCGAGTTGCTGCGCAAGTCGGGCAGGATGCGTGTCTCGCTCGAAAGCTCGCCGATCCCCTCACCCTCCGGGCCGCCGGCCGCGCCGGAAGCGGGCGTGGGCGTGCGGGAGACCTGGCTCTGGATGAACTCGCGGATCGTCTGCGCGCGGGACTCCTGGCTGGTGGATTCACCGGCGGTGGTCGTCCGGGTCGGACGGCGACCACTGGTGCCACTGGTGGTACTGGTGCGCCGCCGAGTGCTCGTGGTGCCGCCAACCAGGGCGCTGAGCAGATCGGCGATTTCATCCGCCGCCGCGTATTCGAGCGCATAGACCTTCACGAGCGTCTCGGGCTCCACGGCGCGGTCGAGCACCGCGATCATGTTGTCGAAGAAAGGGAAGTTCGCGGGATCGGAAATGATGATCAGCACGTTGGTTCGCTCGTCGGGCACAATCTTGACCTGGCCAACCACGACGCCCCGCTCCGCGAGACTCAGATCCGTGCGGATGGACGGCGTGGCGGGTGGACGGATCACGCCCGGCGGCGTCGGCTGCGCGGGCTGAACGATCGTGACCGTCGGGCGTCGCTGTTGGCTCGTGTCGCTGATTAGCTCATTCAGGCGTTGTGCGACGTCCGCAGCGGCCGCCTCGCGCAACTCGTAGATGCGGGTCTCGACCTTGGTTTCCGCGGGGCGGTCGAGGAACGCGATCAGCTCGAGCGCGCGCGCCACGTTGCTTTCGCTGTCAGTGATCATGATGGCATTCGCGCGCTCGAGCGGCTGCACCTTGCCGTGCGCGTGGAGGATCGTCGGAAGGATGGTCATAATTTCGTTGATCTCGATGTGCTTGAGTTCGACGACCTGGCTGACCATGAAATCGCCCTCGCGCGGGGCGGCGTCGCTCGAAAACCGGATGGGCATGCCCTCCTGCCGGGCGGCGGGCGGCTGCACGACTTTGTAGAAGCGGTCGCCGAGCGGCACGAATGAGATGTTGTTCAGCGCGAGCACGGCCTCAATGGCCTGACGAACCTCGTCCTCGGTGAGCTTCGAGTGTGAGCGGATCGTGATGTTGGCCTGCACGCCCGGCGCCTTGATCATGGTGCGGCCGGTCAGCTCGCTGTAGAGCGCGAGGATCTGGTCCACGGGAGCATCCTGGAAACTGAGCGAAATCAGCCGTTGCACGGCGCCGGTGGAGGTCAAAGGCGACGACGCCGGCGCGGCGGACGACGGACCGGCGGGGCTGGCCGCCGCTGGTGGCAACGGAAAGGGCGACGATGGAGGAGAGATGGGGGTTGGAGCAGACGAATCCTCATCGCCCTGTTCCGCGGCAGTCATGACGTTGGTGGAGGACGGGGAGGGTGGCGGCGGCTCCTCCGCCGGTGTCGCGGCGGACGGCGGCAAAAGGCGCGGCGGCGTGGCCGGCGTCAGCAGCGGGCGCGGCAGGTCCGCTGGCGGCGGGGTGGGCGCGGCCGGCGGCGCCTCGGTCTGAGCCACAAGGCGAAAAGTGAGCAGCACGGCGACAGTCAGCAGCGCGCCGGCCAGCAGCGAGCGTTGAATCCAACCATTCATGGTGGGAGAAGGACCTCCGTCGGAGAACGCACATCGGGTCGGGTTCATTTGTGGCGCGGGCCTCCGGACGCGGCAGCGGTGGGGCGCGACCGCGTGTATGCACAGGCGATCGAAAACGTGCCGGACAGCGCCGACCCGGTGCCTTTCGGGGAGGTCACGTTTAACTGGCGCACGTCGAGCACGGCGCCCCGGCTCTGGATCGCAAAGAGAAAACGGACCAGCGCCTCGAGCGTGCCCTCCCAGTTGCAGTTGATCGCCACTTCGTACAGTTCGCCGGTGGACTGCTCACGCTCCGGCTCACGGCGCGTCAGGCGCAATCCGTGTTCGGCGGCGGTGGTTTCGACGAGTTTGAGCAGATCGGCGGTCACGTCGCGGTCGGCCGGGTAGCGCGGCAGCGCGCGGAGCAGCTCGTCGAGCCGGCCCTCGACCTCGGCGCGTTTCCGAACCAGCCGCTCCGCGACCTGCCGTCGTTGTTCGAGCGTGTCGCGCGTGCGGCCCAGCGTCGTCCACCGCGCGAGGTGACGGGCGCCGCCCCACCAGGTCAGCGCGGCCAGGCCGATCGCGAGCGTGATCAGCGCCAGCACGGCCTCGCGAGGGCTCAGACGCATCATCCCGACGTCTCCCCACCCGGCAGCACTGCGGTAACGCGGAATTCGGACTTCGATCGGCCGGCCGAGGGCCGCGACGTCACGCCCTCGGGTTTTACCTCGCGGAACATGCCGCTGCGTTCCAGTGCGGCGAAAAAGTCATAGATCGCGTTCACCGCCTCGGCTTCGCCGCGGAGGCTGACGTTGCGCCCCTTTCGAAACGCAAACGAGGTCAGCGTGAGGCCGGGCGGGAGGTCCTCGCTGATCTGCCGAAGGATCTCGAGCGCGGAACGCGAGCGGTCGCCGTACTCCTCCAGCGAGCGAATGCGAGCCTGCACCGCCCGCACCTCGGCGGCCGGCTTGTCCAGGACCTCGACAAACCGCTGCAAGCGGGCGATCGAGGCCTCCCGCAGGTAGAGCGCCACGAAAAACCCGAGGACCACCAACAACCAGAGGCCAAGACATACGGCGGCGGCGCCCACGAATCGGCGGGTGCGGGCCCGATGCCGCCGAGCGTGTTCCCATTCCGCCGGCGCCAGATTGAGGGTACGGGTGGGATCGGCGAGCGCGCGCTGCGCCGCGCCCTCGGTCAACGGCGGCTGATCATCGAGGCGCGCCGCGCTCGCCGGCAGCCCGGCCACCTCGCCGAGCTGGCGCGTCCACTCCGCATCCGGTTCGCCGTCGAACCAGACCACGAGCCGTCCCTCCGCCGGCAGCCCCCATTCGATCTCGATCGCACCGAACGTGAGCATCAGCTCATGTTCCACCTCTTCGGGCGCGGTGCGGCCAGCCGCCATCGCGCGCACCACGAGTGGACACCCCCCCTGCACGGCCAGCCATTGGGCAGCGGCCGATTCGATCCGCAGGTGCACCGTGAGATCGTCGCCGGCGGAACTCTCCGCGGCGCTCAGATGATGCCACCACGCAAGCACGTCCAGATCCACGCGCCGGACGTCCCGCCCGGCCGCCGCGAAGACCGCTGCCTCGCGCTCGACCAGATCGCGCGGCAGGGCGGCCAGCAGCACGCGGCTGCGGCCGTTGCCGCAGGCAAACACTTCAAAACCGGCCACGAGGTGTTCAACCGGGAAGGGCGACACGCGATCCAGCTGGAGCATCGCCATGTCGGCCAACTCGGAGGGATCGTCCGTCGGCAGGTCCAATACCCGCATCAGTGCGCGATCCGCCGGCATGACCAGCGTGATCTCCCCGTGCACCTGCTCCAACACCGGGCGCCAGGCCGAGGCGATCACCTCCGGGGCGGCGGCCGGATCGGCCGGGGGCAGCGGCAGCGAACGGGTTTCGAGCGCGGCAGGGCGGCCATCGCGGCGCACGCGAATCTGCGTCCACGCGAGCGTGTCGGCGGTGCGGCGCACCGCGGTCACCGTTCGCGCCGCCACCTCGGGCAACGCTGACAGCCAGCGATCCCACGAGCGGATCATCTGCCGACTCCCGTCACGGCATCACCTCTTCCCGCCAGAATATGGTGTGCACCCGACCGCCTTCGACCTGGAACACCGCCCATACGCCGTATCGCACGCCCTGAACCTCGCCCCGGGACGTGACGCGCACGAACCGCACGTCCCGCACGCTGAAGTAGGCGCGCAGCGCAGGGTTGATGCCGGTGCGCGCCAGCATCTCGTCCACGGAACTGTAGCCGTCGTCCCGCGTGCCGGCGACGCCGTCCAGACCCGCCCGCCCCTCGATGATAGCATCCGCCTCCCACTCGGCAATCCCGGGGATGGACATCAGCACCTCGAACGGGGCGGTGTTCGCATTGATGCGGCCGTCGCCCCACGTCGTGAGCCACTGCGCAATGCCCAGCATCGGCTCACCGTCGGGCCCGACGCCGCCGAATAGGATCGGCTCGCTGAACCCCTTCACGAGCAGCAACTCGTCAATCGTGTCAATCGGGCCGTTCTTCACGCGGTAGCCCCGCTCGCGGTAAAACGCGTCGTCGCTTTCAGCGCCGTTGGGCTTCGTGTTGTCGTCGGCGTCGATCCAGTCGCCCGCGCAGGCGATCAGCTCCTCCCAGAGGTCCTCCGGCACCTGCGCCTGCCGCAGCAGTTCACGCCACTCGGCCGGCTGCAGGCGGTTCACGTTGCGCCGGCTGCCCTCGGGGAGGATGTCGAGCCGGAATTTGCCGTCGCCCATCTCATGCTCGAGCCCGGTCACGGCCACGCCCCGGGAGAGCAACATCGAATTGAGGTAGACAGGATCCTCGTCGAACGACTCCTCGGCGGTTGGGTCGACGCGCCGCGATTTCAGCAGCAGCATGCGTGCGTATTCGGCGCCCGCGCGCGCGAGCGCGGCGGCCTTCACGCGCTTGCGGTACTGCGAGGTGATGCCCGCCTCGATGCGCATTTCGAACGCGAGCGTGCCAACGAGCATCGAAAGGATCACGACCACCCAGAGCGCGACAATCAATGCGCCCCCGCGCCGGCATCCACAGCGGCCGCGGTTCATCGGCGGCGCACCTCGGTGCGGGACACAGCGGTGGTCGCGTAGCCGGCCACCGGAATCTCCACAAGCCGCCGCAGCACGATCGGCTCCTCGCCCGGCGACGGCGAATCGAAGTAGAGGGAAATCTCGAGGCGGGTCGGCAGGCGGTTCGTCGCCTCCCAGACGTCGCTCCATTCCTCGCGCTCGGCGTCCCAAACGCGGCAGTCCAGCCCGCGCACGCCGACGCCAAAATACCACGGTTCGGGTGGCTCGACCTCGTCCTCGTCAACGAAGGGCGGCAGAGCCCGCACGGCGAGCGCGGACGCACCGTCGCGCGGTTCCTCGACCGAGACCGTTAGCCGGTGCAGGCCACGCCGATACGGGGATTCCGGCGACATGAGCGCCGTGCCCGATGCGACCCAAGAAATCGTGTCGGCGGGATAGCGGTCTTCGCCGTTCTCCAAGCGGAACCCATACCGTCCACCGGTGGTACGAAACCAGGCGGCGGATCGCAGCGCGGCAACAAGTTGATCCATGAGAAACTCGCCCTCGTGCATCCCTTCGAGCGCGTCGGTTCCGCGCCGCCACGCCCGGGACGTGCCGAGGAACGCCGCGCCGGCGATCGCGAACGCGGCGGCGAAAATCGCGAGCGCGATCAGCATTTCGAGCAGCGTGAAGCCGGCGGCTTCAGAACCCCGGCGGTGGCGGCGGACCGTCACGGAAACCTCCTGGCGCAGGCGGAGCGAAGGGTGGCGCTGGCGGCAGGGTGGATATCGCGCCGCCGCCTACGGCCTGGCGCCCAGCCGTGAACGCCCGGCCCGCACCGGCACGGCCGGAGCCCGGCGGCGGTCGCACGTTCGGGCCGGTGCCCCGTTCGCGGCCGCGTCCCATTGCCGCTCGCATCAGATCCCGAAGACTGCGCGGTAACCGGCCCTCGACCCCGGCGCCCGCCCGCGGATCGCCCCGGCCGGGCGCGCCGCGGAACCCGCGCTCGAGATCGAGGCCCTCCGGACCTCGTCTCCCATCGTTCCGCAGATCCGGGCCGCCGGACCGGCCGCGGCGGCCAACGGGCGCCGGCGCCCGCAACCCGCCCGCCACGGCCCCGTCCGCTTCGCCCGTCTCCGCCTCCATCGCCTCGGCATTCGGAACCACGCCTTTCGTTTCGGTCGGGGCATAGGCGCCGGTCACCAGCTCCTCAAACGTCTCCTGCCCGCGGTCGCTCCAGCGCACCCGCGTGCGGATGAGATAGTACCCCGTCTCCTCGCCCATCAGATCGAGCATCGGTTCGACGGTGCGCTCCCACGAATAGTCCGCATACGGCGGGTCGAATCCACCACTCTCGATCATCCCGGCGGCCTCGGCGAGGTCCGGGATCGGATTCTCTAGCTCAACGATGTCCAGCAGATGCCGCGCGGTCGCAAAGTTGCGCGCCCGCCGCACCACCCCCAACGCCTGACCGGCCGCCGCGACGAGAACCGACAGCGCAATCCCGAGGATCGCCACCGCCAGCAGTGTCTCGATCAGCGTCAGCCCGGCCCGCCGTCGGCGCAACGGACCGCGATCCCGCCGTGGGACCCGGACGCTCACCGCACCCCCTCCACGATCTCCGCGCGGCCACTGAAACCGTCCACCCGCACCACCGAGCGTCGGCCCCGATCGTCGGTCAGCTCGATCTCGAATGGATCGCACATGCCATGGGCGAAATAATCTACCCACCAGGTCGTCTCGTGCCGCTGCATCGGATCCGCCTCGATCCGCGCAACGCGGATGCCGTCGGGCAGATATCGGTCCAGCTCCGCCATGACCGCGTTAGTGGGGACCGACAGCGACGAGACGGCGTCGCGGCTCAGATAAAACGCGGCCTCGCGGTGAGCCGCGATGTTCGGCGCCAAGACGGCGTCCGCGTCGGTGTTCGTGGAGCTCGGCGAGGACTCGACGCGGACGACCTGTATGCGGCCCGCGCGCTCGTCGAGCAGCAGGACCACGTCGGCCTGCCGCAGCACCGCTATGCTACGCGCATACCGGTGCGCGGCGATGATCGTGCGGGTCGCGGTGCGGAGACGGTTACCGCGCGATGCGGCAGACACGGCGGGGATCGCCAGGGAAAGCGACAACAGCGCAAGCACCACGACCATCAGTAATTCGATGAGCGTGAAGCCCGGCGCCGGCGCCGCGCGATCACGGCGCCGTCGGCGCGTCCGAAATCCAATTGCCAATATCATCCGCGCTTTCGACTCCGTCCGGCCCCAGCGAGTACAGGTCGTAGCTGCGCGGATTGCGCTGGCCGGGATACACATAGACATAGGGCCGCTTCCACGGGTCGTTCGGCAAGCCCTTTTGCAGATACGGGCCGTTCCACCGGTCGCTGCCCGGCGACGTCACCAGTTCCTGCAGCGAGCGCGGAAACTCACCCAGGTCCATCTCGTACTGCGCAAGCGCGGTGCCGATGTTCTCGATCTCGGCGCGCGCCCGCGTGATCTCCGCCCGGCGGGTGTGACCGCTGAGCTTCGGCAGCGCGATGCCCGCAAGAATCCCAATGATGACAACCACCAGCAGGATCTCGATGAGCGTGAAGCCGCCCTTGTGGCGGCGGTCCGGTCTGCGATTCACCTTCATGTGCCTGTCTCCATCGCGAACCTGCTCGCGAACCTGCAGGCAGTCTAGCGCGTTTCCGCGACAAGTAACAGGGGGCGCCCGCGCCGCCGGCCGTTCGGTGGGCAAAAGCGGTGGAGACCCTGCGCCGCAGTCAATCGCGAAGGTCCGCGCGCCGCGCTCCGCGCTGCGCAACGCAGATGCCGTTAGTCATACCACGGCCCGACTCGATCGTCCCGGTGTCGTGCCGGGCAGCGTCCACAAACACCGTGGCGGCGCCGCGCGTTGCCCGCCCGGGCACGTCGCGCAGTTCGTATCGATCGCCGCCGGCCAGCTGAACGAACGCCCCCCACAAGCCAGCCGGCCGACCCCGTCGCAGACCCTTCGGCGTCATCAAGGACAATGTCGGCGGGTGAATCAGTGGCGCGATCGATCGCCGGCAATCGGACATGCGCGCTGACCGCGATCCACTGGTCCACGCCATCCGAGCGCGCGGCGCGGCCGAGGCGCTCCCCGACCCACTCGAGCGCGGCCAGTCTGCTCCCTCACTCCTCGACGATCGCGCTGCCCGGCGCCCGTGTTCCGATGGCTGGCAAGCGGGCGGAACGGGCGAAGGAGTCCTTGGCCGTCTCGATGGCGACCGGCAGTTCTTCGCGCTCCGGTGGCTCCACCACCATGGCGCGCGCAGCGCTCACGGGTTGCCGAGTCTCGCCGAACGTGGCGGGGGCCAAAACCGCCAGCATCGCGATCCTCCCCGCCGGGCATCGAGGATGGACCGCCGTCCTCCATTGCTCTCTCCTCGTCGCCCCGGTTGAGCGGGCTGCGTCCAACCTCACTCGGAGCGCCGTCCGGCGTTCTGCGTCCCTGAAGACTCGGTTCAGTGTCGTCCTCCTCCCCATCCGCCCCGGCTCGGCGGCCCCCTACCGAGCCGAGAATTGGATCCGGTGGCGGCCGGGCGCGAGCGCTCGAAGCTCGGTCCGCCCGTCTGCTCGCCTGCGGAGTTCCAAGTCCGAGCCGTCCGGGCCCTGCGCTTTGAGGACCGGCGCCGGCGCGCGGAGCAGCACTCGCAGCGGGTGCCTGAACTCCATCTCAGCTTCTTCCGGCCGCCCTTCGCGCCACTTCATCGCGATCGTGCCGCCGCCGCGCAGCCGCAGGCCCCTCAGCTCACCTTCGCACCACGCGGAAGGCAACGCCGGCAACAGATCCCATTCGGCGGTTTCGTACTCCTCCGCGACGGGCCATCGGGATTGAACCAACATTTCGCAGATGGCCGCGGTGATGCCGTAATTGCCGTCGAGCTGCATCGGGGGATGGTTGCCGAGTAGGTTCGGCAGCGTGTTGTGGGTGAGCAGATTTCGGATCATTTCGTAGGCGCGCTCGCCTTCGCGCAGCCGTGCCCAGAGCGCGCAACGCCACGCCCAGACCCACTCGCGCCGGCTGTCGCCGGTGGTGCCACGCGCCTCGAGCGAGACTCTTGCCGCGCGTGCCCACTCCGGAGTGGCCTCAGGGGATATCCACGAGCCGGGATACAGCGCGAACAGATGCGAGGTGTGCCGGTGACGGTCGTTCGGATCGTCGCGGTCCACCCGCCACTCCTGGAGCTGTCCCCATCGGCCAACCTTCGGCCGGTCAAGTCGGTCGCGGGTCTCGCGTAGGCGCGCGCGAACCGCGGGGTCCTCGCCGAGCAGCGCGCTCATGTGAAGCGCCGCGGTGAACAATTCCCAGACGATTTGCTGGTCGTGCGCGACGCCGTCTTCGACCGGCCCGTGCTCCGGCGACCAGCCGTCGGGCACCACGAGCGTGCCATCGGGCAGCGCCTTGAGCCGGTCGAACCAAAACTCGCACACCTCGCGCGCCATGGGCCAGGCAACCTCGCGCAGGAAGTTGGTGTCCAACCCAAACGCGAAGTGCTCCCAGAAATGCAGCGCGTACCAAGCGCTCGACGGGACATTCCACTTCCACCCGTGTCCGCCGAAGATGTTGTGCGAGGTGCGGGCGGTCCAGCCGCGGACCTCGCCGAACGCCGCCCGGGTCGCCGCGCGGCTCGGTTCCCGCATCGCCATGACCAGGTCGAAGAATGGCCCCGCGCACTCCGCGAGCGCGGCGACCTCAGCCGGCCAATAGTTCATTTGCACGTTGATGTTCGAGTGGTAGTCAGAGTGCCACGGCGGGTTATTGCTATCGTTCCAGAGCCCTTGCAGGTTGGCCGGCAAGCCGGGCCGGCGCGATGAGGCGGCCAGCAGATAGCGGCCGTAGTGGAACAGGATCTGCTCAAGCTCGGGATCCGGTGCGCCGGCGCGGTACCGCTCGAGCCGCCGATCGGTCGGCCACGCCCGCACCTCGGGTGCCGATGGACCCCACGAGACCGCCACGCGGTCGAACAGCCAGCGATGGTCTTCGACATGCCGTCGCCGCAGTTCGGCCCACGGGCGGGCGGCGGCGGCCTCGATCTGCGCGGCCAGCCGCGGCCCCGGCGCATCGCCGCGCCAACGGCGGACCGGATCCATGGCATAGTCGGTGCCCGCGGCCAGCAGCAACATCACCTCGTCCGCCCCCTCCAGCCGCAGCGCATCGCCGGCAACCTCGAGGCGGCCGCCCACGGCCCGAACGCGCAACCGCGCTTCGTACCGCAGGTTGTTCGGCAGCGCACCGGCGAACGAAAGCTCCGCGACCCCGTTGCCAATCCGCCGTGCCGCCGTCGCCTCGCCGTGCGCGCCGCGCAATCGAATGAGGCCCGACACCGCGCCGCGACGATCCGCAGTCCAACGCCATGCGATCACCTGATCGGGATGGCTCGCGAACGCCTCGCGCCGGTGCCGGACGCCGTCCAACTCAAACTCGCTCTCGTGCACGCCGTCCTCCAACCGCAGCCGCCGCACGAGCGCCGTCTCGCTCGTCGGCTCCTCCGGCAGCAGCCGCAGCTCGGCCATCTGCAGGCGCGCCTCACCCGGTGGCGGCTCGAACACGATCCGGTAGTGCGGCCAGACCGCCGGCGTGGCCAGCGGATAGTCCCGCGTCTCGTTCCGGCGCGCGAACGGCACCGCATTCGTCTGCCGCGCGACGAGGATCCACTCCACCCCGTCCCGCGAGCCTTCCAGCGACCAGATGCGGGGATCCCGCGCAGGTACGTCGTTGGCGCTCGTGATCGAAACCGCCGTCACCGTGCGCGCAACCGGCAGCTCGACTTGCCACACCACCGCGCGGCCGCCGTGCTCAACGCACCACTTCGTCGCCGGGTTCCCATCGCTTGCCGCCGCGATGTCCTCGTGCGCGAAGTAGGGACGATGACCGCTCGGACACTTCGGGGGCGGCAGGACGTGTCCCTCGAGCTCGATCCATACCTCGCCGAAGTTCTGGTAGGCGCCCATCGTCTCGTAGTTGCCCGAGGGATTTTCGTCGCCCGTCCAGAGGCTATCCTCGTTGAACTGGATGCGTTCGCGCGCGGCGGCGCCGAAGAGCATCGCGCCCAACCGGCCGTTGCCGATGGGCAGCGCCTCCGAGGCCCACGTCCGCGCGGGCCGGTCGTACCAGAGCGCCAGGTCGCCGGCAGGGCTGAGCGCGCCGGCCGCAAGCGCGGCCCCCACCAGTACGAAGATGTACACAGGGGCGGTTTTCATATGCCCGCAACGATCGCCCGGCCATTCTGCTACGTCAAATCTCTTGAACCGTGTCCAACGGTTGGACCGTCTGTTCCGCCGGCGTTCCAAAGCTTGGACACGCCACGCTTCAGACGACGGGCCGATCGCGATCGGGAACTTCTACATCCGCGGCTTAGCACAACCGACCGTGCCGTCGCTGTGCGCCTCGCATGAAACTCCGCTTTCGCAACGCAGGTCCATCCATGCTCAGCACCGATTCGAACCGCGCCGACGCATCCTTTTCGAACCTCGCGGGTCCACGGGCCTTGTCGCGCAGCACAATCATCGGGGGGCGCATCTCCGAGTCTGTGCCGTGAGGCTGCCCATGGGCAAAAAGGAGTTCGCCGTTTTGGGCTCGTGGAACGAGGGCAAGAAGTCGACCGGAGCCGGGGGTGGTCCAGACCTGGCCGCGCCGTTGGAGGCGGTTCTGGAGCTGGCTGCACCGGGACTCCATAGCGCCACTGCCGATGGGGATGGTCCGCTCGGCTAGATCCTCGTAATGGATGTGCTCCGTGTGCTCGAGGAAGTAGTTGGCCGTCTTCTCGATGATCTCGGCGGCGTGAAGGTGTTCGGGTGGCGTCTGGGTCATCCGTTCCTCCAAGGCGTCGACGACGCGCTTCTCTTTTTCATGGTGGAGCTGGTGCAGGAGCTTGTGAGTCCTCTGTGGCTGGCCTCTGGTGAGTCTTGCCCGAGGAGCTCGTGAGCCAAAGCCCAGAGATGGTCGCTGGCGGGATCGAAGTCCAGAGCCCCTTGGATGACTTGCGCCCAAACGGTCCTCGAAAATCGCCCAAAAATTCACGGCCCCATCGGGGCCCCATCTTGGAGGACGTCGACCTTCTGTGCCTTGGCCATGCCCATGCGCAGGATTTCGCGATAGACCGCTTCACCGAAGTCGGTCGGCTCGGTGTTGGCGAGCACGGCCAGGACTTGCTTGTGAATCTGAAAACGGCGTGCCCCCTCGGTCTGACCGCGATCCTCGAGGCGAAAGACCACTACGGACTTGATCTCGTGCCATCGGACACGGTCGGCCTTCTTCTCCGGTGGCTTGTCCCCTCATTGCTCGGCTTGGTGTGGAGCCAACCAGCCATCATGATCATCAGCGTAAACGGGCTGGAAAGAGCAGGCCGACGGTCGGCCAAGGGGGTATCGATGGCTTGCGGCAGTCAGGGGGCAGACACTACCGGCCGCCGCCGGGTTGCGGGCCATCGGCCTGTGCAGAGAGCCCTGACGGTTCTCCGGCGTCTGCGGACGGCACAGACGATGCGCCGCCATGGCGGCCACTTCCGCCAGACCGCAGCGGCCAGGAGCCACTGGCGAGCGGCGGTGAATACACCCGACCACGTCGAGGAAAGAGAATCCGTGAAAACGCCCGATACGATTCTCTGTCTGCCTGCCATCCGTACCTACTTCAGCCCTGGCGCAGGCCACTCGAGCCGCGCTTCGAGCGGGCGCCAGCAATCCGCCCATGCAGCGAAACCGAAATGGCGGCGGCAAACCCGGCCGCAAGGTACTGCTGGGCGTGTAGTCGCCGTCTCGATCGAATCGAGACAGGTGCTTGACCGGTGGCGAACTGAATGCACAATAGAGAATTACACAATCAAGCAGAGCGTTTCAGGCGGCTCGGTCGCAAAGCCGAAGGAAGAGTCCGCCGAGGGGGCGGGGATCTGCCCCTCCTTGCCGCGGCCGGCGGAAACAGAGTGGGTCCAGCATGAAAGAAGTCCAGGCGTTTTCATTGAGTGGCGGCCGGCGCGGACCTCAGCGTCGGAGTGGCCGGAATCGCGGCGTCATGTTCCTTTCGAACGGATCGCAATTCAGAACGGCACCATCGTATCGAGAGGGCCGCCCCGGCCACAAAACAGGAGTCGGACCATGAAGCGCGTTTGGACGTCATCGTTCTCGGCACTCTATGCCGTATGCGCCTCCCTCTCCGCAGGTCAGGCGGACTGGGCTTACAAAGCCGCCGAGGGGCCCAACCCCGTCAGGGCGGCCGAGGTCGTGCTGCACGATTCGAAGAGGGGCAAGGATGTCCAGCTCCGCGTCACCTGGCCCGACGCCGACGGTTCGTTCCCCGTCCTCGTCTGGTCTCACGGAGCCACCGGCACCAAGGACATGTACCAGCCTCTGGTGCGGCACTGGGCTTCGCATGGGTACGTCTGTCTCCAGGCCGATCATTCCGACTCTCGCGCGCTCACGGGGCGCTCGGGGGCGGGGCCTGCCACCTTCGCTGACTGGGAGAGTCGGCCCAAGGACGTCGTCTTCATTCTGGACGCACTGGACGAAATCGAGGCGAAGGTCCCCGCCCTGAAGGGAAAGATGAATCGCCAGGCGATCGGGGTGGGCGGCCATTCGTTCGGTGCCCACACGGCCCAGCTCGTGGCCGGTGCCACCACCGTGGGACCGGACGGACAGAGGAGAAGCCACGCGGACGGGCGCCCCCGCGCCTTCGTGCTCCTGTCGCCGCAGGGGATCGGTCCCCAGTCCGGCGGCCTCGACGAGAAATCCTGGGGCGGAGTCACGCGCCCTTTCATCGTGATCACAGGCACGAAGGACATCGGTAGGACGGGTGACGACTGGCGATGGCGTCTCGATCCATGGAAATACGCGCCGCGGAAGGACAAGTTCCTCTTGGTGATCGAAGGAGCGTGGCACGGCTTCGGCGGCATTGCGGGCGACGCGGCCTTCCGCGGCGCCGGCCCGGAGAACCCGGCCCATGTCCTATACGTCAAGAGTGCCTCGACGGCCTTTTGGGACGCCTTTCTCAAGGGGGACAGCCAGGCTGCCGCCTTCCTCCGCTCAGGGACGATGACGGAGAAGAGTCGAGGCGAGGCGAGGCTCTCTTACGGGGAAGACACACCGGCGCAGGGATCGGAGGTCGGCAGCGTTCGGGGGATGTATGAGGCGATCTTTGTGGACGCCCTCTGGCACGACTCAAACCGCGACCGGGACGTGCCCGTGCGCATTTTCGCGCCCAAGGAAGCGGAGGGCCGTCTCCCCGTCCTGATCTTCTCCCACGGCGGCGGCGAGTCGCGCGACGCCTACACCTACCTCGGCGAACACCTCGCGCGCCGGGGCTACCTCGTGGTCTTCATGACCCACAAGGGCAGCGACCGCGACATCGTCGAGAAGGAAGGCTTGCGAGGCCTGGCCGGTCTCGACGATTCGCGACCGGCTGACGTCCGCTTCGTCCTCGACCGATTGTTGTCCGAAGACCCTGGCTCGACACTGCTGAAAGGGCGTGTCGATTCAGGGGCCCTCGCGGTAGGAGGTCATTGCGCCGGCGCGACGACCGCAATCACCCTCGTCGGCGGTACGATTCATCTTCTCGGTCAAAATGGGGTTTCCTTCACGGACCCGCGGGTGAGGGTGTGCGTCCTGCTGGGCCCCCAGCCAGCCGCCGGAGAGGTGATGGCGAGGGTGCTCCACCAGGCCTCCTGGTCCACCGTGAAGGTTCCGACCCTCGTCGTGACGGGCACCGACGACTTCAACTGGATCCCCGCGGTCCGCACAAATCCGAAGATGCTCCGCATGGCCTACGACGGCCTGCCCCCCGGGGACAACTACCTCGTCGAGATCGCCAGCGCCGAGCACAACGCCTTTACCGACTCGGTTCCCTACTATCCGGCCCGCAGACGCGACCCGAGGCATCACGGCTGGATTTGCCGCGCTGTAGCGGACTTTCTCGATGCGCACCTCAGGGGAGACCGGGTTGCTCGATCGCGTCTGCTGGACAAGGAACTGGAACGACAGACCAACGGGGAGTGCCGCCAGGAGTCCAAAGCGGGGAAACCGCCGGAGGAAACCGGTTCCCGGCTCATAGGCCTCGGCGCCACGGAGTTTCGGCCTTTGGGCGCGGCCGATGCCAGGGTCCAGGTCGAACGGATGTTTCGGATCTTCGACCGAGACCGGGACGGAGCGTTGGCAAAGGAAGAGGCGCCCGAGCGGCTCCAGCGTGGGTTCGAGGTCATCGACGCGGACCGAAACGGGAAGATCTCCATGGCGGAAATGACGAAGGCGCTGGAAAGAGTCCGGCCTCCGCCGGGAGACCATGGGGGCAAGGTTTTCCCCGGAGAGGGGCTGGGGCTGGCCGATGCCGTAGTCCTTCGCGACGCCCGTCGCAACGCGGACCTTCGCGTGCGCGTAATCTGGCCGGAAAAAGACGGCCCGTTTCCCGTCATCGTCTTCTCCCATTGCGTCAACGGCGCACGGTCCGACTACCGGCCTCTGGTCGAGCATTGGGCGAAACACGGCTACGTCGTGATCCAGCCCGACCACTCCGATTCGCGCGAACGGGGCGGAGGCGGGAGCGGCTTAGATTGGGCCGGCCGGGCGCGCGACCTGTCGTTCGTCATTGATTCGCTTGTGGAGATCGAGAAGAAAGTGCCGGTCATTCGGGGGAAGATGGATGCCGGCCGGGTCGGCGCGGGCGGACACCTCATCGGAGCCTACGCGGCGTGCACGCTCGCGGGCCAGAAGAACTTCAATTCCGGCGCCCCGAGGGATCTGAACGACGACCGCGTCAAGGCGGTGCTTTTGCTTTCCCCCCAGGGCTGCGGCCAAGGATTGACTCAGGATTCCTGGAAGGAGGTCCGGATCCCCCTGATGGTCGTGAGCGGCTCGAAGATTCCAAGCCTCCGGACCGGTAACCCCGCCGAGTGGCGCAAGGAACCCTTCGCCTTTAGCCCGCCCGGCGGCAAGCACCTCGTCTGGATCGAGGGCCTCGACGGGAAGTACGCGGGCCTCATCAACGGCGAGGGAGCCGATGAGAAGATGGCCGACTGGATCAAAAGGGCCACGCTGGCTTTCTGGGACGCATACCTCAAGGGCGACGTTGTTCAGAAGGAATATCTTCAATCGGCTGCTATGCAAGGGGAATCTGGGGGCAAGGTGACGATCACCTCGAAGCCAGAGAAGTAAAAGCCTCAGCGCTCGTCGTTGGGCCCCCCAGCCCGTACGGCTCAAACAAACCGAACGCAACGGCGTCAGAATAGGTAGCCGACAGAATCGAATAGCCGAATAGGCGAATAGGTGCCTGTCCCCGAATAGGGCGAATAGGTGCCGGCGAATAGGTGCCTGTCCCCGAATAGGTGTCTGTCCCCGGGGCCCACAACACCGGCCGCCGCTGTAGCTCCGGCGCTCTGCCGCCGGAGTACCGCGAAAGTGCCCGCGAAAGTGCCTGTCCCCCGTGTTCGGTCATGGGGACAGGTCATGGGGACAGGCACCTCGCTGGACCTGCGATCGCTGCGCCGTAGGCTCGGGGTGGAAGCCGGCCCTCCAACGGCCGCTGTAGTTCCGCCGGTCCTCCGGCGGAAGATCTGGGCGAGAAAGCTCCGGCGGCAGAGCGCCGGAGCTACAGCACAGCGCCGCGCCAGCTGCAAGGCTGGGGGCCGGTGGGGACAGGCACCTCTCTTGCAGTCAGTCATGGGGACAGGCACATGCGCGGGGGCTGAAGTGAAGGGCTGATGGGGACAGGCACGAACTGTCGGCCGAGCTCTCTGGAGCTCTCTGGGGACAGGCACAACACTGGGCACGGGGTTGGTGGTGGTGGGGACAGGCACTTCGTCCCCGGGGTTGGTGGGGACAGGCACTTCGTCCCCTCGTCGGCTCCGGCCCTTCGTCGACTTGCTGGGGACAGGCACGTCGCCGGGCTGGTAGGGGGCTGGTGGAACTGAAGGGGACAGGCACAACACCGGGCACAACACCGGCCGCCCAACACCGGCCTTGCCGGATCAAACGGCAGTCGCGACGGCAAGAGAGGAATGCCGAAATAGACGTTATATCAACCCAGAGGCTGGACAGTCATTGGCGGAGAACAGGCAGATACCAGTCGGAGGATAACCACGGGCCCCAAATTGCCCCGCGTGGATCAAATGGACTGGCGCCAAGGCCCGGCTGCATCAGCCTTCGATTGGCCGCCTGTGGACCAGCCGGCCGGTTATGCCGCCGGACGACTCGCCGGACGGCTCACGCCGCCCCCGCCCGGCACGCGCAGCCCGCAAAGATCCCCCCGGCCACCTCCACCGGCGGACCCCGGCGCCGAGGACCGCTGGCGGACCAACACGCTCGCGCGCCTGTCCCTCGCAAGGAACCGCGCGCACGGGCTGGGGCTGCTCGACCACGCCGATGTCTAGGGCTGAGACGAGGTGGTTCCGGGACATTTCGAACGCGTCGAGCGCGCGGCCGCCACCCTGAAACGGGAGCTGCCGGGCGTGCCCGTCTTCACCACCGCCCGCGACAAGAACGACGGCCTCGATTCGCCGCTTCCATCGGTCGATTGGTGGTGTCCGCTGACGCCGGACTTCGATCCGGAGCGCGCCGGGCGGGCTCGAGCGGCCGGCCGGCAGGTTTGGTGGTACATCTGCTGCTGCAGTCCCCACCACCTGTACGCCAATATGTTCCTCGAGTATCCCGCCATCGAGGCGCGGCTGCCTATGTGGGCCATGACCGCGGAGGACCGGCCGGATGGTTTTCTGTACTACCAGATCAGTATCTGGAATTCGCGCCGCCCCATTCTCGACGGCCCGTTCACCGGTTGGGATCCGCGAAGCTAGACGACCTATCACGGCGACGGCGCCTGGACCTGCGTGGGACCCGGCGGGGAGCCTGTGCCGACAATCCGGCTAGAGAATTTCCGCGACGGACCTGAAGACTATGCGGCCGTTCTCGAACTCGAACGGCGGCTCAACGAATCCGATGCGGCGGTCGACGCGGCCGCGGGATGGCGCGAAGCGGCGCGAGCGGCGCTGACCGTGCCGGAGGAACTCGTCCGCTCGTTGACGGAGTTCTCGCGCGACTCGGCCGTGCTGCTCGCCGGGCGCCGGCGCCTTGATGATGCTCTCATCGAAGCCGCGCCGCGCCCGACCCCGCTTTCACCCAGCGCGCCGTCGAAACGGGCGCGCGGTCTGGGTTTGGCGCGCGAACGCGATTGCAGGGACTACGGGCGCTCCGCGGCGCCGAGGACCTTGTGCAAACGCACCACCGTCGAGCCGCCCTCCTCGCGCGGCGAGGCGAGTACCGCACACAGTTCCCGCCCCCGCCGGAACAAGAGCGGCGGCGCATCGGGACCGAGCGGCGTGGCCGGCTGCCAACCCGCCTGCACCAGATCGTCGGTGAGTCGGCGCGCGACGGCGGAGACGGGCAGGGCGCTTCGCCCGAGCTGCACGGCGGCTCGCGACGTTTCGTCGGCCACCCAAAGCGTAGTGTCGACCGCCGGCGCGGGCGGCAGCGCGGGCATCGGGTCGCCGCGCGGCGGGCGTGCGGAGGCGAGGAACTCCTCGCGCGACTGGGTCAACCGCACGACGACGCATTCACGTGGCGCGCCGAGCGAGAACATCAGCCATCGCACGATCCGGTGGCCATCCACCGCAATTCCCCACCCGATCGCCGTACCGTGCATCGCCCAGGCGTCGGCGCCCATCGCGCGATACGCCTCCAGCAGCGTCCGCTCGGCCTCGGGCGCGGGCAGCGACACGCCGAGCACCTCGAGATCCGCGGCCCCGTCATTGATGCGAAGACGCGCGCTGTACGCGCGGTTCCATCCCGGTTGGCCGGCACTGGTGGCCCCATGTGAGCGTTCGCCGCGCAACCAGTACACGCGAGCCGGTACCGACGTCGCGACCAGCGCACACGCGACCGCGATCCGCGCGCCTCGCCGCACCGCCCCGCCGTTCATTCCATGCCCCGGGTCCAGACCAGCACCGCTTCGGACTCGAGGCGGATCGTGTCGGCACGGTACAGCAGGTGGCGGGCCACAGGCAGGAGCGGCACCGGCCGACTCTCCGTCGAGGCGCGAACCATCTCGAATTCCTCGATCGGCTGCTCCGCGTACTGCAGCCGGCTGATACGGTTCTGAGGTATACGAGCGCGCAGATCCCCCGGCCGCGCCACGGGCAACACAAAGTGCCGCAGACCGTGGCTCGAGCCAATGACCGCGGCATCGTCGCGCGAATAGCGCCGGCCATCGCGGCCCTCGTCCCACTCCTGGATCCACCGCGCGCTCGGCAGCATCGACTGATAGGTCTCGCTCATCGCGTACTGCGCCGCGAGCCCCCGCGCCTCGTGGATTGTGTCGAGGTGAACAAGCGCCAGCCGGCCGATCTGGATGAGTCCGGCGACGATCACCATGACCGCCACCAGCATGATCGCGAGTTCGAGCAGTGCTTGCCCGCGCCGCCCACGCCGGTCGCTCGGCCCCATCCGCTGGCGACTAGTGACCACGGCGCGTTCCCCCCGAGCCGCCGCGGCCTGGTCCACCCCCATGCACCCGGCAGCGGTCGCTGTTGCGCTCGAGCCATTCGATCCCGACCTGTCGGAACGACAACTGCTCCCACGTGCGCAACTGATCGCAGTACCAGCAGCCCGGCGTGAGTCCGTCCAGCCCACGCGCGACGTACTCCGGCAGGTGTTCGCGGATGTGGGTGGACCACCCCGGACGGCTGCCGCCTCCGCCGCCGCTGGCGGTATCCACGGGAATCAACCGCACCTCGCGGAACGCCGGCAGCACCAACCCGTACCGGTTCGGCCGCTGCCCGTCTTCGAGCGTTCCAAACGGTTTGGCGGCCGCGGTCCACGTGATCCAGCGCGGAGCTGCACCGGGCGTGGCGCGGTCCGACCTCGTTTCGACTCGCACGGAAGCGTCGGCACCGACATAGTCGTACTCGGGCTTCACAGTACCGCGGAATGGAAAATCGGCCGGGATGATCGAGGTCCAAGGCCGCCACCGCACTGGGTCATAGGCGTACCACTGCGCCGACACGCGCGCGACCGCCGAAGTCAGCGGCCGCTCCGCATAGAGCTCGAGCACTTGGAGCACCGCGCGGCTCGACGGCGCGCCGAGCATCGGCAGATCGTCCAGCGCCGAAACCTTCGTAAGTCCGAGCCCGAAGTACTCGGAGTTGATCGGTATCGGATCGCGCACCAGCGGCAGCGGATCCCACTCCCGCCAGCTCATGTACGAGCGCAGCGTCGAATAGGCGTGATGCCAGAACCAGCACCAATCGCTCGACGCGATGGCGTCGTAAAAGCTCGGGTTCAGCAACAAATGATCGCCGCGGAAGTCAACGTAGTAGAGTGCGTTGTCGGGCCACGCCGCGATGCCCTGCGCCGCGAGAACTCGAAGCATCGTGCCGTAATTGTCCCACGCGGTGGGCGGCGAGGGAGCGTTCGTCCAGGGCTGGATCGGGAACTGGTTCGGATACTCTTGGACCACCTGCTCCGCGTGGCTCGCGAGTAGCGCAGTAAATTCAGGGTTGTTGAATATGCGATTATTCTTTGCGGCGAGCTGCGACGCCGCCAGCGCGGTGACCGGTCCCACGTAGCACATCCGCGCAGCGAGTTCGCCGAGCAGCTCCGCCTCGGGAAATTCGGTCTGGCCGCGTGCGATGCCCTCGTGGATCGCGACCGCCTGCAGCACGTTGAGCTGCCCGATCAGGTTCAGCGCGATCCCCTGCCAGCGCGCCGCCGCCAGCGCCGCTGCGTCGCCGGCCGTTTGTGCCCGCAACTTCACCGAGATGACCTTGTGGAGGTCGAAGTTCCACAGCACCACGAGTGCGAGGATCACGCAGATCATCAGTAGATAGATCAGCGTCTGGCCCGCGCGGCGCCGGTGTGGCGGTCTCGGTTTCATTCCTGCAGATAGAGCGGATAGTGCTTGTCGCGGATCAGAAACTCTTGGTCCAGCCCGCTGCGCAACGGCACGCGGCTGCCCGCGTAAAAGGCCCGCACAAAAGGCCACACCAGCTCGTAGCGCTGGTGCGCTGCGGCCATCAACAGAGTCTCGGAACCCGGCCCCTCCACATAGTGGATGTCATCCCAGTTCTCGTAGTCGAGAATGGCGGGCAGATCTCCCCACCGGGTCGCGCCGAGATAGAGCGGAATCCGTGAACGCTCGAGCGCCGCCTGGGGCGACGTCGGATCCGCCGCCAGCGCCAGACCCCATAGCCGCCCTACCCGCCCGGGAGCCGGGTCGCGGACCAGCGTCGCCAGTCCGCCTCCACGCTGCACCTGCGGCTCGACGATCCTCCCTGCGTTCGGAATGGCGGCGGCGCGCGTGACCTTGTAGACCATGAAGTCATTCAAGCCGACGCTGCGCGCGCGCGCGGCGGCCGCAGCCGTATAGGAGAGCACCGCCCGGCCCGCGTAGAGCTGCGAAATCTGAAACGCGCCAAAACAGATCAGGCAGCCGATCACAATGACGATCAGCGCCTCGATCAGCGACTGTCCGCGGCGGCCTCGGCGGTCCGTGGTCATCCTCCACACTCCGCCCCGCCCCGGGCGCGCGGATCAATTGTTACGCGCCCCGTCCCGGTCGAGGTCTTTCAGGTACTGGTGGGAGCTGACGTCCATCGCCGCGTCCTTTGCGGCCGAATCACCGCCCAGCTCCTCCACCGCGCCGGCGAACTTCTCGCGGATCGTGTCGCTGAAAATCGCAACGATCGCGATCGCGGCCAGCGCGACGATCACCACGATGATGATGTACTCTGTCAGCGCCTGCCCCCGCTTCTTCAACCGACGGCTCTTCATGGCTGCATCCTCCGGGGACACCCCCGTGTCGCTCATTACACTAGACCTTTTTTCGGTCCACGCCAACCCGTGAACCCACACCTCAGGGGTACTCCGACCCCACCAGATCCATTACCCGTCCGCCGTACTCGCGGAACGTGTACAGCAGCAAGGCCAGCATCAAAAGTACCAGCATGAGCATCGCGGCCATCGCGACAAACTCCACCAGCGCCTGCCCGCGCCGTCCATTCCGCCGCTGGCGAACACCTCGCATCGCCGGCTCGCTCCGTGATATAAAACGCCTGAGCACCCAGGATATTGCAGGCGCCCGGCGGCGGGCGAGTCCGGAGAGCCAGATGCAGGTTCCGAGTCTACGACAATGGGCGCTGCTGGTGGCGGTGAGCACTTCCGTCGTGTGGGCCGCGCTGCGCATCTGCCCCTCGTGCGGTCATGAGGCCACGGGCAGCGAGGAGCGGTGCACGCACTGCAATGCCCTTCTGCCTGCGGTCCTCGTGCCGCCACGTCCCGAACCGACCGAGCCTCGTCCGGCAACCAATGCTCTGCCGTCCGAACGCACCCAACCGGCGCTGAGCGACGAGGTCGTGGCCGAGCAGGTCACCACCGCGCGACGGTTCACCGAACAGGGCGCCCTGTGGGGCGCGATCCTCTTTGCGCGCAACGCGGCCGCTCTGCTGGCCATTCAGGGTCCCCAGACCGCCGAGCAGCGTCTCGCGCTCGCCACTCTGATTCGGGGCGCCCGTCGGCAACTGGCGCGGACCGAGCAGCCCTGCCCCGTCTGCCGCGGCACCGGCGCGCAGCGCATGAAGGCGCTCACGCTGAAGGGCGACGTCGTCGACCAGGTCGTGGTCGGCGGCAAATGCCCCTATTGCCGCGGCACCGGCCGCGTGCCCGCGCGCACGCCCGACGACCAGCTCGCCAACGAGGAGGCCCAGGCTCTCCAGACCTTCGCCGCCGAACAGCAGAAGCGCGGGCTGGAGGAGATCCGCGGCCTCTGGCTGCCGCCCGGTCTATGGGAATCCCTGACCCCGAAACAGCAGGCCGCGGCGCGCAAGGCCGCCGGCGTGCCGTGCGTGCGCTGCTATGGCATCGGAACGCAGTCGTGCACCGCCTGCGGCGGCGCCGGCATTCTGCCGTGTACGAACCCGAATTGCGCCGGCGGTATCGAAATCTGCCCCGACTGCAACGGCCGCGGCCGCACCTCGGGTTCGCGCGGCGCCACTGCCATGCAGATTCGATGCGAGACCTGCAACGGAACGGGCAAGCGCACGTGCTCGACGTGCAACGGCAAGGGGTGTATCGAATGCACCAATTGCCAGGGCCGCGGCGAGAACATTTGCACCGCCTGCCGCGGGACCGGGGAGGGCAGCGTGTGTAGCAAGTGCCAGGGCGACGGCACCATTCCCTGCCCGCGCTGCAACGGCACCGGCCAATACCGCGGCGCTCCTTGCGCGGCCTGCAACGGACACGGCTCATCGCTCTGCAAGGCGTGCAACGGCGCGGGTCGGATCTCCCGGCGATAGCCATGGATTCCTGCTGGGTGGAGATCGACGGCGCCGCGCTGTGCGAAAATCTGCGCGCGATCCGCGCCGCCCTTCCGGACCGCGTCGACATCATCCTCGTCGTCAAGGCCGACGCCTACGGACACGGCGGGCCTACGGTCGCCCGCCTCGCCGCGGACTGCGGCCTCCGATGGCTCGCAGTCGCACACGTCGCGGAATTGACGGCGGTGCGCGCCGCGGCACCGAAGGCGCGCCTGCTCGTGTTGGGACCCATTCTGCCGCATCAGACCGGCGAGGTGTTGCGCCACGGCGCCATACCGATCGTCGCCGGCCTTGAACACGGTCGCGCGCTGGCCGCCGAGGCCCGCCGGCGCCGCCGCCCGCTCACCGTACATCTGAAAATCGACAGCGGCATGGGACGGATCGGCATGTCGTGGACGTCGGCTGTGGAGGAGATCCGTCCGCTGTTGGCCGAGCGTGGACTTCATATCGAGGGCATCTGCACCCATCTGGCCCGCGTCGAGCCCGGCGAGGATGACCCCGGTGCCGCGCAGGTCCAGCGGTTTCGCGAGGTGGCGGCCGCGGCCGAGGCGATCGCAGGTCGCAAGCTCATGCAACACGTCTCCAGCAGCCGCGCGGCGCTGCTTCATCCCGAATGGGACTTTGACGCTATCCGGCCGGGCCTGATCGCCTACGGATACGGTGCGGCCGATCCCGCCGGACGCATGCTCACGCGCCCGGTTCTGCAGTGGAAATGCCGCGTCGTCCATGTGCGTCGCGTCCCAGCCGGTACACCGGTCGGTTACTACGGAACCTACGTCACGCCGGCCGCCACGACCCTCGCCGTCGTGTCCGCCGGCTACGCCGACGGCTATCTGCGCGCGCTCAGCAACCGCGCCCACGTGCTGGTCGGCGGTCGCCGCTGTCGCGTTGTCGGGCGCGTGAGCATGAACTGGATCACCGTCGACGCGGGCCTCTACGCGAATGTTCGGGCCGGCGACGAAGCCGTGCTCATCGGCCGGCAAGGCAATCAGGAGATTTGGGCCGACGAGCTCGCGACCCTTGCCCGCACGATCCCCTACGAAATCCTCGTCGGCATCCGGGCCACGATCCCGCGCCGGCTCGTGTGAGCCGGCCGCCCGAGGTACGGAGACGGCCCAAGCCGCGGTTTAGCGCGCCAGCTCGCCGCGCAACCGCTTCGCGGCGGCCACCATGTTCCGCAACGAGGCCAGCGTCTCGGGCCATTCCCGCGTTTTGAGGCCGCAGTCCGGATTCACCCACAACCGCTCGGCCGGGATCACCTCGAGCGCCCGCCGCAGCAGGTCCACGAGTTCCTCCTCCGACGGCACCCGCGGGCTGTGAATGTCATAGACGCCCGGTCCAACGTCGTTCGGGTAGCCATGCCGCCGGAAGGCGGAGAGCAGTTCCATTCGGCTGCGGCTGGCCTCCAGGCTGATCACGTCCGCGTCCATGGCGGCGATCCATGGCAGGATTTCATTGAACTCACTGTAACACATGTGCGTGTGGATCTGGGTCTCGTCGCGCACGCCCGAGGCCGCCAGCCGGAACGCGTCCACCGCCCACTGGAAGTAACCGGGCCACTCCGACGCGCGCAGCGGCGCGCCCTCCCGGAACGCCGGCTCGTCAATCTGGATCACGCGGATGCCCGCCGCCTCTAGGTCCTGCACCTCGTCCCGAATGGCCAGCGCGATCTGCCGGCAAGTGTCGGAACGAGGCTGGTCGTCGCGGACAAAGCTCCAGCCGAGGATCGTCACCGGCCCGGTGAGCATGCCCTTGAGGGGTCGGCTGGTCTGCGCCTGCGCATAGCGGATCCACTCCACCGTCATCGGCCGCGGCCGAGCGACGTCTCCGTAGATGACCGGAGGCTTCACACAGCGGCTGCCGTAGCTCTGCACCCACCCGTTGCGCGTGAAACAGAAGCCGTCGAGCTGCTCGCCGAAGTACTCGACCATGTCGCTGCGCTCGGGCTCGCCGTGCACCAGCACGTCCAGATCGAGCTCCTCTTGGCGCCGGATCACCTCGCGCACAAACCCTCGCATTGCCTCGGCATACTCCGCATCGGACATCGCGCCGGACCGCCAACGCGCGCGCGCCGCGCGGATCTCCGGCGTTTGCGGAAAGCTGCCGATGGTTGTCGTGGGCAGGAGCGGCAGCTTCAACGCGGCCTGCTGCGCGCGTTTCCGCTGCTCGAACGGCGAGGCGCGGCGGCTCATGTCCGGCGTGATCGCCGCCACCCGCGCACGCACATCCGCGCGCACGGCGCGCGGGCTCGAGCGGCGAGAAGCCCACGCAGCGCGATTCGCCTCGAGTAGGGCGAGATCAGCACGCCCCTCTGCCGCGTCGGCCAGCATGCGCAGCTCGGCACATTTCTGCTTCGCGAACGCCATCCACGACCGCAGCTCCGCATCGAGCCCGGTCTCGGCGTCGAGATCGATCGGCACGTGCAGCAGAGAACACGAGGTGCCCAGCATCACGCGCGAGGCGCCGAGTTGCTCGATGGCCTGCCGGATCAAGTCCAGCGTCGGATCTGCCTCGACGCGCCAGATGTTGCGGCCATTGACCACGCCCAGCGACACGCTCATGCGCGGCGGCAACCACGCATTCAACCCGCCCACCTGCCCCGGCGCGCGCACGCAGTCCAGATGTACCGCATCCACCGGCAGCCCGGCGACCAGGCGCGCATTCTCACCGAGCCCGCCAAAATACGTCGCGAGCATCAGCCGCGCGCCGCCCGCGGCCGCACGCAGCCGCGCGTAAGCCGGCGCAAACCGCTCACGGGCCGCCGCGGGCAGATCGAGCGCGAGAATCGGTTCGTCCAGCTGAATCCACTCCACGCGCCCCGCCAGTCGGGCAAGGACCTGCTCGTATACCCCCAGAACGCCATCCAACAGCGTCCATCGGTCGAACCCCGGCTCAACCTCCTTGCCGAGATGCAGGAAAGTGAGCGGGCCCAGCACCACCGCCTTCGCGCGCACACCGGCGGCCAGCGCCTCCTCGACCTCGTCGAACAACCGGGTCGTTGAAAGCCGGAACGTCATGCCGGAGCGAAACTCGGGCACAATGTAGTGGTAGTTCGTGTCGAACCATTTGGTCATTTCCATCGCCGCCGCGTCACGGTCGCCCCGTGCCATGCGAACATAGAGCGATGTGTCCACCAGCGCGGGCGGAGCCCCAAACCGCTCCGGAACCGCCCCGACCATCGCAACGGTATCGAGCACGTGATCGTAGAGCGAAAAATCCCCCACCGGCACAAGATCCACCCCAGCGTCGGTCTGGAGCCGCCAATGCCGCAGCCTGAGGTCCCGCGCGGTCGCCTCTACGTCGCCCTCGCCGATCGAGCCCTTCCAAAACGATTCCAGCGCTTTTTTGAGCTCGCGGTTCAGTCCGATTCTCGGAAACCCCAGCGTATGAGTGAGCATGATGTATCCTCCGAGCCGCCACCGTTCGCGACGACCGGTCGGACAACATCGGTGCGAACCATCCCCGTGTCAAGGCCGATGAATCTAGCGGTCCCGGGTGAGAGATGAACTGCGCCGACCGCCAAAGGTGTGCGAGCGCCGTCCTCCGTGCGGTTCCGAGTTGATCGGTTGTTCGCACCGCCCCTACCGCCCATCGAGAATGCGACCCCACGACGCGCGCCCGCCTCCTACGTGCAATCGGCACGCGGTCTTCGCGGACTAAAGGAAACTCGACCCGTCCAAGCCTTGGACTACCGCGGCGTTGGGTCGTCCAAACATTGGAACCACGCGTTGGGCTGGCCCCGAATTCAAAGCGCCGCGACAACACGGCCCCTGCGGCCGCGACCGGTAGCCGCGACGAATGCGACGGCCCCTGCTCGAGTTAAAGCCGGGAAGGACGCTGGCTACGGAATCCGTGTTCGGCCCGCGGGGAGGCAGGCGCGTCCGGACGCGAAGCGCCGCATGGAGGACGGCCACGATTGTGGAAGGCGGCGGCATGGCCCAACGCCCGTCGGGTCTCGCCCCCGTTTGGACTGATCGCGGCACGGCGGGCTTCGCGCCTCCGACGTCAGCCCGGCGGGGCCGCGCGGTGTGGGGCACCGCCCTCCCAACTCCGCGATGCGCACGTTTCGCCGGCGAGGCGACGCCACAGCGCGATGGTTCTCGCCGCGGTCGATGACCATCGCTCCTCCCGGCCGACCGTGACGACCGGTCGCACTCGAACGCAGCACTTGCCCCGCACCGCGAAAGAGATCGAACTCGCCCGGGACAGCTTGCCGTGGGCGCAGCGGCAGTCTGGGCAGTCTCCGGCCGGCAAAGATGCCCAAACACCACGTGGATCACACGGCGGCGCCGCGCTCTCCGGCCCCACTGCAGCAGCACGCAGCCCCGGGCGAGCCGATGCCCACCGAACAGCCCAACGCTCAGCGGCCGGTGCGTTCCCGAGCGGCCAGCGCGGCACGATACATGAGTTCGGCCCGGTAGCTCGATCTTACCCAGGGGCCGGCCTCGCAATGTGCGAAGCCCCGCCGACTTGCCTCCGCGCGGATGGCCTCGAATTCCTCCGGCCTCCAGTAGCGTGCCACGGGCCTTCGTCCGCGCGCCGGCTGGAGATACTGGCCGATCGCAATGACCTCCACGCCGGCGGCGCGCAGGTCGTCCAGCGTTTCGCACACCTCGTCTCGCGTCTCGCCAAATCCGACCAGGAGCGCCGACTTGAGCACCGCCTCGGGCTCCCTCTCGCGGTATGCCCGAAGTACGGCCAGCGAGCGGTCGTAGTCCGCTCCGCGCCGCACTTCCGGCGTGAGCCGTCGCACCGTCTCGATGTTGTGGCCGTACACGTCCGGTCGCGCCGCCGCCAACGTTTCCAGCGCAGCGAGCGAACCTCCGAAATCGGAGGGCAGGACTTCAACACGGCAATCGGGCACGGTTTCGCGAATCGCGTGGACCGTGGCGGCCATCGCGGCGGCACCGCCGTCCGGCAGGTCGTCGCGCGTCACCATCGTCACCACCGCAAACCGCAAGGCCATTGCACGCACGGCCTCAGCCACGCGCCGAGGCTCATCGGGATCCGGCGGCTCCGGCCGGTGGCGGTCAATCGCGCAAAAGGTACACCCGCGCGTGCAGCGGTTGCCAAGGATCAGGAACGTGGCGGTGCGGTCCTCGCACCAGCACTCCCGCCGGTTCGGGCAGCGCGCCTCCTCGCACACCGTGTGCAGCGCAGAGCCCGCCACCACCCGCCGGACGGCAGTCTCGCCGAGAATCAGCGGCTTGCGAAGCCATGGCGGCTTGGGCTGCGGCGTTCTCTGCAATGCAGGATCCGTCATATCAGTTCGTTCAGTTTCGCCCGAAGGATCCGCCCGTGCAACTGGCCTGCTCTCAACGGAGGCGCCGCCGCAGGGGAACGGCCGCCGCCACCTTGCCCAGCAGCGCCATCGGGGAGGGTTCGGGGATCACCGTCCGCGTCACGGCGGTCTCGTGGCCGGAGAGCGTACCGTAGTGGATCTGGAAGACGTTGGCATCGGCCGAGAACGTGGCACCTTCGGAAAGCCCCGCAAACATCGAAGGCGCAATTGGGCCCCACCCGATGACCACCGGGAACACGAAGCCGAGCATCAGCGGATTCGGCGCCGCGACCGACAGTGGCCCTCCACCGGCCGTGAACGTTGCGCCGCTGCTCATCGGAAGCTGGTCGTACTCTCCGGCCAGCGTTCCGAGCAATTCCACCTCGAAGGTGCTGCCGCTTTGCGACGTCAGATCGCTCGTCACGTTCAGCACGCCGGGGCTCGCTCCCGGGGCCACGGTCGAGCGTTCCCGGCAAACAGTCCGCCGCGCCATTCGAACAGGTGATGCATTCATTGTCCCGTCCGGGACACGCTCACGCCTTGGCCTGCTGCATCAGCCGCCAAAACCATTCTCAGACGTGTTCGACTCGTCGCGTGGTGGCCGCCACTCGATGGGCCGGGCGTCCCTCAGCTCCCAGACAAACGGGCGCCCCACGGTCAGGGCGCCCGCCGTCGGACGCAAGTTCGAGATCAACCCTTCGCGGCCAGGAATCGCTCGGTGGCGTAGTCCCAGTTGACGACATTCCACCACGCCGTCACGTAATCCGCGCGGCGGTTCTGATACTTGAGGTAGTATGCGTGCTCCCAGACATCAATCCCTAGCACGATGTGGCCCCGCAACTCAGAGATGCCGGCCATCACCGGGCTATCCTGGTTCGGAGTTGAACCGATCCGCAGCTTGCCGCCGTCCATGACCAACCATGCCCAGCCGGAGCCGAAGCGACCCAGCGCGGCCTTATGGAACTCCTCCTTGAACCGATCGAACGAGCCGAAGGCGTTCTCGATCGCCTTCGCCAGTTCGCCGGATGGCATGCCGGCGCTCTTCGGGGTCATGAACTGCCAGAAGAGGTTGTGGTTCAGAACGCCGCCGCCATTGTTCCGGACCGCTGTGCGGATGTCCTCCGGAACCGCCGAAAGATCGCCCAGCAGCTCTTCCAGAGACTTCCCGAATAGCGCCGGGTGTTTCTCCAGTGCCGCGTTGAGATTCGCGACGTAAGCCGCGTGATGCTTGCCGTGGTGGATCTCCATCGTGCGCGCATCAATGTGCGGCTCCAGTGCATCGACCGCATACGGAAGTTTCACCAGTTCGTGTGCCATGACCTGTCTCCTTTCAGTATTCGTGCCGACCGCCGCCGGCGCGGCCGCCAACCGGTGAGCCGCGGAAAGTGTCCACACCCCCGCTCCCGCCCAGGCGAGGAACTCGCGCCGCTGGCATCGGTGCTTCTTCGTTTTCATGTGTGAAACCTACTCGAAAAGCCGCATTTTTCCACTGAGCGAATCGAAATTGTCCAGATCTCAATGATGACCAGCAAATCCCGAGGAGAACCTACGACTCCATGGGTTCGCCGAAATTGCCGCGACGCCGGATTCCGGCTCAGGACCGTACCTTCGTCCCCACAGCGCGTCACCTCTGTCCCTGTCCGCCCCCTGTTCGCCCGAACGCCCGCCAGATCGCGACCTCTGTGCCTGTGGTCGTCAACCTTCCTGCCCGTCGCCAGGCTCTCGATCTCCACCGCCTCCAACCATCCTGACTAAGCATCCGACGCGAGCGCGGCCGAGAAGCCCAACTGTGGAGACCCCCGCCTCTTATCGTCACCCCACACACACACAGAGAGGTTTCACCAAGTTGACTCTCCGCGGAGTTCCAGATACAGGGGAGCCATGTTCAGCGTATCTTTGCCCTTGGCCGCCGCGACGGCGGCGATGGGGTTCGTGGCGGCCATCCTCGCAGCACCGGTGCCGCCCCCGGGTTCGGATGGAGGTTGGTTCGCGGATCCGCTTGTTTGGACCTCCCTTTCTGCAACCTCAAGCCGAGTTGAAGGCCGAAACGCGAGAGCGGAGCTGCGTGCGGCTCCCATCGCCTCCAATGTGGCCATCGAAGCCACAATCGTGCCCCACACCGCCACTGGCGATGGATGGTGCGTCATCGGGGTGGCCATACGGGAGAGCGAAGAGCGGTACTGGCGTCTCAATCTCGTGCGCTCGCCGATCGCGGACGGTGGCCGTCGCTACTTCGAGCTCGGACAGATGCTCGATGGCCGCTGGCCCTCGTCAGCGGAGTGGCGGGTTGTCCACCATGAGTCCGCGCCGGTGGCTTGGCGCGAGGACGAGCCCCTTCGCTTTCGTCTGGAGCTGACGGCGGATCGCATACTCGGCGAAATCCGCGATACCGACGGCCGCCGCCGGTTCGTCCGCGAATACGCGCTTGGGGCTGGCGCGGTCCGGTGCGGTCGCCCTGCGATCATGGCGCACGAGCTGACCGCCGAGGTGCGCGATGTGCGAGCGGACTGGTCGAATCCCGCTCCGGAGATCGTTCGCGAATGGCCTCCGTATGCCTCGAACTCGTTCGTCCCCGACGTGACGAGCACAACGCGGGGCGCAGTTCACGTGACCCGCGATGAAGCCGGCCGCTGGTGGGCCGTGGATCCGCTCGGCCGCGGCATGGTCATTCTGGGAGTGGATCATGTCTCGTATCGCGGGCACGGCTGTGAAGCGTTAGGTTACGCGCCCTATGGCCGAAAGAATGACACCCGCTATCCCGACCGATCTGTCTGGGAGAGCCAGACCGTTGCCCGGTTGATTGCATGGGGCTTCAACGCGCTTGGCGCCGGCAGTGAGGCAACGCTCGCGCGTCGAGGACTCGCGTATTCGATCAATCTCAACTTCGGCGCTGCGTTCTGCCTCATCGGCCCCGATCACCACATCACGCCCAACGAGGGTCGCCCGTGCTCCGCGTTCCCCAACGTGTACCACCCGAAATTCGTCGAATGGGCTCGATATCAGGCACTGCGCCACTGCGCACCGAACCGCGGAGACCCGTGGCTCATTGGCTATTTTCTCGACAATGAGCTGGCCTGGTGGGGCCGTTGGACGACCGAGCCCGCCGACGTTGTCAGGGCCACCGGACTGTTTGATGCCGCCATGCGGCGGCCCGCTTCTAACACCGCCAAACAGGCCGTTTGTGAGCTCATCCGCCGGCACGCGGGCGATGATCTCGGCAAGGCCCGCGCCACGTGGCACATCGGGCTCGACAGTTGGGAACAGCTCTCATCCATTGAACATCTGCCCTCGGCCACGCGCGAGCAGATTGCGATCAAAACGGAGTTCCTTCGGCAGACAGCCGAGCGATATTTCGAGGTGCTCGCCACCGCCATCCGCTCTGCTGATCCCGACCATATGATCCTCGGTTCCCGGTTCGCCGGCACGGCCGGCGCCCATTCCGTCGTCTGGGAGGCCGCGGGACGCTGGTGCGATGTCGTCTCGCTCAACATCTATCCGTTTGCCGATCTCGACACGGATGAAGTTGTGACTCGCCTCGAACCCGATCGGCGAGAGTTGCTCTCGTCACACCTGACGCGATATCAGTCATATTGCAACCGGCCGCTGCTGATCACGGAGTGGTCGTTCCCGGCGCTCGACTCCGGGCTGCCCTGTCTGCACGGCGCGGGCCAGCGGTTCCACACCCAGGCCGAACGCGCGCGCGCCTCCGAGCTGTTCGCGCGAACGATCCTCTCGCTGCCGTTTGTTATCGGTTACAACTACTTCATGTGGGTGGATGAACCGGCCCTCGGTATCTCGAAACATTTTCCCGAGGATTCGAACTATGGCCTCGTCAACGAAGACGACCAACCGTATGAGCTACTCACCGAGATGTTCGCGCGCCTTCACCGGGAGGCGGGCTCGATCCGGCGCAGCCCCCCGCCTCCGCCCCGACCGCCACCGGCGCGACGTCCCGTCCCCTCCGCCGCCGACTTCGTCCGTGCCCGTGCGCACGAAGTCCCGCCCGCGCCCGAAGCGCGCGACGGCGTCTGGCGGATCTCCTCGGGCCCGCTCGCTGTACGGACCCATCCACGTGCCAGCCCGCCCTGGACTGTATCGCTAACGGGCGACCCCGAGCGACCGCTCGGCACCCTCTCGATCATCTTGGAGCTATTGGACGAGCAACAGTGCTCCCGCTGGATCGAGGCATCCGTACTCCACAGCTGGTCCGGCGCGGACGGTGACGACGCCAGCGCGCTCCGCTGCAGCGTCCGTCCCGCGGGGCCGAACCCTCCGTTCGAGTGCGAGGTGGTGGTGCGCAGCGGAGGCGGGCCGTGGCTGACGTGCGAGCTGGCGGCGGTCCGCAATCTCAACTCCGCGCCAATTCGAATCCAATCGGTGTATTTCGTTCCCCGTCCGCAGTTCGCGGGAGAGGCCGAACGACGCCCCCCGAACCTCTGGAAGGCCATCGCGGCGCATGCATGGATTGAAGAACAAGGACCGGGACGGTTTTGGGGCGCGATTGCACCCCCGTCGCCGTTCGCCACGGTCTATTTCTGGCGTGACTCCGAAACCGGGCGCCTGCATGCGGACGCGCGATGGCTCTTCGTGCCGCCGCCGATCGTACTGCCGAACCAGCGGCACGAGCCGGCACTGCATCCGTGGATGGTTCTGACCGGCGGGGCGGGCGGCGCCGGCGCGTGGCGGCGCCACATCGAACAGTTCGCGCCCCCGTAACGCGGGGTCCCCACACCTCTGCCATCTCCGCACACGCCGCCGGCCGACGACATCGCCGAAGCGTTTCCCGAGACACTTCACCTCCGACCCCGATCCGATGAAGTGCTTGACCTTCGATGTTCGATGGGTACACTCGCGTGCCCATGCCGCCGCCCAAAACATCGCTTGTGGTCGGCCGACGGACGGCAGCTCACCCATTCGGTCGGGCGCTGGTGGCGCTTGCGATGACCGGCATCGTGGCGGATTCGGCCGACGAAGTGACGTGGACACCACGGAACGGCGCGCCAGAGACCTCGCGGCTCGTTGACGGCGTGCGGTTTCCGCTGGCGTTCGACTGCTCCGATCAGGACCGGCTCTACTGGGATCGAGTCGGTCCCTGGTCCGCCGGCAATCGTTCGCTGCTCGAGCTGGAGTTTTCCGTCGAAAATGCCGAGGCGATTCGATCCTGCCTGATCTACTTTGAGAGCGGCAATGGATGGCACGTCGGCGCGGTTCCTATTCGGCGGCCAGGCCGCCAGAGAGTCTTTCTGCCGTTGCGCTCAATGAGCGCGGAGGGGCAGCCTGGCAGCTGGACATCTGTCCGACGCGTGCGGCTGTCGTTCTGGCGCGCGGCCGCCACACCCGCGGAGTTCACGCTGCACAACCTTCAAACGGCGGATCCGCTGGTCACTGTCCTGGTGGGCAGCGAGTCGCTTCCCGATGCGGGCGAACGCGCATTTGCCCGCGGCGCGGCCAATCGCGTGCTGCGCTGGCTCGAGGCCATGGGGCAACCAGCCACCCTCATCCCGGAGCTCGAGTTTGAGCCCACGAGCGCGTCGTCCGTCGCAATCCTCCCTTATAATCTTAAACTTCCCGACCGCACGTGGATCGCGGTCCGTGAGTTTGCGCGCCGCGGAGGACGTCTCATCGTTTGTTATTCCGCCGACGCGCGTCTCGCCGAACTGATGGGCGTGCGGACAGGCGCCCATTTGCGGCTGACCAATGGGCTGCAATGGACCTCCTTCCGCTTCACGGACTCCGAGCGCTGGCCTTGGCCGTCCGAAATCGCCCAAACCGCGACCCAGCTCCTGCCGGTGACCCCCGCCCGCACCGACGCCCGCGTAATTGCAACCTGGAGCGGGAGCTCAACGGACCTGCCCCCCCTGGCCGCGTGGGTCGCCTCCTCGAACGGATTCTGGATGACGCAGGTGCCCACAAGCGACGATGGCCCCGCCAAACAGTGGCTGTTCGCCGGACTTGTGGGGTATCTTGCGCCGCAAGCATGGACATGGCTCGCCGCTCCCGCCCTGCAAGAGGCGGGACGCGTGGATTCGTTCCGCGGGTTCGACGACGCGGTCACCCGCATTCGTGCTGCCGCAGCAGGCTCCCCGGCCCTGGAGGCGCTGCTCGGGCGCGCCGTCCGGAGTCGCGCCGAGGCGGAGCGTCACATCGCGCAACGCGATTGGATCTCGTTTGTCGCCGCCGTGCGCGAGACGCGCGCCCTGCTCACCGAGGCGTACGCGCGCATTCAGACACCCGTCGAGGGCGAGCGCGTGGGCATTTGGGATCACTCCGGCACCGGCTGGTATCCGGGCAACTGGGATCGCTCATGCCGCGAGCTGCGCGCCGCCGGCGTGACCGACGTATTCCCGAACCTTCTCTGGCCAGCGCAAGCTCATTTTCCGAGCGACATCGTGCCGGTCTCTTACACCGCGCGGTCGCGGGGTGATCAAGCCGCGGCCGTGATTGCCGCCGCTCGACGCCACGGGTTGCGCGTGCACCTCTGGAAGGTCTGCTGGAATCTCGAGGGGGTGCCGGAATCCGAACTTCGGCGCCTGCGCGAGGCAGGGGCCCTTCAGGTGGACACCAACGGGCAGCCGCTGGCCTGGCTCAACCCCGTCATCCCCGCCAACGCGGATCGCGAACTGGCCGCCATCACCAACGCCGCTGCGCGCTACCCCTTCGACGGCATCCACCTCGACTACATCCGCTGGCCGGGCCGCCACGCCGATTTCAGCCCCGCCACCCGCCGTGCCTTCGAGCGGGCGCTCGGCCGCACAGTGGCCCGCTGGCCCGCCGACGTAATGAACAACGGCCCGCACGCCGAAGCGTATCGCCGCTGGCGCGCCGACGTAATCTCCGACTTCGTCCGCCGCGTCCGTACCGAGCTGCGCCGCGTCGCTCCCGCCACCGCCCTCTCGGCCGCCGTCTTCGCCGAACCGGCCGATTGCCCCAATTCGGTCGGCCAGGACTGGCCCCGCTGGCTGCGCGAAGGCTGGGTGGACTTCGTCTGCCCGATGAACTACGACGAGAACCTTCGGCGATTTGCCGCGCGTTGCAACGCCCACGCCGCGCTGCCGAATGCGGCCGGCCGCATCTGGCAAGGCATCGGCGCCAGCGCCGGCGAATCCCAACTATTGGCCGATCAGGTGATCGAGCAGGTCCTCGAGGCGCGCCGGGCCGGCGCTGCTGGCTTCGTGTTGTTCGATATGAGCCCCGAGGTTCGAGACCACGTCCTCCCGATGCTGCGCCTCGGGATCACCGCGCCCCGGCACTGACCCGCACGGCCCCGTCCCCGATCCGCTCCCTCCGTCCAGACCGGCGGCAAATTCGACATCGCCGCAGGCGCAGCCATATGCTGGTGGGGGTGAGTTCGGCCGTTCGAACGCTGCTTCGGGCCATGCGCTGGCCCCTCGGAGTCGGCGCGGTGGTGGTGCTGGCGGCCGCGCTGTACTGGCACTGGAGGATCCACCGCTTCGACAACATCCTTCGCCATGTCGCCGAAGAGTACGGTGTGGACGCAGACTTGCTGCACGCGGTGATCTGGCGCGAGAGCCGATTCAACCCGATGGCCATCGGTCGGCGCGGCGAAATCGGTCTGATGCAGGTCACGCGCGCCGCGGCCGCCGATTGGGCCGCCGCGGAGGGGCGGCCGGTTCCCACCATACCCGACCTCTTCCTGCCATCGGTCAACATCCGCGCGGGCACCTGGTATCTGCGGCGCGCGGTGGATCGCTGGACGCCCCGCACCGACGACCCGCTTCCCTATGCGCTGGCCGAATACAACGCGGGCCGGATCCCTGTGGAACGGTGGGCCTCCAACGCGCCGACCGCTCGCCAATTTTGGCAGCGCATTGAGTTTTCCACCACTCGCCGCTACATCGCTACCATTCTCGAGCGATACCGCGGCGACGTGCTGCTCTCCTCCGCGGAACACGGCGACGCCAACCCGCCCTGATGCGAGGTGAGGATCGCGGGCGCCGCGATGCGGCTCCTCGCCCCACTTCGGCCCGCGCTTGGCGATCCGTCCCCTCCAACGTATGCTGGCTGGCGGAGACAGGCCGCACAGAGCGCGACCCGTCTCCATAGGGGTACCCCATGCCGTTCGAGCAAACGCGGGACGTCATCGAGCAGGCACGCGCCTTTCACCGCCAACTCGCCGATCTGTTCCACCGCATCGAACGAGAGTCGGACCGGGAACGGATCCGAATGCTGATGGATTACCTCGCCGCGCATGAGGAGCGCATGGAGCGACGACTCGCCGCATTCGAAAGCGAAACCGCACGGGCGCTGCTGGACAAATGGTATCAATATCCTCCGCCCGACGACATCGCGCATGCTCTCCAGCAGATCCGGATCACCGCGGATATGAGCGTGCCCGAGATCGTCTGCGCGGCGCTGCATCTCGACGAGCAAATTCTCCGCCTCTACCGATGGGCGGCCGACTCCGCCCCGTCGCCAGAAGTCCGCGAGGTGTTCGAATCCCTCTTTGAGGAACACAAGGAGGAACGTCGCCGGCTGGTGTTCGGGCTCTTCGTACCCGACCTGTGACACGCGCCGTCGGGCTGCGCCAAATCACACCGGGAGCCGCGGAGCCGTCGGAGTGGCACCCCCTACCGGAATCGAACCGGTCTTTGCAGGATGAGAACCTGCCGTCCTAGCCGATAGACGAAGGGGGCGCGTCCATCAAGGCGCCAAGACCATACATGTTCTCCCCGCGCACGTCAATCCCGATTCCTCCGTCCTGAGCCGATTACGCCGTTGGGGAAGCGGCCAATACAGGCGCCGGCGAAGGGAGAAGAATTTCGTTTGCCTCGAGGCCCCCGCGCTACTCGCCGATTGCGTCCCTGGGGACAGGCACGTCGCGGACCGCCGTTAGGGACAGGCACGTGGCGGACACGCACGCGGGCACCGCTGTTGCTCCGGCGCTCCGCCGCCGGAGCGAAACCGTTGGGGACAGGCACGCGGAACGGCTGCTGGGGACAGGCACGTCGCGGACCGCCGTTAGGGACAGGCACGTGGCGGACACGCACGCGGGCACCGCTGTAGCTCCGGCGCTCCGCCGCCGGAGTGAAACCGTTGGGGACAGGCACGCGGAACGCCTGGGACCGCCGTTGGGGACAGGCACACCGCGGGCAGCCGCCGGAGCGTAACCGTTGGGGAATGCTAGGGACAGGCACCTGGAACGGCTGCTGGGGGCAGGCACGTGGCGGACCGCCGTTAGGGACAGGCACGTGGCGGACACGCACGCGGGCACCGCTGTAGCTCC
>CALLFZ010000039.1 GCA_938010045.1 uncultured bacterium
CGCCGTATCCATGAATCTGAACTTCGCCCTTCATCGCGGCGCCTCCCCCGTCGGCGGTGAGTTCGCCGATCTTCTGTTCGAGTTTCTCGATCCGCTCGGCCAATTCGTCGCCGTTGGCCCGCCACCCTCCGCACAACCCGAGCGCAACGGTTGCCATCACACCCAAGATTCGCGTTGATGATCTCTTGCTCATGTCTCCGTTCCTTGTTGCTCTTGGTTTCCTGTTTCCGGCGTTCCGTCCAAACCTCTGTGCCTCCACGATCAAGACCCTTACTTCATGCCACGCACCTCCAATCGCATGTCCGTTCCGCCTTTGGCACAAAAAAGGGATCCGACCGGCGGCCTCCCAAAAACACCGCCCGCCAGCGGGCTGGCAGGCGGTTGGATCAATACGGCTTTACTGCGCCGCAGGGGCCTGGCTCTGCACCTGTGCGGACGGGGCATTGGTTGGGGCCGGCGCCTCGCCGCCCTTCGTGCCTTTGCCCTTGTCGCCGCCGCAGCACGAGCCTGCGGCCGCGATCGATGTCCACGCCGCCATTGCGATCGCCGCCATCACCGCCAACCATCTCGTCATTGTGTTCGTCTCCTTCGTTCGCAGATTTTGATCTGCGGTCAGTGAGAATCTACGCGCAGATTCGGGTTTTGCCAGTGAAGCAATGCGGATGTGCAATCGGAGCGAGCCGAGACTATCCCCCCGACACGGCGCTGCGGGTAAGCCGACGGCGGTGACAATTCGCTGCCGTAGCTCCGACGATGGCCGGCTGGGAGGTGCTGGCGAGGGTGTTATGTATGGCCCGGCGCATGAGCTGGATCAAGTGGCCATATGGCCGTTCTTTCCGGCAGCGGACTGTGGGGACACAGCCGGCGGGCCCGCGGCCGCGCGGGCTGGTTCAGGGAGTGCGGGCCACCGGCTCGGCGGAGCGGCTGACCTCACGCCAGCGAGCGATGTCGAGCAGCACCTGCAGCGCTTCCTGCAACACCAGGTCGGCCGAATCATCTGAGTTCTCGCCGCCGGCGCGGGTGGCGGCGCGCTGGGCTTCGTCGAGCTCCCGATCGGTCCGGGCGGTCTGGAGGCGTTCCTCGAGGTTGAGCGAAATCTCGGCAGTGTTCATGCGCCGCTGAAAGCGCGCGATCAGCGCAGCTCGCGCCTGAAAGCCCGGCGACTCGACGCGGCGGCGCTCCGAGCGTTCGCGCAGCACGTCGAGCGGCGGGAGCATGTCGAGCAACACCGCATAGTAGGCCGGGTCCACGACGGTCCAGGGCAGCGCATGGGGGAGAAACTCCTCGCCAATCTCCATCGCGTCGAGGAAGGAGGGCAGCACGATGTCGGGCGCCACACCGCGCATTTGCGTTGAGCCGCCCGCGATGCGGTAGAACGCCGCGGTGGTGACCTTGAGGGAACCGAGCGCGGAGTTGCGGTTGTCGAGGGGCAGCAACGTCTGAACGGTGCCCTTGCCGTGCGTCTTACGGTCGCCAATGATCACGGCGCGGCCGTAGTCCTGCAGTGCGGCCGCCACGATCTCGGAGGCCGAGGCGCTGGAGCGGTTGACGAGCACGACGAGCGGTCCGTCGTAGACGATCGCCGGGTCGGGGTCGCTGAGGACCTGGACGCCGCGCAGGTCGCGGACCTGGACGATCGGTCCGCTGCGGATGAAGAGGCCGGCGATCTCGATCGCGTCGGGCAGCGAACCGCCGCCGTTGTTGCGCAGATCCAGCGCGATGCCCTGAACGCCCTCGCGAATCAGGTCCTGCAGGCGATTGCGGACGTCCGTTGCGGAACGGCGCGCCTCGCCGCTGCGGGCTTTGAAATCGGCATAGAACTCCGGCAGCGAGATGATGCCGAAGCGGTAGCGGCGCCCGCCGGGGGCCTCGACCTCGCGCACCCGGCTTTTCGCGGCCTGTTCCTCGAGCTTGACCTCGTCGCGGACGAGCGTGATGCGCCGTTCGGTGGCGCCGGACACGTCGGAGGCAGGCCAGTAGACGAGCGTGACGCGGGTGCCTTTTTCGCCGCGGATGAGCCGTACGACCTTGTAGAGGGGCCAGTGCAGCACGTCCACGGGCTCCTCGTCGCCCTGGCCGACCGCGATGATGCGGTCGCCCACCTGGAGGCGGCCGTCGCGCTCGGCCGGGCCGCCGGGGATGAGCCGTTCGATCTTCGCGGCGCCGTCCTCGCTGCTGAGCTGCGCGCCGATGCCGACGAGCGAAAGGCGCATGGAGATGTCGAAATCCTCAGTGCGGGCGGCGGTCATGTATTCGGAGTGCGGATCGAACGCCTGCGTGAACGCGGAGAGGAACCGGTCAATCAGCGATTCCTCGTCGCTGTCTTCGAGGACGGTGCGGAACTGGCGGTAGCGGCGGCGGATGAAGTCTTCTGGCGTCAGGTGGGGATCTCGGCGGTCGCCCTCGACGTCGGCCAGGTCCGGCTCGATCTTTCGGGTGTCGGGGGCGGCGGCGGCGGACGCGGCGTTCGTGGCGGCGGCGTTGGTGGCGGAGGAACGCGCGAGCTCGACGGCGACGAGTCGTGAGATGTACTCATTGGTGATTTTGCGGCGCCAGAGTTCGTTCCATTCGTTCGTGTCGGCGGCGCGCGGCGCGTCGCGGCGGCGCCACACGTAGGTGTCGCGGTTGGTTGTGACGATACCCTCCAGGAGCACGCGGTTCACAAACTCGATCCGATCGCGCATGCGCTCCATGAAGCGATCGTTGACGCGGAACGCGAAGGAGAGGTCGCCGGCGCGGAGCATGTCGTCGAGGCGGGTGACGTCGCGACGGAACTCGTCGACGTCCGAGGTGAGCAGCCAGGTGCGGTCGAAGTCGAGCGAATCAATGAAAAGGTCGAACGCGCGCGCGGCGATCGCGTCGTCGAGTTCGGTGCGCTGCAGGTGGGTACGCGGCAGCATCGCGGCGAGCACGCGGGCGGCTTTGCGGCCGGTGGCGATGATGTCGTCGGACTGGGCGCGCGTGGCCGCGGGCTGGGCGGGGCCGTGCGCGGCAGCGAGGAGGAGCAGGGCGGCGGCGGCGGCGTGTCGGAGGTGAAGCGAATGGAGCGGGTTCATGGCGTTCGGTTCCTGAGATGTTGGGCGTGACAGTTCACCGCCAGAGTTTCAGGCGGCTTGATCCGCCGGACGGGGCCTCGGGGGGTGGTGTGGCATCGGCAGACGGGCCCGGCGCGGCGGGCGCGGGCGGGGTAGTGAGCGAGTCGCGCAGCCGGATGTAGCGGTCGTTGAGTTCGCGGTACGAGCGCACCAGCTCGACGTGTGCGCGTTCGAGCTCGTCGAGGCGGCGGTGGGCGTGCTCGGCGAGTTCGCGTTCGCGCCGGGAGCGCTCCGCGGCGGTTGCGAGCGCGGACTCGTGCTCGGCGCGCAGCGCGGCGATCTCTTCGCGCAGGTGCCGTTCGGTGTCCTCTTTGGCGGTGATCTGCGCGGCGAGCACGTCGTAGTTGCGCACGAGCTCGTGGTAGGCCTCGATGATCTGCGCGTCAGCGCCACGAGTGCGGGCGGTGGCGCGCTCGAGCTCGGCGGAGAGGTCCTCGATGCGGCGGCGCAGTTGCTCGTGCTCGCTGTCCGTGGCGCGGCGCTCCTGTTCGGCGGCGCGGCGCAGCGCTTCGCAGCGGGCGGTCTCCTCGTCGAGCCGCGCTGCGGTTTGTTCGTAGAGTGATTTCCACTTGAGCGCCTCGCGTTCGAAGCGATCCCGTTCGTGCACGATGGCCCGCCAACCGACGGTGCGGTCCGGCTCGATCGTGGAGGGCGGGGGTGTGGGGGGCGGGGCTTCAGCGGGGGCCGGCGCGCGCGTCTCCGGCGGGGTCTCCGACGGCGCGGGTTCAGCGGGCGGCTCAACCGGCGGCGGCGCCACGGCGGCTGGAATGGGCTGGGTGTCGCCGTTGTGAAGGGGGTCGCGCGGCGGCGGCGCCTCGGGCGCGCCGGCCTCGGCGCCGAGCACGATGCGTTCGCCGGTGACGGCATGGCGAAGCCGCACAGGGGGGGGCAGAGATCCGTCGGCGACAAGACCTTCAAGCGCGTCGCGGTGCGCCGGGCCGTACTCGAGGCCGTCGGGCAGTTCGATGAACCACACCATCTCGAGCGACGACAGCTCGAAGGGCGGCAACCAACTGACCTGGTCGGTGGAAATGTAGTCTTCGGGCGCGACGCGTCCATCCTTTGCCCACGCCTGCAACGTTTCTTCGGCCACGGGGCCGTACACTGCGCCGGTGCCCTTGCGGAGAAACCAGAATCGGGAGATCGAGCTCACGAGGGGGGCCTCCTTCAGCGTTCCGGAATGAACAGTTTCTGGCCCGCCCGGAGCTTCGAGGGGTCGGTGATGTTGTTTTCCTGCGCGATCACGCTGGCGCTCACGCCGTACGCGGCCGCGATGGCAGAGAGCGTCTCGCCGGGCTGTACAACGTGCTCGTAGCCGGTCGTCGCGCCGGAGGTACGGCGGGTGGTGGAGCGCGCGGCGGGACCGGCCGACGAGCCGCCGCCCACTCGCTTGATGGCCTCGGCCATGCGTTTGCTGAGCTCGTCGATGATCGCCTGGCGGTCGGACTCGCGGGCGGCGTCAAGGCGCGCGAGGCGGGATTCGAGCTCCTGCAGTTTGGGTTGCACGAGCCGTGCGCCGCTATCGGCGGAGGTGGCGACGGCGCGACGCAGCGCCTCGAGTTCGGAGGCGAGCCGCTGCGTTTCCATTTCGACTCCTTCGACGCGACCCTGCACGATGCGGAGCTGCTCTTGGAGGAGGCGCAGGTCTTCCTGATGCCGGAGCTGCATGGCGGCGAGCTCGTCCGGATGCGTGTAGGTCACGCAGCCCGCGGCCGCGGCCGCGAGTACGACGCACAGACGCAGAGGATGGACCCAACGGCGCATGATCATCTGGCCAACCCTAGCGAAGCCGACCGTCAATTCAAGCCGGACCGGCGGCGCGCGCGGCGGCGATGACGGCGCGCAGGTTCTCACCGGGGGTGCCCGGGGAAACACCGCCGCCCGCGGATAGCACCATGGGCGCCAGGTCCGCATGTCTCGCCAAGATCGCCTCGGCGGCGGCGCGGCAGGCGTCGGGCGAACCGCGCACAAGGAGGTCGACCGGGGGCAGGTTGCCCATCAGGACGATGTCGGGGCCAAGGCGGCGGCGCGCCTCGGCGAGGGCGATCTCATGCGAGAAGTTGAATACGTCCATGCCGCACGTGCGCAGGCCGTCATACACCGCGGGATTGGGGGTGTCGTTGTGGAAGATTCGGACGAGATGGGGGAACGAATCGAAGATGCGCCGCAGGTAGGGCAGGGCGAAGACGGCGGCATCGGCTGGACCGAGCATACCGACGAGGTCGTCGAGCACGAGCACGCCGAGGGGGTGATCCATACGGGCGAGCTGCGCGCGAAGCCATGCGATGCCGAGCGCGCAGGTGCGGTCGAGGAGGTCATGGACCGCGTCGGGATCGGTCTGCGTCGCGAGAAGGAACTCGGTGATACCGAGCAGGTGGCCAGCGATCGCGAGAGGCCCGCGGGCGGCTGCGATGCGCGGTGGGAAGCCGGCGGCGGCCATCGCGGGGGCGCGCCGCTCATACATGGCGAGGATCGCGGGCATGAGGCCGTCGGTTTCGGGATCCGGCGGATCGGCACGGCGCAGGGCGTCGAGTCCGCCGGGATGGGCGAGCACGTTCGGGGGTTCATGGCGGTTCCATCGGATCGCTGCGCCGAAACCGGAGGGCTCCGCGGCCATGCCCAGTTCGATCCAGCCGCCGGGGATCAGCACGGATCCGTCCAGCTCCGTTTGCGCCCGTTCATAGGCGCGCATCCAGACGTTGGTGTCGAAGAAGAAGTGCAGCGTGTCGGCGCCGATCCAGCCGGGCAGCCAGGGTGAGTCCACGATCCAGGCCACGAGCCGCGCGGCACGGTCGCGGCTGCGGACCGTTCGAACGAACCAGTTGAGTGCTTCTGCCTGAGTCATTGCGTCTCCTGATGTAGGGTCTGCCCAGGATGGGCAGCAGCTTGCCGTCGGTGCGGGAACGCGTCAATCTGGCCACATGGCGGTGGAAATCGAGCGCAAGTTTCTTGCCGACCGCGCGGCGGTGCCGGCTGGACGGCGGGGCGTTCCGATTCGTCAGGTGTACGTGGGGCTCGGGGGCGGCGGGGTGCTGCGGGTGCGGTTAGCCGGGGGGCGAGCGTGGATTGCGGTGAAGCGCAACCGCCGAGGCAACGTTCGCACCGAACTGGAGGCGCGAATTCCGGCGGAGCTCGGACGTGAGTTGTTGCGGTCGCTGCGCGCGAGCGCGCCGGTGGAAAAGCGGCGGTATCGGCGGTGGTATGGCGGGCGGTGGTGGGAGGTGGATGTGTTCGAGGGGGACAACCGCGGCCTCATCGTGGCCGAAGTGGAGTTGGATCGGGTCGGGGAGGTGGTGCAGCTGCCGCCGTGGGTTGGCCTCGAGGTGACGGAGGATCCGCGGTTTGCGAACGCGGCGCTGGCGGTGCGTCCGTTCCGGCGGTGGCCGGCCGCCGAGCGGGCGGCGGTCCGGCGACTCGCGGAGGCGTCGGCCGCGCGCTGCCCGGGGCGGCGCTGAGCTGCGGAGCGAGGACCCCGGCGCGCGCATCCTGTGGGCGGGCGCTTGGGGAGCGCGGGCAACGACGTGCACTTCGGGCGGTCGTACTGCATCGCCGACAGCTGCCCGATGTTTCTGGCCGAGGAGTACGGCAGTTCAGCCAGCTCTGCTCGAGCCGGTCGCAGGGAGGGGGGGCGATCAGCGCGTGTCACGGCGCCGCGGTTAGCCTCCGTCATCCCGCATGTGCGGGGCGGCGGACGCCACGCTGCTCGCGGCGACCGTGGGTGTGCTCTCGACGCGCTTGGAGTGAGGTCATCTCGACCGTCGTTTCCAAGACTTGGACGTTTCGCGTGGGTGGCCGTCCCATGGTTGGAGCATTCCGAGCGCTTGCGGCGCCTGCAGCCAGCGCCCTCGGGCGGTGAAGCCTCGGCGCTGGTTGAAATCCGAGGAGCGGCCACTAGAATAGGCGCCCTTTGCGCGCCCGGCGCGGCGCGGGTACAGTGAGGCGAACCCATGAGTCGGACCTACAAGGTGGCGGTGATTGGCGGCGACGGTACGGGGCCCGAGGTGGTGCGCGAGGCCGTCAAGGTGCTGCAGGCGGCGGCCCAGCGGTTTTCGTTCGGGTTGGACCTGCGCGACTACGATCTGGGCGGCGATCGGTATTTGCGCACGGGCGAGCTGGTGCCCGACTCGGTGCTCGAGGAGCTGCGCCGGTGCGACGCGATTCTGCTGGGCGCGATCGGTCACCCCGACGTGAAGCCTGGGATTCTCGAGAAGGGCATTTTGCTGCGCATCCGGTTTGAGTTTGACCAGTACATCAACCTGCGGCCGGTCAAGCTGTATCCGGGGGTGGAGTGTCCGTTGAAGGACAAGGGGCCCGAGCACATTGACTACGTCGTGGTGCGCGAGAACACGGGCGATCTCTACTGCGGTGCGGGCGGATTCAGCATGCGCGGCACGCCGCACGAGGTGGCGATTCAGACGAGCATCTACACGCGCTTCCAGGTGGACCGGTGTTTGCGCTACGCGTTCGAGCTCGCGCGCCGGCGGCCGCGCAAGACGCTGGCGCTATGCGGCAAGACGAACGTACTGACCTACGTGTACGACCTGTGGGAGCGCGCGTTCCACGAGATGGGCGCGAAGGAGTTCCCGGACGTCAAACGCGAGTACTACCACGTGGACGCCACGTGCATGTGGATGGTGAAGAACCCCGAGTGGTTCGACGTGATCGTGACCGGCAACATGTTCGGCGACATCATCACGGACCTGGCCGCGATTACGCAGGGTGGGATGGGCATCGCGGCGGGCGGCAACATCCACCCCGACGGGGTCAGCATGTTCGAGCCGATCGGCGGGTCGGCGCCGAAGTACACGGGCAAAAACGTAATCAATCCGCTCGCGGCGATCTGCGCGGGCGGCATGATGCTGAAGCACGTGGGTGAGGAGCGCGCGGCGGAGGCGATCGAGCGCGCGGTGATGTACGTCACCGCGAACAAGCTCAAGAGCCTTGCGGCGGGCCGTATGGGCTACACGACCACGGAGGTCGGGGACCTCGTGGCCAGTCACGTGGCGTCGGGTGGGGACTGAAGGTGGCGGGCTGTGGGTGAAAGGACACAGCACATGAGCGCGTATAACGTCGTGGTGGTGGGCATCGGTGCGGTGGGTGCGGAGATGGTGCGGCTGCTGCGCGCGCGCAAGTTCCCGATGCGGTCGCTTAAGGTGCTCGCCCGCCGACCTCGGACCGAGGTGATTGATGGCGAGCCGGTCGAGGTGCGCGCGGCGGAACCTTCGGAGTTCGACGGCGCGAGGTTTGCATTTTTCGCGGGCACGGAGGGGGAGAAGGGCGCCTCGCAGACGCTCGGCTGGGAGGCCGTGCGGCGCGGCGCGATCGTGATCGACAATGGCGATGATTTTCGGATGGACCCGCGCGTGCCGCTGGTGATCCCGGAGATCAATCCGGACGCGCTCGACACGCACGAGGGCTTCATCGCGAACCCGAACTGCAGCACGATCATCGCCCTGATGCCGCTGGCGCCGCTGCACCGCGCCGCGCGGTTGCGGCGGTTCATTGCGTGCACGTACCAGGCGGTGTCCGGCACCGGTAGCGGGGCGGTGCGCGAGCTCGACGAACAGGCGCGCGCGTGGGCCGAGGGCCGCTCGATCGCGCCCCAGATCTATCCGCACCGGATCGCGTTCAACCTCCTGCCGTCGGTGGGCTCGTTCAAGGACGACTCCGGCGAGAGCACGGAGGAGCAGAAGATGCGGCGCGAGACGCACAAGATTCTCGGCGACTCCTCGATCCGCATCTCGACCACCTGCGTACGCGTGCCGGTCTTCAATGGCCACAGCATCGCGGTGCATGCGGAGTTCGATCGCCCGATAGATCCCGCCGAGGCGCGCGAGCTGCTGCGGAACGCGCCGGGCGTGCGCGTGGTGGACGAGCCCGCGAAGGCTGAGTATCCGATGCCGATCGCGGCGTCGGGACAGTACGATGTGCTCGTGGGCCGGATTCGCCGGGATCCGAGCGCGGAGAATGGTCTGGCGCTGTGGTGCAGTGGCGACAACATCTGGAAGGGCGCCGCGCAAAACGCGATCCAGATCGCCGAGGAATTGATTCGGCGCGGCCGGGTCTGATCGGGCGAAACGCGACGGGCAGGCCGTGCTGGCGGACTCAGGGGGCCGCGATCATTCAGATCCGACCGCGGCGGCCGGCTGGGGGCGGTAGCGAAGCGCCTCCCAGTATTGGCGGTCGAGCTCGTAGGGATTGACCGGATCCTGCCCGTTCGGATCGCCGTCCCAAATGCCGTACCGTTTCATTTCCCGCAGATATTCGGGCCGGGGTCGGAAGTTCGGCATATCGAACCGGCCGATCTGCTCGAGGTGGTGGCGGCCCGCCTCGATCATGGCCCGCAAGGTGCGGTAGTCGGGATCGTCGCGCGATTCGATCACGGCGCGTCCCTCGGCGTTCGTGCACAGTCCCCAGCCGCCGGCGGTTCGCGCCAGCGGCGCCAGAAGCATGAGCGATCGTTCCGGCCGCGTGAGGTTGAACAGAATGTGGCGGCTGGTGAGCAGCCTTGGGTCGTTCCAGTCGGGGCGCCAGAACGAGACACCGCGTTCGTCGGAGAGCGCCCGCGGCAGCCGGCGGTGGGGTTCGTTGTGACAAGCGGCGCAGCGGCGATCCACCACTTCGGCGCCGGCTCGGGTGGTGGGCCAATCCCAGTCGGTGTTGACCGGCTGGTTTTCGTGGTAGCCGCCGATCATGCCGGTGCCGAGCGCGGCGTAGGTGCCGGGATAAGGAGCGGCGGCCTCAATCCACATGCGCACGATGCGCTCCTGTTCGGGCGTGGCGCGCACACCGTGGTGGGACCCATCCATCTTCGCGAGCAGGCGGCTCGCGGAGGAACCGAGCGCGCGCGGCGGATAGTTGCTGCGGGGGTTGTTCCGGCCATCCGCGACGAGGCCGGCGATGGTGATCATGTAGTACGAGTGGCTGTACATCGGGCCGCGGTCCCCGGTGAGGATCAACCGGCCTGCGCGCGGCCCTCCCTCGGGTGTGGCGTCGTAGCCGTGGCACCGCACGCAGAGCGCGTCGAGCACGGGCTGCACGTCGCGCGGGAAGTCGGGCACCTCGGGCACGCCCTCGACGGGGCGGGGGCGGGCCGGCGGCTTCGTGAGCGCCAGCGGCACGGGCCGGCCGTTCACGTTAGGCGCGGCCTGCGTGCGCGGCTCGTGGCAGCCGACGCAGCCCAGGCGCTCGCCGGGCATGACCGTGGTGAAGCTTTGCATGCGTTTGACCGACCGTCCCTGTGCATCCAGCGCGACGAACAGATACGAGCCGAGGGCGGGTAGCTCGAACCGCGCGGAGCCGTCGGGCTCCACGGGCACCGTGCCGAGGATGCGCTCCAGCGTGAAGGTCCCGCCGTAGCTGAGCGGCTCCATGCCGCCGGTGTAGTTGATCGGCTTCGGGAGGCTTTCGAGCACAAGCAGCTCGCGAATTTCGCCGCGTTGCACACCGGCCATGTTGCGGCCCTCGTAGACGTCGCTGAGCACAAACTCGCCGGTCGGTGCCGCCCAGGCCACTCGGTCGGGGACGATCGCCTCGCGGGCGCGCGGGGTGAGCGGGCGTGGCTCGTGCAGCCATGCCGGGCCGAACCGCGCATCGAGCTCAAACAGCGGGACGATCGATCCGTCGTCGAACACCCCGACGAGCTGCCGTCCACGCGCGGCGAGCAGAAAGCTCGAATCCACGGGCCACGGGTCGCGGAGGTCGGCCTCGCGAGTCCACACTCGCAACCGCGGCAGTTCATCCGGGCCGGCGCGGGGATCGACGACCGCAACGTGCCCGGCGTGTTCCCGCTGGCCGTGGCCAGGAGAGTGGATCAGGGCAACGCACCGGCCGTCGGGCATGGGTCGTGCATCGATGTAGACGCCGCCGGGGTTCAGGTTGCCAAACAGCACTTGCTGCGCGGTCCCGTCCGGGTTCATCGCCCAGAGGTGATGGTAGTGAACCTGCGAGCGGTCGATGTACTCCCAGCGCATGTACATCACGCGCCCATCGGGGAGAGGCCAAGGGGTGTTATCGTGCTCGATGTTCGCGGAGAGCGGCACCACGTTGCGGCCGTCGCGATCGCACCGGTGCAAGTTCGCGACCTGCGTGAGCCAGCAATTGACCCACCGGCGGCAGCGGCTCGAGACGAACACGATCCGGTCATCGGGCAGCCACGCAGGCTCGATGTCGTCATAGAGGCCGCCGCCGTCCGTCAACTGGCGGAGCCCCGAGCCATCGGACTGAACCTCGTAAAGGTGGAACGACGGCGTGCGAGCCCGACGCCACGAAAACAGGATTGTCCGGCCGTCGTAGTGGACGGCGGGATCGCGGATCGTGCCCTCGGGATCCTCGATCAGCATGTGCACGCGGCCGGTTTCGAGGTCGAGCACGGCGAGCCGGCCGTGCGGGCGGTAGGCCACGCGTTGCTCGCTCTCGGCGTAGTACGAAAAATTCGCGTACCAGTGGCCATCGGGCCCGGGTTCGCGCGCGGCGAACACGATCTGCCGGATGCCGGCGGCGCGACAGCGTTCGAGCACGGTCTCGCGAAGCCGTTGCTCGCGCGCGGCGCGGACGGCCGCCAGGCGCGCGGCCGCGGTACCATCGGGGAACTCGAGTTCCCAGAGCGAGACGTGCGCGTGGGGTCCCGGCCGGTGGCTCACGACGCGCACGTGCCGCGCGGTGACCGCGGCCGCGGCCTCGAGCGTCTCGATGTTCCCCCGTCCATCCGATCGGCGCGCAATCTCATGCCAGGCGGCGCCGTCCTCGGAGACGTCGAGCGCGTACTCCGCCGCGAATGCGGCTTCCCATCTCAGACGGACGGTGCGCAGAACGATCGGCGCCCCAAAGTCCACCGCGATCCACTGCGGGCCGGACGTCAACGAGCCGCTGGCCCAGCGTGTGTCCGGCCGCCCGTCCAGGGCGAATTCCGCGGGGAAGGACGGATTGAAGACCGAGGACGAGGTAACACGCAGTTCGTTCGCGGCCGCGGCCACCGCTAGAACCGCGAGTGCCCCGGTCAATGTCGCTTCGGTTGGGCGCATCGTGGTCCAGGGTAACCGTCAACAGTTCGCACGGCGAGTCATTCGGACAGGTCGAACCACACATCGAGTTCGATTGGCGCGCCGGCGGCGGGGTCGAGCGCGGCCTCCGCGGCGCCGCGGAGGCCGCATGAGCGCGACGTTGCGGGAAGGCAGGTCGGCCAACGAACGATGCTCCCGCGCCGCGAATAGTACGGCGCCGGTCGTCACTCGCCAGGATCCCGCGGTGACCTCGATCGGAATCCGCCGCCAGCCGCCCGTCGCCGGCGGCTCCACGGCGTGGCGCAGGTGCACGGCCCTTCCGGGCTCCCGACGACGGCGATCCGATTGCGAATTCACCACCACGGTGCCTTCGATCGGCTTCGGGGCTCGGGGTTCGATGGCGATCGCGAGCGTGTGTTCGTTCTCGAGCTGCAGGGACACCACGACAGGAGCCACAACCAGAACATCCAGCCATCCGTCACCGACAGGCCGCCCGAGATGCCGGCCGATGGGAACGTCGGGCGGGATCACGATCTCACGGATCGAGTGTCCGTTCACTCGCACGCGCTCGCCGGGCACCACCTCGAACCGTTCGGCGGTCAGTTCCGGCGGCGCAGGAACTGTAGGATCGAATTCGAGGCGGTAGCTCAGCGCGTTGGTGATGGGCATCACCTCCACGAGGCCGCGCGAGCGACGAAGCTCGGCGGGACCGACCGGATGGCGGTCTGCATCGAGCGTCGTGGTTCGCGTGGCGGGTACGGCGAAGCCGGCGGATCCACCGATGGGCAAGATGACCTCATACGTGTAGATGAGGTCCGGCGCCGCGGCGTAGTCCGCGCGTGCGCCCCGGGGGTCGGCGGCGATAACCTCCGCGGTGCCGGCTTCCGTCCACCCCAGGAAGCCGTTCGGCGGCAGGTCGACGTCGCGGCCAGACATGTGGCCCCGGAGCCGAGCGGTGCGGTGGCCGTTCGCGATCACGCACGTGCCGTCGGAATAGCGCACGGCGACCTGGCTGCGGCGAACTGCGTCGGAGGCGAGCGCGCGTGAGGTCGGCTTGAAGCGGCCGTTCGCGTCGGCGTGCTGGATGTCGACCGCCTCCGAGAGGCAGTAGCGGCGGTGCAGCGGGCGCGTCATGGCGTAGCTTCGCCGCGCGGTCCGTTCGCCGCCCTCGGTGACCAGAAAACCCGAGTGCCCGAAGGCGACGGTGGCGGCCAGAAAGCGGTCCAAGCGCTCCTCGCACAGGTCGGCGCGGGCCCCGCGGTCGGCGTCGAACATATCGAGATTGCCCATCCCGAAGTCGCGACGTTGGGGGTGGACAGGTCGGGGCGCCGTCCCCACGTGTTGCCGTGGCACCAGAGCGTGACGGCATCAACGCCGCCCGTGATCACGATCGGCGGATCACAGAGCAGCCGCACTTCGGCGCGCGGACCGGTGCCGCGATCGGTCCGACGAGCGACACCCTCGCTTCCGATGCGCGGGCTTCGCGAGCGCTCGAAGCGCGCCTGCGCCTCACGACCCTCGACGCGCCAGACGCGATTCGAGGTTTCGAAATCCTCGAGCGGGCGTCAGAAGTCCTCCGTACGCCCCGCCCAAGCCAGCTCATCCGGCCGCGCGGAGGGCTTGCGGGCTCCGGCCAGCACGGATCCGGCCAGCACGAGTCCGCCGATCACCCGCCGCACAGACATCACAGCACACCTTCTTCGAGGCGGATCAGCCTCGATTAGTGGAACAGCACCACTGGCTGAGGTAGTGTAGCGCACCATGACGGATGTTCGCAGCCGGGTCCAGGCCTATGTGCGCGGCTTTGCCGATCCCCGCATCACGGTGGCGGGACTGCTCTGGCTTGGTGTGCTGACGGTGTGGGGTACGCTCGCGCAGGCGAATCCAGCGGTCGGACTGCACGGCGCGACGCAGCGGTTCTTCCACTCGTGGTTGTTTCGCGGGCCGTTCGGCATTTGGTTGCCGGGCATGATGGGCTCGTGCGCGGTGCTGAGCGTCCATTTGCTTGCCTCGATGTTCACCCGTCTCCGGGGGCGGAGCGTGGGATTGTGGATCACGCACCTCGGCCTACTTCTGATGATGGCGGGAGCCTTGTTGACCCGTCACTTCGCGCGCGAAACGGTCATTGTGCTTGCCGAGGGAGAACGCACGGCGGTGTCGGTCTCGGAGACGGAGTGGGAACTGGCGGTGATCCGGCCGTTGCCGGATGGGGCTCGTGAGGTGACGGCCCACCCGTGGGAACGGCTGGCGGCGGGCGGCCGCATTGGATTGCCGGGCGGGCTCGGCGAGTTGGTGATCGAGCGCGTGGACCGATCGGTGGACACCGCGGGGCTTCCGCGTCGGCCCGCGCCGGAGGATGTGCGGTCGGCGCCGGTGCCGGCCGATCCGCGGCGTGCGCTGGCGGGGGTGGTGGTGCGTGTGGGCGGGGATCGGATCGCGCTCATCGGCGAGGGCGACGCGCTCGCGCTCGGGCCGCCCGTCGGCGCCGACCCCGCCTCGGTGTACGTTCAGCTTCGCCGCGCGCGGTATCCGCTGCCCTTCGCGATCCGACTGCTGGATTTCGAAAAGGCGTTTCATCCGAACACGCGAGTGCCGCGTAGCTTTCGCAGCCGCGTCGAGGTGATCGACAACGGGCGCACGCGGGAGGTGGTGATTTCGATGAACCGGCCATTGATGTATGGCGCGGTTGCGCTCTACCAGTCGTCGTACGCGGAGGCTCCCGACGGTCGCGAGATCTCGGTGCTGGCGGTGAGCGAAAACCACGTCCGGCCGGCGCCGTACCTCGCGACGGCGCTGATGGCGTTGGGCATGGCGGCGCACTACTTGAGGCCGCGTCGGAGCTCCACATGAACCGCGTGGGCCGGATGGGGTGGCTGGCGGCGGTGCTCGCGATCGCTCCAGCGGCGCCGCGCGCCGCCGGCGCGATCGATCGCGCCGCGCTTCACGAATGGGAATCGATGCCGGTACTCGAGGGTGGCCGGCCGATGCCGCTGGCGGCGTATGCGCGGCTCGTGCTGCTGCAGCTCTCCGGGCGCGGCCGCGCGCCGACCGGCGAGAACGCCGCCGTATGGTTGGGCCGCGTGCTGTTCGAAGGTGAACGTACGGAGGCCGAGGCGGTGTGTCTCGTGGGCCATCCGGAACTTGCCGACGCGCTCGGGTTGGCGTCGGACCGGCCGCGGTTTCGCGCGAGCTTTGCGCAGCTCGAGCCGGCGTTCGACCGGCTGGCCGCGCTGGCGGCGGCGGCCTCCGCGCGCGCGCCTGCGGAGCGTGCGGCGTTCGAGCGCGAGGCGCTGCGGCTGGCGTCGGCGGTGGAGCTGTACGCGTCGCTGCGGCGCGGGCGCGTGCCGCACATTGTGCCGGAGGGGCCCGGGCCGCATGCGCAGTGGCGGGCGCCAGCGGACCTCGAGGCCGCGGCAGCGTCGGATGCGGCCGCGCGCGAGGCGCTCGACGAATGGCGCGCCATCGGCGAAGCGTGGCGCGCGCGCGACGGGGCGGCATTTGCGGACCGGGTGCGACGATGGCGCGACCGCGTGATCGCATGTGCCGCGATGCCGCGGCTCCGAACGCATTTGGCGGCCGAGCTGTGGCTGGTCCGCGTGCGGCCGTTCCGGCTGGCGTGGATCGCGTATCTGGCCGCCGCGCTCTGGCCGGCGGCGGCCGGCGCGGCGACGCGACGCGCGCGCACGGCACGGGCGGCGGGCCTCGCGCTGCTCGTCGCCGCGGCGGCGCTGCACAGTGGCGGGTTGGCGATGCGCGCGTTCATCATGGAGCGGCCGCCGGTCACGAATCTCTACTCCACGTTTATCTTCGCCGCATGGGCGGCGGGTGTCGCGGCACTGCTCGGTCGTCTGCGCCGTTCGATGCCGTTGGGGCGGGGTGGGGCCGTCGTCGCGGCAATTCTGCTGTTCGTCGCCGGCCGCTACGAAGCTGAGGGTGACACGATGGCGCGGGTCGTTGCGGTGCTCGACTCGAACCTATGGCTGACCGCCCACGTGATGACGATCATGCTCGGCTATGCGGGCGGCCTGCTCGCCGGCGCGATCGCGCACGCCGCGCTCTGGACCGCTGCCCGCCGGGGCATTGCGGCCGCCGCCGAGCAGTTCCGCGCGATCCGCGGTTGCCTTGCGTTCGGGCTCGTGTTCACCTTCATCGGCACGACGCTCGGCGGCGTTTGGGCAGACCTTTCGTGGGGGCGGTTCTGGGGGTGGGATCCGAAGGAAAACGGCGCGCTGCTCATCATCCTGTGGGTGTCGGCGGTACTGCACGCGCGCGCTTCAGGTTTGATCCGCGATCCCACGATGGCCGCCGGTGCGGTGCTCACCGTCGCGGTGGTGCTCGCCTCGTGGCTCGGCGTGAATCTGCTCGGGATCGGTCTGCACGCCTACGGCTCCACGACCGGCGCCGCGCGCGCCTGGCTCATGATCACGTTGTTCGAAGTGGTGGTGGCGGTCGGGGGGTTCGCGGCCGTTCGACGCCGCGCCGCCCGCGACGTCGTGGCGAGGCCGCCGTCCGCGGAATCCGCCCCGTCCGGCGGCTGAAACGGGATGCCCCTCCAAGGATGGGATCACCGAAGCCCCGCGGCGTCCAAACCTTGGACCGGCCCTCGCCGGTGACGTCCACGGCGGGGGGCCGCGCGCGCTCAGATCGCGGCCGCGGGGTCCGGGTCGGTTGCGCCGGCCAATTCTTCGCGCAAGCTTTCGTAGGCGAGGCGGTAGCGTTCGACGTCGTCCTCGCGGAAGGTCTCGCGGGCGCTCTCTTGGAGCGCGCGGTACGGAATCGGCAGCAGCCGCAGCATCTGCCAGAGCACGCCGAACACGTCTGCCGAGAGCCGCCGGTAGTTCATCGCCGCGAGCTCCACCTCCTCGCGCGCGACGTTGAGGTACTGCTGCAGAAACGTCTGTTCGCGCGACTCAATCTGCGCCGTGCTTTTGAGAAAAGCGGCCGCGGAGCGCACATTCTCGAGGATCAACTGTAGAAAGTGCGCGAAGTCGTGTTCCATGGGCGGGGCCTCGCCCGCGCGGTCGGCGAGCGCGCTCTCGCGCAGCGCGCGCTCGATCAGGGCAATGATCCGCTCGGTGTGGGCAATCCGGCCGGCCAGATCGAGCGTCTCGGTGGGCACGGAGAGAAGCGCGACGGCGCGTTCGACGAGGGCATCGCGGCGGCCGATGTGTACCGGCCGATTCATCCGCACCGGGTCAAATCCGATCGAGCGCTCGCTCATGATGTCCAATCATGCCGCGCCGCCCGCGCAACACAAGCCGCCGCGCCGTTGGCGCCGGTCGATTGGGTTTGGCGGCGAGGGCTCGTCGGTGCCGAGTGGACCGGCCGGTCCGTGCCTCGAGGGGCCGTCCCGACGAGTCCGGCGGAAGGCTCTCGCGCGTCGCGGGCAGGCCGGCGTGGCGCTCGGACGACCGGCGCCAAGGTGGACGAGGCGGATGGATATTTCCCGGGCTTGCAGGTAGAATTCCGGAAATGTTCGCGATGAACGTGGGGCTCATGGTCGGTCTGATGTGTGCGGCCGCTTCCGTGGTCCGCGGAGCAACCAACATGGCGCCATCTCTGCCGAGCTACGATGAGGATGTAGCCTTTCTACGACGGCATGTGGAGGTGGTGGAGATCACCGACGAGAGCGGGCGCGCGCGGGTGGCGGTGGTGCCCGCCTGGCAGGGACGCGTGGCCACCAGCACATCCGGCAGCGGCGCTGTGCCCGGCTACGGTTGGCTGAATCGCTCCGTGATTGAACGGGGGATCCGGCCGCCCGCGGAGCGACGGGGGACGCTCGAGGATCACATCCACGTGTTCGGCGGCGAGGAGCGCTTCTGGCTTGGGCCCGAGGGCGGGCAGTTCTCCGTGTATTTTCCGCCGGGCGCACCGTTCGAATTCGAGCACTGGCGTGTGCCAGCACCGATTGACACGGAACCGTTCGAGCTGGTGAGCCGTGCGCGCGATCACGTGCGATTCGAGCAGACGTTTGTGCTCACGAACTGGAGCGGTCATCTCCGCGTGTGCCGGGTCGAGCGGACGATCCAGCTGCTCGACGCGCGTGCTGCGCTCGCCACCTGGACGCCGTCAGTGCCGGCCGGCATCGAGGGGGTCGCGTACGAAACGGACAATCGGCTGACCAACGCGGGCGAAACGCCGTGGACGCCAGAGACGGGGCTGCTCTCGATCTGGATCCTCGGTATGTTTCGGCCCTCCGCCGCGACGACGGTGGTGATCCCTGTGCGTCCCGGGCCGGAGGCGGTGGTGGGGCCGGTGGTGAACGACGCGTACTTCGGCCGCATTCCGTCGAATTATCTGGCCGTGGTGGGGAACCATATCTTCTTCCGCGCCGACGGCACACGGCGCGGCAAGATCGGCGTCTCGCCGCGGCGTTCGCTTGGCGTCGCGGGCAGCTGGGCGGCGGATCTTGGCGTGCTGACGCTGGTGACCTACGTTCCGCCCGAGGGGCCGGCGAGGTATGTGAATTCCGCGTGGGAGTTGCAAACGGACCCTTACAACGGGGATGTGATCAACGCCTACAACGACGGGCCGCCCGCGCCGAACCTTCCGCCGCTGGGGCCGTTCTATGAGATTGAGACCTCCTCGCCGGGGGGCGAGCTGGCGCCGGGCGCGACGTTGCGGCACGTGTCGCGCACCTGCCACGTGCGCGGGCCGCGCGCGGCGCTCGATGCAATTGCGCGGGCAGCGCTCGGCGTGGGCCTCGATCAGATCGAGCGCGTGTTCGCGCCCGCGCACGCCGCGCCCTGAACAGGCGGGGGCCCCGCCGCCTCGTTCGAGAAGGAGGTCGCCCGAAGTCCGTCCAGGAGGGCCGGAGTGCAGTCTCGGGCGGTTGCGGCGGCGTTGTTCGCGGCGGCGGGCGCGGCGTGGGACGAGGGACGTCCACCCAAATTTCGTCGTGATCCTGGCCGACGATCTCGCGATGGCCGATCTCGGCGGCGACGACCAGCACCACATCCGCACGCCGCGCCTCGACCGCATGGCGGCCGACGGCATGCCCCTCACGCACGCCTTCAGCGGCTCGGCCGTGTGCGCTCCCTCTCGCGCCTCGCGGCTCACGGGTCTGTATCCCCGGCTTTTGCCCGATCCGCGCGAACTGCGGGGTGCCACCCGAAGCCCAAAGGCCGCTGCCGGCCGGTCAGCCCACGATCTCCGGACTACGGAAGTCGCGGGGATACGCGCCGCCTGCGTCGGAAAATGGGGCCGGGGCATGTTCGACACGCCGGACAGCCCGCTCAAGTTCGGGTTCGACCATGTCTGCGGCTACAACGGCCAACGGCACACCCACAGCTACATTCCCACATATCTCGATTGCGATGATCGGCGATTTGAACTGCCCGGTAATGACGGTCGCGGCATCGGCGCGCTCTATGCCCACGACTTCATCTCCAGCAACGTGCTGGCCTGGGTGCGGTCGGTGCGGGACCGGCCGTTGTTCTGTTCTACGCGCTGACGCTGCCGCACGGCCGTTTCGAGGTGCCGGATGAGGGCGAGTATGCGGATCGTCCCTGGACGCCGAAGGCGCAGGACTATGCTGCATTGGTGAACCGGACGGACGCGGACGTTGGGCGACTGCTCGACGTGCTGGTCGAACTGGGACTCAAGCCAGAGACCCTCGTGATGTTCGGCGCGGACAATCGCTCGGCCTTTGAGCCCGACTCGACCGAGGCTCGTCGGTTCAACGGTCTATGGACGGCTGCGTTGGGGGTTCAAGCTGACGCTCGACGAGGGCGGCCGGCTGAACCCGACGATCGCGTGGTGGTCGGACACTGTACCCGCGGGCTCCGTGCGGGATGAGCTGGGGATGGACTGGGACCTGCGGCCGACCTTCGCGGAACTCGCGGGCGTCACGCTGCCGACCGGCGCGGAGTTCGACGGGCCGCTCGATCGCAGCGATCATCCGGCGCGGCGCGGCGCCGCAGCGCCCGTAGTTCTACTGCGAGCTGCACGACGCGGCTCGCTACCGGCTGCCGGGTGGGGCCGCGGGAAGGCGCGACGTCACGGCCCCTCGGCGCCGATCGGGCTCTACGATCTCGACGCCGACGCCGGAGAACGCCGAGATCTCGCCGCGGAACATCCGGACCTCGTGCGGCGCGCGGAGCAGAGATCGTCCGCGAAGCGCCCCGGCTCGCCCCTGCCTGGCCGCTGACCGGCGCGCCCGCGCCGCGCCGCCGCGGCGCCCCCTCACGGTCACGCCCGTCTCGGTCGGTCGCCGAACGCGGCCGCCGGCGCCGCGATGATCCCAACGGGCGAAGGGGCTCCACTCACAACGAGTGAGCGCACACGGTGGTGCGGCGCGGGACGGAGGAGGGGTGATCACTCCGCTGGCGGCGAGCCGTCCGGATTCGGAGCTCGCGGGACCACCACGGCGCCGGGTCCGTAGCGGCGGTTCAGTTCGTCCACCACACGGCTGAGTCGCTCGAGTCGCTGGCGTCGGGCGTCGAGGTCATCGAACAGCGTCGGCTCGCCCGGCGTGCGCGCGAGCCGCTCGGCGCCGAAGCCGATTAGCCTCACCGCACTGCCCTGCCGTTCGGCCTGCCAGAGACGCCGCGCGGCCGCGCGCAACGTGAACTCGTCGCAGGCCGGCGGACGGATCGGGCACTGCCGCGTGACGGTGCGGAACGGCGCGTAGCGGATCTTGAGACGCGCCGTGCCGGCGTACCAGCCGCGCTCCCGAAGGCGGCGGCCGACGTCTTCCACGAGCTCCAGCAGCGCGGCCTCCACCCGGGTGCGGTCACGCACGTCCTGCGGAAACGTGCGCTCTCGCGAGATGGATTGCTCCGGAGCGGTCTCGCCGACTGGGCGGTCGTCGCGCCCCTCAGCCAGCGTGCGCAGCCACCTTGCCGTGGACGCGCCGAACCGCGCGATCAGACGATCCATCGGGACGGTCTGCACGTCGCCGATGGTCGCCATCCCCGATGCGCGCAACCGCCGCTCGGTTGCTGCGCCCACACCCCAAAGCCGCGCGACGGGTAGCGGCGCGAGCCAGGCGCGAATCTCGGCCGGGTCGTTCGGCACCACAACGAGGCCGTCCGGTTTGCCCAGTTCGCTGGCGAGCTTCGCGAGGAACCGGTTGGGCGCAACACCGATCGTGACGGTGAGGCCGAGCTCCTCGCGCACCGCGGCCTTGATGCGACGGGCAAGGGTGGGGCCGTCGCCGAACAGATGCCGAGCGCCCGTGACATCGAGCACGGCCTCGTCAATTGAGAGCGGTTCCACGAGGGGGGTGAAGCGCTCGAAGATCGCGAACACCCGCCGCGATAGTTCCTCGTATCGCTCCATGCGCGGCCGTACGAACACGCCGTGCGGACAGCGCCGGCCGGCCTCGCGCGAGGGCATCGCGGAGCGGACGCCGAACGCGCGCGCTTCGTACGAGGCGGCCGCGACGACGCCGCGGCGGTCAGGTGGCGCGCCGACGATGACTGGCCGGCCCCGCAGTTCCGGGTGATCGAGCTGTTCGACCGCCGCAAAAAACGCGTCCATGTCCGCGTGCAGGATCACTCGCGGATCGGGCGGCATGAGACGGTGCCTCCCGGGAACGTACGGATCAGGACGATTCGCCGTGCGCGGCGGTGATGATGAAACCGCCGGACTTTTCATCCCGGCGCAAGTCGAGCCATCCACGGCGCGCGGCTTCTTCGAGCATCTGATTGAACGAGCGGAACCCGTAGGCGCTTTCGTTGAAGTCCGGCCGGCGGCGTTTGAGGCTCTGCTTGACCATCGAACCCCAGACTTGATCGCGCCCGCTGCCTTCGGCGAGCAGTTCGCCGGCAAGGTCCACGACCAGGCGCAGGCCTTCTGAAGCGCGGTTGGACGGCTCGGCGGCCGAGGCCGCCGCGGCGGGACGGACGCGGCGGCGCGGCGCGCGGGACGCCGCCGGTTCGCCGGCGCCCGCGCGGGCCGGCTCCGCGCGCGTCGGCTGCCGGACGAGGTCGTCATAGAAGAGAAACTCATCGCAGTTCGAGACCAGCAGATCCGAGGTCGAATTGCGAACGCCAACGCCGATCACGGTTTTGTTGTTCTCGCGCAGTTTGCTGACCAGCGGCGAGAAATCCGAATCGCCGCTGATGATCACAAACGTGCGCACGTGAGGTTTCGTATAACAGAGATCGAGCGCGTCCACGACCAGCCGAATGTCCGCACTGTTTTTGCCCGACTGACGTACGTGCGGGATGTCGATCAGTTCGAACGCGGCCTCGTGCATTGCGGCTTTGAACGCGCGATAGCGACTCCAGTCGCAGTAGGCTTTTTTAACCAGAATGCTGCCCTTCAGCAGCAGTCGTTCGAGGACGGGGCGGATGTCGAACGATTCGTAATTCGCGTCGCGCACACCCAGCGCGATGTTCTCGAAATCACAGAAGACGGCCATATTGCCGAACTGGAGTTCGTCACTCATGTGCATTCCCCGTGCGAAAGTCTATCGCAAATACGGCGCCGCACCAATCTGCGGGTCGTGCGAAGGTCGCGCGAACCGCGTTGGGGTCGTGTGGCCCTTCGGAGCGGGATCGGTCAGCTCTTCGCGAGCCTCCGCGTCCGCACGGTCCCGCATCCGTTCGATCGAGCTGGTTCCGGATCCGATCGGCGATCCATGGCGCGCGGATGTTGGTTCTCCCCCAGCGGGGTTGCGGCGCAGCGCGCATACGTTTCGTTGAACTCAGGATGGGTCAGTGAGGTACGTATGCCGATCCGCCTCGGTGCGGGGCCTTGTGGGGGCACTGCGGTTCAAGGGGCGCCTTCTCGCCCGAAGGGCACTGCGAGCCGATGGCACTGGGGGATTGTTGGGATGGATGAGACGAGGGGGCGGGATACGAGTGCCCTTTTGCTGTTCGCAAATCGCCGACCGGGAACAGGCACCGAAGAGTGGCCGCGCCCCGCTGGGGGCAGACACTTGCCCACCGCTTGGCCGCCGCCCAAGTCCGTGCCTGTCCCCATCACCCGCGAGGAGACAACGGTGCCTGTCCCCATCAGCCTGTCCTCAGCGCCGGTCCCAGAGCCCGCGAGGTGCGGGTCCCCCGGGACGTCCCCGGTGCCTATGCCCAGGGTCTTGCCCTGGGTTTTCGGGCGGGGCGGCCCGAAGACTCCGGTCCGAGACGCGCGCGCGAGTGCTCGGCCTTTGGGGTCCCTCAGCGCGGCGCGACAACTCCATGCGCTCCGAGCCCAATTTGCAAATCTTTCGATGCGACCCCGTGGGCGACGTGAGGTGGCCCCCCGCAATGCGCGGCGGCGGATTCGAAAAACTCGACGAGTCGGTCTTGCCACTCGCGAAGGGTCAGCGCCTCAGTGTGGTCGAGCCCCGCAATACGCCAGTAGGTTTTCGGCTCACGGGCGGCGGCGAAGAGGCGGTCGGAGTGGCTGACCGGGATGACACGATCACGTTCACCGTGAATGAACAAAATCGGCCGGGGGGCAATGTTCGCCACCACCGCCTCCGCGCTGACCTCATCTGAGATGAGCCAGCGCGCCAATGGGTGGCGGATCAGGTTGAGGCCGGGCAGCTCGGCGAGCACGTCCGCGACGATCGCGCGGGGGGAGCTGAAGGCGGAGTCGGCCACGACGGCGCGGACGCCGCTGGTGTGGCCGCGGCCGAGCGCGGCCAGCACCAATGCGCCGCCGAGGCTCTGGCCGATGACGTACAAGCGTTCGCGATCGGCCTCGGGCAGCGCGCGGACGGTCGCGAGGGCGGCGATGGTGTCATCGAGCGCGCCGCGCAGCGTGGGGTGGCCATCGGACCGGCCGTAGCCGCGGTAATCGAACGCGAACACGTCGTACCCGCGGCGGGGGAGCCAGTCCACGAAGCCAAAATGGGCGCTCATGTTTTGCGCGTTGCCGTGGGCGTGCAGGACAGTGCCGCAGCGGGTGCCGATTGCGGGCACGAACCAGCCGTGCAGGCGGGTACCGTCGGCGCTGGCGAATTCGATTTGGCGGTGCGGTAGGCCTACGGTGGCCGGACTGCCGTAGTCGTGCCGGTCGGGGTAAAAGAACCGCGGCTCGACGCCGCCTGTCATGCCCATCACTCCGATCATGGCCAGCAGGCCCACCACGGTGCCGATCGTGATCCGCGTGACCGACGCCGCTACACGCCATGGCCACGGGACGGCGGATCGTTCCGCGCTCACGGCCTCGTGTTCTCGGCGGCGAGTTCGCGGCGCAGCGCGGCGATCCCATCGCGTACGGCCGGCGCTTCGGCGTCGCCCAGCAGCTCCGCGGCGCGGTCGAGCAGAGCGCGGGCCTCGTTCGGCCGCGTTGCGGCGAGAGCGCGGGCGGCGCGCACCGCCGCGTCGGCCGCATCGAGCCGGGCGCCCGCATGCTCGAAGGCGCGGCTGGCGGCCAGAAGCGCGCGTGCGACGCGTGCGGCTTGAGAGGCACGTCCGCGCCAGTGCGCCGCCTCGAGCCAAGCGCGCGCGGCGCCGCGGGGGTCACCTTCGAGCTCGCGGAGCGCCGCCTCGGTTTCGGCGGCCCAGGCTCGGAGTGCCGGCGAGGCGCCGGGGGGGAGCTCGCGGCGCGCGTCGTCGAGCGACTGTGCCGCCGCGGCCGAGTTCGTTCGCGCCATCGCCACCTGTGCCAGCAGCAGTCGCGCGCCCGCGCGCGTCTCCGGCGAGGCCCGCTCGGCGAGCGATTGAGCCGCGGCCTGCTGGGCCTCGTCCACGGCGCCGAGTGCCAGCCGAATGCGTCCTTCCAGCACCCAGAGATCCGCCCGAGTGTGGCGTGCGCGTTCGGCGGCCGCCAGAGCTTCGCGGACGGACGCGGCGGCCGCCTGGGCGTCGCCCAGGTCGTAGAGGCACACGGCGAGGCTGCCGGCCGTGGCCGCGATCGCCGGCGCATCGTCGAGTGAGCGTGCGCGGGCCAGCGCGTCTCGGTAGAGCGGGATGGCCTTTGCAGGTTCGCCGAGCTCCCAGACGCGTCGGGCCGCTGCGGCGAGGCGGCGCACCTCGGGATCGGCGGTGGTGGGCACGGACGGCTCGGGCGACCGACAGCCCGCCAGCAGCACCAGCGCGACGAGCCCAAGACCGAGTCTCCGGGGCAGGTTCATCGCGCCGCCTCCCCGGCGGGCGTGCCGGCCGCCGCGGCGGGCAGTGGTGCCAGCGACAAATCGGGCGCCATCGCCGCGCGCAGCAACCAATGTCGCTGCAGGCCCACCAACAGCCGCTCGGTTTCCTGCAGCGTCGCGCGCACTTGCAGCACAACGCCCGGCACGTCGCGCAGTTCGCCTTCGACGGTGCTCATCACGCGGGGCAACCCCTCAGACGCGGCCCGGATGTTGTCGATGACGCGCTGCGCCTCGGCGACCGCTGTGCGGAGGTCCGCCACCAGCGCGCGCGTCTCGGCGACGGTCTTTTCCACCTCGATCGCCATCGAGGGGTCGCTCAACAGCCGCCCGATAGAGCCCTGCCCGGCCTGGATGCCGTCGGTCACGCGCTGCACGTCCAGCAGGATTTTTTGCAGCGCGTGCTCCGGGCTGCGGAGATCGGCGGCGAGGCCGCGGTATTCGGCGAGCGTCGCCTGGACCTCTTTGAGCACGGGCAGCACGGCCTCCTGGATTTGCTCGACCACGATCTGCAGAATTTCAAGCAGCTCGGTGTCTTTCCGGATCGGTATCGTTGCGCCGTCCGGCATGGCGAGCGGCACGCCGGCGCCGAGGGCGATCGAAATAAATGCGGCACCGGCCACACCGTACTCCTTTTTCACCACGGCTTCGGAATCGGTACGCAGGAAGCGGGCGAAGTCAGAGCGGATGCGCAGACGGCCCTCGATGGTGCCGTCGTCGAGCACGCGCACCCGTTCGACGCGGCCGGCCGCCGCCCCGAGGATCTCGACGCGCGTACCGCGCTGCACCCCGAACGTGCCCTCGGCGGGGAATACGCACCTGAGCTCGACCTCGCGTTCGAACCAGCGCTGTGCCCGGGCCATGAGTACGAGGCCGCCGAGCAGCAGAGCCAGCGCCAGCAGCACGAAGACGCCGACGATCTCGCGCACGTATCGGAATTTGAAAGGCGCCGGTGGCATGGTACGGGCCGATCTCCTTAGATTTTGGCTTGCACGACAGGCGGCTGCAACGCCGACGGCGGCTGGGTATCGCCTTCGAGGTCGAACCAGATCATCGCCGCGCCGCGTCCCAACGCCTCTTCGAGCGCTTCGCCGAACCGCGCGACCGCCTCAGCCGGCGCCGCGTGCAGGGGACGCTCGAGCAGCAACAGGCGAGGGGCACACAGCAGCGCGCGAACCCACTGCGCCTGCTGCAGCGCGTCCGGTGGCACCCCCACCGGCCGGCCGGTCGGCAGCCCGGGCAGACCCAAGCGTCGTGCCAGCTCCTCCGCTTCGCGTCGCCATTCGGCCCCTGGCCGGCGGGTGTGGTACCGGGAGGCCAAGAGGATGTTTTCGTCCACGTCGAGGTTGGCCAGCCAGGCGGTGGCTGAAAAGACCCGGCCAACCCGCGCGCGCAACGCGGCCTGCTCATCCGGCCCCAGCTCTCTCCAGTGGCGCCCAAGAAACCACACCTGGCCGGCCGCCGGTTCCGCGAGGCCGAGCATCACATCGGCCCAAATGGGGATGGAATCGGCGCTCTCGGTCGTGAGGCGCGCCCACTTGCCGGGCTGAAGTCGCAGCGTCAGCGCGCGGGCCGCGGGCGCGGCCCGCGCCGCGCCCGCCACAACACCGTCCGTCTCGAGGATGAAGGAAGTCGCGCTCACAGGTAGGTCACCAGCGAGACGATCACCAGCACGAAAAAGAGCGCGGCCACCGAGCGCACGACGCCACGGGTGGCGGCCTGCGGAATCTCGGTCCAGGCCGTCTGAACATCCAGTCCTTCGAGGGTGCAAATCACGCCGGTCAAGAGCCCTGGGAACCATGTCTTGGCCAGCACGTTGATCACGTCGGATGGCAGCACCGCGGCCGCAATGCCGTCCACAAACCGGTCCCATGGCTCCATCGGCGCGCCGATCAGCAGGCCCACGACATAGCCGCTGGCCAGCGAGATCGCGACGAAGTGGATCGCGAGCCCGACCACCGCGGTTGCGACGCCGATCGCGCGCGGCACCGCGAGGTACGGGAAGGGATCGATCCCTTGCGAGTCGAGGACGCGAAGCTGGCCGGTGAGCTTCATCGTGGACATCTCCGAAGCGATCGCGGTACCGCTGCGCATGATGACGACGAAGTTCACCAGCAGCGGGCCGGCTTCGCGAACCACCACGGCGGCGAGGATCGGACCGATCAGCGCGGTCTGACCCAACCGAGACAGCTGGACCTGGGTTTGAAGAACGACGGCGAGCCCGATCACGACCGCGACCATGGTGGTGAAGGGCAGCGCCTCCACGCCGGTGAAGAGAATCTGGCGCGCCAGCACCGAGCGGACCGGCGGGCGCCACATGGCGGGCCGGACGGCGTGCGCCAGCGCGACTGCGGCCGTTGCGACGACGCGGGTCCAGCGCTCCGCGGCCCGCAGTGTTCGTTCTCCAAGGCTGGCTAGCCACCCGCTCATCGTCGTAATGGCCAAGGTGTATCCGCCGCGCCGGACCAGAGCAAGGCGCACGGAACGACCCCGGTAGTGTTCGAGCCGGGCAACACCTACAGTCTGAGGTCCGTAAACAGCAGGGAACGACCGTGATCTGCCACTTGGCGATCCAGACAGGTTCACTCGCCGGGCTTATCCCTTCCCGGCCCTAGGCAAGTGCGATGGCCGTCGCTTCGGCGCCTGGGGGCACCCACGCCCGCCGGCGGATTACGAGGCGTCACGCCCAGTTGCGCAAGAGGGATTTCCGGCCGGGGGTTCGTTTGGATCTGGCGAGAGGACGTGTTGGTCTTACCGTTTGCGACGGCCGCACGGCAGCTTTCCATGTTGGCCGATCTGAGTCTACGTGGGCAGAGAATCCGCGAAGATGACGGGGCGGTGCCCCCGCCGCCCAAACCGCTCCCCAAGAGGAGGGCCAGGCCACTTGTTTTGCAGCGAACGAGCCGATCGCGCTGCGGATTGTTTTGAGGGGTGAAACGAGAGCGCTGGATGCGGAAAGGGCGAACACCTCCGTCATACAACCGAACAACCTCGGTTTCCGTGTCCTCAACCGTCGCTTCCGCCTTCGGAGAGCCACTTCG
>CALLFZ010000040.1 GCA_938010045.1 uncultured bacterium
CGCCGCCTGAGAGAGCAGGATCATCGTGCCAGCGCCTTCCTTCGAGAACTCGGCACCACCAATCACCGCGCTCACCCGCATAGTCGCCGCCGCATTCGCAACGTTGAACCAGAGCGTGCCGCCACCGGCCGTGATTTGTCCGCCGCCGCTGCTGTCACTGATCTGAAACACCGTATTGCCATTCTGTAACACGCCGCCCTGTGCAACCGTCAGCGTGTTGCCCCACACATCCAGGTATTGGGCCACCCCAATGGGTGTGATGGTGAGCGATTCGACGGAACGATTGTCGTCCAACTGGTACGTCGAATTGCCCGCCGTGAACTTCACGTGCTGGCCCGACTGGTTTACCGTTCCATTGAACTCCACCGTGGGCGGTACCATCGAGGTCAAGCCACGCGCCGAGGAATACCACATGAAGTTCGTCGAGAACCAGGTCGCCCACGGCACGAAGCCGTCAGCGAGCCCCGCCACAAACACGCGCGACCCACTCTGCCCGTCGAGATGGCCCAGCGTGCCCGCGCCAGTGTGTTGCACGACCAGACTGCCCTGCTGTAGGGCCAGGCCCGAAAAATTGAGCCCGAGGTTGGCCGTGCCGGTGCCGTTCTCCATCAGCAAAGTCGCCGGCCCGCTAAGCAGCACGAGATTGCCAACCGTCTCGCTCCTAGTCGCGTTCGTCGGCCCACGCAAATTGAACGTGCCAGGGCCGGCCAACACGATCGGCGTCGAATCTTGAATCCGGTCGGCGATGTTCACCCGCCCGTAGTCCACCAGGATCCGGCCGGTGCCACGAACCACCAACGCCGAAGGGCCGTTGACCACCGCATTCGACTGGAGCACCAAGACGCCCGACTGCGCGATCAGGGGACCCGTCGAGTTAACCGCCCCGTTGAACCGCACGATGCCCGGGTTTATGGTCAACAGCCCGCCGTCGCCTCCGACCGTAGCGCTGAAACTCCAGGTACTGCCCGAGGCCACGTCCGCCAGCACGATACCGTTGGTCAACACCACCGAGTTCTGAAGATGATTTTGCGCTTCGCTGCCCGAGCCGGTGAACAAACGCGCCCCCCCGGAGAAGATGAACTGCTTGTTCAACGGTTGGGTTCCCCACAGCTGGAACGTCGCGTTCGAATGCACCATCAGATACCGGCTCGGGTCGCCCGCCGCCGAGGAGCCCTCGAGGGCGAAGGTGCCCTCTTTAATTACGATGTCCGCGAGGTTGGTATCCACCCACACGCTGACGAAACTCACGTGTGACGGTCCGACCTTCGTGACGCTGAACGGTGAATTCAGCGTACTCACGAAGCCAGTGCCCGCCGTATTCCGCACGTCCCACCGGTTGTAGCCGCCCAAGGTCACGTTGTCCGCGATCTCGAGGAATCGCAACGCACTCATATTACCGCCGCCGTTATTCACGATCGCACCTTGCCCGCCGACACCCGCGCCGGAAACGGTCACAACGCGAAATTGATTCGAGATGCCGCGCAGATCCCAGGTGGCGTTGTTCGTTACGTACAGCCGCGTATTGTCTGCACCGAGTGTGCGATCGTGAATCGTGACGAGGGTCCCCTCCTCCACCCGAACCGCACCGATCCCGTTGTTGGTGTTCTGAAGCATCAATACGCCGGAATTCTTCTTGACGAGATCGGCCGCCCCCTCCAGCCCTCCGTATCCCACCCACGTGTACGACCGGCTGCCATCCACCACGATCGCCCCCACACGCACACCCTCCTCGATGCCGACGAATCCACCGCGCTGACTGTCGTCGAACGTGACGGAGTCGATCGTGTAGAACCGCTCCAGCGCGCTGCCCGCTGTCCAAGACGCTGAGTTGGTGAGGTTCCATCGTCGGTTGACTCCGGCCCAAACGAGGTTTGACGCCGCTCCCGAAACGATCAGGCGCACTTCTCCCGGCGTCAGCGTGTCCACCGCCACGCTATACCGCGTTCCCGGCGCATCGGCGGACACCGTGCCACCACCGGAGAGCGTCCAATACTGAACCACCGTGTACGGCGTGCCCGTCGCCAACGGCGCCAACGGGGACACAACGATGCGGTTGGCCCCCACCACCTCCAAGCCCTGGAGATTCAGGAGATCGTTGACACCGGACCCGGGAGTCGTCGTACTCGACAAATCGAGAATCCACGTCGCGTTCGTGGCCCTCATGGTCCCCTGAACAGTCAGCGTTTGGGGGAGGTTCGTCATACCCACGCTGAGCATCGCCCCGTGGTGGAGATTCACATCACCACCAATCTGCCCCACCCCGCCGAGTCCGAGAAGACCGTTTTGCACGGTCACCGACCCATCGAAGCGGTTCGTGCCGGCAAGGAACTGCAGGCCCCGCCCAATCTTCACAACCGAAATCGCGCCATTCACCCCGTCGTCAATCGTTCCGAAAAACACGCCGTTCGCATCCGCAGCTCCGACTGTGAGCGTGGCGGGCGCGGCGACATTGTTGGAGATAAACCCATTGCCCCACAGACCATTCACGGTCTCGTCGTAGCCGTTCATCTCAAGCCAAGCGGTCCACTTGTTCGCAACCGGGTTCGCGAGATTGGAAATGACGAGGTCACCCCGGCCGGCGCCGTGCGGAATCACCTCGTGGTTCCCCAGCCGGAGCCGGGCCACGGAGGAATTGTCATTCCACCAAGATCCTCCACCCCCGACCCATGTACCGCCGGTGTAGTCGTTCGACTGGCTCATCAGAAGCATATGGGCGCCGTCGTACGTGATCCCGAGCCGTCCCGCCCCCGTGATCGCCGAGTAGTTCGTTTGCGCCTTGCCCCAGCCGACGCGGAACCACACGCCGATTCCGCCCGGGAGCAAAGTGATGCCGCGATTGGTCGAAAACACGAGGTAGCTGTCGTAGTTCTGGACCGTGAGGTTTGAGTACACGACCGCGTTCGGCGTGAACGTGCCGGGCGTGGGACCATATGCGCCTTCGCCGAAGATCTGGTGCAGCCCACCTTCAATCTGCACAGATCCGGTGATGGTGGCGTTCGTATTCCAGAGCACGAAATTGCCCACGCCGTACTTGCGAAACCCCTGCGTGCCATCGAGCCGCGCGCCAAGATGCAGGGTCCGATTCACCACCCCGATCGTCGGCACGCCGGCCGATACAGACAGCAGGAGCGCGCCCGTCGAGTAGGTACCGCCGCCGAGGTCCACGATGTTATTCGTCAGCCGCCAATCGTGGCTGGGAGTCGTGGCGTCTCCGAACAGCAAATGGCCGATCGTGATCTGATTGGTCAGCAGGACATCACGGAGGCCGGTGATGTTGACCGTCGCGAAGTTTCCGGTGGCATTGACGCCGCTTGCGATGTCACCGCCAGCCCATCGGGCGGAGTCTGTCCAGTAGCCGTTCCCGTCAGATGTCCACGTACCGTGCGTCTGCCCCGACGCCGCGAGGGCCACCCCGCAGACCAATCCGACCATCCAGCGCACTCTGATCATCGCAGAATCCTCCGCTACAATTCTATGGTTGAATCGCTGAATCGCTGTGTCAAGTCAAGACAAATTCGATGAGCCGAGCCAGGTGGCGCCGGCCGTTTCGCTGGCTGTGCAACGGGGAAACGGCCGGTGCCCCAGGAGGCGTTCTTCGCTTTCGCGCCGTGAGCTGCGGAACACGAATCCCGCGCCCCCAGCTCGCAGCGCCGCTGGTGTGGCCACTCACTCCTGTCGGGGACATTCCACTTCGGGTCCATCCCGGCCAAGCGGATTGCGGCAGTCCATGGCGGTGCTGCGCTTCGCCGAGCAGCCCACTCCAACGGCGGCACGAGCGGCGCCCGGCGGGCACACGCTCGTTTTGGACCGCCGCCCCTCGAAACGGGAGCGTGTACTTCGCTCGGTCACTCCCCAGCGATCGCGGCCATGACAACTGCACGGCGAACGGCGGAGGGATATACTGCGCGGAATGAATAGCTCTGTTCAGTTCCGAGGACGGACTACGAGCATCGCCGGTTCGCAGAGGAGATCGATGGCTCGAGAGTTTCACCACGTGGCCGTCCTGGCGGGTGGCCCCTCGTCCGAACGCGAGGTTTCGCTGCGTTCAGGTCGTGCGATCGCCGATGGGCTGGCCTCCCTCGGCCATGACGTAGACCTTGTGGTGGTGAACGGTCGCCAGTTCCGATTGCCTCCCCGCACGGATGCCGTTTTCGTTGCGTTGCACGGCGAATTCGGCGAGGACGGCGAGGTGCAAGAGATTCTCGAGCGATTGGGAATCCCCTACACCGGTTCGTCGCCGGAGGCATGCCGCCGAATGTTCGACAAGTCGGCGGCGATGCGGACGCTCGAGGCAGCCGGCATTCCGACGCCGCCGAGCGTGATGCTCCGGCACCCGTTGGGCCGCAGTCCGCTTCCACTGCCGGTGGTGGTCAAACCGACCCGCCAAGGTTCGAGCGTGGGATGCGCGCTGGTGCGGAAAGACAGCGAGTGGCCCGAGGCGATCCGAGCGGCACTGTCGCCCAACGGCGAGGCGCTCGTTCAGGCCTATCTCGGCGGACGCGAGCTGACCGTGGGCGTTTTGGGCGATCGCGTCTTGCCGCCGGTGGAGATCGTGTCGCCCGGTGGCATGTTCACCTTCGAGGTCAAGTACACGGCCGGTGCGGCGCAGCTGCGGTGTCCGGCGCCCATCCCGATGTCGCTGGATATGAAGCTGCGGCGGTTGGCGTGGCAGACGTTTCAGGCGCTGGGCGCGAGCGGGCTGGGGCGAATTGACCTGCGTTGCTCGGAGGACGGTCAACCGCACGTCCTGGAGCTGAACAGCATCCCGGGCTTCACGGCGACCAGCCTTTTTCCGCGCGCCGCGGCCGCCGCGGGCATTCCGTTTGCGGAGCTCTGCGAAACCGTGTTGAATCTTGCGAGACGGCGGCGATCGCGCGCGCGACGCGGTCCGGGGCGTCGGGCCACATGTGACTGTGTTCTGGGGTAATGCGCGGGGGCCTGTTCCATCGCTGGCTGGGCGGGCGCCGGGCGAACGTCGGCGTTCGCCGCGACGTGCGCCTCGGCTCGGCGCGCGCGTCGAGCGCCACGGTGCGGCCGTCGCTGGTTCGGTTGATGGCGGTGTTGACGGTGCTCGCCGCTTCGGTGTGGCTTGTCGGATGGGCCGTGGCCACCGGGATGCGGCAAGTCGCGGCGGCGCTCATGTATCAGAACCCGATGTTTGCGCTTCGCACGCTCGATGTGTCGTCGGACGGGCGTCTCACGCCCGAGCTGCTGCGCGAGTACGCGCGGGTGCGGCAGGGCGAGAACGTCTTCGCGCTGGACGTGCGGCAAGTGCGCGAGAACCTGCTCAGCGTGCCCCTCGTCCGCGACGCTCAGGTCCGCCGGCGATTCCCAGACGGTCTTCAGGTGCGCGTGACCGAGCGCACGCCGCTGGCGCGGCTGCGAATGCCCGGCACCGATCTGACGCTCGCCGTGGACGTCGAGGGCTGGACGATCGTCGGTGACGCGTCGGCCGCCGCGTTGCCGTTGTTGCGGGGGTTTTCCACGCCTGGCGTGCGGCCAGGACTTCAATTGGTCTCTCCGGAGCTTCGCGACGCGCTCGCGATGCTCGACCACTGCGCGCGCCGTCGCGCGCTGCTGGCGCTCACGCCGCGCGAGGTGCGCCGGTTCGATCCCGAAACGCTCGTGATGGTGCTGGACACCGGCGACGAGGTGTGGCTGCCGCGACGCCAACTGCTGGAACGCCTCGATGACCTTCCGGACCTTCTGCGGCACCTGCGCAATCGGCGTGGCGCGTCGACGGGGCCGTATCGCATCGACATGACCGGCGAAGTGAACGCCAGCGTCGCCCCATTGGGCGCAGGGTGAGAAGATGGCCGCCTCGGGTCCTCTGATTGCGCTGGAGCTCGGCACCCACCGGATTCGCGCGGTGGTCGGGGAGAATCGCGATGACGACACGCTCATGATTCTGGGCAGCGCGGAGGCGCCGTCGGTCGGAATCCGCAAAAGCCAGATCGTTGATTTTCCCACCGTCGTCGGGCTGTGCCAGCAAGTGATCGAAACAGCCGAGGCGGACTCCCACGAGCACATCGAAGAGGTGTATCTGGTGGTGTCGAACCCGGATGTCCGGGGTACCATCAACGCGGGATTTGTGCATATTTCGCCCAGTTCTCGCGAAATCACCGCGGAGGACAAGGACATGGTCGGCAGCATCGCCCGCAACCTCTCGTTGCCGCCCGATCGGACCGTCCTGCACAGTGTGAGCCAGGGCTACGCGGTGGATGGGCAGACCCACGTGATTAATCCGGAGGGGATGGGGGGCGAGGTCCTCTCACAGACGATGCTGATCATCCATGGCGAGACCACGCCCATCCAGAATCTTCAGAAGGCCGTGAAGGAGGCGGGGGTTGAGGTGTGCGATTCTGCGTTCTCGGCGCTCTGTGCGGGGCTCGCCGTGCTCTCGCCCGAACAGAAAACCGCCGGCGTCGCCGTGATTGACCTCGGGGCGGGCACGACCGGCTGCATCGCATATGCGAACCAGGTGCTCGCTCACGCCGGTTCGATCGGGGTCGGCGGCGACCATGTCACCAACGACATCGTCAGCGGCCTGCGGGTCACACCCGCAGTGGCCGAACAACTGAAGATTCAACATGGCAGCGCCGTGCCCCGTCCCACGTACCGTCACCGCGTCGTCTCGCTGCATGCCGATGGTCTGTTCCCCGAGCGGACCATTCGCGTGGCCGATCTGGATACGATCATGCACGCGCGAATGGATGAGCTGCTGCGCTGGATTCGCGCCGACCTCGACGCACGAGGTATCCTGCACCAGCTCGGCGCCGGGATCATTCTGACGGGGGGCGGCGCCGCGATGAACGGGATCACGACACTGGCCACGCAGGTCTTCAACATGCCGTGCGAAGTCGGCCGCCCTCATCGAGTCTCCGGCCTTTCGCAGATTACCGCCGCACCGGGCTATGCGGCGGTGATCGGTATGTTGCGCTATGCCGCGCGAATGCGCAGTCAGCCGCCCCCACGCTCGAGCCTGAAACAGTTCCTGCTGCGAATGCTCACCGGAGAGCCGCCCTCATGAACGCCGCCGCCCGACCCCTCGCGACGATCTGGGTCGGCCTTGGCCACGCCGGGTGCCGCACGCTAGCCTCCCTCCGGCGACAGCTGCCGGATATGCCCGACCTGGCCGTCGTCCATACGCGGGCAGAGGTTCTGGCGGAGACGGGCATCGAACGGGCCGTGCAACTGCCGACGGGGCCGGCCGGCGGCACCGGCGGCGATCCCACAGTCGGCGAGCGCGCCGCAGCGGACGCGACCGGTGAGCTGCGCGCGCTTCTCGAGGGATATTCCGTCGTCGTGCTGCTGGTCGGGCTCGGCGGCGGCACAGGATCCGGCGCGGCACCAGCGGTGGCCCGTCTCGCGCGGGAGGCGGGCGCCTTCGTGTTGGCGCTGGCTACACTGCCGTTCTTGTTTGAAGGCCCTCGCCGCTACCAAGTTGCGCGTCGCAGCCTCGCTACGCTGCAGGAGTCGGCCGACGCGGTCATCCTGGTCCCCAATCAGCGGCTTTCGGAATGGGTTCCCGACGGCACGCCACTTCAAACCGCGTTTCAGATGACCGACCACTTCGTCGGCACCGCCCTCCGCTCGCTGTGGCATCTTCTCACCTCGGCGGCGTTCCTGCCGATTGATCTGTCGGACCTGCGCCGGATGGCGTCCGACCACACGGCCACGCTCGCGATGGCCTCCGTAGAAACGGCGGGCCATCTGCGAATCGAGTCGGCGCTCGACGAACTGTCCGCTTCGCCGCTGTTGGACCATGGAGCCGTGCTGCTCTCGTCGCCGGCTGTGCTCGCAGCCGTGTCGGGCGGAGCCGACCTGACGTTGCGGGAGGTGAATGGCCTGGCCAGCGGGCTGCGCGCCCGGATTCGTCCCGATGCGAGCCTCACCCTGGGCGCGATGGTGGATGAGACCCTTGCGGACGGGCGCATCGCAGTGACGCTGCTGGCCGCCGAGCCAACGGAAATGCCGGAACGACCCACCGCGCTCTCAACGCCGGCCCGAGCCACCGTCACGGACGCCCCGTCCTCCGGTCGGCGTGCACGGCAGGCCAAGCTGGTGTTTGACTCCACCCATCCCGATCGTTTTGCGGGCGTCGCACCCACCGTGCGGGACGGCGTCAACGTGGATGTGCCGACCTACCTTCGGCGAAACATTCGATTGTCATCGCCGGTGCGCGGATGATGAGATTCGCCGGCTCGTGCGTGCCGACTCAGAGTGTGAACCGGAAGCCTTCGGGAGCTACCGTGCCGCCTAAACCCGCCGTGCTCACTCAGCCGCCGCCGTAGATCCGACGTTCGGCGGTCAGGAAGCACGGAGAACGACAGCCGCATCGGCCGGCATGGAGCGAATCGCGAAACCCCGCCGGCTCGGGTCCGGCATGATTCCGCCGGACCTACAGCCACCTGCATTGCCGTTGGTCATTCTGAGAGCGCGAATTCGCAAACCGCCACGACTCCTTTGGGCGCAGCGGCCGCCCACCGCTACAACAACCGTGCGGCACCCGCGTGCACGGAACGAACCCGATTGCGCTGCGAGGGATCAACTGGAAATCCAGGCGCCGGCGAAGGGAGGCCAGTATCCTCTGCCTCACCCCCCGCGCAATTCGCCGGTGCCTCGCTCGGAACAGCACCCCCTGGAATCGCCGTTGGGGACCGCCGTTGGGGACAGGCGCCTCTTTGGCCATAATTGGCCATAATGGGCGCAGGAAACCAAACGCAGGTTGGGGACACAACACCGCTCAAACGAACTCAAAGGCTGCCAGGGCCGCCATGTGCCTGCCCCCGTGGCTGCCAGGTGCCGCTCACCGTGGGGACTCGTCTGGCCCCGCGTCGTTTGCGGCGCCTGTCCGCGGTCTTCGATTGGGGACAGGCACATGCGTATATGACTCAACAATTTCGCCATCAATCTACTGCGGCTTTTTGTCAGGTGCCTGTCCCCCGTTTTGTCGGGTGCCTGTCCCCTTTGGTAGCCGTGAGCGATCTCGAGCGGCTTCACGCTGAAACGCGAAGGCCGGGCAGCCAGGTCGCCGTCTGCGCGCGCGGGGCTGGCCCGATGGTTTCTAACCCCGGACGGCCGCCGGAATGTCAATGGGGATAGGCACGTCCTTGGGGGGCATGACATCCCGGCCGCGCACCTGGCGCGGTCCCCTCCGCGTCAGCCGCGATGGGGGCAGGCAGCCCGCTGGGCGCAGGACGGGGACCGGCACAAGTCGCAGGACGGGGACCGGCACAAGTGGAGGCACAAGTGCACACCTACCCGCATCCAGCCCCGTCCTCCCATCTCTCAAAACAATGCGCCGCGCAAGGTCCCATAGCCCGTGGCCTCGGTGGGGGCACTGCTCTGGGCACCGCAGGCACCGTGCTCAGGCGCCGATTACTAACACCTTCGCGCCACGAATCTTCCGTTCGTGTAGCTCGCGCAGCGCCGTGTTGGCCGCCTCGAACGGATAGGTCTGCGCCTCGGGCCGCACATCGAGCTGCGCCGCGACGGCCAGGAACTCCCGCACATCCGCGCGCGTGACGTTCGCCACCGAGACGATCTCCCGCTCCATCCACAAATCTCGCGCATAATCTAGGTCGCCCAGCCGCGCGCGATCGGCCGATTCCTTGCGGATCGCGTTGATGACCAGCCGCCCGCCCGGTGCCAGCCGCCGTAGCGCCGCGACGAGCGGTCCCCACGCCGGGGTCGTGTCAATGATTCGGTCCACCGCCGTCGGCGGCTCGTCCCACGTGTCGCCCGCCCAGGCCGCACCCAATTCCAACGCGAATCGTCGCTCCGCCTCGGAGCGAGCGAACACGTAGATCGGAGTCGCCGGCCACTGCCGGCGCACCACTTTCATCACGAGGTGGCCCGACGCCCCGAACCCAGTGAGCCCCAACACCTCGCCGTTGCGCAGGCCGCTCAGCTTCAACGCGCGCCATCCCACCGCGCCCGCGCACAACAGGGGGGCCGCCGCGACCGGATCGAGTGCGGACGGGATGGGATGGACGAAATTCGCGCGCGCCACCGCGTACTCGGCATAGCCGCCGTCCACGTCGCGTCCCGTCGCGCGAAACTCGGGGCACAGATTCTCGCGACCGTCACGGCACCGCGCGCAGCTACCGCAAGCCGAGGCGATCCACGCCACGCCGACGCGACGACCGATCCAGTCCGCCGGCACATCGTCGCCGACGAGGTCCACGCGTCCGACGATCTGGTGACCGAGCACTACCGGCAGCCGGGGTGGCGGAGCGCGGCCCTCGATCTCATCGAGCTCGGTGTGGCAGACCCCGCAGGTTTCGACGCGGAGCCGCACCTCGCCCGGCGCCAGCATCGGGTCTGCGCGTTCAATGAGGCGCAACGGCCCGGACGCCTCTCCGATCGCTCCGAGTCGTTCGAGCACCCACGCCCTCAACGGCGTTGTCCTCTGAGCCGCATCAACTCAGCCGGCACATCCGGCTCAACTCGGCCACCCGCCGCGCGATGGCCGCGCGCGTCGCGCGCGCCACCCAGTCCAGCCCGAACTCCTCCACCGCGAACGACGCCATCACGGTGCCATACACCATTGCGCGTCGCAGTGCGCGCTCGGACACGCGGCGATCGAGCGCGAGACGGCCCACAAGGCCGCCCGCAAACGTGTCGCCCGCGCCGGTGGGATCCCGTGCGTCGGCCACGGGGTAGGCGGGCAGCAGGCAGATGCCCCGGCGATGCACCAGCGCGCTGCCGTACTCTCCGCGTTTCACGATCACCCAGCGCGGCCCCATCTCCAGCAACTTCTCGGCCGCCGCGCGCAACCCGCGGACACCGGTGAGATGCTCGGCTTCCGACTCGTTCACCGTGAGCAAGTCCACCCGCCGCAGAAGCCGGCGCACATCCTCGAGCGCGGTGCGAATCCATAGATCCATCGTGTCGGCCATGACCCACCGCGGGCGCCGCGCCATTTGGCCGAGGACGTGCAGCTGCAGTCCCGGCGCGATGTTGGCGAGAAACAGGAACGGGGCGAAGCGGCACGGCGGGGGCAGCTTGGGCCGGAACGTTTCCAACACATTCAGTTCCGTGCACAGCGTTCGCCGTTCGTTCATGTTTTCGAGGTACTCGCCGCTCCAACGGAACGTGCGACCCGGCGCGGTCTGCAGACCCGAGAGCTCGATGCCGAGCCGCTCGAACCGCCGCCGCTCGGCGTCGGGAAAGTCGTCACCGACCACGCCGATCATCGCAACGCGCGCGCCGAGCCGTGCGGCCGCCGTGGCGGCGTAGGCGGCCGACCCACCGATCACCTCCTCGCGCCGCTCGCGCGGCGTCGCGATCGTGTCCAGCCCTACCGACCCAACCACCACCACATCAGGAATCCGGGCGCTCATCTCGCAGACTCCGTCTCGCCGGCAAGCCGTTCCTCGATCCGCTCGCACAGGAGGTGTAGGATGAGCTGATGTGCCTCCTGAATCCGCGGGGTATGGCTCGACGAGGATACGCACAGAGAGGCGTCGGCCTCGCGCGCGAGCGCGCCGCCGTCGCCACCGGTCACCGCCAGGGTCCACAGTCCCCGTCGCCGGGCCGCCGCGACGGCGCGCAGCACGTTCGGGGAACGGCCGCTGGTGCTGAATGCGACCAGCGCATCGCCGGGCCGCCCGAGCGCCTCGACCTGACGTTCGAACACGGCGTCGAACCCGCAATCGTTGCCGATGGCGGTCAGCGCGGAGGTATCGGTGGTCAGCGCGATCGCGGGCCACGCGGCGCGGTCGAGCAGGAAGCGATTCACGATCTCGGCAGCCATGTGCTGGGCGTCGGCCGCGCTGCCGCCATTGCCGCAGAGCAACACCTTGCCGCCTGCCCGCAGGCAGTCGGCCAAGCGCTCGGACGCCGCCTCGATCGGCCCTCGGAGGCGCGTCAAACTCTCGTGCAACACCGCCAGCGCGTCGGCCGCGATCCGGTCCCAGTCCATCCTTAACCCACCTCCGGCGACCCGTCCACGGTCTCCGAGTTGCGGCCGTTCGGCGTGACGAATCCCGTCACGTGCAGGCGAACCTCCCCGAGTTCGGCGATGCCGATCTCGTCCGACAATCGCCGGCGGACGAGCGACTGTATCTGGCGTGCGTACTCGACGGCGGACCGCCCCACCGGCAACCGGCAGGCGAGTTCGATTCGGACCCGGTCGCCCTCGCGGGTGGCGTGGCAGCGCACCGTCTCGACGCCCGTCAGACCGCCGGCGAGCCGCGCCACGTAGTCGCGCAGTGCGCCCATTCGGATGCGGACTTCGCCTCCCTCTCCCGCGTAGATCAATTCGTCGGCCCCGGGCGTGCGCGCGCGCAGACTCATCGCCGCAAGCCACGCGATGCCGACGATCAGAATGCCGGCTGGAGCCGCGACCTCGGGTCGGCGTTCGATCCGTTCATCCAGACCGCCGCGGCGTCGGGGCGCGGCCGCGGAAGCCGCCACCAGATACAGCCCGGCGGCCACCGCCACGGCCCACGTCAACGCGAACAGCGCGACGCGCAGCACCTTCACGGGGAGGGCTCCACGGGCGGCGCACTGGGCCCCTCGTCTCCGTCGCGCCGGAGGGACGTCTCGGGCAATCGTACGCTTTGCACGATCACGTTCACGCTGCGCACCGATTTACCGGTCAGCCGCTCGACGTCTTCGCGAACGCGGCTCTGCACCTCGAACGCGACCTTCGGGATACTCGCCCCGTATTCCACCACCAGCGCCACTTCGATGACGAGGCTGTTCTCGCCGACCTCAACTCGCACGCCGCGCTCGAGCGGCTTGCGCCCCACCATGCCGGCAATGTCGTCGACCAGCGACCCCGCGAGGTCCGCCACGCCGGGCACCTTCAGCACCGCCTCGCGCGCGATCACGGCGATCACGCTGTTGTGGATATGGATCGCCCCCAGGTCGTGCACCTCCTCCGGACGCTCCTCCGGAAGCGGATACACCGGCGGATGCACGACGGGCTCCTCCCTCTCCGTTCGTCGTTCGTTCATCATGGCTCACCTCCGCCGCCGGACTGGCGGATCAGAAAACTTTCCTGCATGAAGTTCTCGAGAAACGCGGTGTTGTACTCGCCCCGTGCAAACCGCGCGTCGCCGAGCAGTGCCTGGCCCAACGGAGCGGTGGTCGGCAGCCCCTCGAGCGTGAACTCCGCGAGGGCGCGTGAGAGGGTCGCGATCGCCTCCGCTCGCGTCGCGCCGACCGCGATGATTTTGGCGAGCAGGCTGTCGTAGTACGGCGGCACCGTGTACCCGCTGTACACGTGACTATCCACCCGCACGCCCCGCCCGCCCGGGAAGTGCACAAATTCGACCACGCCGGGCGCCGGCGCGAAATTTCGGTCGGGATCCTCCGCGTTCACGCGGAACTCGATCGCATGTCCCTGGGGCTCGATCTCGCGCTGGCCGATCGCAAGCTTCTCGTGCGCCGCAATGCGGATCTGTTCCTTGACCAAGTCCACGCCCGTGATCTCTTCGGTGACCGGGTGTTCGACCTGGATGCGCGTGTTCATCTCCATGAAGTAAAACTCGTGGGTCTCTGCGTCGAACAGGAACTCGACGGTGCCCGCACCGCGGTATTTCACAAACTCGGCCGCGCGCACGGCCGCCCGGTGAATCCGCTTGCGCATGTCGGGCGAGAGCGCCGGGCTGGGGGCCTCTTCGATCACCTTCTGGTGACGCCGCTGGATGCTGCAATCCCGCTCGCCGAGGTGCACCACGTTCCCGTGCTGATCGGCGAGGATCTGCACCTCGATGTGCCGCGCGTTCTCGACATAGCGCTCGAGATAGACCGCCGGGTTGCCGAACGCGCGCTCGGCTTCCGCACGGGCGGTCATGAACGACTGCGCGAGGCTCACGTCGTTGCGCGCCACGCGCATCCCCTTCCCGCCGCCGCCCGCCGCCGCCTTGATCACCACGGGGTATCCAATCTTCCGCGCCACCTGCACTGCCTCCTCCGGGCTCGTCACCAGCCCCTCGCTGCCCGGCGTCACGGGCACCCCTGCCTTCTTCATCGTGCGGCGCGCAGCGGCCTTGTCGCCCATCGCACGGATGTTTTCGGGCGTCGGACCAATGAACGCGATCTTGCAGCGTTCGCACACCTCCGCGAAATGGGCGTTCTCGGAGAGGAATCCGTAGCCGGGATGGATCGCATCCACGTCCGCCACCTCCGCCGCGCTGATGATGTTCGCGATCTTCAGGTAGCTTTCGGAGGCCGGCGGCGGCCCGATACAGATCGCCGTGTCCGCCATCTGCACGTGCAGAGCGTGTTCGTCGGCCTGCGAGTACACCGCGACTGTTCGGATGCCCATCTCGCGGCACGCGCGGATCACCCGCACCGCGATCTCGCCGCGGTTCGCAATCAGGATGCGTTCGAACATGCGGTCCCCCGGCGCCTCAGAGCGGTTCCACTTTGAACAGCGCCTGGCCGAACTGAACGGGCGTGGCGTTCTCCACGAGCACCTGGCGCACGATGCCGCGGCACTCGGCCTTGATCTCGTTCATCACCTTCATCGCCTCGATGATGCAGACGACCGTATTCTCGTCGACCTCCTGCCCCACCGTCACAAACGGGTCCGCGTCCGGCGCAGACGCGCGGTAAAACGTGCCGACGATGGGCGCCGTGATCGTGTGCCAATGCCCCTCCTCCGGCTCCGCCGCGGGCGGCGGGGCTGCCGGCACCGCCGATACGGCCGGGGCGACGCCCCCCGGCGTCGCGGGCGGCGGTGCCGAAGCCGTCACGGCCATCTCCCCGCCGATCCGTCGCCGCACTTTGAGCCGAAATCCCTGGTCCTCCACCTCGAACTCCGCGAGGTCGTTGTCGCGGATCATATCCAAAATCTTCCGAATCTCGCGTATGTCCATCGCGCACCCCCGTTCACGCCGCGCCGGTGCCCGCCCGATGTTGGGACAGCCACCCGACCAGTCCGTCCAATGCCAGAAGGTAGCTGCTCGCGCCAAACCCCGCCACCGTTCCGACGCACGCCGCGGCCGTGACGCTGCGACGACGGAACTCCTCGCGAGCCGCCGGATGGCTCAGGTGGACCTCCACGCACGGCACCCCCGCCGCCCGCAGCGCGTCGTACAGCGCCAAGCTCGTGTGCGTGTACGCGGCGGGGTTGAAGAGTATACCGTCAAACCGACCGGCCGCCTCGCCGATCCAGCTCACCAGCTCTCCCTCGCAATTGCTTTGCCGGACCTCGATCTCAACACCCAGTTCCGACGCCCGCCGCTCGAGCGAACGCCGAATGTCGTCGAGCGTCTCGCGCCCGTAGACGTCGGGTTCGCGCCGGCCCAGCAGCTGTAAATTCGGCCCATTCAGTACAAGAATCTTCATCGGTTCGCCCGCGGATTCCGCTTCAGGATACCGGAGCGCCGGTCCCTGTCCAACCTGAACCACCGCTCGATGCGACGCGGGGGCGGGCGGCCATTTACTTCGCCCGACCATGCCCCCACCGCATCGCCGGCCACTCAGCGGCTCCCCCATGCGCCCACGCCGGCGCAAGCGACGCAGAGCCAGCCCGCACGCACCGCACCGCACCGAGACCGCTTGTCCCGAAGACGCAGTCGGTCGTACTGTCGCCGTGCAGCCGCCGCCGGAGCCCAGCCCAGCTCGCGGGGCGGCTGACGGAGGACACTGACATGAGCATCGCGTCCGAGTTCCGCGAGTTCGCGATCAAGGGCAACATGGTGGATATGGCGGTCGGCATCATCATCGGCGGCGCGTTCGGCAAAGTGGTCACCTCGTTCGTCAACGACATCATCATGCCGCCGCTCGGACTGCTCGTCGGCGGCGTCCATTTCAGCGAGCTCTCGATCGTGCTCAAAGCGGCCGCCCACGGGGCGCCGGCGGTGAAGCTCAACTACGGCAACTGGATTCAAGCGCTGATGGACTTTCTGCTTGTCGCGGTCGCCGTGTTTCTGATGGTGAAGAGCCTCAACGCGCTTCGGCGGAGCGCTGAACCGCTGGTGCCCAAGCCATAAGGCCGCGCTAGCCGCAACGGTTCCAACAATACGTGCAGAGCCGGCCGAGGGGCAGGCCGATCGCGGTGGCCATGTCCTCGATCCGTTGATAGCGTACGCTCGTGAGTTCGAGCTCGGCCGCGATGCGGCGGCACATCTCCTCGAAAAACGCCGAGTCGGGCTCCATCGCCTCGGAGGGGGGATCCCCAGCGGCCTGGCCGGTCATGTGTGCGATCACCCGCCGCGCGATCAGGTCCAATTCGCTGCGCGAACGCGAGAAATTTAGAAACGGGCACCCGAAGAGGAGCGGAGGACATGCCGGCCGCATGTGGACCTCGCGGGCACCGGCGCGGAAGAGGCGGCGCACCGTGTCGCGCAACTGCGTACCGCGCACGATCGAATCCTCGCAAAACAGAATTCGCTGGTTGCGGATCAGGTCCGCGATCGGGATCAACTTCATGCGCGCCACGCGCGACCGCTCGTTCGGATCCTGCGGCATGAAGCTGCGCGGCCAGGTCGGCGTGTATTTCACGAACGGCCGTCGATACGGGATGCCGGCTTCCGCCGCATAGCCGAGGCCGTGCCCGACGCCCGAGTCCGGTATCCCGGCGACCTCGTCCACCTCGATCGTTTCGCGCCGCGCGAGGATCGCGCCGCTGCGGTTGCGCATGTCCTCGACATTCCGCCCCTCATAGGTCGAGGCCGGATAGCCGTAGTAGACCCACAGAAACGCGCAGATGCGGAGCGTCTCGGACGGCGGCACGAGAGTTTCAACGCCCTGCGGTGTAACCCGCACCACTTCGCCGGGACCGAGCTCACGGACCACCTCGAAGTCGAGATTCGGAAACGCGCACGTCTCCATCGTCACGGCCCACGCATCCTCGCGCCGGCCCAGAATCACCGGCGTGCGCCCCCATCGGTCCCGCGCCGCTACGATCGTGCCGTCCGTGAGCAGCAGCAACGAGCAGGACCCCTCCAGCCGCTCGTGCACCAGGCGGATCCCATCCACGAGGTCCGTCCCCTGGTTGATCATCATCGCGACCAGTTCGGTCAGCGTCACCTCCTCCGCACGAGATTCCGCGAAGTGGACGCCTCGCTGGAAGGCGTCGCGTTGCAGCTCGGCGGCGTTCCGTGCCGCGCCGACGGTGACCAGTGCGTAATGCCCCAGCCGCGAGCGAATCGAGAGGGGTTGGTCGTCCGTGTCACTGATCACGCCGATGCCGACCGGACCGCGCAGCCGCGGCTGCTCGGGTTCGAACTTCGTGCGAAACGGCGCGTTGGTGATGTCGTGGATGATCCGCGTGATCCGTCCGTCCTGCCACACCGCCATCCCCCCGCGCATCGTGCCGAGGTGCGAGTGGTAGTCCGTGCCGTACAGTAGGTCGCTCGAGCCGTCGGCGGTCGCCGACGCCACGCCGAAAAAACCGCCCATGGAACAACCTCCGGAAGGCCTCTGGAACGGCGGTTAGCCTAGCGGCGCGACCTGCGGTGGACAAGTCGGCCGCGGCGCGCGATCCCGCGTCCCCGTCGTCGCCGCCGGTCCCCTTCGGGTGGGCGCCCCGTCGGCCGGTCTCTGCTCGCGCTCACTCGAGGCCCAACTGCCGCCGAACTGCCGCGACCGTCGCACGCGCCTCTCTGTGCCAGACGGCCAGGAGGCCACATTCGCGGGCCGCCACGCAATTATCGGGATCATCGTCCACAAACACGCACTGCTCGGGGGCCGCCCCGACGAGCTCAAGCCCGATCCGATAGAACCGGGGATCGGGTTTCGTGACGCCGATACGGTACGACAACACCTCGCCCGAGTGAACGGCAATCTCCGGAAACGCATCGAACACCCAGGGTACGTGCATCTCGCTGGTGTTGGACCAGTACCATAGCTGCACGCCCATCCCAACGAGTTCGCGCCACGCCTCAACGATCGCGCGTTCCAGCTGAAACATGCCGCGCCAGATCTCGACAAACTCCTCATCTGTGCCAGCAAACGCTGTGCGGCGGCGGACATGGTCGAGAAACTCGGCCCGTGAAATCCGCCCCCGCTCATACTCGGCCAGCGCCGGGTCGCCGAGAAACGCCTCACGGATCCCCGCCGCCGTCCAACGCCATCGAGGCCGGCACCGCGCGGCCATTTGCGCCGCCGGCCGCGTCAGGTCCAGCCGTACCACCACGCCCCCGAGATCCGATAAGAGATACCGGACAGGCCCCAACACACCGTCCCACATCGTCGCCGGTTCCCTGAGCGTCCCCAGCGGCCGCTCTTCAGGGGCAGACCCCGAACTTCCATAGCCCCGTCGTTGGTGGCAGTCCGAACATCACGTTCATGTTCTGCACCGCGTTGCCGGCCTGCCCTTTCACGAGGTTGTCAATATGCGAAATCACCCGCAGCGTACGGGTTCGCTCGTCCACGTCCACCACCAGGTGTGCGAAGTTCGAACCGCGGACGTGCGCGGTGCCGACGGTCGCTGAGCGATCGAAGACCCGCACGAACGGATGACCTCGGTGGTATTCGCGATAGGCGTCCATCACCGCCCCGGGCGTGACACCGTCGAGCAGGTCGCCGTAGAGGCACGAAAGAATCCCGCGACACATCGGCACGACCTGCGCGGTGAACAGCACCCGGTGGTTCACCCCCGAGATCCGGCGCAGCTCGTCCTCGATCTCGCACACATGCTGGTGACCGGTCAGGCGGTAGGCGTTCATGTTCTCGTACCGCGCCGGATAGTGGTAGGTCGCCTGCGGCTTCTTCCCTGCGCCGGACACCGCCGTCTTGCAGTCGGCGATGATGCGGTCGGGTCGGATCAGCCGGTAGTGGACGGCGGGGGCCAGACCCAGCAGTACGCTCACCGCAAAGCACCCCGCGTTGCCCACCAGCCGGCTCTCGGGTCCGAGCCGCGGGTTCTTCATTTCCGCCAGCCCGTACACCGTCTGCGGCAGCAGATGCGGCGACGCATGGGGTACGGTGCGACCGGCCAGCCGCGCGTATTCCGCGTGCCGCGCGGGATCCTGAAACCGGAAGTCGCCACTAAAATCGATCACGCGCGCGCCGGCGGCGAGCTCGGCCTCGGCATACCGCATGCCCACCCCGTCGGGCGTCGCAAAAAACACGACGTCCGCCGGCTCCCTCGCGCGCGGGTCCTCGTAGGAAAGGATGGTCACATCACAGAACCCGCGCAGATGCGGCCAGAGATCGCTCATCGCGACGCCGACATCCGCGGCCGCCGCCAGCGTCGTGATCCGCACCTCGGGGTGACCGAGCAGCAGCTCGACCAACCCCACCCCGCCGTATCCACCTGCACCCACCACTTTGGCTCGGATCATGCCTCATTCACCTCCGCCGCCCGATCGGCAGCGCAAACCCTCGAGGGTAGCGTTCCCTCACTTGAAAAACAATCGAGCGAACGTACGCTGAAGCGATTCAACAGAAAGGAACCGCCATGGCCACCGTTACACTGCACGGAACCCCCTGTCGCTTGGCCGGCGAGCTGCCGGCGGTTGGCACGGTCGCGCCGCCCTTCCGGCTCACTGCCGCGGATTTGTCCGACGTCGGCCTCGATCGGTTCGCCGACCGCGTCAAGCTGCTCAACATCGTGCCCAGTCTCGACACCGCAGTCTGCGCGGCCTCGGCGCGCCGTTTCCACGAGGCCCTCGCCCAGTGGCCCACGGTGGTGCTGCTCAACATCTCGGCCGACCTGCCGTTCGCGCAGGCGCGGTTCTGCGACGCGGGCGGGCTCGACCGGATTGTGACGCTCTCCACGTTCCGTTCCCCGGCCTTCGGCGCCGAGTACGGCGTCCGCATCGAGGACGGACCGCTGGCCGGTCTGATGGCGCGCGCGGTCCTCGTGCTCTCGCGGGACAACCGCGTCGTGCACGCGCAGCTTGTGCCGGAGATCACGCAGGAACCCGACTACGACGCCGCGCAGCGCGCCGTCGAAACCATCGCGCGCGCTTGACGCCGGCCACACACCTCAGCGGGGCGGATCCGAGGGCGGTGGCCGTCGGCGCAATTCCCGGCGGCACCACTGGCGAATCCGCTCCAGGCGGGCGCGACGCCACGGTGGGCAGATTCGGCGCGCCCGGTGGCCATCGCCTCGACGTCCCATCGTCCACCTCCGGTCGGCTCCCCCACCTAGGGCACCATCGCGAGGCGCGCCTTCTGCACCGCCGCGCCGTAATCAAGAATCCCTTGGGCGATCGCCCGCGCGATCCGGTCGCGATGCGCCGGGTCCGCCAGCCGCAGCGCCTCGTCCCGGTTGGACAAGAACCCGCACTCGACGAGCGCGGCGGCGCAGGGCGCGTCGCGCAGCACGGCGAACCGAGCGTGTCGGAGGCCGCGATCCTGAGCCTCGATGCCGCGCCGAAGCCGCCGCTGCAGCGCGAACCCGAGCACCGCGCTCGCCGCATCGTGATGGTTACCCGGCAAAAAGCGGTACGACGGGGCCGGCGACGGGTCGCGCGCGTTCGTCGAGGCCGCGCCCGGCTTCGATAGAATGTACGTTTCGACGCCGTTCGCCTGAGGGTCGGGCCCTGAGTTGCAATGGATGCTAATGAACACATCCGGCCGCCAACGAGCCGCAATCCGCGCGCGCTCGTCCAACTCGATGAACACGTCCGACTCGCGCGTCATTCGAACTGTCCACACGTCCGACGGAAGGTACTCGCGCACCCGCAGCGCGATGTCGAGCGCGAGATCTTTCTCCGCCCACCCGTTCACCACCGATTCGGCGCCCCCGTCGCGGCCGCCATGGCCGGCGTCGAGCACCACGATCCCGCTGCCGCGGCGCGCCAAATAACGGTAGGGTCGAAGGATGGGATCAATCAAGAGCTCGGCATCCGACTGATGGATCGCCCATCGGCCGCGGAGTTTCGCCACGGGGTATTGGAGCCACACCTGCACATCCATGAGCGATATGCGTCGGCTGGCCGATTCGAAGATCATCGAATGGTACATGCTTGAGAGCACCATCTGATGTTCGCCCGCCGGCGTGGCGCGCAAACCGTAAAGCCGGGCCATGTCGGAGAGTCGGATGTAGGGCTCTCCGCCAGCCTTCCATACGGGCAGAGTATCGTGCGCGGTCGTTCCCAATCCGACCAGCGTCGCGACCGCCGCGCCGGCCGCGCACCCGGCGCGACGGCACCCTAGGGCGTGCATCGTGCGTCCCCTGGAACCCGCCGTCATCTGTCACCAGCCATCGATCGAAAGGTTGCTACTAAAACCCGGCCGCAAAGCGGTTGCAAGTCCGATCGCCCCCCAGTAGTCTCGCCCCATCGAACCGAACCAGCCCCGAGCCGGCGCGCCCGCGGGGCTGGCCGGCCGGACGTGAAGGTCGAGGTGAAACAAACATGCCCGAGGTGACACTGAACGAGGTGCCTCGCAAACTCCGCGAACTCGTGGACAAGGCGTCCGCGGCGATGGAGCGCGGCAACACCGATTACGCCGTCGAAATGCTGCTCAATGTGCTCGACACCGAGCCGCGGTTGTTCGAGGCCCGCAAGCTGCTTCGCACGGCGCAGGTCGCGCGGTTTGTCGCGGGCGGCGGCGGAGCGGGCCGTCACCTGATGGCAACCCTCACGGGGCTTGGCGGCATGATCTCGGCCTCCGCCTTGCTAAAAGCCAAACCGCTCAAGGCGCTGCAGATCGCTGAACGCTTGATGAACAAGGACCCGCTGAACCGCCCCTTCGTCAAGCTCGTGGCCCAAGCCGCGATCGCGGCCGAACTGCCCCAAACCGCGATGCATGCGCTCGAGATCGCGCGCGAAGCCTACCCGAACGACGTCGAACTGCTGTTCCAACTCGGCACCCTCTACAAGGACAACGGCATCACCGACAAGGCGCGCGAGACATTCGAGGCCCTCTACCGACTGCGCCCCAACGACCCGCGAATCATCAAGGCGCTTAAGGACGCGCAGGCGATGGACTCCATGCACCGCGGCCGCTGGGTCGAGGTCGGCGCGAAGGGCGACTACCGGAAGGTCCTGCGCGATCAGGAGGAAGCGCTGCGGCTTGAACAGGCCGCGAAAGCGGTGAAGACGGCCAGCGACATCGAAAACTTGATCGCGGACCAACTCCAAAAGATCGAACGCGAGCCCGCGAACGTGAACTACCGTCGCGCGCTCGCGGATCTGTACGCGCGCGCGGAGCGCTATGACGAGGCGCTCAAGGCCCTCGAGGAGGCCGATCGCATCAGCGGCGGCGGCGATCCGCAGATTGATCGGGCCATCAGCCAGATTCGCGTCCGCCAGTACGACGCCGCGATCCAGCAGGCCCACGCCGCGGGCGACCCGGCGCGCGCGGCCGCGCTCGAGTCGGAGAAGAAGGAATACCTCTTTACCAACGCGCAGGAGCGAGTGAAACGGTATCCGAACGACCTCCAGTTTAAGTACGATTTGGGCGTCCTCCTCTTCGAGCGCGGCATGTTCACCGAAGCCATCCAGCAGTTCCAGCAGTCGCAGCGCAACCCGCAGCGCCGCATCCGCTCGCTCTACTACCTGGCGCGTTGCTTCGAGGAAAAAGGGCAACTCGATATCGCCGCGGAACAGCTCGAGAAGGCGGCCTCCGAGCTCTCTGTGCTCGACAACACGAAGAAAGACATCCTCTACGAACTGGGCATCGTGTATGAACGTATGGGCCGCGCGGACAAGGCGGTCGAGCTGTTCAAAGAGATCTACGCGGTGGACATCGCCTACCGCGACGTGGCGCAGCGCATCGAGCGCTATTACAAGGCGCAGTCCTCTTCGCCCGGCGGCGCCACCGGCCCCGCCTAAGCGTCGGGAGCTGGCCAACATGCATCGTCGAACGTGGGCGGCATCGGCCGCCGCGGCCGTCGGGGCCGTGCTGATCGGTTGTGCCCCGCCCCCCAACGCCCGCGACCGTCCTGCCCCACCGCCCCGCTCGCCCAACGATCTCGTGTTGATGAGCTGGAATCTTCGCCGGTACTCGATCGAGGATCGCGACGGCGACGGCCAGCGCGCGGAACCGAAACCCGCCGCGGAACGTGCCGCCGCCGTCCGGCTCATCGCGCGCTGGCGCCCGGACGTGCTCGCGGTCCAGGAAATCGGTGTCGAGCCGGTCCTCGATGAATTCCGCCGGGCGCTTCGGGGCGAGGGAATGGACTATCCCGATGTCGAGCATCTGATCCGACCCGACAGCACCATCGGCCTCGCCGTGCTCAGCCGCCTCCCCATCATCGCGCGCCGTTCCCGCCTCGACGATACCTACCGGATCGGAACCACCAATCTGCCCATTCTCAGAGGCTTCATCGACGTGGAGCTCAAGGCCCCGAACGGATACCGTCTCCGGCTGTTCGTCGCCCACCTCAAATCCAAGGTGTTCCACCCGCTGGGCCAAACGGAAATGCGGCGCAACGAAGCCCGGATCATTGCTCAATATGTCCACGGCGCTCTCGAGGGGGAGCCCGCGCTGAATCTTCTGCTGCTGGGCGATCTGAACGATTCACCCGAGTCGGCGCCCGTGCAGCGGCTGCTCGGCGAAGACTCCCGACGACTCTATGATCTGCGTCCGTCCGACGAATTTGGCGATGTGTGGACCCACTTTGGGTCGACGGTGGATGTGTACAGCCGAATTGATTACGCGCTGGTGAGCGCCGGCCTGCTCGACGAGGTGGTCCGCGACCAATGCCGTGTCGTACGCGATCCGGACGCGATGGTGGCCTCGGATCACCGGCCGATCGTAGTCTGGCTGCGAGCCGTCGAACCCCCATCCGCCACACCCGCCCGCCCATGATCTACCGCAGCCCACACATCCGCGCGGTCGTGTTCGATTTCGACGGCACGCTCTTCCTCACCGCCGACGCTATCGTTCATTCCTTCCGCGCCGCGCTGGAGTCGGCCGGACGGCCCGACGTTGCGGCGGCCGACATCGAACGGCTGATCGGCCGGCCTCTCCACGCGATGTTCGCGACGCTGGCGCCCGACGCGACGCCGGCAGAACTGGACGCGCTCGTCAGCGCTTACCGCGTCGTCTTCGCACAGGTCGCGCCGGAACGATCGCGGCCTGCCCCGGGCTTCGATCAGGCGATCCCGGCTCTGCATGCGGCGGGGATCCGAATGGCGATCGCAACCCACCGGATGTCCGACGGGGCACAGATGATTCTCGATCGGTTTCATGCCGCCCACTGGTTTGAGGCGATCATCGCGCTGGAACACATCCGCCGGCCGAAACCCGCACCCGACCCCTTGTGGCAAGCTCTAGCGGCGCTCGGCGTGCCGCCGGATGAGGCGGCCGCGGTCGGCGATACGCCCGACGACGTCCGCGCCGGCGTGTCGGCGGGCATGTGGTCGGTCGGAGTCGAGACCGGCGCCCACATGCGCACCTCGCTCGAGAGCGCCGGCGCACATGCCGTGATTCGCTCGCTCGCCGAACTTCCTGCGCTGCTGCTGCGATCGCCGACGGCCCGCGTTCGTCCAACAACCACCAATTGATCGTCGACGGCGACCGCTATTCTGTGCGCGACGTCACGATGTCGTCGGCCGTATCGAAAATGCCGTCCGGCCCAGCCGAGCGCAGTTCATATGCATCCTCCCGTTCGCGTTCCTCGTTCCTGCCGTCGGGGAGATGCTTAAAACCCTTCAGCCGGTTGTACCGGTAAGGCTGCCCCCAGGGATCTGTCCTTGTTAAATCGCTGACGTAGTTGGTCAGACGCTGCCAGACCGCAGAGTTCGTCAGAACGCTCGGATACTTGTTGAAATCCATGATGTAGCGGTTGAGCGCGGTCTCGATCTTCTGCATGTCCGCCTTTGCGCGGTTTCGATCGGCCTGACGCTGCGCCAAGCCCGCGCCGGCCAGCACCATGCCGACGAGAACGACAATGATCCCGATCACCGCGAGGAGCTCGATCAGGGTGAATGCTCGCTCCAGCCGACATCGTCTGCTCATGGCCGCCTCTCCCGTAGTCTCGGCTCCAATATGGCGCTCCCTCGCGGCGGCTGCAAGCCCACCGGTGGCCCCATCCGGCAGCCCCGGGAGGGACGGGGCGTCCCGAGGTCGCCGGCCGTGCCCCCCCATGCCGTCCGGTCCGGCCGACTGCAGTCCGCACGCCGGTTCCTCCCGCCGACCCATGCGCCCGCCCGGCCGCGCGACCACCGGCGGAAGCCCGAACCATTCGCCATCGCCAACTGTCGCGCGGCCATGTCGCGTTCCCTTGAAGTCGGGATCACCGGATCAGAAAACATTCGCGAAACGCGTGGACGAAAGGTGCGCACAAAGATGCAACGTGGTTGCCACACAACTAGACATAACGACGGGCGACTCTGTCACCGAGCCGATCCTCACGCCCTCCCGCATCCATCTGCTCCAGAATTGTAGCGCGGACGAACCGCACACCCATATTTGCGGCTGACAGGTCGGACAGGCCCGCTGGTGGCCAGCCACTCCATCGCGGCGTTGGCCGCACGACGCGAGACCGCCGCCCTCTGGGCGAAGATCGCTCCCGCTGCCGACGCGCCGCCGCAGCGGATGACGCGATCGCTATTTTGCTCGACGTTCTCGCTAAGCCCGTGACGGTGCCCACACGACGGCACTTGTTCACCTCGCACCTCTTGCTCGGGCACCCGAGCGTGGACACCACCATGATTCACATCCCTGTCGCGCCACACCTCCGCCGAGCTCTGTAGCGCTCGTTCGATGCGCTTCACTCTCAAAGGTTGTGCTCGCGCGTCGGGCGTCCCGCTGGGATCGCCGAATGATGGGGAGCTCGGCCACGAGCGTGATGGCCGCGAACCCATCGCAATCTTGTGACAGGACTTGCCGCGGATGCGCGCAGATGCTGGCACCCCGCGGCGCGAGACGAGGCCCAATCGAGGCCGGCGACCACAACTGGCCACGATACCGACTCCACGGATGAGCCGATCTCGATCGGCCGGTTCGCGGATCCACTGGGCAATATCGCGAACCTCAAGAGAAGAATCCGTCTATGTTGTTCGTGAACCGCAGCGAAATCATCCCCGCCTCTCACGCCCGGCCAAACGCCGCTGCATCGTCGGCAGCCTGCGACCGGAGGACATGCTTCCGACGCATCCTCCTCCCCTCTCCTCTCAAGCATCGCACCGCAGTTGGCCGCTCTCTTTCCGACACACGGCCGCCCGAGTCCGAGTAGTCCGTGTGGCCGGTCGGCGCACCGCAGCCGGCTCTCCTAGCTCAGCGCGACGATCACGGCCAGTCCAAACACTCTTGTGGGAGAAGTGCTGTGCGGCTGACGAGTTCCAATCGTCGGACGAGTCAGGGCCGCTCAGGTGTGGCGTCCGCGCCGGCGGGCGGGGCTCGCCGATGGCGTGCACACAGATCCTGCAGCCAGCGCCAGTCCGCGGCTGCCAGATCGTTCTCGCGCAGCCGCCAACGCCAGTTGCCCGTCGCGACGCCGGGAACATTCATGCGCGCCTCACTGCCCAGTCCCAGCACATCCTGCATCGGCGCGATGGCCCAGTTCGCCGGCGAGCGCCATGCCACCTCGACCATCCGCCGGTGCGCGTCCTTGCCGTCTGTGCCGAGGTAGCGGGCGACGGCTTCGCGAAGCCGGCGATGCCGGTCTTCGCTCTCGGTGGAGCCCTCGCCCGGCGCGGCATGGAACCAGCCGGCCGCCGTGTCGTTATCGTGGGTGCCGGTGTAGATCACCGTGTCCGTCTCGCAGTCCTCCGGCACACGGGGCGGTAGATCGAGTAACCGTTCGAACGCGAACTGCAAGACCAGCATGCCCGGCAATCGGAACCGGCGGCGCAACGCCTCGACCTCGGGCGTGATCAACCCGAGGTTTTCGGCGACGATCGGCAGTCGTCCGAGACGACGGCGGACCGCGCCCAGAAGCTCCGCGCCCGGTACCGGTCGCCACTGCCCCGCCGCGGCGGTCGTCGCCGCCGCCGGCACCTCCCACACGGCCTCAAACCCGCGGAAGTGGTCGAGCCGCACGTGGTCGAACATCGCCACGGCGTGGCGGAGCCGCTCGATCCACCACGCGAAGCCGCTCGCCCGATGCTGCTCCCACGCGTACACCGGATTGCCCCAGAGCTGGCCCGTTGCGCTGAAGTAGTCTGGCGGAACGCCTGCGACAACTTGGGGCCGTCCCTCCTCATCCATTTTGAATAGTTCGCGGTGGCACCAGACATCCGCACTGTCACCGGCAACAAAAAAAGGGACGTCCCCGATCAGCTCGATGCCGGCGCGACGCGCGGCGGCCCGCAACCGGCGCCACTGTCGCGAGAACCAGAACTGCAAGATCCGATGAGTCTCGATCTCATCCCGAAGATCGCGCATCGCGCGCTCGAGGGCCGCGGGGTCTCGTACGCGGAGCTTCAGCGGCCACTCCCACCACGGTGCGCCGCCGTGGCGCTCGCGAAGCGCGTGGAACAGCGCCACGTCTTGCACCCAGTCGCCTGCGCGGGCGAGCCAGCGGCCGTAGGCGAGATGCTCATCGGATCGCGCGCGCCGCCGCCACGTCCCCACCGCCGCGCGCAGCCGCTCCATCTTCCACGGACGAAGCGCTTCAAAATCTACCCGTCCACCGTCGCCGCCCGGCGCGCCCGCGATCTCGTCGGCCCCAACCCACCCCTCCGCCGCCAGATCGTCGAGCGAGAGAAGGAGCGGATCGCCCGCGAATGAGCTCGTCGCGTTGTACGGCGAATCGCCACCACCGGCCGGATGGATCGGCAGAACTTGCCAGAGCGCGATCCCGCCCGCGCGCAGCCGTTCGATCCACTCGTGCGCGGACGGTCCGAGGTCGCCGATGCCACCGGGCCCCGGCAACGAGGTCACATGCAGCAGAATGCCCGCCTGGCGTTTCGAGGCCGGAACCGCCCGCGCCGTCATAGCCCCACGTCGGGCCCCGAGGTGCGTGGCCCACTCATACGGCGGCCTTCACCAGATATTCGATCCATGCATCCATTCCCTCGCCTGTGCGCGCGCTCAGTTCGAAAGTGAACAGCCCCGGATGCACGGAGCGGATCGCCTGCAGAGCCGCCGCCCGGTCCCATCCCACCGCCGCCGCCAGGTCGAGTTTCGTGATCACCGCCAAACCGGCCCCCACAAAGACCGCCGGATACTTCAGCGGCTTGTCCTCGCCCTCCGTCACCGAGAGCAGAACCACCTTCATGTGCTCGCCCAGATCGAACGCCGCCGGACATACGAGATTGCCGACGTTCTCGATGAAGAGTAGCCGCACGCCCTCGTCTACGACCTCGGACAGGCAGCGCGCAATTTGATCGGCGTTCAGATGACACGCCGAAAGCGTCTCGATCTGGCGTACCGGCGCGCCGCGCCCTTCGAGGCGGCGCGCGTCGCGGTCGGTCCGCACATCCCCCGTGATCACGGCGCAGCGCACGCGGCCGCGCAGGCGGTCGAGCGTGCGTTCGAGCAGTAGGGTTTTACCCGACCCAGGCGACGACACGAGGTTGAACGCCACGACACCGCGCTCGTTCAGCCACGCGCGATTGCGAGCCGCCAACTCCGCGTTCGCCGCCAGCACATCCGCGCCGACCTCGATTCGACGAGCAGCGCGGTCCTGCGAATGGGAATTCACGACGCCGGCGCCGTGCGAATGCGTCGTGCCGTCATCGTGTGAGTGGGAGAGCGCGTGGTCGTGAACATGCGGCTCATACCCATCATGCGAATGGCCGTGGTCGTGCGAAGGGTCCTGCGACGTCGGTCCCGCCGATCCGCTCTGTCCGCAACCGCAGGTCTCACACATGGTTCAACCTCCATCCAAAGCGGCCGCCGGCGTTTCCACATCGAGGGACTCCAATCGTAGCTGGCGGCCATCGACGATCCGAACCCGGTCCGCCCCGCAATGGCCACAGCGAACGTCCGGCCACTCGACGGCGGTGGTGGCGCCGCAGACCTCGCACTCGACGCGCGCCGGGCATCGCACCACCTCGAGCTGCGCCCCCTCGGCCTCCGTGCCGCGCGCCGCGACCGGAACGGCAAACGCCAGCGCGTCCGGGTCCACCCCCGAGAGTTCGCCCACACGAACGCGCAGTCGAACCACGCGCCCGCCGCCCGCTGCGCGCAAGGCTGCGAGCGCTTGCTCCAGCATGGCCTCGGCAATGGACAGCTCGTGCACGGATGCGCGCCTCAACAGATCCGCGGCAGCAGCTCGCCGCGAGGCAAATCCACGAGGCGCCGTCCACCCACGCGGGTCGCCAGTACGACCGCGCCGGCCGGCCGCTCCACCACCACGCCAATGTCGGCAGCCTGGCGTCCATCCGCACGGGCTCGCCAGCGCCGCACAATCTCCTCCGCCACCTCGGCCGCACACACCGCCACCACGCGGCCTTCGCACGCCACGTGCAGCACGTCGACGCCCAGCAGCTCCGCGAGCGCGCCGGTCGCGGGCGCCAAAGGGATCCGTTGCTCGACAATCTCGATCCCCCACGGCCGGCCAGTGACGCACTCATTCAGCACGGCGGCCAGACCGCCACGCGTCGGATCGCGCATCCAACGCACAGCGCCGGCCAGATCGGCCACGGTTTCGACCAACCCGATCACCGGCGCGCTGTCACTAACCGGCCCGCCACCGGCCACCGAAATCCGCTCGCGCGCCGCCAAGACCGCCAGGCCGTGGTCGCCAATCGTCCCGCTGACCAGCACCCGGTCCCCGGGGCGGATGGTCTCGCACGACAACGCATAGCCCGCGATCGGCTCGCCGATGCCCGCCGTATTGATAAACAATCCATCACACTGCCCGCGGCCGACCACCTTCGTATCGCCCGTCGCGATTCCGACGCCGCAGGCGCGCGCCGCGACCGCAACGGAGCTCAACACCTCGTCCACCTCGGCCAGCGGCAGCCCTTCTTCGAGAATCAGACTGAGCGAAAGCCATCGCGCACGCGCGCCGCTCACGGCCAGATCGTTGACGGTGCCGTGCACGGCCAGCGAACCGATGTCGCCCCCCGGGAAACGGCGCGGCTGGACAACGTAGCTATCGGTGGTGAACACCACCTCCGGGCCGGTCCATGCCAGCCGCGACGCGTCGGGCAGGTCGCGAAGAGGCCCCTCGCCGAACCGCGCACGGATATGGCGCTCGATGAACTCCGCCATCATCCGCCCGCCGCCGCCGTGGGCCAGTTGTACCCGGTCCTCCGCGCTCATCCGGGGGCCGCAGCCTCCGCCCGCTCGTATTTGAACCACGCCGCACAACTGCCTTCGGAGCTTACCATGCAGGGGCCGACCGGCGAATCGGGCGTGCACATGCGGCGGAAGAGCGGGCACTGCGGCGGGTCCATCCGCCCCGCGATCACATCGCCGCACCGGCACCCCGGAGCATCGCGCCCCGTACGCACCGTCACACCATACCGCCGCTCTGCGTCATACCGCGCGCGGTCCTCGCGCAATCGGTAGCCGCTGTTCGGCAATTCGCCCAGACCGCGCCAACGCGCGGCGCACGGCTCGAGCCATTCCTCAATCAGCCGCTGCGCGCGCGGATTCCCCTCTTCCTTGACCACCCGCGCATATTCGTTGCGCACCTCGGCGCGGCCCTCCGCCACCAACTCCACCAACGCCACAAGCGCCGCGAGAATGTCGAGCGGTTCGAAACCGGCAACGACGCAGGGCCGCCCGTGCCGCTCGGCGATGGTGCGATAGGCGGCCGCTCCAATCACGGTGCTCACGTGCGGAGGACACAGAAATCCGTCAATCGCCGTCCGGCCGTCCGCGAGCACCGCCTCCATCGCCGGTAGCACCCGTTTGAACGCCACCAGCGCCGACAAACCCCCGAGCCCCGCGTCGTGCGCGCGTTGGAGCGTCGCGAGCACCGGAGCGATCGTCGTCTCAAACCCAATCGCAAGCAACACCCACTCCCGCCCCGGCTCGGCAGCCGCCGCTCGCAGCGCATCGAGCGGCGAGTAGCACACCTGAACCCGTCCGCCGCGGGCGCGGCAAGCCGCCAGCGAATCGCCCCCGGCCGTGGGCACCTGCAACAAGTCACCAAACGTCGCGATGCCCAGGCCGCTCTCCGCCAACTCAATCGCCGTCTGGATGTAGCCAGCGTCGGTCACGCACACGGGGCACCCGGGACCACTGATCAAACGCAACCCCTCGGGCAGCCGTCGCCGCAGACCATGCCGCCCCACCGCCATCGTATGCGTGCCACAGACCTCCATCACTGCGATGGCACCACGTCGCGAGCGAGCCACCGCCATCCTCTCGTGGAGCATCCGGACCAGCGCCTCGGCGGCGGCAGGCTGACGAAACCCATCGGAGTATCTCATACCCGTCGGGCACCGCCCCCGCCCCTCACACCGGGCCCGTCGCCGTGCCCTCGGCTGCGATCTGAGCTAGGCGATCGAACATCGCCAGCCGGGCTTCCGCCTCATGGGCATCAAGCCGCTCAATCGCAAACCCAGCGTGGACAATGACATGGTCGCCCGGTCGCGGGTCTTCGATCAGCGAAACGTCCACGTCCAGCCGAAGCCCGTCGCTCTCGGCCACCGCATGGCCATCCTCACCGATCTCCAAAAGCCGCATGGGCACCCCAAGGCACATACTGCAATTCTACCATCCACGTTTCACCGCTGCAAACGCTCCCCCGTGGCTCGGGCCGATTCCGCGGTTGGGGTGCTGGGGAATCAGCGGCCAATATCGGCGTCGGCGAATGTCTCCCGGGGGACAGGCAAATAGGACGGCCGTTGGGAACAGGTATCCCGTGGCCCTGGGACACCGGGCCTCCAGACGGATGGGGACAGGCACGTACTGTCGGCCGCGCACTCGGCGATAGGCGCCTCACGTCAGGCGCCGCGGAGTCCTCATGGGGACAGGCACCTCACTGGACCTGCGATCGTCGAGCCGTAGGGTCGGCGTGGAACCCGGCCCTCCAACGGCTGCTGTAGTTCCACCGGTCCCCCGGCGGAAAATTTTGGGCGAGAAAGCTCCGGCGACAGTCATGGGGACAGGCACCTCGCTGGAACCTCGCTGGAACTGCGATCGCCGCGCCCTAGGCTCGGGGTGGAAGCCGACCCTCCAACGGCCACTGTAGTTCCGCCAGTCCCCCGGCGGAAGATTTGGGGCAGCGGAGGATGGGAGCGGATGGGGACAGGCACAGGCGAGATCCAACGGCCGCTGTAGTTCCGCCGGTCCCCCGCGGAAAATTTTGGGCGAGAAAGCTCCGGCGACAGTCATGGGGACAGGCACCTCGCGGACTGTTGGGACGGCGTTGGGGACAGGCACAACATCGGCCGCCGCT
>CALLFZ010000041.1 GCA_938010045.1 uncultured bacterium
AACTGCCGCCCCCGGCTCCCCCGCACCCGGCGCCGATTGCCGTATACGATCGCTTGCTGCTCCGCCGGCTTGTCCTGCCACCGCCGGCGTCCACGGTACGTGGGCTCGGGAATGTAGGTCCGCACGCCTTGCACTTCTTCAAGCCTCTGCAGCGTGTCGGCCTTGTGGTAGCCCTTATCCGCCACGACTTCTCCGACCTGCTTGGGCGCCTCGGCCGCGTGCCGCTGCGCGCGCGCCAGCTCCACGGTCACCGGCAACGTGACCGAATCGGCATCGTCCGCGCGATAGACCGCCGCCGCCACGATCAGTGCACTTTCCACATCCAGCGCATGCTCGGCCTTGTCCGCCACGTACGTGCGGCCATCCTTCCTCTTCGTCACCCGGCTCTCGGCGTCGGTGGCGGAGCGCCACTCCGCATTCGAGGTCTTCTTCTTGCGCTTGCGGTCGAACCGCCGCAGCTCCTCGTCGGTCGCATTCTCGATCCCCTCGGCGGCCATCAGCCCCCGCACGTATGTTTTCCAGTCTTCTCCGGTATCGCCACGCACCAACGATTTCATCGCCGCGTTCGCCTCCCGCGTGGTAGAATCCACCGCGATCGTCTTGCCTTTGAGCAAGCCGTAGCGCCGCGCCACCTGCAGCACGAAGGTGCACACCTTCTCGCACACGTCCTCCGGCAACCGCTTGCGAATCCGCGCCATGCTGCAGTGCTCGGGGGTCGGCTCCGTCAGCGCGATCCGCAAAAACGACCGCAACGACAGACTGTCGGCGCACCGCCACGCGATCCCGCGCTGCGAACTCAGTCCCTCGAAGTCCCCGACGAACAGCATCCGAAAATACACCCCCCGGGGCGATCGAGGGGCGCCCCTCCCTGTCGGCGTAATACGGGGCGCACAAATCGTCGACGAACCGATCGAAGCCACCCTTCGCCAAGACCTCGTTCACCTTCTGGTAGAAGACATGGCCGGCCGATCGAGGCAGTTCGTGGGTGGCCACCCACATCCCCCTCTGTTCCAGTTCGCGCCGCTTCATCGACATCCACCACCTCCACCACAACCGACCCTTGCAACCACCCGCTTCCTACATCACAACTCGGCCCGTGAAGCCGAGTTTTTCCACGGGCTGCCAACCCTTCAACGTACGACGCTTTCGTTCACTGCACCTCGCCGGTTTGACCGGCGCACGGAGGACACATGCTGCAAGACCGCAGGGGTTACGCGATCTCGAATGCCGACGCGCAGGCGCTGGAGCTCTACGAGACGGCACTGCGCCAGTACCAGAGCTATGTCGGCGACGCCGTCGCCACGATCGATCAGGCGCTCGCGGCAAGGCCGGACTTCGTGCTCGGGCACGTGTTCCGCGCCGGCGTGTTGATGACGTTCGGCGAACAGCGGTTCGCGCGCCACGCCCGCGCCTCGGCCGAGGCGGCGACGGCGCTCGACAGCGCCGCGAACGAGCGCGAGCGGATGCTGACCGCAGCCACGAGGAAGCTGGTCGACGGCGACTGGGACGGCGCGTGCGCGGCCTACGACCGAGTCCTCGTCGACTACCCGCGCGACATCTTCGCGATCCAGACCGCGCACCTGTTCGACTTCGTCCGAGGTGACGCGCTCAACCTGCGCAACCGGATCGCCCGCGTGCTGCCGCACTGGAGCGCCGGCGTACCGGGCCACTCGTACCTGCTCGGCATGTACGCGTTCGGGCTCGAGGAGTGCAACCAGTACGCCGAGGCGATGGACACCGCGCAGCGCGCGCTGGCGATCGAGCCGCGCGACGGCTGGGCGGTACACGCCGGCGTGCACGTGTTCGAGATGCGGGGCCGGATCGACGACGGGATCCACTGGCTCGCGTCGCGCGAGCGCGACTGGGCACCCGACAACGGGTTCGCGTTCCACAACTGGTGGCACCTGGCGTTGTTCCACCTCGACCGCGGCGACCACGGCCGCGCGCTCGAGCTCTACGACACCGCGATCTACCCGAGCGGCTCGGATCTGTCGCTGACGCTGGTCGACGCCACCTCGCTGCTGTGGCGCCTGCACCTGCTCGGCTTCGACGTCGGGGCGCGGTTCGCGCGGCTCGCCGACGTGTGGGAGGCCAAGCTCGAGGTCGAGCGCGGGTTCTACGCGTTCAACGACGTGCACGCGATGCTCGCGTTCGCGGTCACCCGCGCGAGCCCGCCATCGTGCAGCTGCTGGGCGACATGGAGTCCGTACAAGCGGCTGCGCCCCGGCACGTCGCCAACGCGGCGATGACGCGCGACGTCGGCCTGCCGCTCGCGCGCGGCATCCTCGCGTTCGCGCGCGGCCGCCATGTCGAGGCCGCAGAGACGCTCGCGGCGGTTCGCGACATCGCCCACCGGTTCGGCGGCAGCCACGCGCAGCGCGATCTGATCACGCTGACCATCGTCGAGGCGGCGCTGCGCGCCGGCCACCGCGGCCTCGCGCGGCACTTCCTCGCCGAGCGCAACGTCACCCGCGCGGGCAGCGCGCTCGGCTGGCGGCTGCACGCGCGCACCCTGTGATCAGCGCTGCCCACGATCGCGGCGGCACGCTCTGCACCGGACCGAACACGATCAGCCGGCGGCCCGCTGCTCGCGCGAGCGGGCGAGCGCGAGCAGCGCGACGATCAGCCCGGCGAGCGCAACGCCGGCCAGGAAGCGCCCGCCGGTCGCGAGCTCGCGCGCCAGCCCGTGGTACGTATGTGCGAGCCGAGCGAGAGCCGCGATGCCGCCGGCGAACGCGGCGATGTACGCGAGCAGGATCGCGTAGGTGTGGCCGGGATCGACGTCGCGCAGGGACCAGTAGACGGCGGCGTGCTCGCCGCGGACGAGCGGGAGGAAGCAGCCCGCGAGCCCGAGCGCCGCGCACGCCGCGAGCACGAACCCGAGCCCCCTCATCGGCGCGCCGCCGCTCCTTCCGGGCGGGCGATACCCACGACCGCGAGCACCACGCCCGCGACCGCGGCCAGGCCCATCGCGAGGCCTCTTTTCGCGAGCGAGCGGCTGAGCTGGGAGAAGAGATCCGGCCGCGTGATCTACGAGCTGCCAAAACCGCGCCCGCACACGCCGGCTGCCATCCTTCTCGATCCCCTCGAGCTGATCGACCGGCTCGTGGTGCTGATCCCGCCGCCACGC
>CALLFZ010000042.1 GCA_938010045.1 uncultured bacterium
GGATGTAGGCCTCGCGTTCTTCGGGGCCGAAGGGTCGGTCGAGGGAGGTACCGACGGCGCGGTTGTAGCAGTGGTGCCAGGTATCCCGGTCGGCGGGCTTGATTCTTGGCCTTCTCATGGCGGCGTCTCCTATGCGGGGCCATGGACCCCGTCACGGAACAGAAGGCGAGGGCGTCTGAAATTTCCGCGGCCAGGCCGGGTGATTTTTCGTCATGGCGTCATGGCGACAGGCACCTCTCTGGGCGCAGGCATGGGGGCAGTCATGGGGACAGGCACAACACCGGGCATTGGAGCTTAAAGAGCTCGCCGTGGGGGGCTGGTGGGGACAGGCACACGCCAGCCCATAGCCGCCGCTGATGGGGACAGGCACACGCGGGATCCAACGGCCGCTGTAGTTCCGCCGGTCCTCCGGCGGAAGAGTTGGGCGAGAAAGCTCCGGCGGCAGAGCGCCGGAGCTACAGCAGAGCGCCGGAGCTACAGGGCAAGGATGGGGACAGGCACGCGCGGGAGGCACGCGCGGGATCCAACGGCCGCGGGCATGTGGGGACAGGCAGTACTCTGAACGCAGGGGCCAGGTGCCTGTCCCCAGGGGGACACGGGAAACAACGCGGCCTACAAGCGTTGGCTGAGCGTGGCGGTCGGAGCCTGATTTCTCGAGCCAGCGCCTGTCCCCGGTTTTCAATTGGCTCCGATTGGGGACATGCACAGAAAACGATCCGATCCGCAGCGCAATCGGCTCAGGCTCGGGAAAGATCGGCGCCCTCGCGGACTGACCTTTTCGACGCGGCCGAGGGACGACGTCTCTCCCAGCCGACTCGCCCTGTATGCAGCGCGGGCTTCGGGCGTGCGGTGCCCAGCGACGCGCGGCACCGCTTGCGTTGGCCTCGAATCGCCGCGCAGGGGGCACCCATTTGTGCGCGGGAGCGGCGAGCTCGGGTCCACACGACCTCTTCGCATGGCGCGCCAGCCGAAGTGGAGACCATGCGGCCGTTCCGTGCGGGCGCCGCGGCACAGGATCGCCCGCCCCGCCCGCCCACGCTCGCTCGTCGTTGCACACAGCGACCAGGTTGCCCCCCGGCAGTTCGCCGAGTAGATTAATTGTATGAAGACAGCGCGGCGCCATTGGTGGCCGGCGTGGCGGGCTTTCGGGCCGGCCCCGGTGCATCCTTGACGCGCGCTGGCGCGGTCAAACCCCGGGGCGGCCCCGGGGTTTCGCGTTTTTTGGAATCGGCGATGCTGGCCAAACGGATCATACCGTGCCTCGACGTGAATGCCGGACGCGTCGTGAAGGGCGTCCGGTTCGTCGAGCTGCGCGACGCGGGCGATCCCGTGGACTGCGCTCGCGCCTACGAGGCGCAGGGGGCGGACGAACTCACGTTCCTCGACATCACTGCCTCGCACGAACAGCGCGACACCATCGTCCATGTCGTGCGCGAGGTCGCGCGCCACGTCTTCATGCCGCTCACGGTGGGCGGCGGCATCCGTTCGATCCGCGACATCCGCCGTCTCCTGCAGGCGGGCGCCGACAAGGTCTCGCTCAATACCGCGGCGGTCGCGCGACCGGAGCTGATCACCGAGGGCGCCGAGCGGTTTGGCCGTCAGTGCATCGTGCTGGCGATTGACGCGCGCCGGTGTGAGTCGGGCCGCGGTTGGGAGGTCGTCACCCATGGCGGACGCCGCCGCACGGGTCTCGATGCGGTCGCCTGGGCGCGCGAGGGGGTCGAACGCGGCGCGGGCGAAATCCTCCTCACCAGCATGGACCGCGATGGCACCACCGCCGGCTACGACCTCGAACTCACGCGCACCATCGCCGATGCGGTGTCCGTGCCGGTCATCGCCTCTGGCGGCGCGGGCCGGCCGGAGCACCTCATTGAGGCGGTCACGCTCGGCCACGCGGATGCGGTTCTGGCGGCCTCCATCTTTCATTTCGGACAGTACTCGATCGCGGAGGTCAAACGCGCGATGCGCGCCGCGGGCCTCGAAGTGCGACTGTGACGGGAACCTGAGACGCATGAGCATGACGAACGAATTGGAAGAGGGGCGAACGCTGCGGCTGGATTTTTCCAAATTGGCCGCGGCCGCGAAGTGCGGGGGGCTCTTGCCGGTCGCCGTACAACACGCGGAGACGAACGAGGTGCTGCTGGTCGCCTACACGAACGAAACCGCCTTCCGCCGCGCTCTCGAGACGAACCGACTGATTTTGTGGAGCACCTCCCGCCATGAGCTCTGGGAGAAGGGCGCAACCTCGGGCGAGACATTCGACCTCGTCGAGGTGCGGGTGAACTGCGAGCAGAATTCGCTGCTCTATCGCGTCCGGCCGCGCCGCGGCGGCATTTGCCACACCCGCAATTCCGCGGGGCGGCCGCGAACCACCTGTTTTTACCGACGTCTCAACCCCGCGACGGGCGAACTGGAGAACCTCGATCCATGAGCGACCTCGGTCCGACGCTGTGCGGCGGTTGGAAGCTCCACCCGGGTCTGCGCGAGTTCCGCGAACGCGCCGCGCGCGGCACGGTCGTGCCGGTGTGGGTGGAACTGCTGGCGGATGAGGAGACGCCGCTCTCGGCCTACGCGCGCGTGCGAGAGGTGCTGCGCCGGCGCGACCATGCCTCGCACACGTTCCTGCTCGAAAGCGTCGAGGGTGGTGAGCGAGTTGGCCGATACTCCTTCATCGGCGGCGCGCCGCGCGCAATCGTGCGCGCGTGGGGCCGTCGGATCCGCGTGCAGCATCCCGACGGCTCCACCGTGGAGCTGCCCGAGGGCGATCCGCTCGACGCGCTGCGCGGTCTGATGGCCCGCCACCGCCCCGTCGGCGACCCGGCTCTGCCGCCGTTCATCGGCGGCGCAGTCGGTTTCCTTGGCTATGACCTGATCCGTGTCTTCGAGCCGCGGGTACCCGTGCGCGAGGATCGCGCGCTCGCCGCGCCGGACATGGTCTTCATGATCACGGACGCGCTGCTGGTCTTCGACCGCGCGCGCCATAGTCTCCGCATCCTCGCGAACGCCTGGACCGCCGACGGTGCCGACCGCGCGTACGAACAGGCCGCCGCGACGATCGAGTCGCTCGCGGTCGCGTTGCAGGCGACCGGTTCGAAGCGCCTGAGCGACGTCGCCGCGGCGACGTCGCCGCCGGAGCCCCGTTCGACCATGAGCCGCGCCGAATTCGAGGCGGCCGTGCGCTGCGCGCAGGAGCACATTCGCGCGGGCGACATCATTCAGGTGGTCCTGTCGCAACGCTTCGAGACCGACTTCACGGGCGATTCGCTCGATGTGTACCGCGCGCTGCGCTGGATCAATCCGTCGCCCTACATGTTTCTGCTCGATCTCGGCAGCAGCGCGATGGTCGGCAGTTCGCCCGAGGTGCACGTGCGCTGCATGGGTGGCCGTGCAACGATCCGCCCGATCGCCGGCACCCGCCCGCGCGCGGCGACGCCCGAAGACGACGCCCGCCTGGAACGCGAACTGCTGGCCGATCCGAAAGAGCGCGCCGAGCACATCATGCTCGTGGATCTCGCGCGCAATGACCTCGGCCGCGTCTGCGTGCCCGGCTCGGTCGCGGTGCCCGAGCTGATGACGATCGAGCGGTACAGCCATGTGATGCACATCGTCTCGGACGTCGTCGGGCGGCTTTCGCCCGACCGCGACGCCTACGACCTCATGCGCGCGACGTTCCCGGCCGGCACGGTGACCGGTGCGCCGAAGATTCGCGCGATGGAGATCATCGCCGACCTCGAACGCTCGCGCCGCGGCCCCTATGCCGGCGCAGTGGGCTATTTCGGCTTCGACGGCAATCTCGATTCATGCATCACGATCCGCACCATCATCCTCGACGAGGGCCGCGCGTACGTGCAGGCTGGCGCGGGCATCGTGGCGGACTCGGATCCCAGCCGCGAATACGAGGAAACGCGCAACAAGGCGCGCGCGATGCTCCACGCGCTTGCCCTCGCGCACCAGTTGGCCGCCCGGGAGGCGCCGCGATGATCTTGGTCATTGACAACTACGATTCGTTCACCTGGAACCTTGTGCAGTATCTCGCCGAGCTGGGCGCCGAACCGTGCGTGGTGCGCAACGACCAGATTGACCTCGCCGGCATCGAAGCGCGGGCACCGGAACGGCTCATCATCAGCCCCGGTCCTGGCTCGCCCAACGAGGCCGGCATCTCGTGCGACGCGATCCGCGCTCTGAGCGGTCGCGTGCCGATTCTCGGCGTGTGCCTCGGTCACCAGTGCATCGGCCAGGTGTTCGGCGGCCGGATCGTGCGCGCCGCCCGGCTCATGCACGGCAAGACCTCGTGGATCCACCACCGCGGCGACGGGATCCTCGCGGGCCTGCCCCAGCCGTTCGAGGCGACCCGATACCACTCGCTGCTGATCGAGCGCGCCTCGCTGCCCGAGTGTCTGCGCCTCACCGGCTGGACCGAGGAGGACGAGGTCATGGCTGTGGAGCACGTCGAATGGCCCATCTACGGCGTACAATTCCATCCGGAATCGATCCTCACGCGCGAAGGGCGCCAGATTCTGCGCAACTTCCTCCTCGTGCCGGCCCCGCGCGCGCGGACACGGACGTGAGGTTGACCATGGTGCCGATCACCGTCACGTATCTCGGCGATCTGCGGTGTGAGCTCGTTCATGGACCATCCGGTACGCGAATCGAAACCGACGCGCCGGCCGACCATCAGGGCCGCGGGAGGCGGTTCTCCCCGACCGACCTCGTCGCCGCGGCGCTGGGGGCTTGCATGATGACCATAGTCGGCATTCACGCGCGGGGGCGCGGGTGGGATCTCGCGGGCATGCGTGCCGACGTGATGAAGATCATGGCTGGGCCTCCGCGCCGGATCGCGCGTATCGAGGTTCGCCTGCACATGCCGATGGCGCTCGCGCCGGCCGATCGGATGGAGGTGGAACAGCTGGCGCGGACCTGCCCCGTCGCCCGAAGCCTGCATCCGGATCTGGAGGCCGACATCCGGTTCGAGTGGCCCTCGGCCTGACGCGGCCGTCCGTTGCTGCTCAGCGATTCACCGACGCCGGCCGCCGCACGGCATAGAGCCGCCGCATGGTCGCGACATAGAGCCGGCCGTCCGCCGCCGCGGGGGTGCCCCAGATCGCGCTGTCGAGCCGCGTGTCCCCCAGCCGGCGGCCCTCACGATCGGCCGACCATGCGTACAGAACGCCGCGGTGGGTGCCGACATAGACGCGGTTGTCCGCCACCAACGGCGAGCCGGACACCTCACCCTCAAGCTCGCGCACCCACACGCCCGCCCCAGTCTCGGTGTCCACGGCGTGAAGCCGGCCGCTGCTGTCGGGCACGAACACCAGTCCGTCGTGCACCGCGGGCGTCGAGAGGCAATGCCGAACCAGCGCATACCGCCAACGCTCGCGCAGCCGCACCTCGTCGCCGTCCGTCTCAACCTCAATCCGCACCAGCCACGCCTCACGCTTGCCCCACCAGCGGTCGCCGCCGACAGTCACAAAGATCGCTCCCTCCGCCCACACTGGCATGCCGTGGATGGTCGAGGGACCACCTGCTTCGCGCCGACCGTTCCATTCGCACGCGTGGTCTTTCACGGTGCCCGGATCAAGGTCCAGTCGCGCTCGGCATCGCAGCGGAACGGGCGGCGCCTCCGGCGCCCGAGCCAGCGCGTCGAACACATACACGACCGCATCCGCCCCGCCCAAGATCAGCCGGCGCCGACCGCCGATCTCCGCGAGCGCCGGCGAGGACCACTGGCAATGGACAATGCGCGGACCTATCCGTTCCGCATCCTGCGCGAGGAGTCGGCCGGTCCGCGCATCCACGGCGATCAGCGTTGCCGCGTCGGGATGGCGGATGCGGCGGTGCGTGTTGTCCACGCCGTTGCAGGTGTTCAGATAGGCGATCCCATCAGCCAGCAGCACAGAGGCATGCCCCGAATCATGCGTGTAGATGCCCGGCGACTCCTTGAGGTCGAGCCGCCAGATCACGTCGGCATCCAGCTCGCCGAGCGGAATGGGCGTCTCGCCCTCGGGCGTGAACAGCGCCGACTCATCGAGGACGGGTCCGTCGTTGCCGTTGGCGAGACCGCGCACATCGAGGCAGAGCAATTCGCCGCGGTTGTCGAGCACCCAGAGCCGGTCGCCCTCCACCGTGGGCGGAGAACAGAGGCCTGCGCCGGGCCAGTCGAGGTACACATCGCCAGTGCGTTTCGGCACCACGAGCTGCCACACGAGCCGTCCGTCCGCCGCATCGAAACACATCAGTACGCCGCGGTCTCCCGTCCGTCGCGGGTCGCGCGGCCTTCGATTGTTCGTGCCGATGTACACCCGGCCGTCCGCGATGACCGGCGAGCCGTACGTCTCGTGACCCAGCTCGGCGGTCCAGATGACCTCCTCCGCCGAGTCGGGGCGGAACGCGGCCGGGAGGTTCGTCGCCGGCGAGACCATGTTTCTCGTCCACCGCTCGCCCCACTGTGCCGCCCCGGCCATGATCCGGCACGCGATCATCACGATCGCGGCGAGCGCGACGCAGCGCACGTTGTTCGGACCACGCGCGAGAGGTTTCACGCGATGGCTCCGGGCGGCTGCGAAGCGCGCGCGGTACCGGCGGTCCAGAACGGCAGGGAAACGACTGTCGCGGTCAACCGCGCTCGACCGACCTCCAGCTCCAGCCGCACACCCTCGCGCGCAAGCTCGGCGTCCAGGTAGGCCAGCGCAACCGCCACGCCGAGGCTGGGCGCATACGCGCCGCTCGTCACTTCGCCGACCGCCCGCCCGTCCCACAGCGCGACGGCCCCGCCCCGAGCGGCGCGCCGCCCCTCGAGTCGCAGGCCCGCCAAGTAGCGCGCGCAGCCCCGCTCCAGATCGCGCCGCACCGCCGCGCCGCCGATGAACTCCTTGCCGATGTCCACGAACGCGCCACGCGCCGCCGCCACGGGCGTTCGCTCAACCGAGAGCTCATGGCCGTAGAGCGGGTACCCCATCTCCAGCCGCAGCGTGTCGCGTGCGCCAAGTCCCGCCGGCGTCGCGCCCGCGGCCACCAGGCGCCGCCAGAGCGCGAGTGCGATCTCCGCCGGCCCATAGACCTCGTAGCCCCACTCGCCCGTGTACCCGGTGCGGCTGATGACCAACGTGTGCCCCTCCCACTCGGTCTCGGCGAGCCGAAAGTATGTCAAGGGCGGCACCGGCCGGCCGAGGGCCTCGCCGAGCACCCACCACGAACGGGGGCCCTGAACGTCAAGTTTGCCGAGCTCATCGGAGCGATCCTGCAACCGGGTGCCCGGCGAGACGTGGGCGCGAATCCATTCGAAATCTGAGGCCCGCGTGCCCGCATTCACGATCAGCCAGAAGCGATCGGGGCCGAAGCGGTAGCACGTCAGATCATCGAGCACACCGCCATCGTCCCGCAGAAGGTAACCGTAGCGGCATTGCCCCACCGCCAGCGTCCCGACCCGCATCGTCAGAAGCCGTTCGAGATCGGCCTCGGCGGTCGGACCCGACAATTCGAACTCCCCCATATGGCAAGTGTCGAACACCGTGCAGGCCGTCCGGGTTCGTGCGTGCTCGGAGAGGATGCCCTCGTACTGCACCGGCATCTCCCAGCCGGCAAAGTCCACCATCCGCGCGCCCAGCGCGCGATGTTCGTCATATAGGGGCGTACGCATGTATCCAGTATATCGGCCGGCCCACCCGCTCGCGAAACGAACGGTGTGTGCCTTACAGGTCAAGACCGAGCGATTTGAGCCGCCAGTAGTCGCGGGTCCATTTCTCGCGGACTTCGACATGCAACGCAACGCGCACCGGCCGCTCGTACAGCGCCTGCAGTTCCGCTTCCGACGCCCGCCGAACGGCGCGCAGCATCCGCCCCTTTTCGCCGATCACGATCGGTTTCTGGCTGCTCCGCTCAACCCAGATGTCCGCATACACCTCGAGCGCGCCGTCGGCGCCGTCCCGGAGGTCCGTCACCGTCACCGCCACCCGGTGCGGCAGCTCGTCGCGCAATCGGTGGATCAGTTTCTCGCGAATGACGTCGGCCAGAAAGAGCTTCTGCGGGAAATCCGTGAGCACATCGGGCGGAAAGAGCGGTGGCCCCTCCGGCAACCGCTCGAACAGAAGCTCGAGAAGGCGGTCGAGTCCGTCGCCCGTCACGGCCGAGCACTCCACCCAGGCCGGCGGCGGAGGAGGCGGCGTGCGCTCTGCGGCGGCCCGCGCCCACGCGGCGCGGAGTTCCTCGCCGTGGCGAATGCCCAGATCGCTCTTGTTCAACGCAATCACGACCGGCGGTGCGGGCGGCTCGAGCGCGGCCAACCGCCGCATCCACCCCTCATCCTCCTCGCGCGGCGGCAGCGAGCCGTCCACGACCAGCAACACAACATCCGCCCCCTCGGCCGACTTGCGCGCCGTACGGTTGATCCACCGCCCGAGCTCCGACTCCGCCTTCAGCACCCCGGGCGTGTCGGTCAGCACGATCTGGCCGCGTTCGTCCGTTCGGATCGCCCGTATGCGGTGCCAGGTGGTCTGCGCCACCGGACTGACGATCGTCACCTTCTCCCCCACCAGCGAGTTCACGAGCGAAGACTTGCCAACGTTCGCGCGGCCGACCACCGCGACCACGCCCGACCGCATCGGGCTGGCCCGCGGTGCGGGGTTGGCGCGGTCCGTGGCAGGCACCGGCGGGTTGGTCGCGTCCTCTGCTTCCATCATGGTCAACGCTCCCAGCCGCGCAGCCGACGGCTAGCGGTATCCAGCAGTTCCCGCTCCCGTCGCGTCAGCGAATCGAGCCCCTCGCGGGCCACTTTGTCCAGAATGCGATCAATGTCGTCCGCCGCGGGGCCGTTCGCGTCGAAGTCCGCCGCCGAGGCGCCGCGCCGGCGGCCCCCTCCCCACCATTCGCGGATGGCATCACCGAGGCCGCCCGCCGGGTGGGTGACCGTTCGCGCATAGACTGCGCCCGCCACCGCACCGGCCAAGTGGGCCGAATGCGCGACCCCACCTTGGAAGCCCTGCATCAAATAGAGCAGTTCGAGCAGCATGATCCCGAGCACCATCGCCCAGGCCGGCAAGGTGAAGAACGGCAGCAACAACAGCATCATCGGCCGACGCGGGTACAGCGTCGCAAACGCCGCCATGACGCCGAACACCGCGCCCGAGGCGCCCAGGCACGGATGCCGGTCGATCAGCACATAGCCCAACCCGCCCAGCACCCCGCTGCCGATGTAGAGGATGGCAAACCGGAACCGCCCCAGCGTCTGCGCCACGTCCGGCCCCAACAGCGCGAGCGCGATCATGTTCATCAGCAGGTGGCCGATCCCGCCGTGCAAAAACGGGTAGGTGAATGGCTGCCAGATTCGCCCGCTACGTATCCCCGCGCGCGACAATGCCAGCTCCCGCAGCAGCCACCGGCCGCCGCCCGCGTTCCAGGCCACCGTCTGCACTACATACGCGACGACCGTCGCGATGAGGAACCACCATACGATCCGGGCGCGGTCGCGCTCCCAGTGCCAAGCCCGGTCGAACTGGTTCACAAATCTCATCCTACCCGCCATGGCGCGCCGCACCGAACAGAAGGCCGCCGGTTGCGGCCGGCTCGCGCCGCCCTAAAATACCACCGATGCCGACTCGACGTCCCAGGGAACGACGGACCTGGCGCGATACACTGCGCTATCTGTTGCTCCAGCGCGACACGCCGGACAGCATCGCGCTGGGCGTCGCGCTCGGCACCTTCGTCGCCATGACACCGACCCTCGGCGTCCAGATCATCCTCGCACTCGCCGCCGCGTGGTTGCTTCAGGCGAACCGGCTGGCCGTACTGCCGCCCCTGGCGATCACCAACGCCTTCACCGCCGGCCCGATCTACGGCTTCGAATGCTGGCTCGGGTCCCAACTGATGCCCCATACACGCTCCGCGGAAATGCTCGAGCGCTGGGCTCATCTCCGCGAGCTGATCGCGCGCCGCGATTTCCACGCCTACCTCGATCACTGGCGCGACCTGGCCAGAATCGGATGGGACCTCTGGCTGGCCATGTGGATCGGCAGCCTCATCATCGGCGGAGCGATGGCGGTGGCCGCCTACTGGGCCACCCTCGGCATCGTGCGCGCCCACCGACGCCGCCGCGCGGAACGGCGACGCGTCTCCCCCTCCGCCGCCCCCACGCCCTCCTGATGCCGCGTCAACCGCCCGCCCGCGCCATGCGCGCCTTGAGCTTCGCCGGATGCCGCAACAACCGTCGGATCGTCGGCGCGTCCAACTTCGCCGCTGTCTCCTCCGGCACTCCGAGGGCCACCAAACGCCGTCGCTGCACCCGCTCGCGCCGCCGCCGCTCCGCCGGCGATTTCTTCGGACGATAGCGGTTCTTGTTCCGGATCATTCGCTGAGTCAAATTCTTGGCCATCTCAACACCTCAACTGTTCTGCGCCGTACGGCGTGAAAAGCCTTTTCTACCGGCCCGCACGACCTGCGTCAATCCCAACCACCTCGCAATATCCGTGGCAACGGTACCCGGCCAGTGCCCGTCCTCGCCGGCCATGGGGTCGGCCCCCCGGCGCGGCCGATGCTATCCCATCGTTGGACAGCGGAACGCTTGCCGCGTCCAAGCCTTGGACGCACCGCACCGCCGATCTGTGAGCCGTCGGCCGCCCGGCCGATGATCCCTCACCGGCCAGGCCGACCTTTGCCCTCACGCCCTTGTTTCGTGCACAGCCTCTCGTCGGCCCCGCGTCCAACTCTACGCCGCAGTTGGATGTGGTCGTTTGTGGACGCAGTGAAGACCGTTGTACAAGAGTGCAAGTTGACAATAGGTTCCGCCGGGCGTAGTGGTTGTACGTGGATCAAGTGGATTCGATTGCCAGCTCCGAGATTTTGGTTTGTTGGGGGCCTGAGGAGACGTCTCAGGATCGCCGTTTGTTTCGTTGCTGCCCCCTCGGCATCCAACTCTACACGCGACGCCAGTTGGCGCTATTCAAGATCCTATCGTTGGATCTCTGCCTGCCGTCGGACTCGGGCGGCGAGGAGCGCACGACGTGTGAGGGGATCGTTGTGCACAGCGCCTACGACGCGCGCCGCGGGCTTCACCGGATCTGGGTTCTGTTCACTCGGATTCCCGAAGATTTCCGTCGGCGGCTTCAGTGCTGGTCGAAGGAAGCCGGCACCCAATGCCCTCACTGCATGAACTACTGAGGATCGCCGTCGCGCGCGGTGCCTCGGATGTGCATCTGGTTGCCGAGCGCCCGCCGACGCTGCGCATTGCCCAGGAGCTGGTGCCCGCCACGCCCGAGCCCATCTCCGCGGAGCAGGTTGCCGCGAACGCCGACGCGCTACTGCCGCCCCACCTGCGCGAGCGATTTCACACGCAGCGCGAGGCCGACTTTTCCTATATCGAGCCGGGCGTCGGCCGCTTTCGCGTGAACATCTTCCTCGCGACCGGGACCTATGCGATCTCGTTTCGCCATGTGAAGGACCGGGTGCCGTCGTTCGAGGAGCTGCACCTGCCGCCCCAGATTCAGGGCCTTGCGATGTTCCCGCGCGGCATCGTGCTGGCGGCCGGCACGACCGGCTGCGGTAAGTCGACGACGCTGGCCGCGATCATCGAGCACATCAACACCCACCTCGTCCGGCGGATCATCACGATTGAGGACCCGATCGAATACATCTTTCACCCGAAATGTTCGATCATCTCGCAGCGCGAAGTGGGCATCGACACGCAGTCGTTCCACGCGGCGCTGAAGCACGTCCTCCGGCAGGACCCCGATGTGATCATGATCGGGGAAATGCGCGATGCGGAAAGCTTCGTCGCGGCGCTCTCGGCGGCCCAGACCGGCCACCTCGTGCTCAGCACGCTCCACACCGGCACCGCCGCGCAGGCGATTCCGCGCATCCTCGACTTCTTTCCGGCCAGCGAGCGCGACTCGATCCGCATGGCGCTGGCGGACAATCTGCGGGCCGTCTTCTGCCAGCGTCTCGTGCCGTCCACGGATGGGGGCGTCCGCCCCGCGGTCGAAATCCTCATCGCGACCCCGACTGTTCGAAAACTGATCGAGCAAAACCGCCTCGACAAGCTCTCCGCGGCGATCGAGACCGGCACCGAGGACGGCATGCAGACGTTCAACCAGTCGCTGTACGCGATGATTCGGGCCGGCGAAGTGACCGAGGAGGTCGCGATGCGTTACGCGAGTAATCCCGAGGCGCTGCGCATGAACCTGAAGGGCGTGTTCCTCGACGAGGCCCGTCGCATCCTGACCAGTTGAGGTCGGCCGCTCGTTCGACCGGCCGCCTTCGCCGGTCGCCATGACTCCGCGCACATCCTTCTTCTTGGCCGTCTCGATGGCCGCGCGCAGCCGCGGATCGTCGAGGTCGAGTCGGTAGAGCACCTGGTTGTAATCGTAGCGCGGTATCGCAAACCGCGCCCCGGAGAACGTCTCCGCGAACGTTCCTTCGAAATTGATGTAGCGCCCGCCCGCCTCATCGAGAAACGCGTGATGCACGGGGTTGTAGAACGAATAGTCTGGGTGCGTCGCGATCTTCACCGCCCAGCGCCACGGCCCCGTCGGATCGGCCGCCTCCGCGTACCACACCTCGCCGAGGAACGAGTCGGTGCCTCCGTGTTCGACGAAGACCATGACCCAGCAGCGACGATGCGGATTCCATCGCACCGAGCCGGCATGGGGTTCGATGAGTCGGCCGCCCGCATCCCGAATTTGGAAGCGCGCGGCGGCTTCCGGCAGCTCGCCGCGCCGGAGGGCCTCGCGCTCGGAGCGGGCGCTTGCGGGTTCGCCCTCGCGATGCCAGCCCCACCGGCCGTCGCGGAACGCGAAACCTTCGTACGCGACCGAATTCGTGACCGCCTCGAACCGCGCCGCCACCCGCACCACCGGGAACGGCTGACAGAACAGCACGTGATCGCCCGCGATGGTCGCTTGCCCGGCCGGATGCCGCCATGCCGCCGAACGTTCGTATTCGAACAACGGCCGCAGATGTCCCGCCGCCTCGTCCCATTCGGCCACACCGTGCCCGAGCCGCTGCTCGAGGCTCTTCATGCGCGCGTAGTGCACGACGAGCCGTTCGGCGCCGCGCTCATCGCGGACGCTGCAGGCGCCATCCACCCACACCATGCCTTCCCCGAAGTCGGGAGCCATGGGCCGTACAAACCCGCGGTCGTCCTCGAAGTAGCGCAGGGTGGCGCCGATGTCCTCCACGGGAGCGCCGGGCGCGGGCAGCTCGGAGACCGCGCCGGTGGTGCGGAAGTTGCCCAGCGGATGAGCGGCGCGCAATGTGTCGCCCCAAAACCAATGCACGCGGCCGCGGTGTACGACCGCCTGCACTGAATCCTGCCCCACCACCCCGCCCCGCACCGGCGGTTCGGCCGCCGGTACGGGGTAGCCGAGGATCTGTGAATCGCGGTAGCGGCCCGCCCCGGTGATTCGCGCGATCCGTTCGGCGATGTTTGTGCGCACGAGCCGCACCTCCGCGCGCCCACCCGCGGAAACCTCAACGGCGCTCCCCTCCATCCCGAAGCCGTCGCGCGGAGCAAGGTAGCCCGGACTACGAATGAAGACAAAGACCCGCCCCTCCATGAGACCGGGCTCGTCGAACGCCACGCGGCCCGCGTTGTCCGTCCAGTACCGGATGCTATGCACCGTGCGCAGCTCCACGAGCGGAACACCGCGGCCGGTGCCGGCGTCCAGAACGCGGATCTCGAACGGCCGCGATGCTCCCCCCGCCGCGCCCGCGACCGCGAACATCGCCGCGATCAAAGCCAGCCGTGATCGCGGTACCACTTCGTGATGTCCTCCACCTCCTCGCGAAACGACCGCGCGGGCCGGAAGCCCAGATCGCGCGCGGCCTTCGAGGCGTCGAAGTGCCGGTTCTTTGCGAAGAAGTCCACGCGGCGGCGGAAGATCGGCGGCGGAATGCGCAGCGGCGTGCAAATCGCTTCGCAGAGACTGCCGAGCCATTGGAGCGGCTTCAACGGCAGCCGTAGATGCGGCGGCGGCACGCCGAGCACCTCGGCAATCGTGCGGGCCATCTCGTCGAGCGGCACCGCGCGCTCGCCCGCAATGATGTAGACCTCGCCGTTCAGGTCGTCGCGCGCCATCGCGAGCTGAAACGCGCGGCTCAAATCGCGGACGTCCACGAAATGCACGTGTTGGCACGGCCCCACGTAGAAGAACCGGCGACGCGCAATCATTCGAAACATCTTCAGGTTCCGCGTGTCGCCCGGCCCGTAGATCATCGCGGGACGAATCACCACACCGCGCATGCGTCCGGAGCGGAAGTACTCGAGCGCGATGAGTTCGCCCTGGAGCTTTGAACGTTGGTAGGCATCGCCGGGATTGAAGGGAGACTCCTCCGTGCCCGGCGGGTGGCGGACATCGCCGAGCACGCCGACGGTCGAACAGTGGATGAACCGTCGGACTCCCGCCTCGATCGAAGCGTCGAGCATGCGCCGCGTGCCCTCGGCATTGATCTCGTGATAGACCCGCTCCGGGAAGCCCGCCTGGCGATAGAGCGCGGCGATGTGATAGACCCGTGTGCACCCGTCTACGGCGCGGCGCAGCGAATCGAAGTCGCGCAGGTCCGCCTCGACGATCGGCACGCCTAGCCGCTCGAGATCGCCCGCGCGCCGCCGGTCGCGCACCATCGCCCGCACCGGGACTCCCTGCGCGACGAGATCCGCGGTGAGCACGCCGCCCACATAGCCGCCAGCCCCCGTCACCAACGTGAGTTCGCCGCTCGACTCCGCCATTCGCCACCTCCGTCGCCGCCGCGCCATCCGCCGCGGACGCGCCGCCTCAGTCTCCCCCCGACGGCGAATACCCGCAAGCATCAACGCGGCGGGAGCCCCAGAACGACCGTCGTTTCTACGACCGCGGGTCCACGGAGGGGAATCTCCACCCCCGACTCCGCGGACGCCTCGTCCGCCGTCACGCGGATTCGGTGCACGCCGCGCCACGCGCGTACGCGCACGGTGCCGGTCGAGTCGGTCCGCTCGGCCGCCTCGGTCCACCACTCGCCTCGAATCAGCCGCATCAACCGCTCGTAGACAGGTTTCGGAGTCATGTCCTCTCTCAGCCAGCCAGCCGGCGCGAGCTTCCATGCCCGGCGGTCGCTGAAATCCCACCACGTGATCGCCTCGACCGCGGGGTGACTGAACAGCACGCGGTAGACCTGCTCCACGTACTCCGCCTGTGCCGCCTCGCCCTCCGGCGTCGTCGGCCATTCGCCAGGCTCGTACCGCTCCTTGTTGGGCACGCCCGGCCGTCGCTGGCCGCTGACGACGGTCATCTCCGTGAAGTGAATCGGACGGTCAAACACCGCGAACCTCTCCGTCACCGCCCATACTCGCTCCAGCGGCCATGGCCCGCCGTGCATGTGCGACTGGATGCCGATCGCATCGGGCAACGCGTTCGATACCGCGAGCATCTGCAGCAGCCGTTCGTTGCGCGCGCTGATGTCAAAATCGTTGTAGAGGAGCACGACGCCCGGCGGGGCCACCTCGCGCGCCCATCGCAACGCCGTCATCACCGGCCGCACCGCTCCATCCCGGCGCACCCAGTCGCCGATGCCAGTGCCGATGTGCCGGGGCCCAGTCGCCGCGTGCACCTCGTTCCAGACATCCCAGTATCGAACCCAACGCGCATACTGGGGAATCAATGTCTTCACGCGGGCCTCCAGAAGCGGGATCGTCGCGTCGGCCGTCGTCGGCGCCCACCGCGGCCATACCTCGTGCCAGCAAATCGGATGCCCCTTCGCTGCAAGCCCATGCTCGGCGCACCAGCGCGCCATCGCCTCGAGCTTGGCCTCGTTCGGCTGCCCCGGCGCGGGCTCGTAGGCGCCCCAGTAGAACGGCAGCGTGGCATAGTTCAGCAGCGCGACAAACCTGCGTTGATACTCGAGCTGCCACGGCGCCCGACTGGCGGGATCCAGCAGAAAGATGTTGCACCCGAACAGAAACGCATGCCGTTGCTGACGGACCTCGACGCGCGCGCCACGCACCGGCCGGCCGTCGCGATCGCGCACCCGGATCACCAGCTCACACTGCCTTACGCGGCGCGTCCGCTCGGCCACCGACTCAGGCCGCACCGACGCCGCCGCGGCGCCAAGTCGCGGATCCGGGCCCAGGTTCTCCACTCGCAGATCGGCCATCTGCATCTCACCGGGTTGAAATCCCGCCTGCACCCGCACCGAGAGTTCCCCCGCCCTCCACGCGCGGTCCAATGTCTGAGTCACCGCATGGCGTTGCCATGAGGGGAACCACTCGGCCGCTACGTCCGTCACCCACGTCCACGGCTCACCGGTCTGCTCCACGATCACACGCACTCGGTTGGTCGTTGGAGACCGGGCCAGAAAACTCAACGCGATCCGGTCGCCCGGCGCCCACGCGATCCCGAGGGGCTGCGCCAGCTGGAGTTTGTAGAACGGCTCAGTCGCGCGATGGACGCGAATCCGCAGGCCGGGTTCGCCACCCGGACCCGGCGCGCGCTCGACCGTCCATCGAGCGTCATTCGGCAACGGCACGGCCGACCACGTGGGATCCACGGCCATGTCCGCCGCCGCGGCGGTCGCGAAGGTCCAGATGGCCACCGCGAGCTGGATGGCCGCCCGCCACACCCCCCTGACAGCCGACAGCCCACCCTGCCCCATCGCCTCAATCCTGATCATCGTCGTCATGGTTGTGCACCTTCATTCCTCCATCGGTGGTTCTCGTCTGATCACGCCTCAATCCCGCTCATCGTCGTCATTGTCGTGCGCAGCTCGGATCCGTCGGCCATCTCGGACGGATTGGACGGGCCGCGGTGGCATCGGCCCCTGGCCTCCGTTGGCCGCCCACTCAGCGTCAGCCCGCAGGGTCGTATCGCGAAGCGCCGGATCCGCCGCGGCCTCCCCCAGCTCGATCAGCGCCCGCCCCAACGCGCGGAGCACCTCGGCCGCGCCCGGCACGTTCACGAGGTTCCGCAGTTCATCCGGCTCCGACACCGTATCGAACAACCAGGGGCCGTCGCTCACCGAGAGCACCAGCTTCCAGCGGCCGTCCGTCGCCGCGATCCAGACCGGCGTCTCGTCCGGTGTCCTCGACGAGCCACGGAGGTACACCACACGTCGCCACCCCGGTGGCTCGCGACCACCGGAGCGAAGTAGCGCGGAGGCGTCGCGGCCATTCATCGAAGGCTCCGCGGGGAGGCCCAGCAGCCCCAGCAGCGTCGGCGCGAAGTCCGTGGTCGTGAGCGCCTGCGTCACGACCGCGCCGGCCGGTAGTACCCCGGGCGCGCGCAGCACGAAGGGAACCCCGGCGGCGGTCTCGAACGGCACCCCCTTGTTGTGCCGCCCGTGTTCACCGCACAAATCGCCGTGGTCCGAGGTGAACACAACCAGCGTATCGTCGAGCCGGCCGTCTCGCTCTAGCTGGGCCAGCAGCCGCCCGATATTGTCGTCCACGCACTTCACCATTCCGCCGTATCGCGCCATCGCCTCGCCCGACCACCGGCGCCCCGGCACTGGCGGCGCCCAACGCGGCGTCGGTGCCGGCGGATCCCACGACGGCGGCGGCCGAATCACGGATGGATCGAACATCGTGTCGTAGGGCGCCCGCACCGTGTTCGGGCCGTGCGGATCCGGATAGCTCACCATCACGCAGAACGGCCGCGCGCGGTCCGTCGAAAGGATCTCCAGCGCGCGATCGGTCAGAACATCAGTCGTGTAGCTGCGCTCATCGGCGCCCTCGAGGCTGGGCGTCGGCTCTCCGCTCCGGTTCCGTGTCTTCACCCGCGGCCCCTCGGGTCCGTCCTCGAGCACCTTCCAGTGTCCCCGGTTGTACATGTAGCGGTTGTCCTCGAACCCGAACTTGCGCTTCGGTGCCCAACCCGGTTTCGCTTCACCGTCCAGATGCCACTTGCCGAGATACGCGGTGCGCCAGCCCTGCCGCCGCAGGACCTCCGCGAACGTAACCGCGTCGTCCCGCATCGGCAGATCGTTTCGCGGCACGCCAGTTTGATGCGGCGGCCGTCCGGTGAGAAACGACGCTCGCGAGGGCGAGCACACCGGCGTCGCCGCGTACATCCGCGTACACCGCACACCCTCGCGCGCCAATCGGTCAATGTTCGGCGTCGGCACCTCGAACTCGGGTCCCCACAACCTCGCCTGCGGCGGCGGCAGGAGCGCGCGATAACATCCGAGCGTCCGGTCATTGTGCTCGTCCGTGTGCACAATCAGTACGTTCCGCGTTCCCGCGGCCCCGCGAGCCCCGGCCGCGGCCATCAGCAGAGATATGGCGAGCGCCCGTCCGACCCCCGATGCGATCATGTGTTCGGTTCTCCCTGTGCGTCCGCGTTCGGACGGACGTAAAATAATTAAACGCGCCTCCGCCTCAAAGATTGTCCGGGATGGTCATGCGGGCGGTCCCATTCGTGGGCGGCGGCCGCCCGCGCTCTCATGCACAAACGAATGCGCGAAGGCCGCTGGTCTCGTAACTGCGGATGTCGTAACTGAGGAGCATGAAAAACGGAATCATGCCGGCCTCCTCATGTGATTCGCGCATTCCCCTGCTCTGGCCGCCGATGCTTGCCGCGGCCAGTCCGCGCTTCGGCTAGAGGGATCTTATCCGGCGGCTCTGGGATCTCAACCTTCCGACGGAACCGCCCGCCCAAGCGAACGCTGTGCGCAAGGGTCAAGCTGGGACCGCGCCAGCCAGTACGATGTCGCCGCCGACCGCGACATCGCCGGAACCGCGAACAGGGACGGGACCCGCATCATTCGACCAGAGGGAGACGACCTCGTTCGGGCGGAAATGGAGGGGCCCGGATGCATCTGGCGCATCGGGTCCGCGAGGCTCGGTCTCGGGCACGTACGGCGAGTGCTGGACGGCGAAATCGTGACCGACACGCCCTTCACTAACTGGGTTACCGGTCACCACGCGTCCTTCGATGTTCTCACCCTCGCGTACACCGCGGCGCGCGGTCATCATCTCTAGTATCCGATTCCCTACCAGCGCTCCGACAAGGTCCTGGCCGCGACGAATTGGGCCCAGTACGACCACGTCACGTATTCGACCTTCCCGCCGGTCACCGAGGTGCCGACGTTTCGTGCGAACCTCGACGACACGGCCCGTCAGGCGTTCACAGAGGCGAATCGCGTGCTCGGCCGCACGCTCGCCGAGGACCCGCCGCGTCCGCCCGAGACCACCGTGCTCGAAACGCAACTGGTCATCGCCGCCGGGGCGCGCGCGTCGGCGCTCCGGCTGGCGGGGTCGCGGCCCATCGTTGAACTGCGGGTTTTCGCGGAGGCCCACAGCGCGGACGACGAGGCCGCCGCCTTCCGGCAGCTGGTGCGGCGCGCGCGGTGGGACGACGGCCCGACCCCGGCGGTGGAGACCCCGCTGGGCGATTTCTCTGGCTCTGCGCCAAGCCGCCACCCGTTCCGCACGTGGGCGGCCGCGATGACCCCTGAGTGGATGATCGCACAGTGGCCCATGCCCGTTTCGCGGTCCGTGGAATTCGAGATCGCCAACGAAGGACCCCACGGAGCGCACCGTGCGGATGCGCGTGGCCCTCGTCCCCGAGACACGTCCCGCCGGTCGGTTCCTGCGCTTCCACGCCGCCGGGCATCACGGCATCCCGCCACCCCGGGCCGACCGCCATCCGGACTGGCCGTTCCTGATCGTGGAGGGCCGCAGACGGTTTTGCGGTCTTTGCTGCATTGTCTGGAACCCCATTCCAGGCCCATATGAACCGGCGAAGCGCGGTGATGCGTGGTGGGGCGAGGGCGATCAGAAATTCTTCGTGGACGGCGAGAAGTTCCCCTCGACCGTCGGCACGGGGACGCAGGAGTACTTCGGTTGCGCATGGGGCTGTCCGGACCGGTTTGAGTGCCCGTTCCATGCGCCAACTGTCACCCAAGGTAATGCGGGGCATCAGTCCCTTGTGCGATGGCCGGTGGCGGACAACGTGCCGTTGCAACGCCGCTTCGAAGGATGTCTCGAAACGTACTTCCCGGACGATCGGTCCACGCGTTCCGCCGCCACCATGTTCTGGGACCTGGCGCCCGGCGGCCGCCATCCGATCCGCCTCCCCGCGGTCCGCGAGCGCCACGGCGTCTTCGTTCGGCCACCCCTCCGGGCGGCGGGACACCCCGTCCTGGCGCCACCACGGCACGGGCAGGTTCGAACGCAGACCATGCAAGCGCGCGACGGCGGCCCATGGGCCGGGGTTGACCATCTTGGGTGGACCGGCGGACAGCCCAGCGATCGCATCGAGAACGAGGTTCGCGCGCCCACGGCGGGACGCCACCGTTGGGCGGTCCCACTGACCAACGCCAGCGACTCCGCGATCGTTCGGGGCGATCTCGACGGCACACCGTGCTCGCCGCCGGTGGATCTCGATCATCTCAATGTGATCCGCACGGCGCGGTGCGATCGAGGTGAACCCGAGTGGGGCACGAAGCCGCGTCGTCTTGGCGTGGCCATCGTGGGTGCGAATCCCAAGGCCAGCCCGGCATACATGTTCGGACACGATGTTCGGACACGATGAGATTCTGCTGACGCCCCTCGCCGGCGGCGCCCGCTGAACCCGCGGATACCGTCGCGTTGCGGCGCTCTCGCGCGGGAGGCATACTGGCGCGCATGAGCGATCGGTTGCGCGCCCTGTTCGACCGTCTCCGTGCGAACAACCGGGCGGCCTTCATCACCTATATCGCCGCGGGGGATCCGACGCCCGCCCGCACGGCGGACTACGTGCGCGAACTGGTCGCGCACGGAGCGGACATCGTCGAGCTGGGCCTCGCGTTTTCCGACCCTCTGGCCGACGGACCCGTAAACGCCGCGGCGGCCGAGCGAGCGCTGCGCGCCGGCGCGACGCTGCCGGTCGTTCTGGACCTGGTCCGGTCTATCCGCCGCACGCTCGACATCCCGATCGTGCTCTATTCCTACCTCAACCCCCTGCTCGCACCGGGGTTTGGGCGGGCGATGCGGCGCATCTCGGCGGCAGGTGTGGACGGTGTGCTCATCCTCGATCTGCCAGCCGATGAGGCCGCTCCCTACCTGCCCGATCTGCGGCGTGCGGGCGTGGCGCCGATCTTTCTTGTGGCGCCAACCAGCACCGACGAACGCATGCGGCGGATCGCGCGCGCGGCCGACGGGTTCGTGTACTGTGTGTCGCGGACCGGCGTCACCGGCGCGCGACGCACATGGTCGGCCGACGCGCGCGTTGTCCTGCGCCGCATGCGCCGCCACACCGCCCTGCCGCTCGCGCTCGGCTTCGGTATCTCCTCGCCCGACCAGGCCACCGAGGCGGCTCGCTGGGCCGACGCCGTCGTCGTCGGCAGCGCTTTGGTCGAACGCCTCGCTCGCATGGAACGCGGGGAAGAGGCGCCCGGCGCAGTGTGGGCCTGGGTGGGGGCCATGGCCGACGCCATCCACTCCGCCCGCCGTTCCTCGCCGCCGTGAGCCGCGTTCTGGGCCTCGATCCTGGCGAGCGGCGTGTCGGCGTGGCCATCTCCGACGAGTCCGCCACGATCGCCTTTCCGTTCGCGGTGCTCGATGCGACGCCGCTCGAACAGCTCGCGGATGCACTGCGGCGTTGCTGCAACGAAAACAACGTCGCCCGAATTGTCGTGGGACTGCCGGTCCGCACAGACGGCGTCGAGGGCGAAGCGGCTCAGCGCGCCCGCGCGTTTGCCCGCTGGGCCGGCGAGGTCACCCAACGGCCGGTCGAGCTCTGGGACGAGCGCTTCACCACGCTCACCGCCGAACAAACACTCATCGAAGCCGGGGTACGACGGCGCGACCGACGCGGAGTGGTGGACAAACTGGCGGCGCAGATCCTGCTACAGCACTACCTCGATGCGCGATGTCCCCCGCCCGCGTCCGCTCCCGCGGCCAGCGAGGAGGACTGACGGGCCGTGCCGCCGGATCCCGTTCGCCCGTTTCGCGTGGCCTGTGCGGCCACGGACACTCCGCAGCGCTACCTCGCGGTCCTCGCCTACGATGGCACTGACTTCTGTGGCTGGCAGATCCAGGCCCACGGCCGCTCGGTGCAAGGCGAATTCGAACGAGCGATCGAACAGCTCACCGGCCACCGCGTGCGCGCACACGCCAGCGGCCGCACCGACGCGGGCGTCCACGCGCGGTGCCAGCCGGTGCACTTTGACCTGCCGGTTCGGCCCGAGCCTGCGCGCCTGCACGTAGGGCTGAATGCCGTGTTGCCGCCGGATGTGCGGGTGCTGTCGCTGCGCAGCGTCGGCAGGGGGTTTCACGCTCGTTACAGTTGCATCGAAAAGGAGTACCGCTATTTCATCGACAACGCGCCCGTGCCCGATCCGGTTGCGCGCCGGCATCGCACGTGGGAACGCGCACCGTTGGACATCGCCGCGATGCGCGAGGCGGCCGCCCGCCTTCTCGGCCGCCATGACTTCGCGGCGTTCGCCGCCAACCCGAACCGCGAGATCAGCGGCACGGTGCGCGACCTCCGCCGCCTGGACGTACGCCGACGCGGTTCGACGGTGGAGATGATCGCGGTCGCGGACGGTTTCCTCTATCGAATGGTTCGCAGCCTCGCCGGCTTCTTGATTCGCGTCGGGCGCGGCGAGCTCGCCCCGGCGGCGGCCCGGGACATCCTCGCTGCTCGCGTCCGCACCGCCCGCGTCCCCACTGCGCCCCCTCAGGGGCTGTTCCTGTGGCGCGTCCGTTATCCGCCGGCGGCGTTTCGTGCAGATGCGGCGCCACGTTCCGGCGGCGACGGACGCTGACGCGCCGGCTTCGCGGGGATCGCGAGTCGCCCCCGCACGCCCTCCATCGAAATGGCCCACGGCGCGGCGCGCGGCGCGTCGAACGCGAGCCACCCGCCCGGCATCTCCACCGCCACCTCGCGCACCCACGACGTGGGCACAGACACGGCCAAATCCACCGATAAATCCGTGAACCAGCCCATTCGTTCCAATCCGAACACGAGGTCGCCATCTCCACCCCCCCAGCGACGCACGAGGCGGCTGTGAAACATTCCGAATCCCTCCGCCCGCCCCCTCGCAACCAGGTTGGAGCCCGGATGTAGACGCAACGACACCTCGGCCGCGGGCAACCGCAGCGCGAGGCGGGTCGCATCCGGCGGCGCCGAAGGCGCGACATGCTCGAACTCTGAATAGTACGGCGTCGCGAGCAGGGCGGCGCCGGCCACACCTGCGCCCACCGCCCCCCACGCCAGCTGCGCCCCGCGACCCAGACGCCACGGCGCGTCCGCGGACGGCGGCCGGTCCTCGCGGCCAGGCACGTTGAGAGCAAAGTAATACAGCAGCACGTTCGACAGGTGCGCAATGACGCCCGAGGCCAGCACGTCCGATGCGAAATGCGACCCCGTGATGATCCGCCCGATTCCAAGGGCGGTGCCGCCGACGAGCGCGATCCCCAGCGCCGCAGCCGCGCGACGAGGGTATCGCCGCTTCCAGATCAGCCAAAAGCACGTCAGCGCGTAGCCGGCCGAACTGTGTCCGCAGGGAAACGACTTGCCCCGCCCCGGCGTCCCCGGCTCCGCGACATCCTGATAGGCCCAGCCGCCCCCGAACTCGCGAACGTGCAGCGGCCGCGGCCGTCCCCAGAAATTCTTGAAGCCGACGTTGACGATCAGACCCGGCCCGATCGCGTACGCGAGCAGCACGAAGACCGCGGCTCGTCGCCGCGCGCGCCAGGACGGTCGCCGCCCCGCGGCCAGCAGCACCGCGACGCAACCGGCGGCCACCAGCGCCACCAGCCAACCTGCCCCCTTGTAGAGCCCGCGCCAGACCGGCGCGAGATCGCGGGGACGCGGAAAGCTTCCGCCATGAAACAACGCTGCGATTCGAAGGTCCAGATCGGTGCCGACGAAGAGCGCGGCGCCCGCGATGCTGATCGCGGCCAGTGCCGCCAGTTCGGGCATCCACTGCGAGCGATACCGCCAAGGCCCCGGAATGGATACCGCCGACGCAGGGGTCATCTCGATCCGCCCACCCTCGCCCCCATCCGCCGCCCGACCGTCCATCTCAGCCCCAGCTCTCCGGAAGGTCGTGAATTGGACCGCCCGGCGGATCGCGAATCACCGTGTCGGCGCCCGGCGTGGCCGGATCGGCCCAAGGGTAGTCCAGCGAATAGTGCAAACCGCGGCTCTCGCGCCGCTCGCGCGCCGAGCGGATGATCAATTCCGCGACCGCGGCGAGGTTGCGCAGCTCGAGCACGTCGCTGGTGACGAGATACTGCTTGTAGTACTGGCGGATCTCGAGCCGCAGATTGCGAATGCGACGCGCCGCGCGTTCGAGCCGTTTGTTCGTGCGCACGATGCCCACGTAGTCCCACATGCAGGTGCGCACCTCGTTCCAGTTATGTTCAACGACGACCGCCTCGTCGCTCGGCACCGCGTCGCCAATTTTCCAATCTGGAATCGCGACAGGTGGCGGCCGCCCCGCCGTGCGCATCTCCTCGCGGATCACGGCCGCGCAGTTGTAGGCGCACACCACCGCCTCGAGCAGCGAGTTGCTCGCCAACCGATTGGCGCCGTGTAACCCCGTGCACGCGACCTCGCCGACCGCGTAGAGGTTCGGCAACGCCGTGCGTCCCGCGGTGTCGGTCTCGATACCGCCACAGCAATAGTGCGCAGCCGGGACCACAGGAATGCGGTCGCGCGCCATGTCGAGCCCGAGCTTCAGGCAGCGCGCGTAAATGTTCGGAAATCGATTGATCAGGAACTCGGCGGGCTGGTGGGTGATATCGAGCCACACGCACGGGTCGCCGCGCGTTTTCATCTCGTGGTCAATTGCGCGCGCCACAATGTCGCGCGGCGCCAGCTCGGCGCGCGGATCATAGCGTGGCATGAAACGTTCGCCGGCGCCATTGAGCAAGACCGCCCCCTCGCCGCGCACCGCCTCGCTGATCAGAAACGACTTCGCCTCCGGATGGTAGAGGCAGGTGGGATGAAACTGAATGAACTCCATGTTCCGGATGGGCAACCCCACGCGCCATCCCAGCGCAATGCCGTCGCCGGTCGCGACGTCCGGATTGGTCGTGTAGAGGTAGACCTTGCCCGCCCCACCGGTTGCGAGAACCGTCCAGCCCGCGCGCACCGCCCGGATCTCGCCGCTCTGGCGGTCCAGAAAGTAGGCGCCCACGCACCGATCGGGCCCTGGAGCGCCGAGCCAGCCGGTCGGCACCAGATCAATCGCCATCCAGTGCGGGCACAACCGCACATTTGACCGCGAGGCCACTGCCGCCAACAGGGTCTCGATGAGCTCGCGCCCTGTGATGTCGCCCGCGTGCAGGACGCGTCGGCGCGAGTGTCCGCCCTCGCGCCCAAGATCATATTCCTCGCCGTGTCCCTCGCGCCGCTCAAACCGGATGCCGAGCCGCTCGAGTTCGCGGATGCGCGCCGGACCCGCCCCCACGATCTCCCAGACCGCCGACTCGCGGCACAGCCCCGCACCGGCCGCCAGCGTGTCGCGGACGTGCGCCTCAATGCTGTCGTCGGGCGCGACGGCGGCCGCGATGCCGCCCTGCGCATAGTTCGTGTTGCTCTCCCACGCCTCTCGCTTGGTCGCCACCAGCACCCGCGCCTCGTCGGCGAGGTGATACGCCGTCAGCAGACCCGCCAGCCCGCTGCCGATCACCAGCACATCGCACTCCACCGTCTCCATGCGTCCACTATACGGGGCCGTACCTCTCGAAGCCACTGGCGGCCGCCGAGCGATCCGGCGGGCCGCCCAGCTCGAATTCGAGGACACGACACTCGACCGGACCATGGAACACGGTCCACCGCCGCGCGAGCCGCAAACCGATTCGTCGCGACATTCGCAGGTGGCCGGAGATCACCACCGCGCGCCCGCCGTCCGCCCGCGCGCGCAGAAACCGCCCGATCGCCGCATGGGTGACCGCCACCTCCTCCTCCCCGCCGCCGATCCGCATCCCCCACGCCGGATTCAACACATACCAGGCACCCCGACCCGCCGGCGGCGTGTCCGCGAGCTCCGCCACCGCCAGCCGGATCGCGTCCTCAACCCCGGCCGCCCGCGCATTCGCCCGCGCCGCCGCCACCGCCGCTCCGTCCACGTCCGCCGCGACGATCGGCACCCCAACTGGCCGCTCCTCCGCTGCCGCACGGCGCCGGCGATCCTCCCACGCGTCCGCGTCGAAACCGCGAAGGTTCATGAACGCGAAGGAACGGCGCAGGACGCCTGGCGCGCGACGCGCCGCGATCCACGCCGCTTCAATCGCGATCGTACCGCTGCCACACATCGGATTGGCCAAGGGCGCCTGCCCCCGCCAACCCGCCCCCAGCAGCACGCCCGCCGCGAGCGTCTCGCGCAGAGGCGCGGCGACCGCACGACGACGATAGCCGCGGAACGACAGCGGCACCCCGCTGGTGTCGAGAAATAGCCGGCAGCGCGACGCCACCCAATGCACAACGACAACCGCGCCGTGGGGCTTCGATGTGCTGTCCGGTCGCCGCCCGAGCCGCGAGCGCATCCGGTCCGCGATCGCATCCTTCGTGCGCAGGGCCGCGGCGCGTTCGCTCATCCCCGCACCCGAGGACGCCGCGCGGACCATGAACGGCCGGTCCGTACGCAGCACGTCCTCCCACGCGAGGCCCTTCACCCCGCGATACAGATCCGCCTCCGATCCTGCTTCGAACTCGCCCCACAACCACAACACGCGGTGCGCGGTCCGCAACCTCAGGTTCAGCTCTTCACAGTCCGCAAGCGTGCCCCGACTCTCGACGCACGTCTCCTCCACCACCACCGCCGCACGGCCCACCGCGCGCAGCTCGTCCGCCAGCACCGGCGCCAGACCCCGCGCACAGGTCACGGCGAGGGCCGCGACACCCGCCCGCCCGGCGTCCCCGCTTGACCCGGCCGCGGCCGGTTCCGTATTGTGCGAACGATGCGCGTTCATTCTTCCATCCTGGCGAGATGGGCCGTCCTCGTCGGCCTCGCGGCTCGCGCCGCGCCAGAGACGGCCCCGCAAATCCCGCTGCGGACGCCGTTTCCCAACGCTCCAGTGTACGGCCCACGGGCCGCTGACCCAACCGGCTCTGAGCGGCCGGCGCCGCCCGATCCCGCGGCCTCGCTGGCCGCCGGGCGCGACCCCCGCCCCTACGTCGAGCAGCAGCGGCGGGAAAGCTGGCTGTCCTCGCTCTTTCTTCGGCCCGCCCACGCCGATCCGTCCAACCAACTCGCCTACGCAAGGTCGCTGCGCAACTCCGGCCGTTTGCGCGGCGCCGCCCGCGCCTACCGCGCGCTCGTGAACACCTGGCCCGCCGCGCCGGAGGCCGTCGCCGCGCAGCTCGAGCTCGCCCGCCTTCTCGAGGAACGCGGCCTCTGGGAGGACGCCTTCGACGCCTATCAGCAACTCATCTCGCGCTACGCCGGCCGGTTCGATTTCAACGAGGTCATCACGCGGCAGGTCAACCTTGCCGACCGCATAGCCGACCGGCGCTCGTTGCGCTGGCTGTTCGGCGGCTTCTCGACCCCGGAACGCGCGCTGCCGCTCTACACCCAAATCCTCACCAACGCCCCGAACAGATCCGACGCGCCCGCCGTCGCGTTGAAACTCGGCCGGATCCACGAGCAGAACGGAGACCTCACCGAGGCCATCGCCGCCTACGCGGAGGTCCGCATCCGCTACCCCGACTCGCCCGAGGCCGAGGAGGCCGCTGCGCGGCGGATTGAGTGTCTTCTGCGGCTCGCCCAGCGCGCTCCGAACCACACGGCCGTCCTCGACGAAGCCTGGAGCTCGATCCGCGACTTCCTTGCGCGCTATCCGCAATCCACGCAGACGCCTCACATCCGGCGGCGCGGTGAGGAGGTCGCCGAACGCCGCGCCCGCATCGCGTTCGAGTCCGCCCGCCTGTATGATAAGCCGAGGTACTCGAACGACGTGATCCGCACCGCCTACGAACGCTTTCTCTCCCAGTTCCCCGACTCCACCTGGGCGCCTGTCGCGCGCCGGCGCATCGCCGAACTGGGCGGCGGCCGGGAGCCCCAGCCATGACCCATCGAACCGCCGTCCTCTTCGCCCTCCGCACGCTCGGCGCAATGCTCGCGTTGTTCCTCGCGCTGCCCGGCTGCGCCGGATACCGCCTCGGATCCTCGCTGCCGGGCAATGTGCGCCGCCTCCACGTGCCGATGTTCGAGAACCGCAGCCCTGAACCGCTGATTGAGGCCGATCTCACGCGCGAGGTGGTCAATGCGATCCAGCGCGACGCCACCTTCACGGTCGTCCGCCCCGATCAGCCCGCCGACGCGGTCCTGCGCGTTATCATCCAGCAATTCGTGCTCGCGCCCGTCGGGTACGTCAGCGGCCGCCATGGCCGCGCCGACACCTACCGGCTCTCCATCATCGCCTCGTTCACGCTGACCGACGCCGCCACCGGCCGCGTCCTGGCGCAGCACGCGCGCGTCCATGGGCATACCATTGCGCCGCTCGTCGGGGATTTGACCTCAAGCAAACTGGCCGCACTGCCCGCCGCCGCCCAGGAGCTGGCGCGGGACATCGTCGACAAAATCACCGAGTCGTGGTGACGGAACGAAGGGGCCACCGCGGCGCGGCGCAGCGTGGGAGCCTACACCGCCGCCGGCCCGGAACTCGACGCGGCGGGTTCGGCCGAGGCCGACGCGCCCGCCGCACCTGCGGCGGACGGCAGCGTGGCGAGGCGGCGGGCCATGCGCGACTTCCGACGGTTCGCGTTATTGCGGGCGATCACGCCCTTCTTCACCGCCTTGTCGAGCGCCGACATGTAGCGACGGTAGGCCTCGCGCGCGTCCTCGGACCGTCCGGCGGCGACGGCCGCCAGGACCGCCTTGCCCAGGTGTTTCAGGTGCGTGCGCACCGCCCGGTTGCGCCGCCGCGCCTTCTCCGCCTGCCGCGCCCGTTTCGCGGCGCTCTTAATGTTCGGCATGGATGTCTCTTCCCCGCAATCCCGGTCACGCGTCGCGCGGGCGGCGCCACCCTCAATGTGGGCCGCCCTGCCGCGTCAGAACCGCGCGCCATGATAGCGGCGCGCGCGACGCTGTCAACGCGATCCATCTCGCCCCACCGCCCCATATGCGCGCGTTCAAATTCCTGATCGGCCTATTGCTGGCGCCGGTCGCCGCGGTGACGGTGCAATCGTTGGCGGGGCTGCTCGCCGATCTGGCCCGCACGCCGGGCGCGCGCTCCGCCGTCGCGGCGCTGGTCGCGGGCGCGATGCTCGGCGCCGTTGCGCGCGCCGCCCTCCGCCACACCCCGCGCCTTGACATCCTTGTCCACGAGATGACGCACGTCGTATGGACCTGGCTGTTCGGCGGCCGCGCCTCGCGCCTTCGCGTGGGCCGCAGCGGCGGCAGCGTCCAGGTCACGCGCGACAACATCTGGGTTTCGCTGGCGCCCTACTTCTTCCCGCTCACCACCGTCGCGCTGCTCGCGGTGTGGGGGTCTGCCCGGCTCGTGTTCGGAAACGTCGGAGCGCAGTGGATCTGGCTGACGCTGCTCGGCGCCTCGTGGGGGGCCCACACAATCGGCGTCGTGCATCTGCTCCGCGTCCGCCAGCCCGACCTCGAGCCGCACGGCCGCCTGTGTTCTCTGACGCTGATCGTGACCGTGAATCTGTTCGGCGCAGGCCTGGCGCTCGCCATCGTCGGCAACGAGGGTGCCGCGGGATGGTTTTTCCGTTGGGTGCGGGAGCTGACCCTCGCCCTCCGGGCGCTGCTCGACGTTTGGGGTCTCGGCTGAGCGGCGCGCGCGGTCCGCGGCGCCGCGATCAGCCGCCCACGATCGGCAGCGGCGGCGTGCGCTCCCATACACCCCGCGTGAAATCCGGCACCTCGACCGGCTCTCCACCGCGCGCCACCGAGCGCTCGCTCAAGGGTGCGATGGCGCTCCACCCCGCCGCATCATAGACACTTTGGTCCAGCGGCTCCCCGTTCCGCAGACACCAGATCGTCCGCCAGTCCATCACGAAGTCCATGCCGCCGTGCCCGCCCACGCGTTTCGCCTCCTCCCCGACCCGCACCCAGAGCGGGTGGGCGTACTTCGTCTGGTACTCCTTCAGCGCCTCGCCTTGGATCCATCGGTGCGCATCCGGCTCCAAGGCCAGCCGTGGCGGATAGTCAGCGAAGCACCCCTTCGTGCCGCTGATCAGGTTGATCCGACTGTAGGGGCGCGGGCTGGTCGTGTCGTGCTGCACCATGATCGTACGGCCGCGCGCTGTGCGGATGATCGTCGTGTTCATGTCGCCCAGCGCATACCGCGACCGCCGCCGCCAGTCGTCCGGCGGAAAGTGCGATTCCGCCCACAGCGTGAGCCCGCGCTCCATCGAGCTCATCGAGACCAGCCGTTCGAACCGGTCGCCGCGATGGATCCCCATGTACTGCGCAATCGGGCCCAGTCCGTGCGTCGGGTACAGGTTACCGTTGCGGCGGATCGATTCCTGCAGCCGCCAGAACCGATGGTACCCCTGCATTTTGGACGCGCGCAGATCATGGATGTAGGCCGCTTCGCCGTGGATCAGTTCGCCGAGCAACCCCTCGCGGCACATGCGCAGCACCATCAGCTCAGTCGGCCCATAGCAGCAGTTTTCGAGCATCATGCAGTGCCGCTGAGTGGCCTCTGCGGTCTCCACGAGCTGCCAACACTCCTCCAGCGTCACCGCCGCCGGCACCTCGACCAGCGCATGCTTGCCCTCCAGCATCGCCCGCACCGAGATCGGCGTATGCAGCCTCCACGGCGTGCAATTGTACACGACATCCACGTTCGGATCCCCGCACAGCCCGTGCCACGCCTCCTCCGAACCGGTGTACTCCTTCGCCTTCGGCCGTTGCTTCGTCTCAAGCTGCTTCTGCGCCGCCGCCACTCGCTCCGGCTCCACATCGCATAGCGCCGTAATCTCTACGCCCTCGATCGCCAGAAGCCTCGGAATCGCGCCGCTCCCCCGCGAGCCCAAACCCACCAACCCGATCCGCACTCTCTCCATCGGCGGCGTCTTGAGATCCATCACCGTTTTTCTCGCCGCCCGACTCGCAGCACCCTGACTCGCCGCCGCCACCAGCGCGCCCGCACCAACCGCCACCCGGAAAAACTCGCGCCGCCCAACCACTGGAGTCGCGCTCATGGCCTTCCCTTCCTCCGTTCGATGCCGCTGAGCGTACCCGCCCAGCGCCAACGGAGAAACTACAAACAGTTTAAAATGTCGTCAATTGAGTCGATACACCACACTTCCCCACACTCGAACCCGCTGGGGGCACCCTTCCATGGCATCGCAGCAATTCTCGCTGCGATGAGGAAGATGGTCGCCCGGACCTCCCCTCGGCGTCGCCCTTGCCCGGCCGCTCCGTCCGGTGAAATCCAGCCATCGCCTCTCCCAGGACAACGCCCATGGCCCTCGTAACCTCGCATGTGGGATGAAGCCACGAAATCCGACGCGCCCACACCGACAGGTGCATGCCGGCACGGCGAACGTCCTGCGAAGATCCTGGTTGTGCCCACCCGCCGAAGTCGGCGATCGCATCGCAGCGGTCTTGCGTTTCTGACCAAGGTCCGCCACGCTGAAGGTCATGGTTCCTTCGAAAAAAGGAGTCTGCCACATGAAACAGCTGCTGCTCGCCGTCTACGTTGCCGCCCTGCCATGGATCGCCCCGGCGCAAGGGGAGTGGAAAACACTATTCAACGGCCAGAACCTGGACGGCTGGATGTCCTCGGAGGGAGGCACGCCGAGCGCGAACTGGACGGTCGAGGACGGAACGTTGAAACGTACGGGGCGCGCCGGCTACATCTGGACCCGCGAACGCTTCGGCGACTTCGAGCTCGAACTCGAATACCAGACCGAGGGCAACAGCGGTGTCTTCGTCCGCACGGACAATCCCCGCGATCCCGTGCAGACCGGCATCGAAGTGCAGATCCACACGCCCGGCGGGCCCGATAAGCACAGCGTTGGCGCCGTGTACGACCTGCAGGCCCCAGCGACGAACGCCGCCAAGCCGGGATGGAATCGCCTTCGCATCGTCGCGCGTGGCAGTCGCATTCAGGTCGAGCTCAACGGCGAGGCCATCGTGGATATGGACCTTGACCGCTGGACCACGGCCGGTCTCAACCCAGACGGCTCGAAGAACAAGTACAAGCGTGCGCTAAAGGACTTTTCGCGCGTGGGCCATATCGGATTCCAGGACCACGGCGCGACGGTCGCGTTCCGCAACATCCGCCTCCGCGAGCTGAAGTAGGTCAGGCGGGTTGGCCATGGTGATCGGACTGCTCACCGCCCGGATCAGCCTCCCGGAGTCGCACTCGCTCAAGGACAAGCGCTCCGCGCTGCGCAGCCTGAAAGACCGGCTCGTCGCGCACATGAACGTCAGCGTCGCGGAAATCGGCGACCAGGACCTGTGGCAGTCGGCCGAGATGGCCTTCGTCACCGTCGCCGCAACGCGCGACGTCGTGGAACGCCGGCTGGCAGAGGTACGCAATTTCCTCTCCTCGACGCCTCGATGGGTACTGCTGGACACCGAGACGCAGATGCTGTGAGCGCCGCGCCGCCCCATCCGGGGACCCTCCGCACCGCCGGCCGCACCCCCGCGGCTGAGGCGATGAGCACAACCTCAGGCGCGAGCGTGATGCGGCGGCTCAACCGCCGCGTGCTCGTGCTGGGCGCGCTCACGGCGGCGGTGCGCTGGGAGGAACGCTCGGCTACCCGCAGATCTCGCGCGGCGCCGCCCCCTGGCTCGATTGCCTCTACATGACGGTCATCACCGTCACGACAATCGGCTACGGGGAAATCCTCGATCCGGCAGCCTATGGGCCAGCCGTGCGGCCTTCAGTATGCTGATCGCGGTCACCGGCATCGGGATCATCACCGATGCGATGTCCAGCGTGACCTCGTTCGCGGTGGATGGCGAACTGAGGGCGCTGTGGCGGAGGCGCACCATGCAGAGCCATCTGAACTCTCTACGGGATCACTACCTGATCGCCGGCTGGGGCACACCGGCGCCCGCCATCGCGCGCGAGCTACGCCGCACCGGCCGCGAGCTGGTCGCGATTCTCCCGGCGGATGCGCTCAATGCCGCGGCCGCGGCCGCGCGGGACGGCGCGGAGACCATCGTCACCGGCGACCCCAGCGACGACGAACGCCTGCTCGAGGCGGGCATTGAACAGGCCATCGGCGTCTTCGCCGATCCTTGGGCGAAGTGCCGGCCGCTGTCCGACGAAGCTCACTGGTGCTCGCGATCCGGCGCGGAGAGGAATGGCAGTTCAATCCCCCCGCCGACACGGAGCTGCGCACCGGCGAGATCGTCGTGCTGACGACCACGCCCGAGGATCTCGCGGCATGGCGGCGCGAGCTTCAGGGCGTCTGATACCGTTTCAGATACTCAAGGAACGCGCGGGCCGTTCGGTCGAGGTTTTCGACACTGCCACCGCCCTCCAGCACCTCGCACATTTCATACACGACCCAGCCGCGATACCCGATCGACCGCAGCGCCTTGAAAAAACGGTCGTAGTCAATGACACCGCGCGGGTGATTCACCGGCACCGCCCTCATCACCGGCGTCGTGGGAACGTAGTGCGTGTACTCGGCCGCATAAATGAAGCGCGGGTGGCGGACGTACTGGGCAACGATCGTGTTCACGATCCAGGGGCGCATCGTCTGCACCGCCGACTCGATCTCCTCGGGGGTCAGCCCCTGAAGCGTCGGCGCCCAGGCGTCGAAGGTGGCCATCACGTTCGGCAGGTTCACCTCCGACAGCAGCCATGCCATCTGATCATGATGGATCGCGATGTCATGGTGGTTCTGCACCGCAAGCGTGACGCCATACTTCGCCGCCTCGCGCCCGGCCAGTTTGAGACCCTCTACGACCATGCCGTACTGACGGTCGTACAAGATGCCCGGCCGCTCGTAGGCGGTGAACACACGAACCATGTCCGTCCCCAGATCGCGCGCCAGTTTCGCGAGCTCGCCGACATACAGCGCCTGCTGTTCGACGTTCGGAATCCCCGCCTTGTCGGCGCCCGCGGTGAAGTCGGTGTAGCCGGCGAGGCCGACGAGCGTCAGCCCCAGTTCCTCGATCCGGCGCCGCAGCCGCGCCCGCGCCTCCGCGTCGTAGTCCAATGGAGAGACGTGCGGACGCTTCGCGACCAACAGCACCCCCTCGTAGCCGAGCTCTTTCGCCTTCACGAGAAATTCGTCCACGGAGAGCAACGTGTGCCCGCGCCAGATGCCCGCATAGCTGATCGAGTGCAGACACGGGCGGAACCGCGTGTCCGCGGGATTGCCCGACGGCGGCGGCGGCGCCGCCGATACGGTCCGCGCAACAATGGCAAGCGCCATGGATAGTCCCACCCATGATGTTCCGCCACTCATGTTCGCGCGATGGGAAATGTTCATCTTGCTCGTCTCCGGGTCCGTCGGACCGGCCATCGATCCGACGTGACACTTCAGTGTACGCTGTCAGGCGTCGGGCGCAAACCCATGCACGATCGGCCGGTGTCAGCCCGCGCTGGAACGCGCGCGGGCCGCGGTGACGGCGCGGACGGAGGGACAGATCTCGGCCAGTGGGCACTGCCCGCAGCGCGGCCGAACCGCACGGCACACTTCGCGGCCTAACCGGATGAGGTTCAAATGCAGCTCGCCCGCGCGTCGCTGTGGAACGTGCGCTGCGATCCACTGCTGCGCCGCCGCCGCCGAAGCGCCGGAGCCCACCCAACCGAGGCGCCGGGCAAGCCGGTGGACGTGGGTGTCCACGGGGCACACGTCACGGCCAAATCCGAACAACAGGACGCACGCCGCTGTCTTGGAGCCCACGCCCGGCAAGGCCGTGAGCAGCTTCATCGCTGGCTCGGTGGACATCTGCCTCAGGGGCGCCAGCGTCGGTCGGCCGAACTGCTCCGCCAACGCGTGGAGGATCCCCCGGATGCGCGCCGCCTTGACGTGGGCCAAACCGCTCTCGCGGATCGCGGCCGCGATCGCGTCGTGCGGCACGTGAACCGTATCGGCCCAGCGCGGGAACTGCCGACGCAGCTCGCGGAACGCCCGGTGAGCGGTCCGCTCGGTCGTGTGCTGCGAGAGCACCGTGCCAATCAAAACGTCAAGCGGCGCATGCCGCGGCGCGACCGGCCGACCGTACCGTCGCCGGAGCCGGTCGGCAACGACGCGCACCCTCGCCCGGCCGTCGCGGCGCGTCGCGCTCATCGGATCCCCCTCCGCCGCCGCTCCGGCGCTTCGCGCATCGCGGTCCATAGCACCCTGAGCGCGCTGCGCCAATGACGGCCGCGCCGCACCCACGGCCAGGCCGGTTCGGGCCCCACATCCACCCAGCCGTCTGCGTCCAGATCGTCCGGCGGAATCGCCCGCGCCTCCCAGTTCGCGAACAACCGCCCCCACTCGCTGTGCAGCGCGGCCTCGATCTTCTCCCGATGCCGCGGATACCAGAAAAAATCATGGTAGAGAACGCTCGCCAGATACGACCATGGAGCGAGCGGACTTCTCAGCGACCATGCGAGCGGACCACGCAGCCGACCCCAGTAGATCGCATGCTGCATCCGCGCCGCAAAGGTCATCCGGCCATATGGCCCTTCGAACTGCCAGCGCTCGCCGGCGACATCGTCGTCGCCCACGATCCGAATCTCTCGCGGATCGCCGCACCCCAACCGCGCCTCGTGGGCCAGCCGCACATACTTGAGGTCCCTCAATGGATCGAACCCCATGAGCCGCGCCGCGACCGCGTCAATTGCGACCATATCGGCCGAGGCCAGCAGCACGTTCTTGATGTGCGGCGTCATGCATCTCGGTCCCGGGCCGTCACCCGCAAACGTGCCGTCCATGACCGCGAACAAGCCGCTGTGAATGTGTCGTTGAATCTGGAGCAGGTCCACCAGCGTTTCGTGGATCACCGGATGGGTCCAGTGGCGGTGCTCGTTCAGCAACCCGCCAAACGCGTTCTTCATCGCCCCCGTGGTCGTGGTGAACACGTGGGTCTTCACGGTGGGCAGGTGCACGATGTTGGCACCGAGGAACCGCCGCGGAATGTGAAAGCCGTCCGGGTAGACGCGGTTCAACGCGAGAAACCGGTCCGCGAGTCCGCCCACCGCCTCACGAATGTGCACCCACTCGGTCTCGGGATCGTACAAATGCACGTTGCCCACACGATGGGCCTCGACGACGGGCAGGTGACGGTTCTCCTGCTCCCCGAGCCGCGCGTCAATCACCACCGTTCGATTGTGGCAGGCCCAGAGCCGCTCGACCGGATGACCGAACCGGCGCAGCGCTCGAATGACACCGTCGAGCTGCCAAGGCGTCGTGGAGCAGGCAGGGAAAAAGTAGTGCCAACTGATGTTGACCTTCAGCGCCGTATCGCGGCCCGCCGGCAACACCTCGCGCGCTCCGGCCAGTTCCATCACGCGACGGATGTCCCGCAGCACAGTGGCCGGCGACGTCCGAACCACGGCAACAACGGAGCTCATGGGCGGGATTCTAGCCGGCCGGCCGGCCGTTGCACGAGCATGCACAGGCTGAAGTGCGCGGCGCGTCACGCGCCAGTTGAACCATCCGCAAACAGTGAGCAAACGGATTGCAAACCCACCGCAACCAGAATTTAAATCTGCAGTGCGTCCCCGGGCCGACCGAATGGCCGTGGGTGCAACGGCATGGCCACCGTGACCGGATCGCGGGGCCGGTTTCGGGTCGGGGCGACGGGAGCGAGAGGATGAACCACCGAACGATCGTGGTCGCGGCGTTCGCGGTCGGTACCGCCGCCCGCGCCGCCTGGTATGAAGAGATGAAAGCCTCGGCCGATGTTCGATACCGATTCGAGTACATTGACGAGGAAGGCAAGGACTCGCGAGAGCGCGACCGCATTCGCGCGCGGCTGGAGGTGACGGCGCCGGTCAATAAGGAGGTCACCCTCGGGCTGCGGCTCACGACCTCGGAAGAGGCCAACGGAGAAGGCGATCCGCTGTCGGGCAACACAACGCTCTCTAACCTCGGGACCAAAAAGGGAATCTTCTTCGATCTCGCCTACGTGGAATGGACGCCCGCGGTGGTGCCCGGCCTCGGGGTGGTCGCGGGAAAAATGAGCAATCCCTTCATCTGCGTCGGAGACTACCTCTGGGACCATGACTACACGCCGGAGGGCATCGCGGCGCGATGGAGTCTCGGCGACGAATGGAAGGTCCGCGCCGCCGCCGCCTATCACTGGATCCAGGAGCGCCCCGCGGACGATGACTCCATGATGCTCGGCGGCCAACTCGCGCTCGTCGCGCCGGTGGCCGACAACGCGTCGCTGACCCTCGGCGGCAGCCTGTTCGGCTTCACGGAAATGGAGGGCCGTCCAGTGCTGGACTGGAAGGATCAGAACCGCACCCTCGGCAACCACACCCGGGCGCGCATCGTCGACTCGCAGACCAACCAGGTATACGCGACCGGCTTCACCACGGCGGAGGGATTCGCCTCGCTGGGACTGGATGTGGGTGTGCCCGTGGTGCTGTTCGGATCGGCGGCCGTGAATACCGATGCCGACGACGACAACACCGGATGGATGGCCGGCATCAAGGTCGGTAGACTCTCGAAGCCCGGCTCGGTGCAGTTCAGCTACGACTATCGCCGCCTCGAAGCCGACGTGAGCCCCGGCGCGTTCACCGACTCCGACTCGTTCGGCGGCGGAACGGACGCCCAGGGTCACAAGTTCCAGGTCGCGGTGCAGGCGCTCAAGAACGTGCAGGCGGCGGTCACATATTTCCACGACGAGAAGCATCTGGACGATCCCCGCGACTATCATCGCCTTCAGGTGGATTTCATGGCAAGGTTCTGATCCGTCGGCGGACGGCCGGCGGCGGAGGTGCGTGACGATGTCAGTGCATCTGCAGCGCGAGACGAACCAGTTGAAGCAGCGGATCTTGGCCATGTGCGCGCGCGCGGAGCGTGCGGTGCAGGAGGCGGTGCAATCCCTCGCCGACCGCGATGTGGAGCGAGCGCAACGGCTAATCGAGGAGGACGACGTCCTCGACCGATTCGAGGTCGAAATTGAAGAGGAGTGCCTGAAAGTCCTCGCGCTGTACCAGCCGGTGGCGACGGATTTGCGCTTCATTATCGCAGTGATGCGCCTCAGCGGCGATCTCGAGCGCATCGGCGACCTCGCCGTCCATATCGCAGAGCGCGTCATCGAGATCTGCCGTGAGCCGCCGGCCGGCCCGCCCGTGGAGTTCCGCCCGCTCGCAAGCCGCACCATCACGATGCTCCGCGAGAGCATTGACTCACTCATCGAACTGGACAGCGCGAAGGCCGCCCACGTGATCCGGTCGGACGACGAGGTGGACGCGGAGAACCGCGAAGTCGTGGATCAAATCAAGGCGAGAATCCGAGCCCATCCGGAGAACCTCGATGTGGATCTGAACCTGATGGGCATCGCCCGGCACTTCGAGCGCATCGCCGACCACGCCGTCAACATCGCCGAGGACGTGATCTACCTGCTGGAAGGACGCATCGTGCGCCACGCCGATCTGGACGGCCGCACGGCCGGCGGTTCCCGCTGACAGTCCACGGAAGAACCTCCGCTCCAGCGCGCCGCCGCATCAGGGTTAGGATGTCGGCGCCAACCGCACGTGGCGGCACTGCAGCTCGTCGTGATGCCGAAGGAAAAGACGGCCGTCGAACAGCACGGGATGTGCCCAGGCGTCGCGCGTACGCTCGGGAGCCAGACGAAACCACCCGCGAACACGGAACTCCGAACCGGTCGGTTCCACAAGCCACACCTCCCCCGTTTCCGACACGATGATGAGGCGACCGTCCGCCCAGATCGGCGCACCGCGCGCCCAGTCCCGCGCCTCATATCGCACGCCGCCGGCTAAGAGATCCAACGACACCCAGCGCCTCGGATCGCGGTAAAAGGAGGCGAACAATTCGTTGCCCACGACGACTCCGCCATGCTGGCCGGTGTCGAGGGGGCTGCGCCACAGGTCCTCCGCGAAGAACCGCCCGCCCTCCTCGCGCATCCGAACCATCCGGCCGCCCTCGCCATCGGGTCCCGTAACGAACACCGCATCACGCCAGGCGAGCGGCGTGCTGGCGAGCACCTCGTACCGCGTGGGCAGAGCGCGGGTCCACAGCAGCTCACCGGTGTCGGCGTCAACCCCGAACGCATGCCGGCTAGAACAGTTCACCGCGACACGGCGTGCCCCCACTCGCATCAGGATCGGAGACGAATAGCCCGCCGCATCAGTCTCTCCAGCCGGTTCCGCCACCCGCTCGTGATTCGGCAAGGTCGAAGGACCGAGCCGCAGCGGCTCCGAGGCCCACACGGTCGAGCCGTCGCGCAGGTCGAGCGCCGCCATCAGCGCACGGGCGCCGCCCGCCGTCACCAACACGCGCCCGCCATCCACCAGCACGCACTCGCTGATCGCCCACCGGATGTTCGGCGCCTCGAACCGCTCCAGCACATTCACCGCCCACAGTTCGCGTCCGTCCCGCATGTCGTACGCGGCGCAGCGTCCGTGCGCATTCATGTGGACGACACGGTCGCCCGCAACCGCGCATGAGGCGCGCGCGCCCGGATACGGACCGCGCCACGAGGCGCCATTCGTCGCCTGCCAGAGGCGCCGCCCGTCCAGATCGAACGAGTGGATGACCAGTGCCTCGCCGATGTCGCCGGTGACGAAGAGCCGTTCGCGCGCGATCACCGGCGACGACCATCCTCGTCCCAGTCCCTTCACGGTCCACACCAACGGTGGCCCTCCCTCCGGCCATTCCTTGACCAAGCCGGACTCCCGCGAAATTCCATCCCTGAACGGCCCTCGCCACTGCGGCCACCCCGGCTCGTGCGATCCGATCAGTTCCGCGGCCGCCAGTCGAGCTCCGCACACAAGCCACAGCAACCCCCGTCCAACGCCCCACGGAAACAGATGGCCCATTTCAAATGTCTTTTGCCAGGTTCGGTAGCTCATCGTCCGGCCTCCTGGAATATCGACACCGCCCGCCGGCACGATCCCGCCCACGGCCGTTCGCGCCGCGCACCGGCGCGAATGTGCCGTGGCGACGGGGCCACGACAAGCCCAATGTTCCCGCCTCCACCGGTGCGAGCCGCGCGTATGCTCCCGCGAAGCCCTCCGCACCCAGCCGATTACGTCGTGGAGTGTTTCGAGGGGTGCGATGAGGGGTGTGCATGGGGGTGGAGTGCACGTATGCCCCTTCTGCCTGTCCCCAATCGAATAGCTCCCTGTAGCTCCGGCGCTCTGCCGCCGGAACCTCCCCGCCCAAATCTTCGGTTGCAATTGCGCTCGCGCCTAAGCTCGTGTCTGCGCTCGTGCCTGTCCCCAATCGATGCGCTCGTGCCTGTCCCCAATCGAGGACGGTGGACCGGGCACAGGCACCTGACAACCCGCCCCCCTGGCAACCCCAGGGGCCCCAATGGGGACAGGCACCAGACAAGGAGTCACAGTAGATTGAAAGCGAGATTGTTTCGTCGTCTGCGCATGTGCCCGCCCAAGTGCCTGTCCCCAATCGCACGCGGTGCCGCGGACCGGGGAGGACCGGGGACAGGCACCCGACGGCGCCTTCTGCCTGTCCCCAATCGAATAGCTCCCTGTAGCTCCGGCGCTCTGCCGCCGGAGCTTTCTCCCCCATATCTTCCGCCGGAGGACCGGCGGAACTACAGCGGC
>CALLFZ010000043.1 GCA_938010045.1 uncultured bacterium
GCCGCGCCGGTGGCGACGGAGCAGGCAGGGACAGGTTCAGTCGCTACGTGCTGGCCTGGGATCTGTCCCATTCGCTGGAAACGGTGGTTTGCCTGGCGGCGCTGGATCGAGCCCTGGAACGAGGAGCACTGGGAATCTTCAACACCGGCCGGGGGGCGCAGTTCACCAGCGCCGCGTTCACCGGTCGGCTGGAGGCGGCGCAGGTGCGCATCTGCCTGTCGCACCGACGTCCCGGAATTGACGGCTCGTGTGGGGGCGTACATCTGCCGGTACAACACCGGGCGGCCGGATCCGGCGCTGGGTGGCTTGACGCCGCAGATGGCGTAAAGCCCTGAAGCTGCGCACCGCGTCTCTTGCCATCGTTTCTGGTTCCGCGCGGCGCGCCCTGCCGCTGGTGGGGAGCGGAGAATTCCGGCGCGGGGTCACCAGCGTTCGTGGTGCACGTAGGCGGCGCGATACCGCGTGCGCGCCCGCGGTCGCACCGCGGGGTGTCCAACCGCGACGACCGAGACGGGAATGATGTTCGTCGGCAGTTGAAACAGTTCGCGAATGTGAGCGATTCGTTCTGGCCGCGGATGCACGCCGAGCCAGCAGGCGCCGAGGCCCAGCATTGAAGCCGCCAACAGAAGGTTTTCGATCGCGGCGCTCACGTCTTGCAGAAGGTACGATTCGAGGCGTCCGTGGGCGCGCTCGATGTCACCGAGCACAACGATCCCCACCGGCGCGTGGCGAAGCATCTGACCGTGCGGCAGGCCGTCCGCGATCCGATGGCGAGTCTCGGCGGACCTCACCACGATGAAACGCCACGGGTCGGTTGCCACAGCGGACGGCGCGGCCATGGCGGCCTCGAGCAGGTCGCGAATCTGCGCGTTGCTCACATCGCGTTTCGTGAATCGTCGGATGCTCCGGCGGCGGAAGATCGGCATCAACCTTGGATTCATGGCCCGATTGTAGCGGGCCGTCGGATCCTCGCAATGAGCGGTTCCGATGGATCCGAGGGCAGGATGTATTGAACATACGGACGGGCGTAAACAATAAGTGGAGTCGCGAACCGTTCATTGGTGGGTTCGGCAGCGGCTCAGTTGGCCGATCGTTGAACGGGGTGACCACATGAGATGGTTTTTGGCCTCTACCGTGGTGGTGGGCAGCGCTCTGTTGGCGGTGGGTGCGGGGGCGCGCCCGCCGAACGTAGTCGTGTTTCTTGTGGATGACATGGGGTGGATGGACTGCGGTGTGTACGGGTCGCGGTACTACGAGACACCGAACATTGACCGGCTGGCTCGGGAGGGAATGCGGTTCACCGATGCGTACGCGACACCGCTGTGTTCGCCGACGCGCGCCTCGATTTTGACGGGGCAGTATTCGGCGCGGCACCGAGTCACGAGTGCCAGCGGCCATCGGCCGCCGGAGCCCGCGAACGCACCGCCGTACCCACCGTCCGCGCCCGCGCAGCGGCCACTACTGTATCCCGAGAGCCGAAGGTATCTCGACACCAACATCGTGACGCTCGCCACGGTGCTACGGACGATGGGCTATCGCACTGCGCACTTCGGTAAATGGCACCTCGGCCTGACGCCCGCCTACTGGCCGGAGCGGCACGGCTTCGAGGTCGCATGGCACTGCGCGCCGGATCCGGGTCCGCCGTCCTATTTCTCTCCGTACGGGGTGGCGCCCAAGCATGGCCCCGGTGTGCGGCACGTGGGCACGATCACCGACGGCCCGCCCGGTGAGCACATCACGGACCGGACGGTCACTGAGGCCCTCCGGTTTCTCGAGGCGCATTCCCACGAACCGTTCTTCCTCAACGTGTGGCTCTACAGCGTGCACGGCCCCTGGCAGCACAAAGAGGAATACACCGCAGAGTTCGCGAAACAACGCGATCCGACGGGACGCCAGGGCAACCCAGTGATGGCCTCGATGCTCAAGACCGTGGATGAGAACCTCGGACGGTTGGTGGCGCGGCTCGACGAGCTCGGATTGTCATCCAACACCCTTTTTATCTTTTACTCCGACAATGGCGGCAACGTGCACAGTTGGCGGGCGGACGATCCCAAGGTGCGCTCGATCCGCCCGGGGCATCCGCTGTACGAGACATACCAGAGCTACCGTCGGTGGGCTGGCGAGCAGCCGCCCACCAACAACGAGCCGCTGCGCGAGGGTAAGGGCCGCATCTACGAGGGGGGCATCCGCGTTCCGCTGATTGTCCGCTGGCCTGGCCGCGTACCTGCGGGCGTTACCAATTCGACGGTTGTCGGGTGCGTGGACTTGTTTCCGACCATTCTCGAGGCGGTCGGCGCCGCTCCGCCGCCGGGGCAGGCGGTGGACGGCGTCTCGTTCCTGCCCGCCCTCGTCGAAGGTCGGAGGCTCGAGCGGGAGCCGTATTTCATATGGTTTCCCCATCTGATTCCGGCCGTGGCCGTTCGTGCGGGCGACTGGAAGCTCATCCGACGGTTTGAGCCGCATCCCGACTACCCGGATCTCCGCGAGCTGTACAACCTGCCGGACGACATCGGTGAGCAGCGCAACCTCGCCGCGGCGATGCCGGAGAAGGTTCGCGAACTCGATGCGCTGATCGATCGGTTCATCGAGCGCACCGGCGCGCTCGTCCCGAAACCGAATCCGGCCTACGATCCGATGGGGGGGCTGGTGCCGAAGTTTTGCGACGCGGTCGTGACCGGCGGTGTGTTGCTCGTGAGAGGAGGCGCGGGCGGCGGCTTTCTCGGGACTGCACAGGTGCGGATCGCCGGTCCGCTCAAGCTTGTCATGACGGTGCGCACGGCAGCCGGGGGGAAGGGACGGGTCCGGTGGCAGCTGGCGGATCAATCCGACTTTCCCGCGGTGGGTCAGTCGCTAGAGTTCGATCTTCCGGCGGGAGAGCAGTGGCGCGAGATCGAGGTCGAGGTGCCGGTGGAAGGCGTGCCGCGGCTCGTGCGCCTCTATCTACCGGCCGACCGGGCGCCGGTGGAGATCCGCCGCCTCGAGTTTCGAGGAGCGGGCGGGGCGCGGCGGCTGTGGGAGTTTCAGTGATCGGCCGTGCCCCGCGGTGCCTCGCGTTCGTGGCGGCGTGGACCGCTGAGATGGCGGTCTCGCTGGCGCTGGAGCGCGTGGCCGTGCAGGGCGACCAGTTGGTGTGCGCCGGTCGGCCGTACCGCGCGATTGGCGTCAATCACCCTCCGCTGTTTTCCTCGTGGCTGACCGACGGGGCGGCGGGGCTAACGAATTCCTTCGTGGCGCTCGATGACGCAGCGACCTCGGGCGTCGCGTTCGTACGATTTTGGGCGAGCGGCTTCTGGCCGCGCGAGATGCGAGCGTACTTCGAGCGGCCGGCGGAGTATTGGGCGGTGATGGACGCGGTGGTGGACCGCGCGGAACGGCTTGGCGTGCGGCTGGTTCCCTCGATCTTCTGGCAAAGTTTTCTTTGGCCCGACCTGTGCGACGAACCACGCAACGCGATTGCCGATCCCAGTTCGAAAACGCGCACGGCCATGGCGAGGTATGCGCGGGAGCTCGTGGGGCGTTACCGGGGACGGTCAGTGATTCTGATGTGGGAGATCGGCAACGAGTACAACCTGGCGGCCGATCTGGACCTGGGGCGCAACCCCGAGGTGATGGGTGCCGGCGGCCGGCATCTCGGCACGCGCGCGGTGCGCGACGCGCGGGACAGCCTCTCCAGCGGAATGCTCGAACAATTCCTTCGCGAGATGGCGGCGCTTGTGCGCGAACTCGATCCGGAGTGCCCCGTCACCAGCGGCCATTCGCGCCCGCGGCCGCAGAGCCGTTCGTTGCGGGATCACTTCCCGAAACCGAAGTGGCAGCCCGACTCGATCGCGGACCATCTCGAAACGCTCGCGAGGCAGCACCCCGACCCGATCAGTGTCTGGAGCATTCATTTCTATGGCCGGCTCCGTCCCTCGGAGGATTCGGCCGAACCGCGGATCAACGGCCGACACCCGCTCGACCTCGACATGCTCGCCGAATACGCGCGTGCCGCCCGTGCCGCGGGCCGACCGCTCTTTGTGGGGGAACTCGGCCCCGACACGCCGGAGCGCTCCCCCGAGGCGCGGCGCCGCTTTCTACGAGCTGCCCTCGATCTGTTGGACCGTGAAGGGGCGGACCTGATCGCTCTGTGGGTTTGGCACTTTCCGCGTCACGCGGACCTGAATCTGACAGGGCAGAGCGATCCCGAGCTTCTCGACATGATCCGGAGGTTGAATCGCACGTACGCCGCATTCCCGAAGGAGACTCCGCCATGAGAGGCCCACCACGATGGGGGCTGCTCGGAATTTGCCTGGCCGCGGCGATGACAGGCCGCCCGGCGGAGCGGCCCAACGTGTTGGTCGTGTTCACGGACGACCACGGTTGGGCGGATTTGGGCGTCCACGGCGTCAACGGAGAGATCCGGACGCCGAACCTCGATCGGTTGGCGGCCGACGGAGTGGTGTGCACTCGAGGTTACGTCACTGCCCCCCAGTGCACGCCCTCGCGCGCGGGCCTTCTCACGGGGCAGTACCAGCAGCGTTGGGGTGTGGAACAGAACGGGAGCCGTTTGCCGCTGGAGGCCGTCACGATCGCGGAGCGGCTGCGCAAGGCAGGCTATGCGACCGGCATGAGCGGCAAATGGCATCTTGAGGTGGAACGCCGGAAGGAGGCGGGAGCCGAGCGGGATCGGGTCAGCGTCGACCACCTGCCCCACGCGCAAGGGTTCGAGGAGTATTTCTGCGGAGTGAGGTACGACTATGTGGCCTCGCATGCTTTGGATGGCACTCCCCTACCTGGAGCGCCACAGAAGCTGCGGGTGGCGCAGCAATGCCGTGTCGTCACCCAGACCGAAGCCGCGCTGGGGTTCCTGCGTCGGCGCGCTGCGGACGACCCGCGGCGACCGTGGTTTCTGTACGTCGCCTACGTTGCGCCCCACGTTCCGCTCGAATCGCCCGAGCCGTGGTTCTCGACCACGCCCACCCACGTGCCGCAGCAGCGGCGCCAGGCGCTCGCGCTGATCGCGGCGATGGACGAGGGCGTAGGACGGCTGCGCGAGCAGATTCGCGCGATGGGTCAAGAGACGAACACATTGGTCGTTTTCATCAGCGACAACGGTGCGCCGCTTGGACGAGCCTGGGATGGTTCCTTGAACGCCCCCATGCGGGGCCAGAAGGGAATGCTCAGCGAGGGCGGGATTCGCGTGCCCTTCCTTGTGGCGTGGCCGGGGCGAATCCCGGCGGGGCAACAGTACGAACATCCCGTGAGCAGCCTCGACATCGCGGCAACCGCGGTGGCGGCGGCCGGATTGCCAACGCCGCCGGAACTCGACGGCGTGGACCTGGTACCGTTCTTCACGGGGACGACCGAGGGCCCGCCGCATCCCGCGCTCTTCTGGCGATGGAGATCGCAGGCCGCTGTGCTCGAGTTTCCGTGGAAATTCGTTGTACTCGGCGATCGCGAGCGCTTCCTGTTCGACGTGACGACACCCGAGGGCGAAGCGCACGAGCGTAATCTCATTCAGCAACATCTGGAGATCGCTGCCCGGCTCGAGGCGAAGCTCAAGGCCTGGTCGGAGGCGCTCCAGCCACCTGGCCTTCTGACCTCGGTGGACGCTGTTCACGAGCGGTTGTTCGTGGAGCACGGCATTCTCGCGGCCACGAATGCGACCGCGCAACGTCCTGCGATGAGGTCGTTGGAATGGATCGCGCGCAACGGAACGGTCATCATCACACACGGCGCGGTGCGCGTCGTGCCGTCGGACGGCGCGGCGCAGCGGGTTTTCCTCGCCCATAGTGGACTGGACCTCATCGCCCCGGTGCAGGTCACGATCGTGGCGCGCGCGCGGCGTGGCGGGCGAGGTGCGATCGCCTGGCGCATGGAGCAGGAGGCGGAGTTTGCGCCGGCGAACATGATCGCGTTTGACTGGCCCGCGGGCGACGAGTGGACGACGATCGCACTGGAGTTGCCGGCACGTGGCCGCGTAGTGCAGGTTCGTCTCGTGTGGCCGCGCGGTGGCGAGGATGTGGAGCTGCGATCCATCGAGCTGCAGCCTGCACAAGGAGAGGCGCGGAGATGGCGGTTTGACTCGTGACGGCCATGCGCTGCTCTCCCCGACGTGGAGGACCATACGCAATGCTCAAGTGGACACGACGAGTGGTCATGGCCGCAGGTTGGGCGTGGGGTTGTTGTGCGGCCGCGTGGGCGGACGTACCGCAGCCGCCGAACGTGTTGATCGTGTACGTGGACGACATGGGATGGGCGCAACCCTCGTGTTACGGTGGCCGACTCGTGCCGACGCCGCATATGGACTCGATCGCGTCGAACGGCGTTCGGTTCACGCAGGGCTATGTCTCCGCCTGCATTTGTTCGCCCAGCCGCGTGGGGCTCATGACCGGCCGCTACCCGGCGCGCAGCGGCCATGATGCGAATTGTCCGAGCGGCGACACCGAGCGCGGGCGACTGCGGGCGCTTGTGACGGGCGAGACGACGTTGGCCCAGCGCATGACGGCGGCTGGCTACGCCACCGGTCTGGTCGGGAAATGGCACCTCGGCGCCTCGCGCGAGCATTTGCCCGCCGCGCGCGGCTTCGAAGAATCGTTCGGCACTTCCGGCAATCTGGACGAGGGTGGGTTCTTTTTCCGAGGTCTCGAGCGTGTGCCCGATCCGCCCGAGGCGCCTGTGACCTCCCCGCTGTATGCGCGCGAGGCCATCGGCTTCATCCGGCGGCACGCGGATCGGCCGTGGTGCCTCGTTCTCTCGTTCAACGCGGTGCACTCACCGATCGTCGCGAGCGAGGCGATGCGGCAGCGGTTCGCAGGTCGCCCGCCACGCGAGCAAGCGTACGCGGCGATGGTGGCCGAGCTCGACGAGGCGATCGGCGAAGTTCTCGCGGCGCTGCGCGGAGCGGGCATCGTCTCGAATACGTTGGTGTTCTGTATCAGCGACAATGGCGGCGCGATGCCGCTGGCCGAGATGGGCGGGCTACGCGGCCGCAAATGGCAGCTCTACGAGGGCGGAATCCGCGTGAGCTGGCTCGTGCAGTGGCCCGGCCGGATTCCAGGCGGTCGGGTGCTCGATGTGCCGGTGATCCAGCTCGACGTGCTGCCAACTGCACTGGCGGCGGCGGGGGTCGAAGCGAAGACGGAGTGGCAGCTCGATGGCGTGAACCTGCTGCCGCTGCTCGAGGGGCGCACCGCCCAACTCGAGCGCGAGGCGTTGTACTGGCGGTTTGGTGTGCAATACGCAGTGCGACGCGGCGACTGGAAGCTCGTGAAGGCCGGTCGCGACGAGCCGGTACGGCTGTTCAACCTGCGCGACGATCGCGGTGAGGCGATGGACCTCTCGGGATCCAGACCGGAGCTGGTCCGCGAGCTTCAGGCGCTTTGGGATCGCTGGAACGCGGGCATGATGCCGCCGCGCTGGACCGATCCGCGGTGGAATGATGGTAATGCGTCGAAGCGTGAGCGGCGGCCGTCGCTCCGCGAATCGCGCCGGGAACGCCGCTCCGGAACATGATGAGACGGACGCGTGTCCAAGGTTGGGAATGGGGCGGCCGTTGTGCCTCCAAGGTTTGGACGGCGGGGGTTGTGGCGCTCTCGACCGGCGCCGTGAACTCTCTGGCTGAGGAGGTCGCGCGAGACGTGCCGCGCGCCGAGATTGAGGTCGCGGCCTACTATTTCCCCAACTGGCACCGGCGGCGGATGGGAACGAACGAAATCTTTGGTGAGTGGCACAATTTGCAGCGCGCGGTTCCGAGGTTTCCGGGGCACGCGCAGCCCAAACGGCCGCTCTGGGGCATCGAGGACGAGGCTGATCCAGGGGTCATGGCGAAGAAAATTGCGGCCGCCGCCGATCACGGGATTTCCGCGTTCGTCTTTTGCTGGTACTGGACGGCGACCGGCCCCTACCTCGGGCGAGCGCTGGACGACGGCTACCTGAACGCGACCAACCGCGAGCGCGTCCGGTTCGCGCTACTGTGGGCCAACCACGACCTGCGGACGACACCGCCGCATCGCGGTGCGGTGCCCCGCGAGGAATTTGAACGAATGGCTGCGCACGTGACGGCGCGGTACTTTTCGCAGCCGACGTACTGGCGCCTACATGGGGCGCTGTACTTCAGCATCTACCAGGCGGCGACGTTCGTGGAAGGGCTCGGCGGCCAAGCGGCGGCGCGCGAGGCGCTCGATGCGTGGCGCGCGCGGCTCCGCTCCGAGGGGCTCGGGGAACTGCATTTGAACTTGGTGGATTACCAGCTTGTGAAGCAGCGGGACCCGGCCGCTTTGGCACGAGCGCTCGGGGCTGACAGTGTGACGAGTTACGTCTGGGTGCACGAGCCGGCCGTGGCGCAGGTGATGCAGGCGTCTTTTCCCGCGGTGCCGTATGCAGCGGCGATGCGGGCGTATTTCGAAAGCTGGGACCGTCGCTGGTCAACGTTCGAGCCGCCGCACTTTCCGAATGTCACGATGGGCTGGGACTCAACTCCGCGCGTGCCGCCGGAGCGTCCGCTCGAGCGGGGGCCGTATCCGCACAGTCCGGTGCTGGTGGGCAACACGCCTGAGATGTTTCGCGAAGCGCTGCGCGAAGCGGTGCAACGCGCCCAAGCGCATCCGGCCGGGCGAAGAGTGGTGACGGTGTATGCCTGGAACGAGTGGACCGAGGGCGGTTTCCTCGAGCCCGAGGCCACCCACGGATGGGGCTACCTCGACGCTCTCCGCGACATGATCCGAGATCCTTCCCCCTCCTCCCCCTGACGGCCTGTGCTTCCGACGGTCCCGTTCCGTGGCGGCACGGCTCAACCGGCAGACCCCCCGCCGGCGGGATCGCGGGAGAGGCGCCGATCGTTCCATTCAGGTTCGAGGAGTTCCTGCCGCACAGATCTGTCGAGGCGATCAGGGACGCTACCAATGGCGTGGCGTCGAGATGCGGGATGGAACACGAAATCCGAAACGACTCGAACGCAGGGAGGTTGCCGGTACTGCAGAGGCTCGGCGTCAACGACCGTTGTCGGCTATCGATGCAACATTGTGGATGCGGCGGTCGGGCGCGACGTGATGGACCGGCCTCGGGTGGGGGACGCTGCGGCGGTGCGCGGCCGGATGGGCCATCGGCTCGCCAACTCGGCCGGCCGGTTCAGCGTGGAGACGTGGCACCGTGCCTCGAAGTCACAGCGACTCGATGCGGGTCGCTACATACTGCACGACATGCTCACCTGGTTGGAGAACGGTGTTCGTGTGCGTTGTCGTGACTCGGCACGGCTTCGAAACGGCGGCACATGGTGCCTGCGCGAACGGTGTACCTCCAGGATTCAAGGTTCGCCGAGGTGTTCAATGGATAGGAGAGCCGCGGCTGGGCGTCGCGTTGGAGAGCGCCGATCACCCGGAAAAGGTCGTATCGAATCTGAGGATGTTCACCGCGGGGGCTACCTCGATGATCTCCGCGAGCCTGTATTCCTCGGTTCCACGGCTCGAATGAGCCGATTGCGCTGTGGATTATTTTGAGGAGTGAGACGAGGGGGCTGGAGGCGGGAGGGCGAGTATCTCCGTCATAGAACCGAATCAACCTCGGCTTCCGCGTTCTCCACCGTCGCGTCCGCCTTCGAAGAGCTGCTTCGAGATCGTCTCCTTCTTTCCTCGTATCGTTTTTCTTTCAGTTCCGGACTGTGACGTACCGGCTGAGAGCTCGCGTGACCTGCGAACGTCGAGCCGCCGGAACGCTGTAGTTCCGCCGGTCCCCCGGCGGAAGATCTGGGGCGGGAAGGCTCCGGCGACAGAGCGCCGGAGCTACAGCAGAGCGCCGGAGCTACAGCACACCTCCCTCCTCGCTCGTGTGCTCCGCGTTCCGGCCTGCGCTATACCGGTTGAGATCT
>CALLFZ010000044.1 GCA_938010045.1 uncultured bacterium
TGGGAGGTGGGGCGAGTCGGCGAGCCGATCCCAACCGAAGAGCGAGGGGGTGGATTCGAAGTTCATGCGGGCCTGATCCACCGCACCCACTACGCGCGTTCAGGCCTGACCGGCGAATGGCGCGGGGTCGTTGGGGCCAACGATGTTCGCCTCCCTTCGCCGGCACCTGTATTCGCCGCTCATTCCCCAACAGCGCAATCGGCTCCGATGAACGATTGTGGGGTTGAAACGCCGGCGGATTATTGTAGTATATGCAGCTGTTCGCGCGATCGGCGAACTTCGGCCGCGCGGGGACGTAGCTCAACTGGTTAGAGTACCAGATTGTCGATCTGGGTGTTGCGGGTTCAAGTCCCGTCGTCCCCGCCATCTGGCTGTTTGTGGTCCGATGCTCCCGGATCAACGCTCCGCGACACGCCGCCTCACGCATCGATCCTGCCCGTGGTTTCTTCCGCACAGCTCTGTGCCGTCCCATGGTGGGATGAACCGGCGCTCCTCTCGTCCAAACCATGGAAACCGCTGGGGCCTCGCGTTTGGGGTCGCGGTCGTTCAAACGCCGTGGCGGGCGCTGCGCGCGGCGGCGACTCGGTCGAGGGCGCTCACGATCCGCTCGCGAAAGCGCGCGGGGCTGTACTCGCGTTCGAATCGTTCCAGCGCCGCAGCGGCGACCCGAGCGGCGCGGGAGGCATCGGCGAATGCGGAGGCGAGGGTGGCCGCGAGCGCGGCGGGGTCCGGATCGGCGAGCAACGCGATCTCTTCGTCGAGCACCTGCGTGTGGGTCGGTACGCGCGTGGCCACGATCGGGCGGCCGGCCTGCATGTAGGTATAGATTTTCATCGGCGGATTGCGGCCCCGGCAGCGCGGACTCACGAGGACATCGGCGAGGGTCAGGACGGCGGTCATCTCGTGAGGAGGTTGCGAGCCCGCGAACACGCACCGTTCGGCCGCGCCGACTTCGCGGGCCAGCGCCTGCAGGTCGCGGATCTGGTCCGGCCGGCCGCCGACCAGCACGATCCGGACGTCAGCGCACGCGGGGGGAAGCTGAGCGGCGGCGCGGACGAGGAGCTCCACTCCTTGGTAGGGCTCGAAGTTGCCCGTGTAGACGGCGCACCGCGCGCGGCCGAGCGCCAGCCGCTCCCGCCACCGCGCGGCGCCGGCCTCATCCGGCACAAACCGGTCCGCGCCCGGCGTATCGGGAAGGACGAGCACGTCCGCGCGCGGTGCGATGCGGTGCACCTCGGCCGCGTGGTCGGGGCCGACCGTGATCACGAGCGCGGCCGTGCGCATTGCGGCGCGCTCGAGCCAGCGCGCGAGCGCCAGCGCGGGGCCCCGCGTTGCGAACCCGCTGAACACGAGCTGCTCGGTGATCCAGGAGTCCATCTGGTAGACGAATGGCCGGCGCAGAAGACGGGCGGGCACCCAGGCGAAGAGACCGGCCTCCTCGACCGCCTGGATCACGTCCACGCCGCGGCGCGCGCACATCCGGAGCGCGCGCAGCGCGAAGGGCACATCGAGCACAATCTTGGCCGCGGAGGGGCCGATGCCAACGTCGCGAATCCCCGGCACCCGGGCCGAGCGGAGGATGCGCAGCCCTGGCATCTCGACGTCGTCGCCGAACGGGTAGCACAGCATCTCGACGGTGTGGCCCGCCGCGGTCATCGTGGCGAGGATGTTGCGTGCCCGCAGCGGGGTGCCACGCTCCCGCAGGAAGGGCTGGGGCGCGAGGAAAAGGACCCTCATCGGTGCGTTAGCTCGCCGCGGGCCCGGACCCCACCGGCGGCGCAGCCGGCGCCAGCGGAGTGTCCACAACGGGCGGGACGGACGACGCTGGCGGTGGCTCGAGCGGCGGCGGGCCGCCTGCGACGCAACGGTACGCCACCGCCATGGCGCATGTGTACAGAGGCGCCGTGAGACTCACCCCGAGACTGAGGCGATCGCACCCAACCCGCACAGCACCGAGAGGAGCAGCACCCCGGCCCGCAGCGGCCAGACCAAGGGGTTTCACCCACTCGAAGCTCTGCTGAATCGCGGGCCCCACGCCGAGGTGTCGCTCCCCGGCCAAAAAGATCGAAAACATCGTTACGGTCATGATGGCAGTCACCGCCGACGGCGTGAGCGGCGCCAGCCCGCAACTCAGCTGCAGGATCACGGACACCATCACGCTGAAGAGTCCAAGCAGCAGGACGAGCAAAAAGGAGGGCAGAAACGTCGAACAGCCGCCGAACACGTCTCGGACGGGCGGAGGCCTCTGTCCGTCCACCAGCGCCAGCACGATCATGCTCACGCCGAGCCACAGCGGACCCGCGAGAATCCCGAGCGTCCGTCCTGCGAGGGCCGCCGCGACGAAGTGCACCACGACGAGCAGCGTGAAATGCTTCTTGTACAGCTTCCACGTCTCCTTCAGTCACGCGCCAATGTCCACATTCCTTGCTTGCATGGCAGACCTCCGCTCGATTGTGCCCGACTATACGCCCGCCCTGGCGTACGGACAACGGCTGCCTCAACAGCGACGGCTCGAAGCGGCCGCCGGGGCCTTGACCGCGGTGGTTGGGCGGCGCTGCGGGCAGTCAGGTGCGGATCAACGCGAGGACTTCATCGCGCCGGCGGGCCATCTCTTCCGGTGTTGCGGCCTCGAGGTTGAGCCGCACCAGGGGCTCTGTGTTCGAGGCGCGCACGTTGAACCACCAGTCGTCGAACTCGACCGTGAGGCCATCGAGCCGCGTGCAGCGGGCGGATGGATAGGCTCGCTCGATCCGCTCGAACACCGCGTTGACATCCGCCACGCGCGAGTTGATCTCGCCGCTGGCCGCGTATCGGCGGAACGGACGGATCAGCTCGGAGAGGGGAACATCGGCGCTGCTGACGAGGTTGGCGACATGCAGCGCGGCGAGCGCGCTGCTCTCGGTGTAATAGTTGTCGCGGAAGTAGTAGTGGCCGGAGAGCTCGCCCGCGAACACGGCGTCGTGGTCGCGCATTTGCTGCTTGATGAACGCGTGGCCCACGCGCGACATCATCGGCCGGCCGCCGCGCTCCTCGATGGCCTCGCGGACCGCGCGGCTGCTGCGCAGATCATAGAAGATCGTCGCGCCGGGGTACCGCTCGAGCATCGCGGTGGCGATGAGCGCGGTGATCATGTCCATGGGCACCGGTTCACCGCGTTCATCGACGAAGCCGGCGCGGTCGGCGTCGCCGTCGAACGCCACGCCGAAGTCGCATCGTTCGCGGCGAACGGTTTCGCGGAGCGCTTCGAGGGTTTCAGGTTTCAGTGGATTGGCCTCGTGGTTGGGGAACGAGCCGTCGAGCGTGTCGAACAGACGAATGGTGTCGAACAGGCCCTCGAGCGCGGCAGCCTCGACGATGCCCATCGCGTTCGCGAAATCCATCGCGATGCGTAGGGGCCGGCGGATCTGCGCAAAGGAGCGCACGAACTGGCGGTAGCGGTCGGTGATGTTGACGGCGCGCACCTGCCCCGGCGTGGCGGCGGGCGGGCCGAACTCGCCGCGCTCGACGATTCGCTCGATCTCCGCAATGCCGGTCGCGCCGCTGATGGGTACCGCCTGCGCGCGGCAGAGCTTGAAGCCGTTCCACTCGCCCGGATTGTGCGAGGCCGTGATCATGATGCTGGCGTCGGCGCCGAGCGCGCCGTTCGCGTGGTACGAGATCGGGGTGCTGCACAGGCCCAGATCGAGCACCTCGGCGCCGTGCCGTGTGAGCCCGGCGGCGAGCGCGTCCCTCAGCGGCACCGAGTGGGGGCGGCAGTCGCGGCCCACCACGACGGTGCGGGGCTTCAGCCACGAGGCGAACGCGCAGCCGATCCGCCACGCGAGGTCGTCGGTCAGCGTGTCGCCATACACGCCGCGGATGTCATACGCCTTGAAGACTCCGGCCATGGTTCGGTCCTCTTGGGATTCGAGTTGCGACATGATACGCTAGGTCGTGATGGCCGGTCTGTAAAGCGCGGAGGCGCGCGCCGGCCATGCAAAGCGAATGTGAAGCGATCTTCCCGAAGACCGTTTGTGCGCGACTGTTCTACGGCGCTGATCTGGTTCGATGCGGAGTTCACCACGCTGGCTCTCGAGCGCGCGCGGCTGTTGCAGGTCGCGATGATCATCACGGATGCGGAGCTGCGGCGGCTCGGGCCGCCCGACTCTGACCTCTGCCTGACGATCCGGCTGCCGCCGCGCGCCCGCGTGAGCCCGTGGGTGCGCGCCGAGCTGCCGGACCTGATCCGGGCGGCGCGCGGAGCTGCGGCGGTGACCGAGGCGGAGGCGGACCGGCGGCTGGTGCGCGCCGTGCGCGGCGCGCTGGGCCCCATTCCCGCCGATATCGAGCGCCGCCCGGTATTGGCGGGCAATAGCGTCCACACCGACTGGTGGCTCATCCGGCGGTTCCTTCCGAGGTTCGAGGCTTGCCTCCACTACCGCCGGCTCGATGTTTCAACGCTGAAGTTTGAGTGGCGGAGGCTGTGCCCATCGTTCGAATTCGAGAAGGCCAAACCGTCGGATCTGCGCCGCTGGTACCCGGGCGAGTGGACCGCCACCGGCCGCCGGCACGACGCGCTCTTCGATCTGCACGCTTCGATTGCCGAACTCGCGTTCTACCGCCGGCATCTGCTGCGCCGCTCGGTGCGCGTGCCAACTTCACGGAGGAATGACGCATGAGGATGGGACGGACCTGGATGTGCGCCGCGCTGCTGGGATGGGTGGTCGCGTCGGGCGCTCGCGCGGGGGACGCGCGGCCGGCGCCGACGAACACGTCGTCTGCCGCGCCGGCGCCGAACGCCCGCGCCCCGGTGGATTACCGGAAGCTCACATGGAGCGACGGGCATTTTCTGCTCGATGGCCGCCCATTCACGGGGGTCGCCGAGCTCCGCGACCGCGACGGCCGGCTCAAGGCGCGCTACCCGATGCGCGATGGAGAGCTGCACGGACTTGTCGAGGAATGGCACCCGAACGGGCGACGAAGCGCCGCGACGTGGTTCGAGCGCAACCGGCGGAACGGCACCAACGAATACTGGGACGCGGACGGCCGCTTGCTCAAACGGCAGGTTTGGCAGAACGACGAGTTGGTGGATAGCTCCGATCCGGCCGAGGTGCACTCCAGTCCGCCGCCCTGACGATCCGATGCGATCAGAGTTCGAACAGTTTCGCGCAGTTGAACTGTACTGTCCGCGCTGTCGCCAGGCGCGGCCCGTGCGCGAACGGTTGCTGCTGACGCTGCCGCGGAGCGACCTCCTCGAGTACCGTTGCACGGTGTGCGGTGAGTCCTGCGGAACGCGCGAGGCGCCCCGCCCCCCGCCCGGGCGTGCGCGGCCGCCGGAGTGACCGACCGTGCGCATCCTCGTCCTGTGCCCCGAACTGCCGCACGCGCGGGTGCTCAGCGGGCACCGTATCGTGTACGAGCGACTGCGCCGGCTCACGGACCGGGGCCATGAGGTCGGGGTCGCTTGTTTCGCGGCCGAAGCGGAGCGCCCCCGTGCCGCGGAATGGGCGGGCCGCCTGCTCGAACTCGAACTGCTGCCGCCGCCCCGCGCCGCGCACCACGGCCGAGCGTTCGCGCCGTGGATCGCCGCCGCCCCGCCGCCGTTTTCCGAGTGGGCGTGTCCGGCCATGCACCGGCTCGCCGGCGAGATGGTTGAGCGGTCCCGCTACGATGTCGCGATCGCTGAGTTCTCGGTCATGGCGCAGTTTCTCCACGGCAACCCGTATCTACCGGCCGTCCGCCGCGTCGTATCCGTCCACGAGTGCGAGACCGTCGCCGCGCGCCGCCGCGCCGAGCTGCTGAACTATTCGCCGGCCGGCCTCCTCGAGCGCTGGCGTCGGGACCGTCTTGCGGTGCACGAGTTCCGGATCTACCGGAGCGCCGACGTCGTGACCGTGTTGACGCCGCAGGAGCGCTACCACGTGCTCGAGTACGCGCCGGACCTGCGAACGGTCGTGATCCCCAGCGGGGTCGACACGCGCGTCTTCCGCCCGGCGGAGCATCCGATCCCGCCCGACGGCATTATCTTCACCGGCCACTTCAGCCACGAGCAGAACCGCGACGCAGTGCGGTGGTTCCTCGCGCGCGTCTGGCCCGCGATTCGCGACCGCCACCCGGAGATCTTCTTCTATGTGGTGGGCCCGAACCCACCCCCGGACATCCGCGACAGCCCTTGGCGCGACCCGCGGATCGTCGTCACCGGTGAGGTCACGGATGTCCGCCCGTACCTGCATCGCTCCGCGGTATACGTCTGCCCGATCCGCATGGGCTCGGGGATGCGCGGCAAGGTGCTCGAGGCGATGGCCGCTGGCGTTCCCGTAGTTGCCACCTCGGCCGCGGTCGAGGGCATTCCCATTCAGCCCGGCGGCACCTGCATGATCGCGGACGACGCGGATGTGATGCGAGACCAGATTCTCTGGCTCCTCGACGACGAACCGCTGCGCCGTCGGCTGGCGCAGCGCGCGCTCGAAGTGGTGCGCGAACGGCTCTCGTGGGAGCGCAGCGTGGACCGTCTCGAAGACCTGTTGCTCGAGATCACCGGGCGGGCGCCGCGCCGCCGCGGCGTTCGATCGTTGGCCGAACCTCTGTGGCTGCCCGGATAGCGGCGACCGCGGTGCGCGGCGCGCGCGGCGGGACCTCCAGCGTCAGGCGCAGCCCCTTCGGCAGTCCGGCGGCATCCCATTCGTTCCCACCGCGCAACGGCGGCCAGTTGCTCCACCAGTTGGTGCCGTCGGTGGCCTCAATCCGAACGGCCGCCAAACCCGAGACCACCCGCGTCGTCACCGGCGCCATCTCCGCGCCCGGTCCCGCCCGCGCGCGCGAGATCCGCTCCCAGACCCCTTGGGCCTCGGCATGCTCGGCCATACGCCAGATGACCTCTTGTGCGATACCCAGTGTCCCGGAGGGCTCCGGTTCACCCCAGCGCGCGAACTGCAACCTGGGACGGCCGGTGTCGGCCGCCTGCGCGTCCAAACGCAGCGGTGGCCCTCCCTCCGGCGCGAAGGCGGACTCCACGTCCGCGGCCCAGAGATGCAGCGCGAAATCTTCGATGCGCGCGCCGCGCACCTTCCATCGGGATTCGAGCGCACGCCGAACCGAGAGCGCGACCGCCGCGCAGAGCACCGCCACCACCGCGCTCAGCGCAACGGCCACCACCGTCTCGATCAGCGTGACGCCGCACCCCCCGCGCCCAGCACGGGTGTTTACCACAGCTCGAACAACTTCAGCAGGAACCACGCGAGGCCGGCCAGCGCGAGCACCCCGACAATTCCGATCAGCGTGTACCACAGCGCCTGGTTTTCCTTGCGGCGCGGACCGAACGGCGAAATGCTCGTGAACGAGATCGGCGCGGTCGCGGGGCCCGTGGTCACCACCACATCCGGCTGAACGCGAGCCTCCGGCCGGGAGCTGGCTTCCTCCCCTTCAGCGTCGAACAGAAACTCGATGCTGCCGATCTGCACGAGGTCCTTGGGGTGCAGATCAATCTCCTTGATTTCCTGCGAATTGACGCGCGTGCCATTCGTGGAACCCAGATCGGTCAGTGTGAAGCGGTTTCCCACGCGGCTGATCTGACAGTGCTTGCCCGACACCGTCGGGTGATCGAGCACAATCATGTTGGTCGCGTTCCGGCCGATCGTGATCTTCTCGCGATCCAGCTCAAAGTTCTTCCCCTTCACCTCGGGCGACATTCCGATGAGCACCGCCATGACCGGTCCCTCGTATGCGATCAGCCTCGTCGCCGATCGGAGGCAGAATGAGACAACATACCCGCCTTGTCAACGGCCGGCGCGCTGTACAGTTCGCCCCGCCGCACGTATCATCCCGCGCCATGTCCACGCCGGTTCCATCCGCGGTCTCCGCGCCGCGAGCGCCGGTCTCCGTTGTCACGGGCGGCGCCGGGTTTTTGGGCTCTCATCTCTGCGACCGGCTGCTGGCCGAGGGCCACTCGGTCATCGCCCTGGACAACCTGATCACGGGCAGCGTCGAGAACATCGAGCATCTGGCCGGCCACCGCAGATTCCGCTTCATCCACCACGACGTCACCGAGTACATCTTCCTGCCCGGCCCGGTGGACTTCGTGTTCCACTTTGCGTCCCCCGCCAGCCCGATCGACTATCTCGAGCTGCCGATCCAAACGCTCAAGGTTGGCGCGCTGGGCACGCACAAGGCGCTGGGGCTGGCCCGCGCGAAAGGCGCCCGGTTCATCCTCGCCTCGACCTCCGAGGTGTACGGCGATCCCACCGTCCACCCGCAGCCGGAAACCTACTGGGGCAACGTGAACCCGATCGGCCCGCGCGGCGTCTACGACGAGGCCAAGCGATTTGCTGAGGCGATGACGATGGCCTATCACCGCGCGCATGGCGTGGATACGAAGATCGCGCGCATCTTCAACACCTACGGCCCTCGCATGCGCCCGCGCGACGGACGCGTCGTGCCCGCCTTCATCACGCAGGTGCTCAAGGGAGAAGCCATCACCATCTTCGGCGATGGCCGCCAGACGCGTAGCTTCGGCTACGTGGATGATCTCATCGAAGGCATCTGGCGGCTCGCCCACAGCCCGCTCCACGAGCCGGTCAACCTCGGCAATCCCCGCGAGATGAGCATCCTCGAATTCGCGGAGGCGATCCAGCAGACGTGCGGCCGCCGCGTGGAACTCGTGTTTCGCCCGCTGCCGGTCGACGATCCACGCGTGCGCCAGCCGGACATCACCCGCGCCCGCACCGAGCTGGGCTGGGAACCCAAAGTGCCCCTCGAAGAGGGCCTGGCCCGCACCGTCGCATATTTTCGAAGGCTACTTGAAACCGGCCGCCTTTGAGAGCAACATCGAACTTACGACGCCGGGGATTTTGGGCCATGATGCTGAGGTTCAAGCGCAAGGATGGTACCCAGCTCGAATTCGAGATCGGCGAGCGGCCGATCACGATCGGACGCAGCCCCGAGGCTGACCTCGTGATTCTGGATGAGAAGGTTTCGCGCTTCCATTGCGGCATCCGCCTCTGGGATGGCGACTTTGTTCTCAAGGATCTGAAATCCCGCAATGGCACCTACGTGAATGGGCAACGGGTCGAAACCGCGAAACTCCACGCCGGCGATCGCATCCGGATCGGTTCCTGCGTGTTCACCGTCGAGACTGAGCCGGGCAAGGGCACCGAGACTATCCTGCAGGAGCTCGCCGAAGAAATGGCCGAGGGGAAAGGCTACTCGACGATGCTAAAAGAGATCGTCGCCGACGCGTCCGCCCCGGCGCCCGCGGCGGAGGAGCCGGTCGAGGTGGTGGACGAACTCGCCCCCCCACCGGCTCCGCCGCCGCCACACAAGGCCCGCTCGCCGGACACCGTGATCGCGCCCGCCCGCCGCGTGCTGAAGGTGCGAGTGGCGCCACCCCGCAAGGGTCAGGGCAAGTGAGGTTCGGCAGGGCGCGTTTCGCGCGGGAGCCGCAGCTGAAGGCCGGAGGCCGCGGATAGGATTCCTCCTCGGCGACAGAGGCCGGTTCCCGCTACGCGCAGCGCGCACGACATCGCACGCGGTTGGGGGTCCGGCCGTCGCTGTCTTCAAAGATTCGGTAGGGTCTACGATTCGATGAGCGCCGAGCGCAGTGTGAGGTGCTCACCCGCGCTCTCCAGCCGTAGAATGCCGCACCTACACCGGCGTGGGGTCGCCGCGGGCGGTTGGTTTTCTCGAGCTGCGCACGTTCGAACCGAAGGTGGATGATCGCGGCCGTCCGGCGCGCAACGCCATGCCGCGCGCCGTTTCGTCGTTTCGCGCGACCTGGCGTCGCTCCGCTTCGCAGCACGGCGCTGGGCCAGCTGGCGTCCGCCAAACCGGTGCCCCCCTGGGCTGAGCTCCATACTCGACACGCCACTCTGTCGGCAGAGCCGCACGCGGCGCGGACACCGTCCCAATCGACCGATCGGGGGCCGCGGGGACCTCGGCCGTCCCCGCGGCGCGGGCGGCCAATGCCATTCCGACCGCGTTCGGCATCCGCGCGCGGGCCATCTCCTCGCGTCACGATGTCCAATAACCGGCTTGCAGGGTCCGTGCGGCTCGGCCAATGTGGCATGCGATGACCCAGGAATTATCCGACTTACCCTGGTACGAAACCGCCGAAGTGTGGTTGAACGGCGAACGGCTGGAGCCAGCGTTGCTCCTGCGTGAGTACGAGGTGCTCCGGGCCGGCTATGCGGAGCGCATGTCCGAGAAGGAGATGGAGGCGCAGGAGGAGCGCCTTCGGCGGGACGCCGTCGAGAACGCAATCGAGCGCCGGCTGTTGCTCGACGAGGCGCGGCGGCGCATCTCCCTCCCGCAGGCTCAGCTTGAGGCGGCGGTCCTGCAGTGGCGTCGCGCCCGCCCTGTTGGCGCTCCCGAGCCGACACCCGAGGAGGAGGCCGAGGCCCAGCAGCAGATTCAAGAACGACTCCTGCTCGACCGTTTCTTCGACAGCCTGTATGCGGAGGTGCCCCGCCCCTTCAGCTCCGAAGTGCGCGCCTGGTACGACGAACATCCCGACGACTTCGAACGGGGAGAACAGGTGCACCTTGTCCTGATCTACCTACCCCGCAGCGCCCCGCTCAGCAGTCCCCGCGATCGGATGCTCCTGCTGTTCAACGCGCGAGAGCGCTTGGCGGGAGGCGAGCCCTTTGAGACGGTGAATAATGGGCTGGACGGCTGGTTGAGATCGGTGGATATGGGTTGGCAGCAGGTTGACCAACTGTCGCCGGCCTTCCGCGCTGCGGTGGCCGATCTTCCGGTGGGCGGGATCAGCGAGGTATTCGCGATGGATCAGGAATTCCACATTGCGCGGGTTCTGGATCGACGCCCCCCCGCCCGCCTGCCCTTGTCCGAGGTGTGGCGCGCGATTGAGACTCACCTGTGGAATGAGCGCAAAGACGAGCGCCTCGGGCGGGAGCTCGATCGGCTGCGTGCGGCCGCCCGGATCGAAATTCTGGGACTGCCGCCGCTTTCGGACGGATGAAGGACTTGGATCGGCCGCCCTTAGAGCTCTGCCATGGCTGCCGCAAAGCGACTTTGTCGCTCCGGAGGCGGCGGCGTGGGCGCGCCGCCCCCACCGAGCATCTTCAGCACCGCCTGGATGCGCTCTTCGGGATCGGGATGGGTCTTCGCAAAGTCCAGTCCACCGGGCTTCAGCCGGCGCTTCATCTCCTGAAGCATGGTCACCAGCGCGCGCGGATCATACCCGGCGGTGCGCAAGATGCGAACGGCGGCAGCGTCCGCCTCGCGTTCCGCGGCGCGTCCATAGCCGCTGTTGACCAGCGTCTGCATCACATCGCTGATCGAGCCTTCAAACGCGCGGACGGCCTCAGCGAGCTCCGCGCCGCCGAGGGTCTTCCCGGCCTCGGCAACGATGGTCGTGAACGCGCCGGTCCAGCGACTCTTCTTGATCGCCTGTAGGCCGTGGCGGTGCTCTACGTGGCCGATCTCGTGCGCGAGCACCGCGGCCAGTTCGTCCTCGGTGCGGCAGAGGCGCAGCATGCCGCGGGTGACTGTGATCAAACCGCCCGGCCCCGCAAACGCGTTGATTTCCTCGGAATCGAGGACGAGGAAATGGTAGCCGCCAAAGGTCTCCGGCCGTTCGGAGAACAGCGCAAGTGTTTGGCCGACGAGGTTCAGATAGCGGTTCAGGTTGGGCCGGTCATACGGCGGATAGCGCGAGAGGATGGTCGCGGTCACCGTCCGCCCGATCCAGTACTCGTTCTCCGGCGTCAAGTGCTCCATCGCCGAGCTCAACGCGGCGCCGGTGCGCACGATGGACTGGGCCTGCTCCTCTGTGACCGCCCCTGTCGCTACCCCGACGACCGCAACGGTTTCGCCGACCGCCTTGATCGTCTGGCATCCCGCCCAAAGGGACATCGCCGACACCGTCGCCCAGAGGGTAAGGACGGCCGCCCATCCTCTGCACACTGCGCGCACCTGCGTCATTGGGCACCCTCCGCCGTTCGGGGCTGCAGACGGCCGGCCCGCAGGAATGCCTGCGCCTCAGCGGGCGTCACGCGATAGCTTTCCATCCGGTCCACCCACGTGAACTTGAGGGTTGGGTTTTGCTTCCGGTACTCGGTTTCGACCTGTTGCGTGAATCCCTTCGCTGCGAGGGCGACCTCGTTGACGGAGGCGCTGGCCTGCACGGTTTCGCCGCCCCGGAGCTGGAGCCGGCCCCGGATCAGCGCCGATTCGTGCATCCATCCACTACGGCCGTCGGGCAGTTTCACCCGTATCCAAGGCTTGGAGGGCGTTTCCACCTGCACGGCAGTGCCGTATGGCAGCTCCGCGATGACGGCGCCCAGATACGAGGCCGTCGCCCGGACCTGTCCGGACCGAACCTGAACGCTCATGGTCTCGGCACCGGCGGTTACGATGCCCGCAGTCGCAAGGACCGCGACCGCCACCCTCATGCTCCGGTTCATCGCCGTTGTCTCCGTTGGTGAATCGTGCTTGCCGTCCGAAGGATATTGACGTGCAACCCGCGAATGGATTCACATCTACCTTGCGTGGGTCCAAAATACAACCCCTGGGGTTGCGGTCGAAGCCACATCGCCATCTGGGCTGCCGCCTGCCTGCTGGCCGCCGGCTGCGCGACGCCGCTCGTCCGCGAACCCCCCTTCGAGCCCCCCATCCCGCGGGAACAGATGGGGACTCCCCGCCGGTTGGTCGTCGAAGCCACCGCCTACTGCTCGTGCGGCGAGTGCTGTAACTGGACGCGCTCGTGGTTTGGCCTCGGCCCGCCCGTGATCGCCTCGGGGCCCTCCAAAGGTCAGCCCAAGGCCGTCGGCATCACGGCCACCGGCACGCGCGCGCGGCCCGGTACCGTCGCGGCCGACCCGGCCGTGCTGCCCTTCGGTACGATCCTGTACGTGCCCGGCTACGGCTGGGGGCGCGTCGAGGACACCGGCGGCGCCATTCGCGGCCACGCGATTGATCTCTTCTTCTACTCGCACGAGGACGCGCTGCGCTGGGGGCGCCGCCGGATCCAGATCGAGGTGTGGCCTCCGGCGCGTTCTCCGCGATAGATCCGGTGCCGTCGAGCTGTACCCCGTGCTGGCGTCTCCAACCATCGCGCCGTGCCGACCCGACGCCGCCGTGGGACCTCGCGCGGCGTCGCTGCGCTCCGGCGACACAATGAAGGGGAGCGGCGGCCACCGCTCCCCCTCGTCGGGACGAATCTGGGTGACGTCGCGGAAACCTCACTCCGCCGGCGGACGAGGCGGCCGTGGCCCTCCGCCTTCGCCGCGCGGACCCCGCGGGCGTCTCTCGATACCCGGCCCACCTCTTTCGCTCCCCGGACCCCGCGGCCGATCGCCCGCCTCGGCCTTATCGCCCTCGCCGCGCGGAGGACGGGAACCAACGTCCGGTCCTCCCAGTGGCCGGTCGGGAGCGCCGAAGCACTCACGCAGGCTGATCTTGCCGTCGCCGTCGCGGTCGAGTTTGCGCAGCGTATCGGGCGCCTCGCGGATCTCGGCTTCATCCAACACGCCGTCGCCGTTGAGATCGAGGATCCCGAACATGGGCGGCGGATGAGGTCGCATGTGGCGTGCCTCGGGTCCTGCGCCGGGTCCAATGCCGGGGCGCGGCCCGAATTCGCCGTGCGGCGGTCCGAAACCCGGACGCCCGCCCGGTCCGCGTCGAGGGCCGTCTCCGGGCCCCTGGGCTTGCGCGATCGCGGCGGCCACCACGGCGGCCGCCAGTGCGCTTCCGATGATCTTCGCCTTCATGTCGTCGCTCCTTTGTTTGCTTCAGGCCGGCGCCGCACCCGCCCGGGTGACCACCCGCGCCGGCCGGGCGATCCACTCGCCCCTGTGCGCGCGCATCGTCGCACGACCAACCTGAAAGGATCATGAAGCCGCCTCAGGGACCCGCCGGTCCCGGGAATGTCCAAGCCTTGGAGCCGGGGCGACGCCCCGGCTCCAAGCGTTGGACGCTGCGGCCGCTGTCGTGTTCCGCCTCGCCGTATCGCGACCACCGTTGCGACATCCGGGTGGACAATCTTCGTGGCCGTACGCGGCGGACGCGGGGTCGCGCACCCTTCGACCGCCGCCCACCGACGCGTTCCGCGGCGAAGGAAGGCTGCCGCCGCGCGACGTGTCGTGTTCGTATGCGCGGCGCAACCGTGGGTACTGAAGTGCAGGTCAATGCCGCCGCGTTCTCGGAGTGCGATTCTATGGCCCCGAGCTCATCTCGAATTGCTCAGCGATCAGACACCCTGCGCGACCAACTCAAGCCGATCGCGCTGTTGGAGAATGAGCGGCCAATTACAGGCGTCGGCGGAAAGAGGAACATATCGAGTACTTCAACGACCCCGCGCCTGTCGCGGGTGTTGCTCACCGCTTCCGAAAACAACACGCATGTTTCGGCCATCCATTCGTCCCTCCATTCGTCCCTGGGGAGTCGCCATGGGGACAGGCAACCCACTACCCACAGGGCGCAGTGGGCGCAGGGAACCGAAGGGAATTGCGAGGTTGCCAGGGGTTGCCAGGTGCCTGTCCCTATTGGGCCATCCCTATTGGGCCCCGGAGGCCGGTGCCTGTTCCCGGTCTTCGATTGGGGACAGGCACAAGCGCACTCCTGCCCGCATCCCGACGTCTCGCCTGATCTCTCATACCAGTCCACAACGTAATGGGCTCGCCCCACACCGCTCCCAGTTGGAACGAATTCCCGTTGGAACCTGCGTCTGTGCAACGGCGAGGAGTTCTCCGCCCCGGCGCTGACGCGACCGGCGCTCGTGGTCTCTCCGCTCTGTCGGGATGCAAGCGGGGTGCGGCTTCAGAGGACGGGCGAATCAATGAGGCGCCTCGCGGGTTGACCATCGCGACGCGAATCCGCGGCCGCGGCGGCCGCGGTGGGGGACGGCCACTCATGGCGGCCCGCTCACCGATTCGGTTCGGGCGTTGCGGTCCTTGCGCGCCGGCTGATGTTGGAACCCGAGACCCTCCGCTTCGCGAGGCGCGTTCTCTGCGGCGCGATGCCGAAGGGGCTTAGATCCGCCAACCAACCGGGTTCGGTGCCAGCCTGTGGCCCATCCCCTTCAAATGCACCGTCTTGGATCGTTGCCCTGACGAGCGCCGGAGTGAGTGATGACGGCCTCGGCCGCGGTCGGTTTCGTTTTGCCCGGCCCCCGTCCGGCGGCGCGCCCCCGGGCGGGGTGCTTCGGGCCGCGCAACCCGACCGAGCACCGATTGCGGGCAGGGGATGGAGGCGGTAGGCTCGGTGGGGACGGGCGGGACGCTGAGCAGGGGAACGCGGCGGGGCCCGGCCGGGGCGTCGGAGACTTGGAGATGGGCGCCGTACGATTTACCGTGTCGCTCGACCGCGAGCTCGTCGAGCAGTTCGACCGAAAGATCCAGGCCGAGCGCTGCCCCACGCGCTCGAAGGCCGTGGGCGACCTCATCCGCGCCAGCCTCGTGCAAACGGAGTGGCGTGCCAACGAAGAGGTCGCCGGAGCCATCATCCTCGTCTATGACCACCACCGGCGCGATCTCGTGAACCGGCTGATGCAGATTCAGCACGACTTCCACACCGTGATCCTGTCAACGCAACACGTGCATTTGGACCACGACAATTGTCTCGAAATCATCGCGGTGCGCGGCCGGGCGGACCAAATCCAGGAGGTGGTCCGGCGCCTCAAGGCGGTCAAGGGTCTCAAGCACGTCGCGCTCGCTGCCGGCACCACCGGCACCCGTCTCGCGTGAAGAGGCGATCGGGGCGCGAGCACCTACGAACTCTTCAACCGGAGGGCGAATCGCGCTGGGTTGCCTGCGCTGCCGCGGCGCGGAGGAGGGGGCCCCAAGCCCTCAACGCGGCGCGCAGCGCGCGCGCGCGGTGTGAAATTCGGTTTTTTTGCTCGGCCGACAGCTCGGCAAAGGTCTGAGAGAAGCCATCCGGAATAAACAGCGGGTCGTAGCCGAAGCCGTGCCGGCCGCGCGGCTCGGTCGTGATCACACCCTCGCAGCGGCCCTCGACCGTCGCGGGCGGAAAACCTGGGCCGGCCAGCGCCAGCACGCAACGAAACCGCGCGCGGCGATTTGAACACCCCGCGAGCGCCTCGAGCAGCTTGCGGTTGTTCGCCTCGGGATCGCGGTGTGGGCCCGCATAGATCGCGGAGTGCACGCCGGGCTCGCCGCCCAGTGCGTCAACTTCGACCCCAGAATCGTCGGCGAGCGCCCACTCGCTCGTCGCCGCATGCACGCCGACCGCCTTTCGGATCGCGTTGTCCTCGAGCGTGGTTCCATCCTCGACGATCTCCGGCAGTCCCGGCACCTCCCCCGCGCCGACAATTGTGAGGCCTGCGGCGGCCGCATCGGCCAGTAGTTCGCGAAATTCACGCAGCTTATCCGGATTACGAGTCGCGATGATCAGACGCATGGCGTGGGTCTCCCTCGATGGATCTTGGATCCGCCGGCGTGGGTTTGCCGGACCGATCGGTTGACGCGGCCGACGGGGTGGCCAAGCGCACAAACCGCGGCAGCCGTTGGATGAGGTCGAGCCCGGCCGTCAGCACCGGCTCGCCGCTGCCGAACCGCCGGAGGATGGCCCAGGTGCTGACCCGTTCGACCGGGCGGACTTCGCGAAACCGCGGCAGCATCACCGCGGCGACCACAATGCGCAGCAGCCCTGAGGCTATGAATACCAACGGCAGCGACGAGACGAGCCGGACGTGCCAGGGGCCAACGGCGAACTCGTTTGGGAGCGCCTCGGCCAGGGGCGCGCCGATCAAGTTGGCGCCCACGAGCGTACAGGCGGCATTGAGAAGGCCGTGATAGCCGACGGCGCGCGCGCGCTTCGCGGGTGTGACGGCATCGTAGATGAAGTTGGTCGTCGCGAGGTTAAACCCCGCCCAGGTGAGGCCCGAGAGCACCTGCGCGAGCAGCAGCAGGCGGACGTCGGTCGTGATCGCCCAGAGGATCGGCAGCACGGGCAGCATCACACTCGCGGCCTTGATCGCGACGCGCGAACCGTGCCGGTCGCAGACCACGCCCCACCAGCGGTAGGCGGCCATCTGAGACAGCAGTTGAACGACGGTGTTCAGCGTGAACTGCGCATAGGTCCAGTGCAGGTCGCGCAGCATGTACACGCTGAAGAACGGCCCGGCGACATTCGTCGCGCCGTTCATCATCGCGACGAGAACACTGAACTTCGCGAAGTTCGATTTCGGCGCGCGGCGCAAAAAATCCCAAAACGAAAAGCCCGCGTCGGGGGGGCGGGCCATGGGCGGCTCCCAGTGCCGCGCGAGGAGCCACGAGCTGAGCCCGCGCGCGGCGGCCGCGATCGCGAAGAGAACGCCGAAGCCCACCATCACGTGTCCCGCACGGCGGAACCACGAGAGGACGCTCGCGGCCAGCATCATCGAGACGGTCAGCGTGACCATCAGCACCGAATTGCGGCGCGCGAAGTAGCGGCCCCGCTCGCGGTCGGCGATGACGTCGCCCATCCAGCTCGTCCATGCGGCCGTGCCGAACGCGCCGAGCCACGCGATCGCGGCGCCGAGCAGCAGCACCCACGCGACCGCGCGCGAGGGCCAGGCGAGCGCGCCCGCGTAGAGCAACACGTAGGCGACGGCCTGCGTGGCGGTCGTCGCGACGAGCAGTGGTTTGCGGCGTCCCATGCGCTCGGCGATCGAGGCGCCCGCGACTTGCGCCAGCGCGCCGAACACCAGCGGCATGCTGCCAAGCGCCGCCATCGCTCGGTTGCCGGCCCCCAGCCGCAGCGCAAACGGCGAGAGGTAGGAATCACCGAACCCGTACATGACTGACCAGGCCGCGCCCTCGATCACCGAGAGACGGCGCGTTCGCTCAGCCGCGGGCGTGTCGGCCGCGAATGGCGTGCGAGGGCGGGTTGCGATCTCGGCCATCTCGGCCAGCGTAGCCTGCCGCCCGGCGCCTCGCCAATCGCGCCCCCGGCGGCACCGCTTGAGCGGCGGGCAACGCGGCGACAGAATCGCGCGCGAACTCGCCCCGGTTCACGGGCCGGTCCCGAGGAGGCCCTCACATGACCGAACCTGCATCGCGGAGGAACTACCCACCTCAACCCTTCTTCATCCAGCGCCGCGCATTTCTAACAACCGCGGCCGGCGCGTTCGCCGCCCGGGCCCTCGGAGCCGACGGCGTGGATCTCGTGAACCGCCCGCCGCGCCGCGCTGATCCGCGCCGGCGGGTACGGCAAGAGCGATCTCTGGCGCCTGATCTAGGTCTGCCCGGGCGACGTGGTCGGTATCCGTGATCCCGACCGGCAGATGCTCGACGGCGCCATCGAGATCGCGGCGCAGCGCCAGCCCTCGCACCGACGGCCGCCCGGCTGCCGCGATCACCGCGACCTGCTCCGCGAGCAGAAGCCGAAGATCCTGCTCATCGGCTCGCCCGACCACTGGCACGCGCTCCATGCGATCGACGCGATCGAGGCCGGCGCGGACGTCGACCTGCAGAAACCGATCAGCCGCGACGTGCTCGAGGGCGACGCAATCTTGGCCGCCGCGCGCCGGCATGGACGCGTCGTTCAGATCGGCCCACAGCGCAAGAGCACGCCGCATCTGATCGAGGCGAAGCAAACGATCGTCGGCGCCGGGCGGCTCGCAACGATCGGCCACGTGGACATGTGCGGCTACGTTCCCATCGAGCCAACGGCAACCCACCCGAGCGCCCCGTGCCGGAGTTTCTTGATTACGAGCTCTGGACGGGGCCGGCACCGCTGCGCCCGTACGACGGGCTACCGCACCGGCGCTGGTGGCGCACATTCATGGAGTATGGCAACGGCAATCGTCGGCGACATGTGTGTGCCCATGCTCGATCCCGCATGCTGGATGCGGAAGCTCGGCTGGCCCAAGCGCATCAGCTCGATCGGGGGCATCTTCGTGCCAACCGGCGGCACGTCGAACATCACGGACACGCAGACCGTCACGTTCGACTACGACGGTCTCTCGCTCGTCTGGCAACACCGCACCGGGGGGCCGCCCGCCGCCCCGGATTACCCGTGGGCGCTCGTCATCTACGGCGAGAAGGACGTGCTCAAGGCCAGCACGATGCGGGCGGACTTCCTCCCGTGGGACAAGTCCGCGAAACCGATTCACTTGGAGCGTCTCTACGAGCGCGAACAGTATCCGGAGGATCTCGCCGAGAAAACCATCGAGCTCAACGCCGCGCCCGCGACGCGTCGGGTGCGCGGGGGTTCGGCCCTCTCGGGCTGGACGAAGCGGGCGATGGGCGCTCCCGTGCCCGACGTCGGTCGCGTGCGAGGGGTGGGCGCAGTCCTCCGATCACCGAGAGCCGGCGCGACCGCCGCGGGTGGGCGCGACTGCCCCGGCCGCGCCGCCCGCTTCGCAACGATGTCCCCGGGACCCCTCACGGTTCGTTGCACGCCGCCAGCGGCGTTGCGGACCTCCTGTGCCCATTGACGCGCCGGGGGGCATCCTCTAGAGTGTGTAGAGTTAGATCAGCCTAACTTTGTGCGTCGGTGAGCATGACGGGCATCACATCCAGTCAGGAAGACTACCTCGAGGCGATCCTCGAGCTCGGCGGCGCGTCGGGCAGCGTGCGCACCAGCGAGATTGCGGACCGGCTCGGCGTGCGGCGCGCGAGCGTATCGGGCACACTGCGGGTGCTCGCGGCGCGCGGGCTGGTGGAGCACCGCGCGTACGGCCGCACGTCGCTCACACCGCGCGGCCGCGCGCGCGCGCTGGCTGTGCGCCGGCGGCACGAGTCGCTGCGGGAATTTTTCGCCGAGATCCTTGGCCTGCCGGCCGACTGCGCCGACGCCGCGGCCTGCGCAATGGAGCACGCCGCACCGCGCCTGCTGCCCGCCCGTCTGCGTGCGCTCACGCAGTGGTTGCGCCGCCACCCCGATGGCCGCCGCTGGCTCGCCCACCCACCCATGCAGAGCCCGCGCCGATGAGCGTCGAGCGTTCCACACCGACCGCCGATGCCGTGCAGCCGCTCGCGGTTTGCGCCCCCGGCGCCGAGGCTGTGATGGTCAGAGCGGAAGCCGGCTGCGCGCTGCGGGGCCGGTTGGCCGCGATGGGATTGGTGCCGGGCGTGCGTCTGCGCGTGCTCCGCCGCGACGGGCGCGGACCGGTGGTGGTCGCGCTGCACGGCACCCGACTGGCCGTGGGACGCGGCGTTGCGGAACGCATCCTGGTGCGTCCGGCCACCCTGTGAACGACCGCGTCCACCGGGTCGCGCTCGCGGGCAACCCGAACGTCGGCAAAACGACGCTGTTCAATTGGCTGACGGGATCCCGCCATCGCGTCGCGAATTATCCCGGCACAACGGTCGAAACCCGCGAGGGACGGCTGCGGAGCGCTCCGGGCGAGGTCGTGATCGTGGACCTGCCGGGAACCTATGCGTTCTCGGCTCACACGGACGAGGAACGCGTCGCGGCTGCCGCGCTGATCGACCGGGCTCCGGACCTCGTGGTGCAGGTGGCCGACGCCACGAATCTCGAGCGCAACCTCTACCTCACGATGCAATTGTTCGAGATGGGCCTACCGGTGGTGCTCGCGCTGAACATGTGCGACGCCGCGGCCGCCCATGGGGTCGAAGTGGACTGCGCTGCGCTCGAGGGAGAATTGGGGGTGCCGGTGGTGCCGACCGTGGGCCACCGCGGGCGGGGCGTCGCGGAGCTGGACGAGGCGATCCGCGCCGCGCTGGCGCGGCCGGATCCGCCGCGCGGGACTCCGCCCCCTCTCGATGCGGCGCTCGATCGGGCCGTGACCTCGCTGGAAAAGACGGCGGTGCGTCCGCCCGGCTCGGACGGAGCGCCGGCGCTGACGCGCTGGCGGGCGCTCACGCTGCTCGAGCACGGCGCGGCAGCGCTGGGGCCGGCGGCCTGCGATCGCGAGCTCGAGGCGGCGGTCGAGCGAGTTCGCCGCGAGTTCACCGCCGAAACGGGCGAACCGCCCGGCGCCCGCATCGCCGCGGCACGCTACGCCCGGGTTGCCGAGGTCTGCGCACGCGCGGTGCGACGCCGTGCGGCCGCGCCCCTCACGCGCTCGGACCGCATTGATCGCGTGCTCGCTCATCCGGTCTGGGGCGTGCCGGTGTTCCTCGCGGTGATGTACGCGATGTTCACGGCGGTGTTCCGGCTGGGCGACCCGCCGATGCGTTGGCTCGAGGCGCGGTTCGAGCAGGCGGCCACCGCAATCCACTCGTTCTGGCCCGACGGCCGCTGGACGTGGCTCGAATCGCTGCTGGTGGACGGCGTGCTGGCCGGCGTCGGCGGCGTGCTCTCGTTCGTGCCGAACATCCTGCTGCTTTTTGCTGCCATCGCGGTGCTCGAGGACAGCGGCTACCTCGCGCGCGCCGCCCTCCTGAGCGACCGGCTCATGCGGCGTATCGGCCTACACGGACGAAGCTTCATTCCGCTGCTGATCGGCTTCGGGTGCACCGTGCCGGCGATCCTCGCGACTCGTACGCTCGAAACGCGGCGCGACCGCCTCACGACGATGCTGATCCTGCCGCTGATCTCCTGCGGCGCGCGGCTGCCGATCTATTCGCTATTGATCCCGGCCTTTTTCCCGGCCCCCTGGCGCGCGCCGATGCTGTTCGCGATGTACCTCACCGGCATCGCGCTGGCGATCCTCGCCGCGCTGGTGCTCCGACGTACGATCTTCCGCGGCGAGCCCGAGCCGCTGCTGCTCGAACTACCGCCCTACCGTCGCCCCTCGTTGCGCGGCGTGCTCACGCACATGCTCGACCGCGGCTGGATGTATGTCCGCAAGGCCGGCACCCTGATCCTTGCGATCTCGATTGCCCTGTGGGCCCTGACAAGTTTTCCGCGCCTGCCGGAGAGCGCGGCGGCCGGGCTCGAGCCCCCAGAGGCCCGCGCCGCGGCCCTCGCATACTCGGCCGCTGGCCGCATCGGCCGCACACTCGAGCCGGTGCTGCGTCCGATGGGTTTTGACTGGCGCATCGGCACCGCGATGATCGGCGCCTTCGCAGCGAAGGAGGTGTTTGTGGCCCAGCTCGGCATTGTGTTCGCGGTGGCCGACGAGGAGGATGCCACGCCCCTGCGCGAGCGACTGCAAGCCGCCTATCCGCCGCGCACGGGCCTGTGCATGATGCTCTTCATGCTGATCGGCACGCCCTGCATGGCCACGGTCGCCGTCACGCGCCGCGAAAGCGGCTCCTGGCGCTGGCCCGCGCTCCAGTTCGGCGGACTCACTGCGCTGGCGTGGCTACTGACCACCGCGGTGAACCAGATCGCGCTCCGGCTCGGCGGGTGAAGCGTCGGCGCGCCGACGGATCGCGCCAACGGCTCAGATGAGCTCCGCAAAGACCGTGTTGCTCACCATCCGCGCGTGCGGTGCTAGCCGAAGCCCCCACCTCGTGCGTTCGAGCCAACCCTGTGCGACCAACGACCGGATCGCCGCGCCGGCCACCTCATCGGGCGAGTGACCCGTCCGGGCGCGAAAGTCCGCCTCCGCAACGCCGTCCACGAGCCGCAGCCACAGTACGAGCAGTTCGCGCGCGGCGCGCTCGGGCGGCAGCCGTTCGTCGGCCTCCGCCGGCCTCCAACCCTGGGACAGCGCCTCCGCCCACTCGTCCAAGGATGGGAAGTTGCCCCAGCGCTGTCCCTCCCAGTACGAATGTGCGGCCGGTCCGATGCCGATGTACTCGCCACCGGTCCAGTAGAGCAGATTGTGCCGGCATTCGCCGCCGGGCCGCGCCCAGTTGCTGAGCTCGTAGTGGCGGAACCCGGCGTTCGCCAGCCGTTCGGCGACGAGTTCGTACTCGTCCACGGCTTGTTCCTCCTGCGGCTCGGCGAGTTCACCGCGCGCGATCCGGGCCGCAAGCGGTGTGCCGGGCTCCAAGCTGAGCAGATAGGCCGAGATGTGCTCCGGTTCGAGCTCGATCGCCGCGTCAAGATCGCGTGCGAGCGCCTCGATCGGCCGCTCGGGAATCGCGAGCATGAGATCCAGACCGATGCGCTCGATGCCCGCGGTGCGCAGCGCCGCGACGGCGGCGCGGATCTCGCGGGCGTCATGGAGGCGGCCGAGGGCACGTAACGCGGGGCCGTGGAAGGACTGCGCGCCGAGCGAGACGCGCGTGACGCCGGCCGCACGCAGACGGGCCGCGACCCCCTCGTCCACCGTGCCCGGGTTCACTTCGACGGTCCACTCCTCCGCCGCGTCGCCGAACGGCGTGAGAAGCGCGAGCAGCCGCTCGAGCGCGCGCGACGGCAGCGCCGTGGGCGTGCCCCCGCCGATGTAGATCGTGCGGAACGGCCGCGCCCAGCTGACGAGGTTCAGCTCGCGCTCGAGCGCATCGAGGTAGAGCGCGATGCGCGCAGGATCCGGCGGTGCCTCGGAAGCAAAATCACAGTAGGCGCATTTCGCGCGGCAAAACGGCACATGGACATAGAGGCCCGGTCCCGGCGGCGGGGAGAGTGGAGGCGAGCCGTTCAACGTTCGCGTTCGATCACGGCTCGCTGCGTGCCGAGGCCCTCGACGCCGGTTTCCAGCACGTCGCCGGGCTGCAGCCACCGCGGCGGGTTGCGCGCAGAGCCGATGCCGGCGGGCGTACCGGTGGCGATGACATCGCCCGGTTCGAGCGTGATGCCCGCGGAAATGTGCGCAAGGATCCGCGGAATGCGCGCGATCATCTCGGCGGTGGTGCCCGCCTGTAGCGGTTCGCCGTTCAACCGCGAAAACATTCGCAGCGCGTGCGGGTCGGGCACCTCGTCGGCTGTGACCAGCCAGGGGCCCAGCGGGCAGAACGTGTCGAAGCTCTTCCCGTAGAACCACTGCTGAGCCGCGCGCTGCGCGTCGCGGTCGGTGACATCATTGAGCACGCAATACCCCGCCACAACCTCCAGCGCGGTCTCCTCGGCGAGCCGGCGCGCGGGACGTCCAATCACGACGGCCAGCTCCACCTCGCCGTCCACGTGCCGCGAGACGGGCGGTAGGCGGATCGGATCATACGGCCCGTTCAGCGAGGTCACGGCCTTGCTGAACACGACCGGCACCACGGCGGGCGGGCCGCCGAACTCGCGCGCGTGCTCCGCGTAGTTTTTGCCGAGCGCCATGATCTTGCCCGGCCGCGCGACCGGCGGGCCAAGCCGCACACCGTCGGCGCGCACGACAACGCGACGCGGCTCCGCGAGCAGCGCGGGCAAGCGCCGCAGACCGCCGTGCGCAAAGAAGTGGGCGTCGTAGTCGGCGATATCAAACGCCATGGCGTTGACGTCGAGGATGCCCGGCGCGTCGGGACCGAACGCGTCGGCGATCCAGATGCCGGGCCGTTCATGGCCCGGGGGGCCGAATCGGACGAGTTTCATGCGGACTCCTTGCCTCGGGAAGAGCGGCGGCGGCGCGGCGGCGGCGCGGCGTGCGGCTGACGTGCGCGCGGGTGCCGGTGCGGCGGCGCGGAGGCTACCGCGGGCGGTGCGGCCCGTGCGGCGGGTATCGCGACGGCCGAGTCCCGCTGGGGAGGATCGCCCAGGTCGTTCCGCGTATGGCCGGCGGCGGCGAGCACCCGATCCGCGGTTTGGAAATGGCATTTCGCGACCCACCAGAGCGCGCGCGGGCCATGCCGACGGACCAGTTCCACCGCGGCCGCCTCGACCGCGGGCGACGCGCCCTTCGCCAGCGGCACCTCGAAGCGGCGGCTGAGCTCGGCGAGCGACTCGAGAAACCGCGCGCGCGCCAACACCGAGGCCGCGGCGACGGCCGGATCGGACTCCGCGCGCGGCCGCTGCTCGAGCCGGATCATGCGGCCGCGCCGCATCAGAGCGCCCTTCACGCGGACGGCGGGGCCGAATTGGTCCGAAAGCGCGCGTGGGCAGTCGGGCACGCGTTCGAGCAGGTTCTCGATCGCGCGCGCGTGACCCCAGGCGAGTACCGCATTCACGTTGCCGAGCTTCGCGTACAGCCGGTTGTAGGCCTCGGGACCGATCGCGACCTCGACGTGGCGGTCACCGAGTACGCGTCGGATCTCGCGCGCCATGCGCAGCGCGACCGCGTCGCTCGTGATGCGCTTCGAATCGCGGACGTTGAGCCGGTCGAGCGCGGGCACGATCATCTCGTCCACATAGGCGGCCGCCACGACGAGCGGGCCGAAGAAGTCGCCTTTGCCGCTTTCATCAACGCCGATGTGGGGCGAGGCGCGACTGGGATCCAGCTTGTCCTCGTAGCCGATCGCGGCGCGGCGCAGCACGACGGGTTCGAGCACATACGCGACCCAATCGGCCGCGCCGGCGCCCTGCACGACGCACTTGCCCGAGGCGTAGAGCGCGATGTGGCACTCGGGCCGCGCCGCCGCGACGACCGCGTACGGCACCTCGAGCCGGCGGTAGTTGCCCTGCTCAAGCTCGCGGCGGAGGCGCTGCTGCTCGGCGGCGTCGAGCTGAACCGTGAACGAGGTGCGCGGTGCCGTCATGGTCGTGGGCACGATACGGAACCCGGGCCGTCCGTGCAACGGTCGGCTGCGCCGAGCGTCGCCACTGGCCGCTCCGCGACGAGGAGCAGCGAGAGGCCCGGCAGCGGGATACGCCGCTCGATGCGGCTCATCAGCGGCACAAGCAGGTCGAAGAGCTTGATCTGCCAACGGCTCATCGAGCGGCGCCGCAGTGCGACGCTGTTCCACCACCAGCCGAGCATTGCGGCGAAATTGAACGAGCGCGCGCGGACCACGCGCAGACCAGCGGCCTCGACGAGGCGGTGCAGGTCCTCGCGCCGGTAGCGGCGATGGTGGCCGAGCTCGCGGTCGTACCGCCCATAGAGTGCCGGGTGTTGCGGCACGAGCAGCACCAGCCGGCCGCCCGGTTCCAACAGGGAAGCCATGTGGCGCACCGCGCGGGCGTCGTCGGCGACGTGCTCGAGCACGTTCGCGCACACGACCGTATCGAACGGTTGCGCGGCGAGTGCAGCGGCGTCGGTATCGGACTCAAGGTCGAACTTTGCAACCGAGACGATGGGGTGGCCGGCCCAGGCGTCCGCGAGCAGGCGCAGGTAGGTGGGGTCGTGGTCGCTGAGCACCAGCCGCTCGCGCTTCGGTAGCCAGCGGCTCAGGTTGCCGATCCCAGCGCCGACCTCGAGGATCCGCACGCCGAGGTCGGGGAGCATGAGCCGCGCCATCCACTCGTGGAAGCGGCGCGCGAGCGCCATTTCGGCGAGGATTTCGTGGCCGTAGCGGTCCTCATAGCAGTCGTCCACGATCCAGAACCGCAGGATCGTGAAGATCGCGGCAACGCCATCGCGCCAGCCGATCTTTTTGCCCTCGGCGTAGCCACGGCCGTGGTAATTGATCGGCACCTCGTAGACGACGCAGCGGCGCTTCGCGATCTTCGCGGTGATCTCGGGCTCGATGCCGAAGCGACGCGATCGGATCGGAATCGTGCGCAGCACGTCGGCGCGGAACGCCTTGTAGCCGGTCTCCATGTCGGTGAGGTTCAGGCCGGTGCAGAGGTTCGAGAGCGCAGTGAGCAACCGGTTGCCGAGCTCGTGATGGTAGTTGAGCACGCGGCGCATCGCGCGTGGCACAAAGCGGGAGCCGTAGACCACGTCGGCATGGCCGTCGACGAGCGGGCGCAGCAGCACGGGGTAGTCGGCCGGATCGTATTCGAGATCCGCGTCCTGCCAGATCGCAAACTGGCCGCGCATTTCGCGAATCGCGCGCGCGATCGCGGCGCCTTTGCCGCGGTTCTCAGGCTGGCGGACCACGCGCACGACCGGCGCGTGGCGGCGCTCGAGGTCGCGCGCGATCTCGGCAGTGCCGTCGGTCGAGGCGTCGTCCACGATGATCAGCTCGCGACTGAGCCCCTCGGGCAGGGGCGCGGCGAGCACGCGCTCGACGCACGGGCGCAGCCAGATGCGTTCGTTGTAGACCGGGATCAGGATTGAGACGAGCCGGTGAGTCGCGGATTCGCTCGCGCCGCTCATCCCTCGTCGAGGCTCCAGGTGTAGATGCGCAGCGCGGGGTCGAACGCCTCCAGGCGACGACGCACGAGTTCGGCGGCGTCGGGGTCTTTCGCGAGCAGGCCAAGAAAACCGCCGCCGCCGGCGCCGGCGAGCTTGCCGCCAACGCACAGGTCCTCGACTTCGCGGAAGAGCGCGTCGATGTGAGGATTGCTGCACTCGGGCGTGAGCTGTTGCAGCGCGCCCCAGGCGGCCGCGAGCGCCGCGCCGAGATCGTCGAGCCGGCCCATCGCGAGCGCCGCGCGCGCTTCGGCGGCGATTTCGACCAGCGCGCGGATCGCGTCGAGCGTGCGGGCTTCACGCCGCAAGTAGCGCTGCACGACGAGCTGCAGGATGTTGCGCGCGAGCCGCTGCTGTCCCGTGAACACGAGCACGAAGCGGCGCTCGAACTCGTCGCGAACGCCTGGGCGCAGCGGCACCGGCTCAATGTCCATGCGCAACGGCCGGCGCGGTAGCGTGCGGATGCATTTGACGCCGCCGACGAGCCCGCCGATCTGGTCCTGCCAGCCGCCGCCGGTGCGCATGCGCTGTTCGAGCACGAGCACGAGGTCGCTGACCGTGCGCGTGTCGGCCGGGCGGCCGGCGAGTTCCTGCAGCGCGCGCATTACGGCCGCGCCGAGGATGCTGCTGGTGCCCAGGCCACTGCCTTTGGGCACCGCCGCACGTGTGCGCAGCCGCACGCCCTGCGTGATGCCGTTCGGCCCCGCGTAGCCCGCGACGCGCAAAGCGGTTTTCAGTAGGTGGAAGGGGTCGGCGACACCGCTGCTGTGAAGGGCCTCGACGGGCGACTCGATGATGCGCCGCGCGCCGAGGTCTTCCACCTCGAGCTCCCAACGGAGCGCCGGCAGGATTTGGGCCTCAACGACCACCGGGCGTTCGCCGTCAAGCCGCAGCGCGAAGTTGAGCACCATGGCGGGGCGCTCGAGGCAGTAGGGCGGCGTGTCGCTCCAGCCGCCGGAGATGTCGAAGCGCACCGGCAGCCGGATGGCGACGCGGCGCGGCGGGCAGTCGCGGACCGGCTCGGGCTCAACGTAGCGGACGGCCTCGGCGACCTCGGCCTGAACGGCCGCGAACGCTTCATCCCCCGCGCGAGCGGCCTCCTCGGTGCTTCCGCTGGCCAGCGCGAGATCCGCGCGCATCTGCAGGCGGCGGCTGCGCGGCGTGAGCGGCGCGGCGGGGGCGTCGTCGGCGAGCATCTGATCGGCCATGGAGAGCGCCCGCGCGCGCAAGCCGGCCGTCGGAAGACGCCGCGCGAGCTCGTGCACGTTGCGGTCGAGCGCGCTCTCGACCGCGCGGCCGAGGGTTTGGAGCAGCAGCGCGGACTCGGTGGCGGCGAGGCGGCGAGACCAGGCACGGAAGTCGGCGCGGCGGTGAAGTTCCGCCAGCGACACGCGTTCGGAGGCCAGCCACTCGCGCCGCACGCGCTCGGCCGCGCGGCCGCGACCGGGTCCGGCCAGCCACATCGCGAAACGGAGGCTCGCGGGCATTTCCTCGACGGGGAAGAGTCGCGCGTGCCAGATCTGCTTCGGCCCGCCGTCGGGCCACAGCACCTCGGGCGTCACGGCGTGCTCTTCGAGCCACAACCGCAGCTCGCGATTGCAGAAGGTCGCCTGATCGGCCGCCGCGCCGGGGTGATCGTCGGTGCCGCACACCGCGCCGACCACGCGCTCCGCGCCGCCGTCCGCGACGAGCGGCACTTGCCAAACGCACGTATGGTCCGGCAGCGTCCACGCCTCGCCGCCGTCGTCTACGCCGACCGCGACGCAGCGCCGGCCGATCGCAGCGTGCGGGCCGAGCCGGCAGCCGTAGATCAGGCTGCCCCAGCCGACCTGCGCGTCCGCATGGATGGCGCTGACGTAGAGGCGCGCGTCGGGCGAGATGCGCGGGCCGTCGTCGGCGAGCGCGCGAGTCAGCAGCGCGCCGGCCCAGGCCCCGGCGAAGTGGTCGAGGATCTCCGCAGTGGTGCCAAAGTGCAAGAACACGAGGTCGTCTGCACGGCGGTGCTGCAGTCTGAGCGCGCCGAGCCGCTCGACGAGCCGCCGCCCCCAGTCGGTGCGCGCGATGGCTGGTTGCGAGCTTTCGACCATCGCGCCTCCGAGTTCCTCGTAAAGGCTGCATGTGTCGCCGCGCTCCAGCAACCGGTCGTAGGCCCCGGGCCGTTCGACCGCAGCCGCGACCAGCTCGGCGAACGCGGCCCCGGTGAACGCCCACACGCCCGTGTCGAGCAGCGCGGCGCCGCCCTCGATGAGCGCGCCGGCCGCCTCGAGCTCGGCGGGTGAGGCCTTTTGCAGCAAACGGAACACCTGACCCTCCGGCCCGCCGACGATCACGCCGTGTCGCGATGCGAGATCCAGCGGCACCGGCGCCGTGACCACCACCGCCGCGTCGCGCGGCAGCCGGAGCCGCGCCGGGTCGAACAGCAGTAACATGTCGCCGGAGAGCGTCACCATGCCGCCGCCCTGAAGCGCGTCGACGAAGCCCGCCGCGACCGCGACGAGATGATCGAACACCGTCGGCAGCGCGTGGTCGGGATCGGCGAGGAGCGGCAGCGGAATAAACGCCTTGCCGAAGGTGTTCGCCCAGGGCACGCGCCGGCTATCGCCGCCCGAGTGGATCAGCAGCACGCGCCGCGAGGCGAGCGCCGGGTCGCCGGCCGCCATCGCCCGCAGCGCGTGGAGCGTCGCGCCGCCGCTGCCGATGCGACAGCCGTTGGGGTCGGGCACGACGGCCGTGCGCGTCGCGGCCGCAAGCGCGCCGCGGTGGCGGGCCGCCTCGAGCGCGATCGAATACCATTCAGCTTGCGCCTCACTCGCCGCGGTGAGGATGACCCAGTCCCACGACGGAAATCGCTCGGGCGCCGCGATCGCGAGCCGATGGCGGGCCCACCCGCCGGCCAGATCTCGAAGTTGGGGTTCGCCGATGTGCCGCACGCTCTCGCCTCCTGCGCGTGGCTCCGCGCCACCTCAGAGCCGGCCATCGGAGGCGCCGCGCGGAAGCACGTACTTCACGTCGAACAGCACGTGTGGCCGACGGCCGAGCGCACGGATCCGCTCAGCACCCATCTCGCGGAACTGCTTGTGTGCGACCGCCAGGATGATTGCGTCGTAGGTTCGCGGCCGCGGCCGCGAGACGAGGCATAGACCATATTCGCGCTCCGCCTCGGCGGGGTCGGCCCAGGGATCGTGCACCTCCACGCGCGCGCCGAGGCCGCGGAGCTCTCGCACGATGTCCACCACACGCGTGTTACGGATGTCGGGACAGTTCTCCTTGAACGTGAGCCCCATGACGAGCACGCGCGAGCCGGGCACGATGATCCGCCGCGCGGTCATGAGCTTGATCACGCGCGTGACGACGTACGACCCCATGTTGTCGTTGGTGCGGCGGCCGGCGAGGATCATCTCCGGATGGAATCCCACCTGCTGCGCCTTGTGCGTGAGGTAGTACGGATCCACGCCAATGCAGTGCCCGCCGACGAGCCCGGGCCGGAACGGAAGGAAGTTCCACTTGGTGCCCGCCGCTGTGAGAACCTCCTCGGTGTCGATGCCGAGCCGCTCGAACAACATCGCGAGCTCGTTCACGAGCGCGATGTTCACGTCGCGCTGCGTGTTCTCGATCACCTTCGCGGCCTCGGCCACCCGGATCGAGCTGGCCAGGAACGTGCCGGCCAGCACGATCGTCGAATACACCGCCTGCACGCGCCGGGCGGCCGCGGGCGTCGAACCCGACACGATCTTGCGGATGTTGACGAGCCGGTGCTCCTTGTCGCCCGGGTTGATGCGCTCCGGGCTGTAGCCGAGAAAGAAGTCACGGTTCAGCTTCAGCCCGGATCGGCGCTCGAGGATCGGCGCGCAGACTTCCTCCGTCGCGCCCGGATAAACCGTGGACTCATACACGACGATGTCGCCGCGCTTTAGCACACCGCCCACCGTCTCGCTGGCGCGTTGGAGCGGCTGGAGGTCCGGCCGCTTGAACTCGTCCACCGGCGTCGGAACAGTCACGATATAAAAATTGCAACGGCGGAGGTCCGCCACTTTCGTCGTGAACCGCAGGTGTTTCGCGGCGCGCAGCTCCGCCGGCGAGGTCTCGAGAGTGGAATCGCGGCCCGAGCGCAGTTCGCGGATCCGGGCCGGATTGATGTCGAATCCGACTACCGGACCGCGGCGGCCGAACTCGACCGCCAGTGGCAATCCAACGTAGCCCAGACCGATCACCGCGATGCGGACATCATCCACTTTGGGCTCGGGCATCGAATGCTCTCCCACGGCATAGCGCTATCGTTCATGATGCCGCAACACCGGGCCAGTGGAAAGCGGCTCCGCGGCCGCTTGCTTCGGCCGGGCGCGGCGTGGACGATAGCGCGCGTCGGCATGGGCCGATGGGGTCGGCCGCCGCGCGTGATGAATCCTGGATGACAGCCTCGTGGTGGTCACCGGCGGTCTTTTTGACCGCCTATGTGCTGTTGGTGCTGCTTCCGCGGCGGCGGGCGCTCGTCGCCCTGCTTGCGGCGGGCGTTCTCGTGTTGGTCGGTGCGACGCCGTGGCGGACTGCTCTCGTCGCGCATGTGTCATGGAACGTCGTCTGCCTGTTTTTCGGCACGCTGATTCTCTCCGAACTCTTCATGCAGTCGCGCATGCCCGCGGTGATCGCGGAGGCGGTGATCCGACGCATGCACACCGGCACCGGAGCGATGCTCGCGATCTGCGGCATTTCCTCGGCACTGTCGATCATGCTCGAAAACGTGGCCGTGGTACTGCTCGTGGCACCGGTGGCGGTGAGCCTGTGCCGTCGGCTCGGCGTATCGCCCGTGCGATTGCTCGTGCTGATTGCGCTCTGCTCCAATCTGCAGGGCACCGCGACGCTGATCGGCGACCCGCCGAGCATGATCCTGGCCGGGCACATGCACCTGTCGTTCAACCAGTTCTTCGTCTACCGCGGCCGCCCCTCGGTATTCTGGATCGTGCAGGCCGGCGCGATCGGCGCCATGGGGGTGGCGGCGTGGCTCTTGCGCCACCACCGCGAACCGGTTGTTCCGATCGACGTCGAGCCTCCGCGCGCCTGGACACCCACCGCGCTGCTGGCCGTGTTTGTGCTCGGGCTCACCACCACCCACGTGTTCGATCCGGACTTCCGCTGGCTGGCCGGCGCCTGGGCCATGGCGCTGGCGGCCGCGGGGCTGGCGTGGTATCGGGCCGTCGCACGGTGGGGTCGTGTGCGGGAGCTCGTGCAGTCGTTGGACTGGGATACGACCTTGTTTCTCATTGGCGTCTTCGTGCTCGTCGGGTCGCTGGCGTCGTCGGGCTGGCTCGACCGGCTTGCGGAGACGCTGGCTGGCTGGTCGGGCCGAAGCGTGACCGGCGCGTTTCTACTCATGCTCGGGATCAGCGTTGCGGTCTCGGGGTTCGTGGACAACGTGCCGTACCTGGCCGCGATGCTGCCGGTGGTGGACACCATGGCGGGGCAGGTTGGCGCGCGCGAGCCAGCGCTGCTCTATTTTGCGCTGCTGGTCGGTTCGTGCCTCGGCGGTAATCTCACGCCGATCGGTGCCTCGGCCAACGTCGTCGCGATGGGCCTGCTGCGCCGCGAGGGGCACCTGGTGCGGTTCGGGGAGTTCCTGCGCATCGGCGCGCCCTTCACCGCGGCGGCGGTCGGCGCAGGCGCGGCGGTGCTCTGGTGGATCTGGCGGTGAGCGCGCGGCCGCGCTGGGTGGTGTATGGCTCGAGCCTGTCGGCCGAGCGCGTGCGGTGGGCGCCGTGGCGCGCCTGCGGCGGGTCCTGGGTGGCCGCGCTCCGCGGCGCGAGACCAGATCTCGAGATCGTCAACCGCTCGGGCTGGGGCTGGACCTCGCGCGACGCGGTGCGCGCGTTCGGTCCCCGCGTGCTCGCGCTGCGACCGGCCGGCGTGATCCTCGAATTCACGATCAACGACGCCGACGACCGTCGCCACTGCTCGGTCGAGGACTCGGCCGCGAATCTCGAGACGATGCTGCGCGCCTACGCGGCCGCCTACCCCGCTGGCCGGGCGGTCGTGCTGCTTCCTCCCGCGCCGCTCGGCCGCCACGCGCTGGCGCGCCCGCGCCTCGAGACCTATGCCGACGCCTGGCGCCGCGCCCTGGCCGCGCACCATGCGGTGGTCGTCGACCTTGACGCGGCGTGGACCGCGCAGTTTGGCGCCGACCCCGCCGGCGAATCGGTGCGCCGCCCCGACGGGCTTCACTTCTCCCGCGCCGTGGCGGACTGGATCGCGGCCGTCGTTGGTGCCGTGCTCAGATCCGCGAACCGGTCGTGATCGAGAGCCGGCCGCTGCGGCTGGCCCCATCGGCGAGGTGGCGATTGAGCGGTTGAACGCCGGAGGGCCCCTTCCTAGTATGGATCCGACGAGTCCAGCGCCCCGCCGGACTTCGTCACCCAGGAGGGGCGGGCATGAAACGAGGCCGCCGATGGATCGTCTTGCTCGCGGCGACGGTGCTGGTCCTGTGGATGGCGACCGGGGCCGAGGGCGTCGTCGTCGAGGTGCATCGCGAGGTGGTCCGCGCGGCCAGTGAGCTTCAGCCCATCGGGGTGAACAATTTCGGCGACGCGGGTGGCACGAAACACGCGGCGGGCAATCTGCTCTACGACAGCGGATTCGAGCCCATTCGCCTTCGCGTGCTCTATCGGGTAGCGGACAGCGGCGAGGAGGGCGGTCGCAAATGGATCCGGCTCGACGGCCCCGGCACAAGCCATTGGCTGCTCTTCACCGACGGAACTTTCAGTGGCTCGCCCATCCGCGGATATCGCTTCGTGGATGCCGAGGGGCGCACGCCCTATCGCGAACAGCGGGGCGGCGCGCGGATGCTCGACGAGTCCGCCGCAGTGCGCTGCGTAGCGCTTCCGCCCGCGCGCGTGCTGCCCTCCGGCTCACCGGGCCTGCCGCGCGGCGGCTGGTGCGCACCCGCGCCGAACCGCTACGAAGAGTGGCAGAACCTGCCGGAGTCGGAGAAGGAGGCGTTCCGGCAACAATGGCGCGTCGGGTACGACGGCGAGGCCACCTACCAGCTCGATGATGTCGTCATCTTCGAGCGGGAATGGTTCTGGCCGGACCCGGCCGACGTTCATCCCCGCACAAGCGCCGACGGAATCCACCTGACATGGGAGCTCAAGGGGCCCGGCGCCGTGCGCATCGTGCCGCATCTGCCCGACGCCCCCGCCGAGATGGGCGGCGGACGCGGCTGCCTGGAACTCACGCCGGAGAACGGACGCGCCGTGGTATGGAACAAGCTCGCCGGTGGTGTCGGCCGCCAAGACCGCGAGTGGTACGGCACGCTCGACGAGGGCATCACCTACCGTTATGAGGCCTGGGTGAAGGGCGACGGCGGCACGCTCACACTGACCTTCGGCGAGGCGAACCCCGCTCGGGCCACGGAGGGATATTTTGGGCAGTCCATCTCGCGTTCGTTCGTCATCGAGCCCCGCTGGACACGCGTGGGCTTCGACTTCGTCGCCCCGCCGCCTGGCCGGGACGGTATCTGGGGTGCCACGCTGCTGATCGAGGGCGGCGCAACGGTGCGCGTGGACAATGTGAAGCTTCAGCCCGTGTACGGACCGGATGATGGGGATCGGCCATTCGTCATCCACCGGCCGCTCTTCCAAACGCTGCTCGACGCGCAACCCGCCGCCGGCCGCAAGGGCGCCGCGCGCGTCTGGTTCGGTCTCAACAGCGCCTCGATGGCCTCGTTGCTCGACTGGTACAGTGAGTCGAAGCTTAATCTCGGAACGGCGCTGCGCGTGAGCGCCGCGACGACCTACACGCTGCCGCGCGCGCTCATGATCCTCGAGGCCACCGGCGACTCGCCCGAAACGCGCATGGTGCCCTGGCTCATGGGGCAGGTCACGCACACGGAGGACGAGTATCGGCAGCTCATCGAATACCTCGCCGCGCCCTATGACCCGGCCCGAGACACCCCGCACAACAAGCCGATGGCCTGGAAGCGGTTCACGCAGCGCGGGCACGGCCGGCCGTGGGCGGATGACTTCCGCGAAATCATCCTCGAGTTCGGCAACGAAAACTGGCACAACCGTGCGATGCCCTCCTGGATCGGCATGGGCCGGTATGGCGCGGTCCACCAACACGGCCGCGCAATGGGACTCTGGATCGCCCACATGGTCGCCGAGCTGCGCCAAAGCCCGTGGTGGCGGCCGGACAAATTTCGCGTAGTGGCCGGCGGCAACTACAGTGCCGGCGTTCGTCCCGATGGCACGGTCTCGGGCTACGGCCAGGAGTCGGTGGTTGCGGCCGGCGGCGCGGCGAACGACCACAGCCATGCGACCTATGTGGGCCCGCGTTGGGAAATGGGCGAGGCCAGCCAGTCGGTTGTGGACGATGCAGGCTTTCAACGGACGTTGCTGGCGCACCGCGGTGGTAACCTGCCGGAGTGGGAGCGGCAACGGGAGGCGCACGAACGGCTGCTCGAACTCGGATTCAACGTGCGCATGACCGCGTACGAGGGCGGGCCGAGCGGGTTCGGGCTGCGCGCCCGAACGCCGGAAGAGGATCTCGCCGGCGAGATCTACGGCAAGTCCCTCGCGATGGGCACCGCGGTCTTCGACGCTTGGCTTAACGCGTGGCAGCTGGGCTGGACCCACCAATGTTATTTGAGTTTCGGTCAGGGGAAATGGTGGAACAGCCACACGTCGCGCTCCAACGGCCACCGGCCCAGCCCCGCTTGGCTGGCGATGACGCTCATCAACCGCCACCTCGCGAACCTCGATATGCTTCGCGTGACCGTCGAGGGTGCGCCCACGCTCACCGTGGATGCGCCGCGCCGCCGTGCCCGCGCCGGCGCGGAGACCCGCCGTGAGGTGCCGGTGGTCACGGCGCACGCGTTTGGGAACGAACGGCGTCTGGCAATTGCGCTGGCCAACCTCCATCTCTCCGAGCCGCAGACGGTCGAGCTTCGCCTGCCCTTCGCCGCCGCCCGCCGGATCGAGTGGCACCACCTCGACGGCGATCCGCGTCAGACCAACCTCGATGCCATGAACGTCACGTTGCGAAGCGAAGTGCTGAACGCGTCTCGGCTGCGCAACGGCCGGCTCGAGCTTTCGCTTCCGCGCGGGGTCGCCGGGGTGGTCGTGGTCGAGCCGGAGACCGGCGCCTGAACGTCGCGCCGCCTCGCCTCCGCGGCCGGTTCGCGCCATCGGCTTGCGGTGTGGGAGCCTCAGGCTCCACCCTTCATGGTCATGCACACGCTGATCTGCGCATTGGCCGCGGCGGCGGCGCCGTGGCATGTGGACCTCTCCGCCAGTCTCGATGGTGTCTGGAACCGTCGCCTTGCGGTGGATCTGACCAATGCCTCCGCCAACAGCGCGGTCGCGGACACCGCGGTGGTAGACCTTTCCCTGTTGGCCGGTGCGCGCGTGGCCGAACTACGCGTGGTCACCGCCGACGATGCCGAATTGCTCTACGACATCGTAGACCCCACGGGCGGCTGCCGGCGCGACGGCGTGGTCGAAGCGGGCGATCGGCTCCTCGTGCCCGTGGATCTCGAAGCCGGCGGGACGCAGCGCCTCTACGTCTATGCCGACAATCCGCGCGCCGTGCCGGTGCCCGAAGTCTGGAGTTCCGGATTGCGCAACGGCGCGTTCGAGGCTGTCCGCAGCGGCGCGCCCGAAGGCTGGCAGGCGGCCAACACTGGCACCTCGCATCGAGCCGTCTGGGGAACGGGATTCGGCCGCCACGGTTCCGCCGGTGTGCTCGTCGCCGTCGCCAGCGGCGCCCCGCCCGTCTGGGTGCAATGGCGCCAACGCGTGGACTCGATCACCGGCGGCCGCCGTTACCTGCTCGCGGGCTGGGTGAAAGCTTCGAACCTCCGTGGCCGCGCCGGCTGGTACATCCACATCCACACCAACGGTGGGCCCCCCATCATCCGCCACGCCGACGCGGAGCGCCCGATGCCCGACTGGACGCTCCTCGCCGTCGAGTTCGACGTGCCCACCGGTAGATGGAGCGCGACCATCGGCACACTGCTCTACGGCAATGGAGACGCGGCCTACGACGACGTCGAGCTCATCGCCCTCTCCGACGGTCCAAAGATCCACGTGGCCGCCGCGCGTCTTGAGACCCGCCCTTCGTCCCCGGAGCGTCCGCCGTTCGCGCCCCGGTTCCAACCCGGCGAGGTCGTCGCGGCGCGCTTCGTGCCCGCTGTGGACGCCGGCGACTGCGGCGGCGTTCTCGCCGATCTGAGGCCTCTCGGCGGCCGATGGTACGGTGGGCGGCCGAGCGCGCCGTTTCGCGCCGCCACGCCCGACGGTGCAGCAGTGACCGCGCTCCGCATCGGCGACTTTGTGTGGCTCGAGCGCCCCGCCGGCACACCCGCCGCTTGGGACGTGGTTCTTCGAGCGGCCGATGCCGTGCCGGCACCCATCGAGGGATTCCCGACCGCCAGCAACCTCGCGCCCCCGCTCTTTGCGGACGACGGCCGCTCGCCCGGCCGCGGCTGGCGTTTCAACGGCCGCGCGGACGCATCAGGCGCCGGCGTCCGAGAGGCCGCCGGCGTCCAAACCTTGGAATTCGATTCCACACCCGCGTCCAACGATTGGACGGGCTGGGTGTCGAACCCGATTCCGATCGAGCCGGGCGCCACCTATCTCCTCGCCGGTCTGCTCTCCGCTGAGGGTGCCGCGACCAGCGCCGTGATCCATGCTCACCTGCGTACCGCCGGCGGCGAGCTCGTGCGCGGGCGGTGGGCGATCTGTACCTCGCCCGGCGCAACGAACGGCGGTTGGACGCTCAGCAGCACCGTGTTTCGTGCCCCGTCCGATGCGGCCACAATCTCGCTGCACCTCACCGTGAACCGTCCCGGCCTCCTGCGGCACCGCGCCGTATATTTGGCGCGGGCGGACCGCGCGCGGATCGTCGCGACCACGACGCCCGGCGCGCCGCCGGCGAATCTGCCGCGCGTATGGAGTGCGGATCCGCTGGTGAAGGTGTTTCGCGACGACCCGCCGCCGGCGGCCGTGGCGGGACCGATCCGGCTTCGTGCCGTACGGGGCGAGGCGGAGATTGCGCAGCTGGTTGTGTATGCTGGCGGCGCGGCGCGTGAGGTCAGCGTCGAACTGCCGCCGCTGTGCGGGCCAGGCGGCGCGGCGCTCACCGCTCGGGTCGAGGTCGTCGGGTATGTGCCCGTGGATCACCCAACCTCGTACGATCGGGACGACAGCCCGGCGGGTCATCGCCGCCGCCCGCGCCGCGAGGGCAGCAGCGACGGCTGGGCCGGCGAATGGCCCGATCCGCTCATCCCCACCAACGCCGTGCACGTGGAGGCCGGGCGCCACCAGCCCGTCTGGATCACCGTGCGTGTGCCGGCCGACGCGCGGCCCGGTCTCTATGAGAGCCTCGCGCAAGTACGGCTCGACGGCCGGCCGTTCACGGAGGTGCCCCTTGCGCTCGAGGTGCTGCCGCTCGCGCTGCCCCGGCGGCCCTCGCTGCAGATTCTGCTCGACTTGCGCACAGGGCCCGGCGGCGACTTCGGCAGCGGCATTGCCGAGATCGGCCGCCCGCGCCGGCGCGCATGGCTGCAGTTGCTCGCAGAACACCGCGTCGGCATTGACCGCATTCGTCCTGAGCCGGAATTTCGACGGTTGGACGACGGCCGCGTCGAGATGGACTCGGCCGCCTACGAAGCCGAGGCCGCGTACTGCTTCGACGATCTGGGCATGGCCGCCGCGTACGCCCCGACCTTCTTCGATCAGTTCGGCTGGGCCTATCGCCCGCGGCCGCGCTTCGGTCTAGAGCCGCTCTCGCCGGAGTGGAGGGACGCGATGCGCCGCGCGGTGCGGCTCTTCGCGGACCGAATGCGCGAGCGCGGCTGGCACGACCGCTACTTGCTGTACATCTCGGACGAGCCGCACTTCCAGCATGAGTTCGTCGTCGAGCAGATGCGCGAACTCTGCCGCATGTACCACGAATCTGGCGCGGGCCTGCCGATCTATTCGAGCACGTGGCGGCATTGCCCGGCCTGGGACGATTCGCTCGACGTGTGGGGGGTGGGCCAGTATGGATGCTTCCCGGTCAAGACGATGGAACGGCTGCGCGCGGCGGGGCGCGGCCTTCTCTTCACGTGCGACGGCCAGATGGCGATCGACACGCCCTATCTGGCCACCGAGCGGCTGTTGCCCTATTACTGCTTTACGTATGGCGCTCGGGGATGGGAGTTCTGGGGCGTCTCGTGGTGGACGTTCGACCCGTGGCGGTTTGGTTGGCACTCGTACATCCGCCAGAGCGACGACGGCGCGCGGCACTACTTTATCCGCTACCCGAACGGGGACGGCTACCTCGCCTACCCCGGCGCGCCGGTCGGCGTGGAGGGGCCGGTGCCCTCAATCCGGCTTGCCCAGGTGCGCGAGGGGGCGGAGGACTACGAGCTGCTCAAACTGCTGGAGGCGGAGGCCGGCTTCGATGCCCCCGCGCTGGCTGCCGCGCGCGCACTCGTCACCATCCCCAACGCGGGCGGCCTGCGGTCGCTCTCGATTCTGCCGGACCCCGCGGCGGTGCGACGCGTGCGCGATCAGGTTCTCGACGCGCTCGTGGCGCGTCGCTGAGAGCCGGCGTGGCTCACCGCGCGCGACACGGAAGGGCGGCGCGGTTGGCCAACGCCACCGGCGAGTCCTACCCCGGCACCCCGAGAAACCGCCAGCCCGAGCTGGAGCGCGAGCGCGCGGCCTCCGGAATTGCGCGCACCACGCCGGTGCGGAAATCCACCCACACGGGCTCGATGAAGCGCGCCGAGCGAAACTCAAAGCCCAGCCGCACCCACTCGTCCCGCTCCGACGGCGCTGCGGCCGCCATCCAAATCGTAACGAAGTCGCCGACGCGATCCGCGCGGCCGTACGCGGAGACGGTCAGCCCGATTGATATCGAGGCGCTCCACACAAAATCGCGCACACGGCCGTCGAGCGTCGAACACAGCTGCTGCGCGGCGAACCACGCCCCTTTGGGACGGACCACGCGAAGCGCGTCATCCATCGCCAGCAGCCCCTTTGTGGTCCAGCCACTGCGATAGCGCAGCTCGGCGATCGTGAACAGATTCATGACCGGCACCTCCGCGTCGAGGTGCGCGAGCAGACGCCGCAGGTTCCATTTTGCCTGCGTGCGCTCGCGCTAGGGATGGCCCCTCAACGCGCCGAACGTGTTGCTGGTGGAGGGCGCGCCCGTCTTGCGCTGGAGCACCACCGCGTGCGGCGTCCATCGCCGGGCGAGCTCGCGTGCTCACCGCACAAGGCCGAGATCGTCTGGGTTGACCGGATAGCCGTGCACGGTGATCGCGTCGAGCAGATTCGTGTGGCCGGTGTCTGCGAGACGCCGCAAAAATCGCGCGGCGAAGCCGAGATCGCCGGCTAGCGGCAGCGCCCAGATCCGGGCCTCCGGGTATTCGCGCCGGATGATGGCGGCAGCGCGCGCATGAACCTCCGCGGATGCCTCCGGCTCGATGCCGCCGCGCCGGAGGTCCGGTTCGTTCCAAACTTCCCACTCTCGCGCACCGGGTTCCGAAAATGACGCGCCGTGGTCGCGACCCAGTGGTCCCAGGCCGCGAGCGTCTCAACCGACGTCGGAATACCGCCGCCCAGCCTCGCGCCACCGCCGCCCGGGTAGTTGGTGGAGCTGTAGCTCAGTTCAAGCGAGGGGCGCACTCCGCGAGCCAGCGCGTCGTCCACGATGGCGTACAGCCATCCGAGATCTATACGGCCGGGCTTGCGTTCGCACTTCTGCCAGGCGGCCTGCGGCCGGATGCACGTGGCGCCCAGTTCGCCAACATAATCCCGGTCGTTCTCGTACACCGCAAAGTCGCGGTCGAGCGTTTCGCCGCCGATGGACCACGGCGATTCGACGATGGCGCGGGCCGACCGTGGCTCGATGCGGCCGACGTCGGCCACTCGCCCGGCGGATGCGCCGCAACCATGGTGCCGGCGCAGACCCACATCCCTACCATCGTTTTCGCAATCAGGGTCCTTCTTCGTCTCCGTGCGGGGCCCCGGTCGCAGCGCAGTTGAACCGCCCGTCCGGCCACTACTCCGCACGGTTCGGCTTGCGCATCAACCGAGACCGCCCCTCCCCGTCCCGAGCGCGCCTTGGACCGGTCCGGTGGCCAGGAGCCGACGGCGCCGGCGTCGCATCTAATGAATTTTTGAGTTTTCGGGCGAGGATGAACTCGAGATCAGCTGCCGGCACGAGCCGCCCCCTCATGGCGGTGTCGGGCTTTGGCGCTCTACCTCGCCCTGCGCGTCGGCTGCCCGGCCTGCCCCCGCCGACTGCGCGCTTGTGCCTGGCCCCGATCGGGGACAGGCACCTGGCCATCATCGCGTCGCGGTCGGGGGCATGGGTGTCGGGACAGGGAGCTAGCAATCGCCTTGGGTCCCCTGCGCCCACTGCGCCCAGCGAGGTGCCTGTCCCCATGACGCCTGCGAGGTGACGACTCCATGGCGGTTGAGGCAAGGTGGCGCTCGCCAAGTGCCCGGCCGACAGTGTGTGCCTGTCTCCATGAATCCCGACCGTGCCTGTTCGCATGAGCGCCTAGCCCAGGAGCCTGTCCCCAACGGACGTCCCAGGTGTCTGTTTGCCGGGAGGCACCGGCGTATGGCGCGGGTGTTGGGGCAGACGACCCTCCGTTCGCGGATGCCTGTAGTGGCCGCTCATTGCCCAACACATCAATCGGCTCGGGGGCGGATCAGCGGCCTTGACATTCGGGGGCGCCGGGATGAGGATGGAGCGCGCATCAGCCATGCATCGATGCGTGTCCCATCCGGGCGTGTGAGCCCGTGACGTTGCGTCCGCCACCGCACAGCCGCGGCGCTGTGGAGCGTCTCCGATGCCTGTGAGTTTGTGTGTCGTTGACGAGCCCGGCGAATGGCCGCTGCAAGCGCCGAATCTTCAGGTGGTGTCGGCGCGCGAGTACCTGACCGACCCGCGCTATTCGAGTCTGCCACGATGCCGGGTCTACAACCTTTGTCGTTCCTACCGCTATCAGACGGCCGGCTATTACGTCTCGCTGCTCGCGGAGGCGCGCGGGCACAAGCCGCTGCCGAACGTCGCGACGATGCAGGACCTCCGCTTCCCGTCCGTCGCCCGTGCAATGTCCGGCGACCTCGACGACGTGATGGACCGGGCGCTCGCACATCTTCAGAGCGGCCGCACCTCGCTGCCGGTCTACTTCGGGCGCAGTCTCAATGCGCGCTACGATCGGCTCGCCCGCAGCCTGTTCAATCTGTTCCCCGTGCCGCTGCTCAAGGCGCATTTTGTTCGCGGCGAGGACGGTTGGGAACTGCATAGCGCGGTCGCGATTTCGATGGACGAGGTGCCCGCGGCGCACCGCGAGGTCGTGCTCCAGCACGCGAACCAGTACTTCTCGCACCCCAGCGCTACCCGCTCGCGCAAGGCACCCGCCCGCTACCGCATGGCGATCTTGCGCGACCGGAAGGATCCGACGCCACCCTCCGACGAGGAGGCTCTCGAACGGTTCTGCGACGCCGCCGAACGGCTGCGCATCTCGGCCGAACTGATCAGCGAGGACGACTACGGCGAGCTTGCGGAGTTCGACGCGCTCTTCATCCGCGAGACCACCGCCGTCAACAATCCCACCTACCGCTTCGCGCGGCGCGCCGAGGCGGAGGGGCTCGTGGTCATTGACGATCCCGACTCGATCGTGAAGTGTACCAACAAGGTGTTCCTCGCCGAGCTGCTGCGGCGCCACGACATCCCGATCCCCACCACGTTGATTCTCCATCGGAACAACGTGGACGAGGTCCGCCGGACGCTCGGTCTGCCGATCGTGCTCAAACAGCCGGACTCGGCCTTCTCACTCGGCGTCGTGCGGGTGGACACCGACGAGCAGTACATCGAGCAAACCCGCCGCCTACTCGAAACCTCGGATTTGCTCATCGCGCAGGAATATGTCCGGACCGACTTTGACTGGCGAATTGGCATTCTCGACCGCCGTCCGCTGTTCGCCTGCCAGTACTTCATGGCGCGCAACCACTGGCAGGTGTACCACCACCACGGCAACGGTGAGGCGGCGTATGGCCCCTACAAGGCCCTGCCGGTGGAGCTGGCCCCGCGCCGCGTTGTGCAGACGGCATTGCGCGCCGCAAACCTCATCGGACAGGGCTTCTACGGCGTCGACCTCAAGGTCGTCAACGGCCGCTGTTACGTCATCGAGGTCAACGACAACCCAAGCGTCGAAAGCGATGTTGAGGACCGCGTGCTTCGCGAGACGCTGTACGATCGGGTCATGGAGGTGTTTTTGAAGCGCCTCGATGAGCGGCGCGAGGGCCGCGAGGCCTGAACCGCGCGATCCGCCGGGCGCCGCTGCGGTTCGGCGCGACCCGCCCACCCTCGAGCGTCAAGAACGCTGGCATCTGACCGCCGCCCGCTACGACAAGGGCCATACCGTAGCCGCGTGCTGTTGCGCGGTTTTGGACAGTGGTGCCACGCGAAGTGCGGCCAAACGGAGCACGGCACCGCTTGGGCCTGTCGCTTAGCGGCCTGTCCATGCGGCATCATCGGAACGCTGGACGGCTGTTGCCAGACCAGCCAGCGCGGCGTAGCGGCTGGACGGCCAGGCCGACGCCCTCCCAAGCCAGCGGCCTCTCGCGATTCGCCAGCCGCTGAGACACGCCCGCGTCCCAGCGGTCCAGATCAAGGCGCCGGGGCTCGCGCTCCTTCCGCCGCGCCGCTCGACACTCGGTCGGGAACCCGCTACATCGCGAGGTGGGATCCATCGCAATGGAATCGCGACTTTGGTTGGCGCCCGTCCTCGGCGTCGCATTGCTGCTGGTGCTGATTCTGAGATTCCGGATTCAAGCGTTCCTGGCGCTGATCCTCTCGAGCGTCGTGGTGGGGCTCACCGCGGGGATGAAGCCGGCCGCGTTGCTGGCCAGTCTCCAGTCCGGCATGGGCAACACGCTGGGATTCGTCGCCACGGTCGTGGGGCTCGGCGCGATGCTCGGGCAGATCCTCGAGTCGTCGGGTGGCGCCCAGGCGCTCGCCGCGGCCCTTCTGCGACGCTTTGGGATCGAGCGCGCGCCACTCGCACTGATGCTCGCCGGTTTCTGCATCGCGATTCCCGTTTTTTTCGATGTCGGCTTCATCATCCTCGTACCGGTGGTGACAGCCCTGGCCGCCGCCACGGGCCGCTCGATCCTGCACTACGCGATTCCGCTGCTGGCGGGTCTCGCCGTCACCCATAGTTTCGTCCCGCCGACGCCCGGGCCGGTCGCGGTCGCGGAAATCCTCAAAGCCGACCTGGGCTGGGTGATCGTGCTTGGCATCGCGACCGGTTTGCCGACCGCGCTCCTCGCCGGACCGGTGTTCGGCGCGTGGATCGGGGCGCGCGTGGTGGGATCGCCGCCGATGCTTTCCACCTCGGAGGACGCCGCGCCGCGGGACGAGCCGCCGTGGCCAACGGTCGCCGCGATCCTCGCGCTGCCGCTGGCGCTGATCGTCGCCAACACCGTGAGTCAGTTGCTCGTCAGACGCGGCCTCGTCGCGGAGGGATGGATCTCGAGCGCGGTCGGATTCGTCGGGCATCCGTTCATTGCGCTGCTCATCTCGACGTTCGTGGCGCTGGATGCGCTCGGCCGGCGCCGCGGCCGGACCGCCCACGAACTGATGGAGCTGTGCGTGCGGTCGCTCGCGCCGGCGGGCGTGATCATTCTGATCACCGGAGCCGGCGGCATGCTGAAACAGGTGCTTGTGGACAGCGGCGTCGGTGGGGAAATGGCGAGGATCTTCAGCCGATTCGCGCTGCCCCCGATCGTGCTCGGTTGGCTGCTGGCGGCCGTCGTTCGCGTCGCGCAAGGGTCCTCCACCGTGGCCATGATCACCGCGGCGGGGATTCTCGCGCCGATGATCGAGACGGCCGATCTCTCGGAACCTCATCGCGCGCTCGTCGTGCTCGCGATCGCAGCAGGCGCGACCATCCTCTCGCACGTCAACGACAGCGGCTTCTGGTTGGTGGGCCGCTACTGCGGTTTGAATGAGCGCCAGACTCTGCAATCGTGGACCGTAATGGAAACGATTGTCGCGGTCGCAGGCTTGGCGACGATTCTCGTGGCGAGCCTGCTGGTTTGACGGGCGCCCTGCACGCGGGGCGGCGTTGCTGTCCCCGCCGGCCTCGCGCAAAGCTCGCAGATCAGCGAACGATCGGCTTCGGCGGAGTCGGGGGTGGCTCGGGAATCCGCGGCTGTCTGGGATCCGGCACGCGGGGCACGTTCGGCGGCCGCTCGGGAAGCCGCGGAATGCCCGGCCGCCAAGGGGGAGGCGCGGGGCGACGCGCCACCCGCTCGAGGGCGGGCCTCTCGTCCGTGGGTTTCCAGCTCGCGGACGCGGCGAAGCGCGCCGGGGCCGAATACGGCAGGATCGCGATCGCGCCGATCGCCAGCATGTGCGCGCTTTGACGCATCGGCCTGTCCGCCGTTGTGGTATGAGCATTTGGCCTTAGGGTCAACCCAGTGTCAAGTCGTTCGTGGGACATGAGGGACCGCGACAGTGGCCGTCGCCCCCGCTGGGGGTCCCCGTGACAGGAGAGCGGTCCGGCGGAAATGCCGGCGCCGGCGTTCCAGCGGCATTGGCCGTTGATGGGGAGGTGGTAGGGGCCGCGCGGATTGCGAGCACCGCACCGGCCACCAGCAGCACCGCGGCCGGATAGAACCGGGGCGCCGGCAGCTCGCCGGTCAGCGCCCAGGCCAGTGCGCCGGCGAACACGAACTGAGTGAGATTCGCGAGCGTGACCGTCTGTGGGCGCAGGAACCGCACCGCATAGAGCAGCGCGCTGTGGCCGATGACCGTCGGCCCGAGGCCGAGGGCGAGCGCAATCAGTGTTTCCCGGCGCAGATCGAGATCCGGCGGGGACGGCCGCGCCAGCGCCACCGGCAGACACGTCAGCGCCGCCATCGCGTAGAGCGGCACGACGAACGCCCACAGCCCCGAGCCGTGACGGCGTGCTCGACCGAGCACCAAGTAGGCCGCGAAGAACACCATCGAACCTAGACACGTGAGATCGCCGAACAACGTGCGGCGGTCGACGTGAAAATCGCCCGCGACCAATAGCGCAACGCCAGCCAAGCCCAGCAGCGTTCCGCGTATCTCGCCGCGCGTGATCCGCTCTCCGAGGATCGCGTGCGCAAAGAACGGCACGATCGCCGGGGCGAGGTTCACCAGAAGCGTCGCGTTCGCGACCGAGGTCATGCGCACGCCGGCGAGGAAGGTCATGAAATGGACGCCGAGCAGAACGCCCGGCCAGAACGCGGCCTTCAGATCGGCCCGAAGCGCCGGCCAGCCGCCGCCGCGCCGCTCGGCTCGCCACCACGGCAACAGCGCGGTCGCCGCGATCGCGACGCGCGCGGCGGCCAGATGCACGGGATCCATCCGGCCGGCCTGGATCAAGTTCGCGGCCGTCGCGCAGACGAGGATCCCCAGCCACATTACGATGTGGGCCTTGCGCATGGGGCGTTCACGGTATCCGGTTTGGACCATCCTGCCAACCCTCGCTCCACCCCCCGTGGACCGAGCAGGGGCGGCCGGCACCGAGGGCGCGTGCTCGACGTGGGTCTGCCGGCGCGGCATCATCGCAGAATGCGGGGGGTCGTCCGATTGTGGTCAGCCGGGTGAGCAGTGATCGCGATCTTCACGAGCACGGCGCTGAAGAAGCGGCCGGCGGCGGGCGTATCCGGGGTGAGCGGGGTCCCGGCCCAGACCCGTCGTCCCCGCCGTCCGCGGATGGCGGGCCGACGCTCGAGGCGGTGATCCGTGAACAGGAGCGGCCACTGTTGAGGTACGCCTCGCGAATCGTGCGCGACCCCACCGCTGCACAGGACATTGTGCAGACGACGTTGATCCGTCTGTGTGCGCATTGGACGGCGCTCTCGGCGACTCCGGGGCGGATCGTACCGTGGCTCTACCGCACTGCGCACAATGCCGCGGTGGACCACATCCGCCGCGAGGAGCGTCATCGCCGGGCCGCCGAAACCATGGCCCACGAGGCCTCGAGCAGCTGCTCGGCGGCCCAGCCCGACGAACGACGCCGCGCGATCGAGAACGAGCTGGGCCGTCTCTCCGAGGGCGAACGCGAAGTGCTGTTGCTGCGGTTGGATGCCGGGCTGTCGTACCAGCAAATCGCCGAGGTCACCGGCCGGACGGTTGGCAACGTTGGCTGCCTGCTGCACAACGCGGTTCGCCGGCTGGCCGCCGCGCTGAAGGCTCGGGGGGAACTTTGACGTGACCGCGCCGCACCGCTGCGACGAGATCGAGCCGAAACTGACCGCCTGGCTCGACGGCGAGCTGCCGCCTGATGAGGCGCGCGAAGTGGCCGAACACATTCAGCGCTGTGCCGCGTGCCGTGCGACCGCGGAAGAACAGCAGCGCGCGATGCGGATCATCGCCGAAGCGCTTCGCGCGGCGCCGGCGCCCGAGCCGCTCACGGCCGAACGCCGGGCCGCCGTATGGGGGGCGGTTCGTCGGGCCGCGTGCCCGGCGGCGGCCCCTTGGTGGCGCGGACTCGCGTGGGCGGCCGGTCTTCTACTCGTGCTCGGCGGACTGCATTGGGCCTCGATGGTGGGGCACCGCCCCGTGGAGGTCGAAATGGCGGCCCCAGCGGCGAAAGAAGAGTTGGCCTCCTCGGAGAATCGTGCGGTTGCGGCGCGGGCGGCCAGCGGCGAGGGGGGAGGCGCCGTCGCCGAAAGCCACACCGATGAAGCGATGCTGCAAGCGACGGTACCGAGAACGGCACCGATGGTCGGGGTCGCGGCCGACGCGCAGCCGCTTTCGGCGCCTGTCGCAGAGCGAAAACTAAAAAACCCGACGCCGTCCGCGGCGGCGCCGCCGGCGGATCGCGCCGTGAAACTGCAAGCCAAGCGGATGGAGGATGCGGCCTCAGCTCCAGAGGTGTCGGCGCGGAATGGGCGCGAATCCTCAGCTCCTCGAGAAGCGCGTTCAGCCCGAAGGCTGGAATCGTTGCGTACCTCGGAAACCGAACTTCGGGAAGCACCGAAACCGCGTCAGGGGGCTGCTCACGCGGCGTCCGCGGGCGGTGCGCTGCCGGTACCCGTGGTCGCATCCGACAGGCTTGAGGCAACCGATCGGCCGGCCTTAGCCCGGCGGAGAACCGACGAGTGGGAGGCCCCTGCGCCACCGGGGGTCGCGCCCGCAAACGAGTCCGACCGCAGTGACATGGTTGAGCTGAAGCTCGAGTTACCGAAGCCGATGTTTGTGGGCACGCCGGTGCCGGTGAAGGTGCCGAATTTGGAGCCGGCGGGGACGAAGCCGCCGGTGGTGATGCTGCCGAAGGATGCGGCGGTGAATGTGGCGCGGGG
>CALLFZ010000045.1 GCA_938010045.1 uncultured bacterium
GGATCCGCCCTGCGGGCTCAGATCACCCTCCGGAAATACAAGCCTCATGATGCCCGCGAAGTCGGCCGCCGCCTCCGCCGCCGGATCCTCCAAACCCACCTTGTCCATCCAGCGCATCAGCGCCAAGTCTTCCGCACTCGGTCCGCGCGGCGAACGGCACACCCGCCTCCGATTCGCTCCCAACAATTCGCACTGCCGACAGACGCTCAAATGAGGATGCCTCTTTCCATCATCGCAGTTCGTTCAGCGGGATCCCCAACTGTACGCACTTTTCTTAGAAACTCGGCGTCCATGGTCGGCTCCCCGACCTTTCGTTCCAGACGCTCTTTCTGCCGGGTCAGCTCTGCCGCGTCCACGTCCGCCTTGCGACCGAACACCTCCGGTAGCCGCTCCACCTAGTCCTTTTTCCATTGGCTGACTGGCACCGGGTGTACGTCGTACTCCCGGCTTTTCCGCCCCCGCAAGAGACCGCTCCACATAACTTCGCCCCTGCGTTCACATCCAGGGCTTACCGCAAGTTCTCGTACTCCCGGCTTTGCGGTTCTCTTGCGGCGGCTCGCCGAAGCGATCCACGCCGGCGGCCCACACACACGCGCACCGCGGACCAGCGTGGTGCCGGGCATGAGCCGCACCACGCGGACAATGGGGCGCCGGGATTGCGAGAATGGCGAGTGTGGGCGATGATGGGGCGTGTATGGATGCGAGCGTTTCCACACCAGCCCAACCGGAGAACCCGTGGTGGCAGAGCCGATGGTTCGCCGACGCGGTAGCGACCGCCGCCGGCGTGGTGTTTCTCGTGCTGTGTATGGCGCTGCCGCTGGTTGGCCCGGCGGCCGCCCGCGGCTCCGGTTCGCCCGGCGCAACTCGCGCCCCTCACTACCCCAAAAACGTCGCGGCCTTTCTGACGGTCTGGCTGCTTGCGGCAGTGCTGACTGGATCGGGCATCGCACTGTGGATCCGGCTCCGCGGCTTCAACCTTCGCGATCGCCGACTGTGGGCGTTGGGGGCCTTGGGCGCGATCCTGCTCGGCATCCTCGTGGCATTTCTCACCGGCGGGCTCGCCATTTGAGCGGCGGGCCGGCCCGCCCATCTCAAAGGCTCAATTGGACGCGTGCGCGCTGAACACGGCGTCGGGAGCCTCGCCAAATCCGCGAATTCGCGCCTCGTCTCCGCTCAGTTCCAATAGCGCCCACGAGGGCTCACCCGTGGATCCATCCACCAAGCCGGCTACAGTGTAGTAGAGCGCCGAACCGATCCGACGCACCGCTGGCTCGTGCCGGTGCCCCTGTAGCACGAGCGCGGGTCGTCCCACCGCCTCGATCGCCCGGCGGACGTCGGCGGCATTTCGAACGGCGAAGGGATCCGGCGGATCCGCATCCAACGACTGGTGCACCAGAATGAGCGCCAGCCCTCCGCCCCGAGAAAGCTCTCCAGCGAGCCACTCGATCTGCGAGGGCGGAATCGTCGGATCGGTCCAGTTCTCATGTCCTTCCGTGAGCGGCGTACCGTCGGGCCGAAAGTTCGCGTCGAGCACGATCCACCGTCGGCCCACGAGGTCAAGCGCGAACGCCCCCGCGCCCGCTGGCGCGCCCGCGGGTTGCCGGACGAGTGAGAGGAACTCCTCCTTCGTGAAGCAGTCCACGTCGTGGTTGCCGAGCACGTGCAGCACCGGCACGCCGGCGCTGTGCAGGATCGCCTCGATGCGCTCCACCTGCGCGGCGGATCGCGCGCGGTCAGGCGGATCGTTGAGATCCTTCAGGTCGCCGAGCTCGATGATCGCCCGTGCGCCGAGATCGCGGGCCTGCCGCACCACCGCGTCGAGCATCGCGGGTGCCTGCCGGTAGTGCCGGCCGATCCGGTCCTCGGCCTCGCAGTAGTGGATGTCGCTGACCAACGCAACGCGGGTTGGATGCTCGTTCCAGATTGTCATGGCGGGCAGCATACGGAAGGGGGCGCGGCGCGGCGAGCTCGGTGGGGTCTCCGCACAGCCAGTGCGGTGTTCGGGAGAGGTGGTGAACCGCAGCGAAATTTGGCGTCCACCCGGTCGGCGCGATGCCGCGGAGAAGCAGGCCGGTCACGGCGCCCGATCGCAGCCGCGGGGCCGGGGCTCTGACAAACGCCGTGTTCAACGTCCACATCTACAGCACAGGGGTTGCCGTCGCGGTCGGTTTGTCTTCCGTAGTGTCGCTGATGGGGAACGAAAGAGGGCGACCATCGCCGCCTACGATGCCGCTGCGCCGGCCTTCCGCCGCGCCGTACCTCACGGCTGTGGTTCTCTTCGCGGCACGACGCTGGGCCAGCCAGCGCGATTCCAAGTGATGCCAAGCTCACTGGGCAACGTCCGGCAAGCCATCGGGCGCGGTGGCCGGTCGCACGCGGTGTGCAGACGCGCATTGCTCGGCGTGATTCCCTCGCACGCGACTTGGATTCGCTTGAGCCCGGGAGCAACGCAAACGGCTCAACCTGCTTCGCGACCAACTCAAGTCAGGACGAGAACACCGCCGTGAAAGCGCGCCGCAGCTCGTCGAGGGCGTACGGCTTGTGGATAAATGCGGCAAATCCGATCTCCGCGTAGCGGCGCGCGACGTCGTGCTCATCGTAGCCGCTGGCCAGCAGCACCGGCACACGGCGGCTGATCGCAAGCAAATGGCGGCACGTTTCCGCGCCGTCGAGATGCGGCATCGTGAGATCGAGCACCACCGCGGTCAGCCGTTCGTAATGCTCGCGGAAGATCCGGATCGCCTCACGGCCGTCTGCCGCCGTGAGAACTTCGAATCCCAACCGCTCGAGGAGCCGCCGGCCGACGTTGCGAACGAGCTCCTCGTCGTCCACCAGCAGCACTGTCCCCTGCCCGCGCCAGTCGGCCGCGGGCGGCGCGGCCACCTCGGGCGGCGGCACGGGTTCCGTATGGACAGGAAACAGAACCCGGAAAATCGAGCCGAGGCCCAGTTCGCTCTCGACTCCGATTAACCCTCTGTGAGCCCGCACGATGCCCAGCACCGCGCACAACCCCAGCCCACGGCCGAACAGCTTCGTCGAGAAAAAAGGCTCGAAAATCCTGGCCATCTGGGCGGGCGAGAGACCACAACCGGTGTCGGCCACTTCCAGCACCACGTAGGTGCCTTCGAGCCGATCCTCCTGCAGCCGGTAGTTGCGTAGCTCGGCGCGGTCAAACGACCGCGCCTCGGTGGACACCGAGACGATCCCCGGCCGGTCGCCAATCGCCTCGGCGGCGTTGATGACGAGGTTCATCACGACCTGCTGAATCTGGGAGGGATCACCGCGGATCGTCGGCAGGTCCGGCGGACAGTGCAGCTGCAATTCAATTTTGCGGGACACGGAGAGCCGAAGCATCGGCTGCATGCCGAGCACGATCTCGGAGAGGTTCACCGGCCGCGGCACGGTCTGGGCACGGCCCGCATAGGCGAGCAGCCGCTGCGTCAGATCGGTGGCCTGCCGCACGGCGCGCTCAGCGGCGTACAAGTCGGCGCGGACGGCAGTGTCCGACGGAAGCGCCTCGGCCGCCAGCGAAATGTGGCCGAGGACGGCGGTCAGGACGTTGTTGAAATCGTGCGCGATGCCACTGGCGAGCAGGCCAAGACTCTCGAGTTTTTGCGCCTGCTGCAGATCGCGTTCGAGCTCGACGAGCCGCTCGTTCGCGCGTCTCAGCGACGTGATGTCGGTCATGTAGCCCTGCCACACGCCGCCGTCGGGTCCGGCCGGCAGCACGGTCACGCGTTCCCACACCCATCTCGTCTCGGTTCCGCCGCCGGTCGCGCGGATTGGGTACTCGCCCTCCCATGCGCCCTGCTCGCACAAGGCCTGCTCTCGCGCGCGCTCGACCTTTTCGCGCTCGGAGGGCACGATCACTGTGTCGAGGGCCAGTCTCGAGGATGAGAGGAACTCTGAGGCGGGCCGCCCCGTGATTGTCTGGATGCCATCGCTGAGGAAGCTCAATCCGCCGGGTCGGTCCGGACGCCCGCGGTATACGGCGCCAGGGAGATTGCGCAGCAGAGCGGAGAGCTCCGCCTCGCGCGCGGCCAGCGCGCGCTCCGCCGACTTTCGAGCGGTCACATCCAGCGCAGTGACGAGCACGGCATCGTCATCACTTGTGCCCCGCAAAGCCGTCGAACTCAGCCATATGTCCCGGATCTCGCCGTCTGCCCGCCGCCATCGGGCTTCCACCGTCCCGCCGCCGGTCTCGCGGATCGAGTCATACATGAGCCGGCCCACGCGCTCGAATTCTGCATCGTCCGGATAGAGGAGGCGTGCGCTACGACCGATGAGCTGCTCGCGCGAATAGCCGGTCATTTCGCACCAGCGGTCGTTCACCTCCTGAAACACTCGGCGCCGAAGCACGCCGATGCCCACCGGCGCGGCTGCCAGCGTGCCACGGAGACGCTCCGCGGTGGCCTCGCGGGCGCGCACCGCCACCTCAAGCTCCTCGGTGCGTTGTCGAACCAGCCGGCGTAGCACCGCCACCGCCCCGAGCAGCAGAACTGCGAGGGCCGAGACGACGATCAGCGCCGCCACCGCGGTCTCCGCCCAGTGCCCGAGGGCCAGAGGCCGCCCGAACCACCGCGCGCGTAGGGCCGCATCCTCCGCGCGTGTGATCCGGCTAAAACCGGCCACGATGGCCTCCCCCAGTGTCGCGTCCTCCTTGCGGACCGCGCGATGAAACTGACCCGTGTACATCACAAAGCCGATCCGAAACTGATCGGCCAACTGCCAGCGGGTGAGGTAGTACATCGCCGGCGGGCGGTCCACCGTGAACACGCGCACCACACCGGCGGTCGCGGCCGCCAGCAGTGTCTCGTAGCTCGAATACGATTCGATCCGCGACACGCCGCGCGCACGCAGCCAATCCACCGCCGCGTCGCCGGCCTTCGCCCCCACGACAAAGGCGTGCAGATCCGTGGGACTCGATACGCCCCCGATGTCGCGGTGCACGAACAGCGGCACCTCAATGTCGGCATAGGGCGGCAAGAAGTGATACATCTGCTGGCGCTCGGGCGTCTCGAAGATGGTGTCGATCACATCGGCCCGCCCGCCCTGCATGATCTGCTGCGCGGCGGCCCAGTTGGTGGCCACGAGCCGCACCTCGATGGAGGTCTTCTGCGACCACAGCGCCCAGACGTCGGGCAAATACCCGCGCAACTGTCCGGATTCGTCCCGAAACACGTACGGCGGATAATTGTCGTCGATCGCGACCGTGATCGTCTGCAGAGGAAATTCCAAGGGCGCGGATTCGTTGGAACGCATCGCGTAAACCATCGACGCGCAGAACAATGCCGTCGACGCCGCCCAGCCAACACCGGGGGAAAACCCACTCGGAGGTTTTCCCCTTCGCCCCGCGAACCCTAGCCCGGTGGAGGCCATACCCTCACCCAGCCCCTCAGTACACAAACGAGATGCGCATGTCAATCCTTCGCCGCACGGGATGAGCCGATTGCGCTGTGAGGGATAAACGGTCAACCAAAGTGTCGGCGAAGGGAGGCGAAGAATATTGACCCCAACAACCCCGCCATTTGACCGGTGTTTCTCTCTGATTCCGCAAAACAAGAATTTTTCGACCCCTCCGGCCTGGACGGGAGTATGGGGTTGCGGAAGATCAGCCCGAATGAACTTCGGCTCCAGCTCCTCGCTCTTCGGTTGGGATCGCCTCGACGACTCGCCCGACCTTTCCACCGTCCGACGCTTCTTCCAAGCTCTGCCGGCCGAGAAGCTCCTGAGCGCGCTGCGGAACAGATGAACGTGGTCTTGGTGAGGATGACGGGAACGTGGGTGGCAGCGCGGCGCTCGTCGCGACAAAAACCCGGCGGAGCAGATTGCGGATTCGGCTCGTTGCCTCCCGAGGGCCGGGCACCTCTCTGGGCGCAGCGGGCGCAGGACACCGAAGGGGTTGCCAGGGGATTGCCGGGTGCCTGTCCCCATCGGGCTCTCCCCATTGGGCCCCTGGGACCGTGCCGGTCCCCACTCCGCTGCCCCCCGTCCGTGAATCGGGACAGGCACAGGCGCACTCCTACTCGCATCCCGACGCGTCGTTTCACCCTTCATCACCATTCACAACGCCATCGGCTCAGAGCGGTCGAGTGAATGGCGCTGTCGGCGCATTCGCTGAATCGCAGGCGGCTCGGACGTTTCGTCCGGAACACCGACGCTGGGACTACAGCGACCCACGGCAGGCGCGCTGAGCCCACCGATTGTCGCGACATCACTTCGCCGAGGTCATCACCAGCGGCTACAGCCATCGTGCCTTGGCGGAGCGCGTCGAACGCGGGCTGTGTCGTATGATGCTCCGCGCTGCGCCGCGGGACCCCGTGCCACCGCGCCGTTGCGGACCGGCATCGCTCATCCGGCAATAATCAAGCGTCATCGCGGCCGAGGGGCGTCGCGCCTTGCCGCCGCATTCCTGAACGGGTTGATTCGTGCCCAATGCATCCGGCACTTGTGAAGGGCTGCAGCCCGGTCGGCCGTGCGCGGACGCCGGGATCGGTTTCCTCCACCCTGCACGGCACACATCGTCCGTGGGAGGCTGAATTTCGCTTGCGCAGCTGCGACATCGGCGGTATACGGGCACACCATTGCCGGGGTCGGAGTTTCACCGGCTCCGAGAGGTGAGCCATGGTCACGACGTTGAAGTGCGCCTCGTGCGGCACTGCGCTGAAGCTGCGCGAGGGCTATGTGAAAACGCTCAAGGAGTTCAAGTGCCTTCGTTGCGGCGCCCCCATCCCCCTGCCGGGCGCCGCGGCCTCGGCCGACGATGCGGCGGCCTCGACACGCCACATTCCCATGCGGCCCATTTTGCCGGGCGGAACGCCTTCGCCCGCGGCGGCTGCGACCTCCACCTCAACCGGCGGTGGAACGATCTCGGTGACGTGCTCCGGCTGCGGCCGAACGATGACCCTTCGCGCCGAGCTGGCAGGCAAGAAGGTCCGCTGCAAACAGTGCCAGGCGGTGACGCTCGTGCCCGAGACGGCCGGCGAACCGTCCCCGGTCGCCGCGATGCCACCGCCACCCACCCCATCGCCGACGGCACCACGGCCAACCGCGGCCCCGCCGCCTCCATCTCAACCTTCCGCCCCGTCACCCACCGCCCGCGAGGCTGGGGCCGAGCCCGCCACATCCCCGGCCCCGGTGCCAGCGCCGGCGAGAGAAGCCGACGGCTCCGCGGTCGCCGCCTCGGAGATGGCGGAGCTGCGCCGGCGTGCCGAAAAGGCGGAGCTGGCGCTGCGCGCGATGGCCGCGCAACACGCTGAAAAGACGGCCGATCTCCTTCACCAGATCGAAACCCTCAAACGCGAACTGGCCGAGGCGCGCGCCACGCCCGCCGGCCTGTCACGCGAGGCGGTGGCTCGGGCTGTGGACGCGTGGACCGAAGAGCGGCGCCGCCGCGTGGACGAAGAGGCGGCCGACCTCCGGCGCCGCCTCGCTCTCGGTTGACCCGAAACCGCGGCACACACAGCGGGCCAGGTGGACAGAGCCCCGCGCTGTCGTATATTGAGCCGGATGAGTTCGCCCCGTTGTTGCGGATGTTCGCCCCGGTCCTCGTCCTCATCCGTGTGGGACGCGGAGACCGCGCGCCGGGATTTTCCCGTATTGCAGCAAACCGTGCGCGGCCGCCCGCTCGTGTACCTCGACAATGCCGCCACAAGCCAGAAGCCGGCCGAGGTGATCCAGACCGTCTGCGAGTACTACGGCACCTGCAACGCGAACGTTCACCGCGCCTTTCACTATCTCGCCGAGGAGGCCACCCGTCGGTACGAGGACGTCCGGCGGCGGGCGGCCACCTTTTTCGGAGCCGCCACGCCGCGAGAGGTCGTGTTCACGCGCGGAACCACCGAAAGCATCAACCTAGTCGCGTGGGGCTGGGGCCGGAAGTTCCTGCGGCCGGACGACGCGATCGTGCTCACCGAGATGGAGCATCACAGCAACCTCGTCCCGTGGCAGCTGATCGCGGCCGCGACCGGCGCGCGACTGCGGTTTGTCCCTGTCACGCCCGAGGGCACGCTCGACCTCGACGCGCTCGACCGCCTGCTCGCCGATGGCCGCGTGCGAATGGTGGCCGTCACACACGCCTCAAACGTGCTCGGGACGGTCAATCCTGTGGCGGAGATCGCGCGCCGGGCTCACCGGGCGGGGGCGCTGTGCCTCGTGGATGGCGCCCAGAGCGCGCCGCACCTGCCCATCTCGGTACGCGACCTCGACTGCGATTTTTATGCCTGTTCCGGACATAAAATGTATGGTCCAACGGGCGTCGGGTTGCTCATCGGGCGGACGCCCATCCTGGAGGCGATGAATCCCTTCATGGGCGGCGGAGAGATGATTGACCGAGTCGAACTGGAGCACTCCACGTGGGCGGAGATCCCTCACAAGTTCGAGGCGGGAACGCCCAACATTTCGGCCGTGATCGGCCTGGGCGCGGCGATCGCCTACCTCGAACGGGCCGACCGCGCCGCGATCCTCGCCTGGGAGGAGCATCTGACCGATGCGGCCCTCCAGGCGCTCGCCGCGCTGCCTGGCGTCCGGCTGTTCGGTTCGGCTCCGCAACGACTCGGCGTGATTTCGTTCACGGTCGACGGCGTCCATCCCCACGATTTGGCCCAGTTTCTCGACGGCGAGGGCATTGCGATCCGTGCCGGCCACCTCTGCTGCCAACCCCTGATGCGCCGGCTCGGCGTGCCGGCCGTCAGCCGCGCGAGCCTCGCGCTCTACAACATGCCCGCCGACCTCGACCGGCTCGTGGCCGCGATCGGGCGTGCGCGCACCTATTTCTGTCATGGAACTTGACGACCTGTATCAGGAAGTCCTCCTCGACCACTACCGCTCGCCGCGCCACGCCGGCCCTGTGAGTGAGGAAGAGCTCGCCGCAGAGGAGGTGAACCCGTCCTGCGGTGATCACATCCGGCTGGCCGTCAGCGTCCATGACGGACGCATCGCCGATGTGCGCCACCAGAGCCGCGGCTGCGCCATCTCGATGGCGTCGGCGTCGATCATGGCGGACTTTGCCGTCGGGCGCACGCCCGCGGAATTCCGTCGCGCGGCCGATACGGTGATCGCGATGCTGCGCGGCGACCGGGAGTGGAATCCCTCGGAGATCCCCGACCTCGAAGCGCTGGGCGGAGTCCGTCGGTTCCCGATGCGCGTCAAATGCGCGACGATGTGCTGGCATGCGATGAAAAAAGCCCTCGACGCGATCGGTGTCTGACCCCCATCCATCCCCGCCGTTCGAGGCCGGGCCAAGCCATCTCCATCCTCATCCTTCGTACCGCGACGTGCGCGCCGCATGATGAGCAGCCCGCCGAGCGACCGTGTGGGATGCCACCGCTCCGCCCGGCCTCCGAACGCCGCGAGAATCTGAAACACCGGCGCCGTGCATCCGACCGCAACGTCAGGACCGGCCGGTGTCTGAAAACACACTACGATGGAACGTTCACACAATGAGCTTCTTGTACCAACATGACACGTCTTTTTTAAAACGAAGCACACATTTGTTGTCATTTACATCGAATAAGAATTAACTTTTCAGGAAGAGCCCATCCGCAATTCCTCAACGAGAATTGCGTTTTGATGAAACCTCGATCGAGCCTCGATATACTTTTCACTCTTTGTGTGACTTTTTCGAGATCGAATTTGAGTTCCCATATTTTTTCTCAATTCATCCACGCGAATTTTGTATTGACACATGATCGTCTTGTCGTAGTATTGACCTTCAGTGAACCTGGAGATCGAGCATGAAACTTGAACCTGCAGACGGTGCGCAGGCGCTGATCCGGTGCCTGGAAAACGAGGGGGTGGAGTACATCTTCGGCTACTCCGGGGGGGCGGCGATTCCGATTTTCGATGCGATCGTGACAACGAAGACGAAGATCCGGCTGGTGCTGGTGCGCCACGAGCAGGGAGCCACGCACATGGCAGACGGGTACGCGCGGGCGACGGGGAAGCCGGGCGTCGTCCTGGTGACCAGCGGGCCGGGCGCGACGAACACGATCACGGGCATCATGACGGCTCACATGGACTCGGTGCCGATCATCGTGATCAGCGGCCAGCAGATTCGTTCCATGATCGGCAAGGATGCGTTCCAGGAAGCCGATATTTTCGGGATCACGATGCCGATCGTGAAGCACAGCTACCTCGTGAAGGAGACCAACGACCTTCCTCGGGTGGTCCGGGAGGCGTTTCACATCGCGAGCACGGGACGACCGGGGCCGGTGATCATTGACATTCCGAAGGACGTCTCGGCTGGCGCGTTTTCCGGAGACCTCCATCCTCCGATGGATCTGCCGGGCTACTCGCCGCCGGGGGACCAGGTGGATGAGAAAACGATCCTTCAGATTGCCGAAGCCCTGAGCAAGTCCCGACGGCCGGTGCTGCTGGCGGGCCATGGTGTGCTGATCTCGGGCGCGACCGCGGAGCTCCGGATGCTGGCCGAGACGTTGCAGGCGCCGGTGGTGACGACGCTGCTGGGCAAGGGCGCGTTCCCGGAGTCGCACCGTCTCTCGCTCGGCTGGATGGGCATGCACGGCACCGCCTACGCGAACAAGGCGGTGGTCGAGTGCGACCTGATCATGTCCATTGGCTCCCGCTACGACGACCGTATCGTCGGCCAGCCGTCGCGGTTCTGTCGCAACGCCACCCGTATCCACATCGACGTGGATCCCGCCGAAATGGACAAGATGATCCAGTGTCACATCCATTGCGTGGCCGATGCCCGCGCGGCGCTGCGCGCCCTCTTGCCGCACGTCAGCCGTCTGCCGACCGAGGAGTGGCTCGCGCACCTCGACGAGTACAAGCGCCGCTATCCGCTCCATTACAAGCGAAAAGGCGGGCTCAAGATGCAGCACGTCATTGACGAGGCATGGAAGCTGACCGGTGGCCGCGCCATCGTGGTCACCGACGTCGGTCAGCACCAGATGTGGGCGGCGCAGTTCTACCGCACCGACTACCCGAACAACTTTCTCTCCTCCGGCGGTGCGGGCACGATGGGCTACGCGCTGCCCGCCGCAATCGGTGCACAGTTCGGCCGGCCGGGCGAGATGGTCCTCGTCTTTTGCGGTGACGGCGGATTCCAGATGACCATGTACGAACTGGCAACCGCCGCGCTGCACAAACTCCCGATCAAGATCATCGTGCTGAACAACCACTACCTCGGCATGGTGCGGCAGTGGCAAGAGCTGTTCTACGAGGAACGCCACTGCGGCGTGGACCTCGAGGGCAATCCCGACTTCGTCCGGCTCGCCACCGCCTACGACGGCGTCCGCGCGTGGAACCTGCGCCGCGCCGGTGACGTGCGCCGCGTGCTCGCGCGCGCGTTCGCCTACAACAACGGCCCCTGCTTGATCAACGCCGAAGTGGAGAAAACCGATAATGTGTTTCCGATGGTCCCGGCCGGTAAGGCGCTCGAGGACATGATCATCGAGCGGCCGCGACATCGCATGGACAAGCCGACCGGCTCAACCTGAACACGACGAGGTAGGGTTATGAACTCGACAAGCTCGAAGACGGACACCCACACGATCAGTGTCTATGTCGCGAACAAGCCGGGCGTGCTCGCGCGGATCGCTCAGGTGTTCGCGCGACGCGGCTACAACATTGACGCGCTCGTCGTCTCGCCCGTCGTGGACACCCACTTCTCGCGCATGACGATCACGCTCAACGGCCATCCCGAGGGTCTCGAGCAGGTAATCGCACAAACGAACAAGCTGGTCGACGTGATTCGGTGCGTCGAGCACAGCGGCGAGGACTCCGTCATCAAAGAAATGGCGCTGGTCAAGATTGCCGCCGGCGAACAGGACCGCACGGCGGCGCTGCAGATCGCGGCGCATTTCGGCGCGAAAACTCTGGATCTTACGCCGACCTCGATGATCTTGCAGGCGACGGGTGACTCCGCCAAGCTCGACGCCATGATCTCGCTGCTGGAGCGGTTTCGCATCATCGAGCTGGTCCGGACCGGCAAGGTGGTGATGGTGCGCGGTGATCAGGTCACCTAGCGCCGTCTCGCCCGGCTTGGGCGCGGGCCGCCGAATCGTATAGGATCACGGTCGGAACCATGCCGAGGGCACGGCCATGACCGTCCAGCCACGGGACATCTCGCCGTTTGGTTTGCGGGCGTCGTTCCGCGATCCGTTTCGACAGCGCTTGTTCGATCTCATGCGGGGATCGCTCGAACGCTTCCTTCAGCTCGACCAGCTCGACCGTTTCTACCGGGCCGCGACCGCCTCGGCGGGCCGCGAGGATTTTCTGGAGGCCGCGATGACGGCGGTGGGCGTGCACGCAGAGCTCGCGGAGGACGATCGGCGGCGCATTCCCGCGCAGGGCCCCGCGATGGTCGTCGCGAATCATCCACTCGGCGGCGTGGACGCGCTCGTTTTGCTCGTGCTGTTTCGGCGCATTCGGCCCGATGTCAAGCTGCTGAGCAACTACCTGCTGCAGCGCATTCCCGAGATGCAGCAATATGCGATCTTCGTGGATCCCTACGGCGGCCCCGACGCGGCGCGGACGAATCTGCGGCCGATGAAAGAATGTGTTCGGTGGCTCCGGGACGGCCACGTACTGATTGTGTTTCCCTCGGGCGACGTCTCGCGGCTGATGCTGCGCGAGGCTCAGGTGACCGATCCACCCTGGAACGCCACCGTCGCAACCATGATCCGAATGGCACGATGTCCGGTGCTGCCGGTGTTCGTCGAAGGCCGCAACAGCGCGTGGTTCCAAGCGCTCGGGCTGCTGCATCCGCGCGTGCGCACCGCGATGCTGCCACGCGAGTTCGTCCGCAAACGCGGCCACACAATTGGCGTGCGCGTGGGCTCATTGATCCCGTTTGCGCGGCTGGAACCAATGGCCGACGACGACCTCGTCGCCTATCTGCGGCTGCGCACCTACGTGCTGCGCGGCCGGGGCGAGCCGCGCGGCGGCGCCGCGCCGCCGCCCACGCCGGTCGCCCCGCCGCTCCACCCCGAGACCATCGCTCAGGACGTCCTCCTGCTGCCCCCCGACGCCTGCCTGCTGGAGGCCGGTCCATTGGCCGTGTACTGCGCCCCCGCCGACCGCATTCCCAACCTGCTCCATGAAATCGGCCGCCTGCGCGAGATCACCTTCCGCGACGCCGGCGAGGGTACCGGCCGCGACATTGACTTAGACCACTTCGACACGCACTACCTCCACCTCTTCCTCTGGAACCGCTCCACCCACGAGCTGGTCGGCGCCTACCGGATGGGGCCGACCGATCAGATCCTGCCGCGCTTCGGCAAAAAGGGCCTCTACACGAGCACCCTCTTCCGCTACTCGCGACGGCTGCTCGACCGCATGGGCCCCGCGCTCGAACTCGGCCGCTCCTTCGTGCGCCCCGAATATCAGCGCACCTACTCGCCGCTGCTGCTGCTCTGGAAGGGCATCGGCCGGTTCATCCTTCGCGAGCCCCGCTACCGGCACCTCTTCGGACCGGTCAGCATCAACAACGAGTATAACTCCCTCTCGCGACAGATGATGGTCCAGTTCCTGCGCGCGAACCGCCTCGACACCCGGTGGGCGCGCCACGTGCGCCCACGCCATCCGCCCCGCGGTCTCCCGCTGCGCCAACGGTGGAACCCCGATCTGTTCCGCCGCGTCGTGCGCGACACCGACGATATCGCCGAGCTCATCGCCGACATCGAGCGCGACCAGAAAGGCATTCCCGTTCTGCTCAAGCAGTATTTGAAACTCGGCGGCCGGCTGCTGGGCTTCAACGTGGACCCGAACTTCAGCGATGTGCTCGACGGCCTGATCTGGGTGGACCTGCTCGAGATCGACCCGAAAATCCTCGTTCGGTTTCTCGGTGAAGCCGAAGCCGCGCGCTTCCTCGCCGTCCATGGTCGCCGCCGTCCGGAAGCGCCGCCGAGCGCCTGACCCCCCGGCGCACTACCAAAACACGAGGTAGAACGCACCGACCGCCGCCAGGACCGCCGCGCCGGCCGCGATCACCCCGGAGGAGGTCCGGCTCTCCATGGACCTGCGCTCCGGCAGAACCCGCGGCTCCGCCAGCGGCCTCCACAGCGTGATCATGCCCATGAGCAGCAGGTCCAGTTGAAATGCGACCGCCACCTGAATCAGAAAGTGCAGGTTCGGCGCCCAACGCTGGAACACTCCATAAATGAGCGGACCGCCGAGCAGCCCCACGACGCCGGCCGCGGGCGGCGCGTGGGGCATCAGAAAGCCCGCCGCAAAGACGGCCACCACACCGGGCCAAATATAGCCCTGACATTGCTGGATGAACTGGAACACGCCGCCCCAGCGCGGATCGTCGAGCCGCGGCGCCCACAGCGCGGCGACCGCGACGAACGCGAGGGTGAGCACCCGACCGATGGCGACCAGACGACGCGGCGGCGCGCGCGGATCGAGCCAGCGCTGGTAGAGATCCATCGTTGCGATCGTCGCCGCGGAGTTGAGCATCGAGGCCAATGAACTGATCACTGCGCCCGCGATCGCCGCCAACATGAACCCTCGCAGACCGGACGGCACCAAACGCCGGATCAGCATTGGGAACGCGTCGTCCGGCCGCGCGAGGTCCGGGCCGTACAGATGCCACGCGATGATGCCCGGCACGACAATGGCCAACGGCACGAAGAGCCACAGCGCGCCGGCGAAGATGACCCCGAGCTGAGCGTCGCGCAGCGAGCGCGCCGCGAGCGTGCGTTGAACGATGAACTGGTTCAGGCCGCAGTAGTAGAGCTCGACGATCCAGATCCCAGCGAGCACGCCGGTCCACGGCAAGCCGGGATGCTCCGCGGGCAGCACCATGTGCAGACGGGCACCCTGCGCCATCGCGAGCTGTCCCCAACCACCACTGGCGCGCAGCCCCAGCGCGAACACCACCAGACCCCCCAGCAGCAACGCGATGCCCTGAAACAAGTCCGCCCACGCGACCGCCCGCAGCCCGCCCCAACTCGTGTAGAGCGCCGCGACGGCCGCCACCATCCAAACGCCGCGCTCGAGCGGAATCTCAAAGATCGCGCGCAGCGTCAACGCGCCGGAGTACAGCACCGCCGTCAACAGCACGCCGACATAGACAACCACCGTCAGCGCGGCCATGATCGAACGCGTCGCGGCGTTGTAGCGATACTCGAGGTACTCCGGCATCGTGTAGATCCCCGCGCGCAAAAACTTCGGCAGCAGGGTCCACGCGATCAGCACCACCGCCACCGAGCCCATGAGCTGCCAGTTGCTCACTGCCAGCCCCACCGCGCCCGCGCCCTGCCCGGCCATGCCCACGAACTGCTCGGTCGAAATGTTCGCCGCGACAATCGAAATCCCGATCAACCACCACGGCAACGCGCGCCCCGCGAGGAAATAGTCCGCGCTGTCCGGCCGGCGCGCGCTTTTCCATAGGCTCACACCAACGACGACGGCATAAAAGACCGCCGCCACCGTCCAGTCCCCTGCGCTCAATTCCATCTCGCGATCCCCCCCCCACGATAGCTTATCGCGGCGGCGCCGCCGGGCCTTCAAAGGCATGCACCGCGCCCGAGGTGTCGCTCACGTACAACCAGCCGTCCGACACCGCCGGCGAACCTCTCACCGCCGCCCCGATCTCGTGGCTCCAGAGCACCGAGCCGTCCCGGAGCCGCAGCGCACGGAGCCGCCCATCGTCGGCGCCGATCCACACGATATCTCCCGCGATCACCGGCGAGCCATCCACCGCCTCGCGCAGCGGCCGGCTCCACGCGAGCGCACCGTCCGCTCTTCGCACCGCCACCACGCGGCCCGCCCGATCGCCCACCACCGCCAGCTCACGGCCGAGCGCGGGGCTCGACACAAACGCGCCTGCGTTCGTGTCCGCCATCCGCCACCGCACGCGACCGGTCTCCACCTCGAGGCCCAACCATTCCCCGCCGTGGGTGGCCACAACGGCCAGACCGCTATCCACCGCTGGTGACGCGGCCACGTAACTGCCCGCGTCAATGGTCGCCCGAACCTCGCCGTTCGACAGTGCCACGATGTAGACGCGGCCGTCGCAGCTTCCCACGATCGCGTCCGAACCCGAGATCGCCGGCGTCGCATGAATGTACCCTTCGGCCGCGAACGACCATAGCCTCTGGCCACTCTCGCCGTCCAGACACTGGAGGGTGGCGTCATACGACCCCACCAGCACCCGCCACCGGCCATTCTCCAGCACAGCGTTCGCAGATCCGGCGATCCGGCCGCCGCCCGAATGCCTCCAAACCTCGCGCCCGTCGCTCTGGCGCACCACAATGAAATGGCCGCCCTCCGTCCCGACACCGACCAGCTCTCCAAACGCCAACGGCGGCGCATCGGCCGGCTGGCCGGTGGGCGCGGTCCAGAGCCGTTCCCCCGTCCGGCCGTCGAGAGCGATCACGGCATTCGACACGCTTCCGATGAAGACGCGTCCGCCGGCCACCACCGGCGACGAATTTGGGGCGGCCGCCACCCGCGCGGTCCAAACCCGCCGCAGCGGCGCACCCAACGGGGAGGCGGCCATGCCCCTCAAACTCGGATCGCCGCGATGCACGGGCCAATCGGCCGCCGCCGCACCTCGCGCGAGCGCCGCCGCGCCCAGAACACCAACGAGCCAGGCGTTTCGCTGTCGCATCGACTGACCATCGCATAACGCCCACCCGCCGTTCAACTCCGGTTCCACATCCGGCCCCCGGCGACTCGGCCATCCCCGGCGCAACGTGAGCAGCCAAGCTCGTAGACGACACTCTCCGGCAATGATAGATTGGCCTCAGCGGCGGCCCTGCCGCCGTTCGGAGCTCAACCGAAATGAATCTCAACGAAAAGGCGGGGTTCACGTTGGTGGAGATGCTCGTCGTCATCTCAATCATCGCCGTGCTCGCGGGCATGCTGCTGCCAACGCTATCGAACTCGATCGCGAAGGCGCGCGAGATGCACTGCATCAACAACTGCGGCCAGCACGCGAAGGCGATGATCCAACTCGCCGCCCAGAGCAACAACCGTACGATCCAGCCCGATCCCACCGGCCACTGGATGGCCTCGCTCGACCGCATCCTCGGCGTCGGCCAGCGCGCCGACGTCCGCCTCTGCCCCAACGCGGTCCGCCCCAACGCGACCCGCGGCGCGGTCGATCGCGCCTGGACCTATAATGGATGGGTCGGGAGCATCGCGGTGAACACCCACGTGGCCAACCGCGCGCCGGGCGCCAATGACTATACACTGATGTCGCAAACCGAGTCTCGGACGCCCGCCTTCTGCGACGGTGCGTGGTACGAAACCGGTCCGATCAGTGGCATCTCCTGGCCCCCCGATCTCGACGGCGCCAGCAACTGGATCCTGAACCGTCACCGTAAGGGAATCGCGGTGAGCTTCTGCGACGGCCATGCCGAACGCGTGGATCTCACGATGATCTGGGACCTCAAATGGCACCGCAACTACACGCCGGCCGGCAAGCAAGTCAATCCCGGTCTCGGCATCCGATGATCCCAGGCGGCGCGCCCTGTCTTTGGTCATGATGTCCACGCGATCCACTTCGCTCTTTGTCAGCGTTCGCCTCCAGGGCGGCGAGCCGTTCGACGTGCCCGTCGGCACGCCCGTCGGCGAGCTCTGCGCGCAGCTGCGGCCGCCAGATGACCTCGACTGGCTTGGCGCACTCGTGAACAACGAAGTCGTCACACTCTCCTACCCGCTGGAGGTGGACAGCGACGTGACCCTGCTCACGATGCGCGATCGCTTCGGCTGGCGCATCTACCGCAACTCCGTCGCGTTCTTGCTCGCCAAAGCCGTGCGCGAGTTGTTTCCGGGCGCGCGGTTTGCAGTCGAACACTCCCTGGGTCCCGGCTTCTACTGCTCGCTCAACCTGAACGGCGGTCCGCCCTCCGCCGAGCTGATCGCGCGGCTGCGCAACCGCATGCGCGAACTCGCCGCCCTGAACCGCCCGATTGAACGCCGCAAGATCGCGTTCGCGGAGGCGCTGCGCCGCTTCGACGCCGCCGGCCAACAGGACAAGGCCGATCTCCTCCGCTTCCGCAATCCGCCGAAGGTCGTCGTCTATGACTGCGACGGCTTCACTGACCTCGCCCATGGCGTCCTGGCCAGCCGCACCGGCGCACTGCGGCACTTCGACCTGATCCCGTATCCGCCCGGTTTCGTGCTGTTGTTCCCGGACCGCGAGAACCCGCCCGCGCTGCCGCCGTTCGAACCCCAACCCGAGCTCTTCCGGATTTTCTCCGAACACAAGGAGTGGGGCCGGATTCTCGGCCTGCGCACCGTAGGCGATCTCAACCGCCTCATTGCGGACCGCCAGGCCGATGAGATCGTCCGCATCGCCGAGGCTCTGCACGAAAAAACCATCGCGCGGCTGGCCGACCGCATCGCCGAACGCCGGCCGACCGCGCGCTGGGTGCTGATTGCCGGCCCCTCGTCCTCGGGCAAAACCACCTTCGCAAAACGACTAGCGATCCAACTGCGCGTCAATGGCCTGCGACCCGTTGCGATTTCGCTCGACAACTACTTTCGTAATCGTGACCAGACCCCCCTCGACGAAGCCGGCCGGCCCGATTTCGAGCACATTGACGCGCTCGACCTCGATCTGTTCAACGAACACACCGCTCGACTGGAAGCCGGCGAAACGGTCGATATGCCCATCTTCAACTTCAAGAACGGACATCGCGAACCCGAGGGCCGACCGCTCCGCCTGGCCCCCGGTGAAATCGCGCTGCTCGAAGGCATTCATTGCCTCAACCCTCGTATCGGCGCCGCGATTCCACCTGCGCACGTCTTCCGGTTGTACGTCAGCGCGCTCACCCAGTTGAACCTCGACGAGAACAACCGGATTTCCACCACCGATAACCGACTGCTGCGCCGCATCGTCCGCGATCACCAGTTCCGCGGTCATCCTGCGTTGCGCACACTTGATCTTTGGCCCTCCGTGCGCCGCGGCGAGAAACGATGGATTTTCCCCTACCAGAACCAGGCCGAGGCGGCGTTCAACTCCGCGCTCGACTACGAATTGGCGGTACTGAAACCGTTGGTTGAGCCGCTGCTCAACGAAATTAAGCCTTACCATCCCCAATACGCCGAGGCCCGCCGTCTCAGCGCGTTTCTCGCCAGTTTCCTTCCGCTGCCGTTCGGACCGGTCCCGCCCACCTCCATTCTCCGCGAATTCATCGGCCGCAGCGCATTCCAGTATCGCTGAGGTCCTGCGGCCTGCGGCTTGTCCGGCTCTTCAGCGACGTCACGATTCACAGGCCGGGCCTCTCGCCGGGGCCCCAGTACGAGCGCACAGGCAACGGCGGCGGCGCAGGAGAGACCTCACCGGCCTGTCCCTCATGAACGCTGCGATTGACGGGCTTCTCGGCCCGGCGCCCTCGGTTTGGTTCCCAAAGGGCGATTGCGCTGTGCATTGTTCTGAAAGGAGAGACGCGCGGTCTGGACGTGGGTAGGAGTGCGCTGGTGCCTGTCCCCAAGCGAAGACCGGTGACCAAAGACCGGCGACAGGCACTGGTCCAAAAGCAGACCCCAATCGCCACGCTCGGCTCGACCCCCAATGGGGACAGGCACCTGGACAATGGGGACAGGCACCTGGCAATCCGACAGCCTTTAAGCTCATGCGGCCGGTGTTGTGCCCGGTATTGTGCCCGGTATTGTGCCTGTCCCCAACGCGGTATTGTGCCTGTCCCCAACGTGCCCCCCGAGAGCTGCCTGTCCGTCCCCATGGCGACTCCAGCGCGCCCAACGCAAGGCCGCTCTCGCCACGTGCCCGGCGGACAGGGACAGTGCGTGCCTGTCCCCAGGACAGTGCGTGCCTGTCCCCAGGGGACAGTGCGTGCCTGTCCCCAGTGGGCGTCCCAGGTGTCTGGCCCCAGCGAGGCGGCCCAGCGTTTTTTTGCCGTTCGGTCCGCCGAATCGCTCCGGCGGCGGAGCGCCGGAGCTACAGTGGCGTGGGAACCATCAGCCGCCCTGTGCGTTGTAGAAGGCGGCCTCGGTGCTCGCAGGCTCGGCGTGGAGACGCTCGACAGCAATCGCGGATCCGGACGCGGATCCGGATGGGGACAGGCACGATACACCAATTGCCCGGCGGACAGGGCCAATGCGTGCCTGTCCCCAAGGGGCGTCCCAGGTGTCTGGCCCCAGCGAGGCGGCCCAGCGTTTTTTTGCCGTTCGGCTCGCCGAATAGCTCCGGCGGCGGAGCGCCGGAGCTACAGTGGCGGGGGAACCATCAGCCGCCCTGTGCGTTGTAGAAGGCGGCCTCGGTGCTCGCAGGCTTCGGC
>CALLFZ010000046.1 GCA_938010045.1 uncultured bacterium
TACGTGGTGCAGCCGGGTGAGTCGCTCTCGAAGATCGCGGCGAAGCACGGTGTGAGCACGCGGGAGCTGGCCGAGCTGAACCATATCACGGATCCGAACAAGCTGCGTGCGGGCCAGAAACTGAAGTTACCTGTCGCCGCCAAGCCTTCGGAGCCGGCGCCCGCCGCGCGGCGGGAGATGCCGCCGCCTCCGGAGCCGGCTCCAGCGGCCGCGGTCCCAGCGCTTCCGCTGCCCGCTCCGGCGCGGGAGTCGACGCCCCCGCCGGACCCGGCGCTCACGCCGACCCCGCCGGTGACGCCGCCGCCGCCGGCCGCTCCGACGCCGACGCTCAGCAGCGCGGCTCAGCCGATCCGGTATCCGGTCGGCGCGGGTGAAACACTCGATTCGATCGCAAAGATCTTTCTAGTCACGCCCGAGTCCATCCTGAAGCTGAACAATCTGCCCGACGCGTCGGCAGTGAAGCCGGGCATGACACTGCTGATTCCGATCTCGCCGTAGTCGGCGGCGGGCGGGGCGCCCATGAAGGCCGCGGTCAACGCGATCCTCGTATGTCTCGTGGTGGCGCTGACCGTGGGCGGGCTGCTTGTGCTCGGAAGCGCGAGCGCGGCGTTCGCTGAGTTTCGGTTCAAGGACCCGGCCCACCTGTTGCAGCGGCAGATCCTGTGGGCGGTGATCGCGGCGGTGTCCGGAGTGTCGGCGGCGATGGTGGACTACCACCGGTGGCGTCCATGGGTGATTCCGTTGCTCGTTGGATGCGCGGTGCTGCTGGTGCTCTGCCTGGTGCCGGGCATCGGGGTGCGCCGCAACGGCGCCAGCCGATGGATTTCGATCGGGCCGGCTCTGTTTCAGCCCTCCGAACTGACGAAGTTCGCGATGGTGTTGTTTCTCGCTGCGTGGATCCACCGAAACGAGCGGAGGCTGGCCGGACTTCGACACGGCATCGTGATCCCGATGGCGGTGATGGGAACGGTGCTCGGACTGGTTCTCATTGAGCCGGACTTCGGCACAACGATGCTGACGTTTGCGATCGGCATCGTGTTGCTTCTGCTCGGCGGTGCACATCTCGGGTACATCTCGGTGCTCGGGGCCCTGCTCTCGGGCGGGTTCGCGGTCATCATCTACTCGGACCGGGAGCGGTTGGAGCGGCTGTTGGCGTTCCTGCATCCCGAGCGGTACGCCGACGACGCTGCGCTGCAGCTCGTGGAGGCCATGCGCGCGTTCTCGCTCGGCGGGGTCGCGGGCGTCGGGCTCGACAACAGCGTGCAAAAACACTTTTGGCTGCCCGAGTCCCACACCGATTTCATTTTTCCCATCATTGGCGAGGAGCTCGGACTGTGGGCGACGCTGGCGTTCCTCGCCGCATATTTTGGAATTCTGTTGTGCGGCATGTGGATCGGGTGGCGCGCGCCGGACACCTTCGGGCGACTTTTGGCTTGGGGCATCACGCTCACGATCATCACCCAGGCGCTCTTGAACATCGCCGTGGTTACGGGCTGTCTGCCGACCAAGGGCATTGCGCTGCCCCTCGTCAGCTACGGCGGGTCCAGCCTCGCGGTCACGGGGCTGATGATCGGTGTGCTCGTCAACATCGGGCGGCATGCGAGCGGTTTGGTGCCGGATCCCGACACCCTCGCCATCAAGGACGGGCTTCGCCATGTCTGATCTCGGGGGCGGGGAGGGCCGTCCTGCGGGCCGCGCGTTGAGCGCTTCGGACGAGGGCAAGGTACGGGACGTGCATCTTCCGCTGGACGATGCCGGTTGGCGCGGACTGCGCGCTGGCGAACACGTGCGCTTGAGCGGCGAAGTCGTTGCGGCGCGCGACGCGGCGCATCGGCGGATGTGGGAGGCGCTCGATCGCGGCGAACCCCTCCCCTTCGACCTCCGCGGCGCGACCATCTACTACGTCGGCCCCACGCCCGGCGGGCCGGACCGACCCGTGGGATCCGCCGGGCCGACGACCAGCGGGCGCATGGACGTATACACGCCGCGGCTCCTCGCGCTCGGCCTGCGCGGAATGATCGGGAAAGGCGAGCGAAGCGCGCCGGTGATCGAGGCCATGCGCCGCTACGGTGCGGTGTACTTTCTGGCCGTCGGCGGGGCGGGCGCGTTGCTCGGGCGGTGCGTCGTCGAGGCCGAGACGGTGGCCTACGATGACCTCGGACCGGAGGCGGTGCGGCGGCTGGTCCTCGTCGAATTCCCCGTGATCGTGGCGATCGACGCGCAGGGTCGCAGCGTCTGGGATCCCGGAGAGTCGCGGGTGGGATGAGGCGCCGAATGGATGCGATCGTTCGCCGCCGACTGCGCGCGGCCGCCGCGGAGGAGGTCGAGCGCGTGCTGAACTCCTTGCCCCTGCCATTGCGGCAGCGCGCGCGAGAGATCCCCGTGGTCATCGAGGATCGGCCGTCCGTCGAACTGATCCGCGACGGATACGACGCCGATCTGCTGGGACTGTTCGTCGGCCGCGAGCACGCGGATGACGAGTCGGATCCGCTGCCGTCGGAAATTCTTCTGTTCGTCGAAAACCTCTGGGAGATCGCGGACGGCGATGCGGCGGAATTTCGCGAGGAGGTCCGCCGCACGCTTCTTCACGAACTGGGCCACTATCTCGGGCTCGACGAGGATGCGCTGGCCGAGCGGGATCTCGACTGAGCCCTGCGCCGCGCCAACCGCCGGTGAACCCCCGCGCGATGCCTCGTCCGTGTGGTACACTGAGCGGCCATGAAGGGTTGGAGTCGCGTCTCGAAGATTCCGGCCGCCGTGGCGTGGCTCGCGGTTCAGCCGGCGAGGGCGCTCGGGCCGCACGAGCTGCTCTTGATCGTCAATGAGCGGTCCCGCGAATCGTGGGAGATCGCGCGCGAGTACGCGGCGCGGCGGGGCGTGCCGCCGGAAAACATCGTCGGGGTGGACGTCCCCGAATCTGCGTTGCGGGCAGAGGCGGACATTTCTCTCGACGAGTTCGAGCGGCATATCCGTGCCCCGGCCGTCGCCGCGATGCGCGCTCGCGGCATTGACGACCACATCTTGGCGTGGGTGTATTCAGCGGACTTGCCCGCGCGCGTGCGTACGGACCCCATCGTCTCGCTGCACGGGGCGACGCTCGTGGGCGGGCGGCTGCCGGAGCCGGGGCTCATTGCCACGGGTCTGTGGATCTCCGCTCTATTCCGCGGCCCCTCCTCGCCGAGCGCCCCCGCACTGCCGTCGGCGTCGCTCGAGCAGTTGAAGCTGAATCCCGCGGCCCGTGCGCTGACGCCGGCGATGTCGCTGACCTGGTCGGGCGCGCGCGGACTCGACCGCGAGACGTCGCTCGCGCTGATTCGCCGGTCGGCCGCGGCCGGGCCCGCGTGGGCCTCGGGCACGGTGTACCTCGTCCAAGGCACCGACATTCGCGCTCAATGCCGACAGTGGCAGTTCGACGCCGCCGCGCGCGAGATCACCGCGCTCGGCGTGCGGGCCGTCGTCACTTCGAACTTCCCCGTCGGCGCGCGCGATGTGTCGGGCATCATGATGGGGCTCGCCTCGCCGGACCCGCGGCGCGTCGGCGCCTTTCTTCCCGGGGCGGTGGCCGACCACCTGACCAGCCTGGCGGCCGTGTTCCACGGCGCGGCTCAAACGAAGCTCACCGCGTGGCTCGACGCCGGCGCCTACGCGGCCGCGGGCACGGTCACCGAGCCATACTCGATTTGGACGAAGTTCCCTACGGCGCGGCTGTTTGCACATCTCGCGAACGGCTGCACCGTGCTTGAGGCCTACTACCAGTCCGTTGCGAGTCCGCTGCAACTGTTCATCGTCGGCGATCCCCTGATGGCGCCTCGCGCCGTTTCCCCCCGCGTGCAGTTGAAGCGCAAGGAGATCCGCGCCTCGGGCGTCCTGGAGTTTGAGGCCTCGGCGGAGCCGCCTGGGGACACTGTCGCGGTGATGTTTCTGCTGGATGGCCGCACGGTCGCGCTGCAGGCGTCGCCGCGTCTTCTGGTGGATGCATCATCCCTTGCGCCCGGATATCACCGGTTGCGCGCGGTGGTGTACCGCGGCGGCGAAGTGCGCGTCCAGGGGTTCGCCGAAATTGGGTTCGAGGTCGGACCCGACCAGCGCCGCATACGAATTCTGGCGCCCACGAACGGGGCGGAGGTGGACGAACGCCGCGGAACAACCGTCCGCATCCAGGCGAGTGGCAGGCCCCGTGCGATCGCACTGTTTGCGGGCGGCCGCAAGGTCGCCGAGGCGCCGGGCGACGCGCACGACCTTCGAGTGTCCGCCTGGCCCGGTGGACCGGGCCCGGTCGAAGTGCAGGCGGTTGCCGTGTACGAAGACGGCGTCGCGGTGCGTTCGCCGCCGATCTATGTACGGGTCGCGTCAGTCAACCGGCCGCCCGTGCTCGGCCGATTGTCGGTGTCGGGCATGGGCGCCGAGCGGCGTTGGACGCTGCCGGCTAACGATCCGGACGGCGATGCGCTCGCGTGGAGCTGGTGGGTGCCGGTGGCCCCCAACAGGGTGCGCCTGCCCGACGAGGGACAGAACAGCGCCTCCAACAAAACCGCCCGGACGGAGCTTCTGCACGTGATCGCTCTGGCCGACGTTTCGCAGAGCCGGGCGGCGGCCGCCCTTTGGTCGCCCTCGGCTTCGCCCCCCGGCCCCGGAGTCACGGCGGCCGTGATCGGTTCCGATGGCGAAACGCTGTGGTGCTTCGGCTGGAGCGAAGACAAAAGCGCGTGGGTGCTCGGGCCCATCACCGCCACCAATCTCACGATCCGTGCCTCCCGCGGCCGCCCCGCGAGGCCCGCCGCGCCCACGCGCCTGATCCTTCGCCTCGCGAATGACGGCGCCCTGGAGGGGTGGACCGATGACATCCTTCAGTGCCGGTGGACGGGAGCGAACGCGACGCCGTTTCGACGCGTCGGAGTGGCCGCCGCGCCATCGCAGCCTCTGCCCGGCGAGTGCCTTGCCGAAGTGCCGGCGGAACGGCTCAAGGACGACGGACGCTCCGTGCTCGTTGGCGATGCTCAGGAATTGGTGGTGCGCGTCAGCGATAGTCTCACCTCCATTTGGAACAAGGTGTCGCAATGAGCTCCCCCGCCGGACGGCCTGCGGTCTTTTTCGACCGCGACGGCATCGTGAACGTCAGTCCCGGCCCCGGCTACGTCGAGCGCCCGGAGGACTTTCACTTGATCCCCGAGTTTCTCGATGCGCTGCGGGTGGTCCGGGAGCGCGGATATGCGGCCGTGATTGTGACCAATCAACGCGGCGTTGGTCTGGGCCGCGTCCCACGCGAGACTCTCGACAAGATCCATGCGCTTCTTCTGGAGCGCATCCGGGCCGAAGGGCTCGAACTGACGGATATTCTCGTCTGTACGGCCGTCACCGAGGAGGATCCTCGCCGGAAACCGAACCCCGGCATGTTGTTCGAAGCCGCGGAGCGGCACGGCCTCGATCTGAGCCGTTCGTGGATGATAGGCGACTCGCCAAAAGACATCGAAGCCGGTCGTCGCGCGGGGTGTGCGGTGACCGTGAAAGTCGGTTGTACGACCGACACCGCCGGCGCGGATCGCTGTGTGCCGGATATGAGCGCGCTTGTGGAACTGCTGCGGCGCGAGGTGCCGCCCGCCGAGCCAGCGGGCCGATGAGGCGATGCGAAGGGACTCCCTCCGGGACGAGGCCGACGCGGCCCGGTTGAGGGACAAAGACGGTTTCAGTCGGTTGGAGCCGAGCCTCCGCCGGCCGAGCCGACGACGCTGGGCATTGTTTGGAGGGGTCAGGCGAGGGGTCTGGATGGGGGGCGGAGCGCGCTGGTGCCTGTCCCCAATCTTGCCTTCGCCGACACTTCGAGGTCCAGCTGATTCCTCGCAGCGCAATCGACTCCGGCCGGCCGCCAGTCGGGTTGTCGGTTGGTCGCGAAGGGGTGATATTGGTTGCATGCATCGGCATTCCGGCTTCGGGCGTAGTCTGCGGGCGGTCGTGATCTTGGCTGCTCTTGGGTTCGGAGCATGTCCCTCCTTCGCCGGCGTTCGGATCAATGAGCTCATGGCCGCGCCCTCCGCCCGTCTTCTCCGAAGGGACACAAACGGTGTGCCGCGGCTAGGATCGGGCGTTTCGTGGATGGAGCCGCCGTTTGGGGCGACGGATTGGCTCGCCGCCACCGGTTCGTTCGGATTCGGCTCGACCGTGTTTGGCGTCAACAACGACGTTGCCGATCAGCTCAGCGGGGCCACGCTGACGATGTATCTGCGCGGCCAGTTCGTCGTGCCGCCGGCGGTGCTGGCCAGTGGAGGAACCGTGCGGCTCACCCTCGATTACGACAGCGGTTTCATTGCCTACCTCAACGGCCGGGAAGTGGCGCGGCGCAATATGGGTCCGAGCAACACCTTCGCCTACTGTGACCAGCCCGCCTACAACTGGCGGCGCTCAGGTACGAACGAAACCTACGCACTCGGCGAAGCGACCAACCTGCTCGTGGCGGGAACGAACGTGCTGGCGGTGCAGGTTCACGGGTATACGAATGTGTCGTTCAAGGCCGCGCTGACGATGGACCTACTTTCCCCGACGGGTTCCGTCGCGCTGGTCCGCTCGAATCAGGCATGGCGGTGTTTCTTTGGCACGACCGAACCCTCCGGCGGGATTCCGGAGATCTCCGGGGTTCCCTCGACGCTGTGGGGGCTCGAGTGGACACTCGTGGACTTTCCGGACGATCCCTGGCTCGAGGGGCCGGGCGGCATCGGGTTTGGCGACAACGATGACGCGACGGACGTCTACGATCTCATGTTCGGCCGGGCGCTTTCGCTGTATCAACGCCGGCGGTTTGTGGTGGATGAGGCCACTGCGGCCTCCACCAACGTCCTCGAGTTCCAAGTGGACTTTGATGATGGCTTCGTGGCGTATCTGAATGGGGTTGAGATTGCGCGCTCGAACCTCGGGACGGTGGGGATGGTCGTGCCCTACAACATGCCGGCAACGCGCAGCCGCGAGGCCGGCACGCCCGTCATCTTCACGGTCGGGGTCGCGTCGAACGTTCTTGTGGCCGGCACGAACGTACTGGCGATCCAGACCCATAACGCTAGCCTGACCAGTTCCGACGTGTCGATGATTCCGTATCTGCGGTTTCGCGGAGGAGCGACGTTGGTCGCCGCGGGCGATCTCTGGCGCTACTTCGTGGGCGTGCGTTCGCCGCTGGCCAGCGAGGACGAGGAGGATCCCGAGGAGGACGCACCGGTGCTCGAGCCGGATTTCGCCGACTGGATCGAACTGTACAACGACGGCACCTCGCCCGTTTCGCTGTCCGGGTGGAGCCTGACCGACGATCCTCGCTCGCCCGCTCGGTGGACGTTCCCGTCGGGTGTGGTGCTGCCGGCCAACAGTTATCTTGTCGTGCTATGCACTGGCGCGAATCGGCGCGATCCGGCGAAGACGCTCCACACCAATTTCAAATTGAGCCGGAAGGGGGAGTACGTCGGACTCTATGATGCCGCGGGCAACGTCGTGAGCGAGATTTCGCCGGGTTTTCCGCCGCAGTCGCCGTTCTACAGCTTTGGCTGGAGTGAGTCCGAGGGCGCGTGGCGGTACTTCGAGGTCGCGACGCCCGGGGCGCGGAACGCGGGGCCGACGTGGCCGGCCATCGTCGAGCCGCCGGGCTTCGCGCTGCCCGCGGGTCTCTATACGAATAGCATCACCGTCGCCATCACGTCGGCCGTGCCCGGCGCGGCGATCCGGGTGACGCTGAACGGGGAGGAACCCAACCTCACGAACGGTTTCGCCTATACGGGTCCGTTTGTCCTCTCCACCACGGCCACGCTGCGCGCGCGCGCGTTCCGTGAGGGCTGGATCCCGTCGGTGACCGTTACGCGCTCGTATCTGGTCAACCCGCCCGCGTTGCTGCGGAACGTGCCCTCTGTGTTTCTCGCGGGATCGTGGAACGACGCCTGGCACCAACCGAACGGCGTGATGTCGATCGTGGGGGGCGCCTGGAGCGGAGGGATTTGGTACGCGACTTCGCTCGACGACTACAACGTGCCGCTCAAGCGTGGGCGGCCGTATGAGCGTCCGATCTCGATCGAGCTGTTCGATCCGGCCAGTCATTCGGTCGCGCAGACCGACGCGGGCGTCCGGATTGCCGGCAGCAACCACGCGCGGCCCCGGTACGTGCTGCAGGCGATGAACGGGACGTGGTACGGCTCATGGACCGAAAAACCCCAGTTCAACGTCTACTTCCGTAGCATGTACGGGGAAGAGCCGTGGTCTGTGTCGCTGCAGTCCAGCCGGTGGCCCGTGCGCCCCTACGAGAGCCTGCGATTGCGGTCGGGCAAGAACGATTATGACCGACCGTTCATCCGCGACGAGTTGATGCGCCGCCTCTACGCCGACACCGGCCAGCCGTCGAGTGTGGGCTCCATCGCAGCCCTCTATGTCAACGGCATCTTCCGCTGTTACTATAACCCGGTCGAACGCTATGACGTCGGCTACCTGCAGTACTGGCACGGCGGCACGAGCACCTGGGACATCATCAGCCACGGCGGCGTGACCGAGGGAGACGCCGTTGCGTTGAACGCGCTGATCCAGCAGGCCACGAACACCGATCTCTCGGTCCTATCGAACTATCTGGCGATCCTGCAGAAGATCGACCCGACGAACCTGGCCGACTACATCCTCGCCAACGCCTATGGCGCGACGTGGGACTGGCCCCAGAACAACTACTACATGGCGCGTGAACGCTCTGCGCGCGGGCGGTTCCGCTTTTACATGTGGGACGCCGAGGGCGCGTTCGGTATGAACTTCAAGAACGACATCCGGTTCGACATCCTGTATGAGTGTATGACGAACCGGAACAGCGCGGCGCGCGCGGCGATCCTCTATCGCTCACTCTGGCGGAGTCCGGAGTTTCGACTTCTTATGGCCGACCGCATCCACCGCCACTTTTTCAACCACGGCGCGTTCACGACGAACAACGTGATGCGCCGGTTCCTGGAGCTGAAGGACGAGGCCGATCCACTGATCACCTTCGTTCGCGGCAGTGGCATCACGGGCACCTCCCTGACCGTGTTCACGAACTGGATCACCTACCGGCCCCCGCACTTGTTCACGCAGTTCGTGACCAACGGCGTTTGGCCGAGCACCGGCCCGCCGCTATTGCTGACGCCGCCGGGCACGGTTTCGAATGGGACCGTGGTGCAGATCGCGAACACGAACGGCACGGGCGACATCTATTACACGTTGAACGGCGAGGATCCGCGCGCGCCCGGCGGCGCGGTCGCCGGCACGCTCTACACGAACGGCGTCGTGTTGAACGAGCCCGCGCTCCTGCTCGCGCGCGTGCGCTCGCCCTCGGGCGAATGGAGCGCGGTAACGGAAGGTCTGTACTCCACAGAGGATCCGCCCCCGATCTACATCACCGAGCTCATGTATCACCCGCCCGGAAACGCGGCGTGGGAGTACGTCGAGCTCTACAACGCGGGCACTGAGCCGGTCGAGCTGTGGCCGCTCTCGTTCACCGTCGGCATCCAATTCTCCTTTGCGACGGGCGCGGTGAGCCGGTTGGAGCCACGCCAGTACGTGCTGGTGGTGCAGGATCTCGCCGCGTTTGCCTCGCAGTTTAATACCAACGGCCTGCTCATCGCGGGCACATTCTCGGGGAGGCTCGATAACGCGGGCGAACGCCTCGAACTGCGCCATGCCTACTTCGGCGTGATCCACTCCTTCACCTACGACGACGCATGGTATCCGCAGACCGACGGCGATGGCTTCGCACTCACGATCCGCGCCATCCATCCCGACCGTGAGATGTGGAACCTGCCGGAGTCCTGGAAGCCCAGCTCGAAGGTCGGCGGCAGCCCCGGCGGCCCCGACCTCGGCGAGGTGCCGCCGCCGGGCTCAGTCGTGATCAACGAACTGCTGGCTCACACCGACGCATCCCCGGTCGGAGACTGGATCGAATTGTACAACACGACGACCACCAACATTGACCTGAGCGGCTGGTGGTTGAGCGACAGCGAAGCCGAGCCCTACAAGTATCGCATTCCCGATGGCACGATTCTGCCTGGAGGCGGCTTCCTCGTGTTCAACACCACGAACCATTTTGGCGCACCGGGCCTCCCTACGGCATTTTCCTTTAGCGAGTACGGCGAGCAGGCGGTGCTGTCCTCCGCCTGGGACGAATTCGGAAATCCCACGGGATATCGCGAGGTGCGCACGTTTGGGGCCTCCGACCGCGAGACGACCTTCGGTCGGCATGTCACCAGCGACGGCCGCGAGCTGTTTGTGATTCAGACATCGCCGACACCGGGCGGTCCGAATTCCGGACCTCGCGTGGGGCCGATCGTGATCTCGGAGGTGCTCTATGCGCCGACCGGATCGGTGCCCGAGCATGTCGAGTTCTATTGCCTTTCGCCGACCAATGTGCCCTTGTATGATCCCGCCGCGCCGACGAACTGCTGGCGGTTCCGGGGAGTGGGGACCTTCGTGTTTCCAAGTGGAGCGGTGGCGCGCGCATTCGACTCGTTCATTGTGACCGGTACCAACCCGGCCGCATTCCGTCAGATGCGCGGCTTGCCCGAGGACTACCCTGTGTACGGCCCCTTCACGGGCCGCCTCGACAATGCCGGTGACCTGCTCCGGCTCGAACGGCCGCTGACCTTTGACCCCGCCGCACAGCCCTATGAGCTCGTGGACGCCGTCGAGTATCGGGCGCAATCGCCCTGGCCCGTGGTGCTGAACGGCGAGAGCATCCGGCGCGTGCGTCTGGCCGACTTCGGCAATGACCCCGCCAACTGGACTGCGGGCACCTCGGGCGGGCAGCCCGGCCCCAAGCCGCGCGAGGACAGCGATGGCGACGGGATCCCCGATCGCTGGGAGGCCGCGCACGGGCGCTCGCCCACGGCCCCGGATCCCCCCTACACCGATCGCGATGGCGACGGCGTGCCGGACAGCGAGGAGTATGTCGCGGGCACGGATGCGGGAGATTCGAACGACCTGTTTCGCATCGCGATCACAGTGTCCAACGGCGTGCCCATCGTGGTGTTTTACAGCCGGGCGGCGGAGGGACCGGGATACGAGGGGCTTCTGCGCCGCTACGCGATTGAGACAGCTGGCGGTTGGCCAACCGGTGGATGGGGCTGTGTGGCCGGTTGTAGCCCTCTGATCGGCTCAAACCGGTGGGTGGCCGTGCCCGTGCCACCGCCGCCGACGAACGGCACGATCGGGGTGCAGCGAGCGCGGGTCTGGCTCGAAACTCCTTGAACTCGCCGTAACGGCAGCGCCGCGGGGCGGGTGTGTCGGCTGTACGCTGCGCGTTCGCGGACGACCATGGCTCCTGACGCATCCCCGCCGAACCCTGCGCCGATGCGTCCGCGATGGCCTAGGCGGACGGCGCTCATCTTCTGTTGCCCTCGTTCTGCTCTGGAGCGAGCCGATTGGCCTGGACCGAATTTCGGGAACCGCACATCGGGGATCGCCCCCAGCTACCGCCGAGTCTTCGGATCCAGCTGCCACTCCCCCGAACTCCTCAGGATGCCTGTCCTTAGCGGCGGGGTGTTGCGATGGTGTGACCGGACCTCCGAATGTCTCCCCGCCGCTGCCAGCCGCCTGCCCCATAGCCCCGGAGCTGAAGCGCAGAGGGCCGCGCAAACATCCGTGACCAGCCCCGGATGACCCAGCGCCCCGGCCTAGCCCCCGCTCAGACGCCGCCGCCCTGGATTGAGGTCTGGTCGTTGTGTGGCTGGATGGCCTCGTGACTTGACGCAAGGGGTGGCGCTGCCGAAGATACGTCAACACGCGTACCTGTAGCTCAATTGGACAGAGCACCAGACTACGGATCTGGGGGTTGCAGGTTCGACTCCTGCCAGGTACGCCATTCAGTTTGCTTGGCCCCCCGAGCGGGTGAACATGGGAGGGTCGCGCGAGGTGCGCATGTTCTGCGCCTGGCGTTTGTGGATGAGACGGCCGGCGGCGCTCGATCCTGCAGCCATTCTTCGAACCTCGAGTTTCGTGGCCGCCCAGAGCCCGGCGCCTCCCGCCAATGTCGTGGTCATCCTCTGCAACGATCAGAGCGTCGGCGACGTCGTCACTTTCGGCGCGGCCGACATCGGCGCGCCGGGCAGCGTCGGCTCGCGGCCCGACGATCGGGTCAAGCCTCCCGACAACGCGCAGGGCTTCGATGTTTCGTTCGGCCACAGGGGTGGTGGCTGCGACCACTGGTCACAGTCCGGCTTCGCGGCGCGCACGGTGCACGGTTCGCGAAGATGAGCGCTCAGCAAGCCGCGGAGACCCAGCGATGAGGCGAGCCGCGCGCAGGGGGGCCGCCGGCGGGCCGCGCCTCGAAACCGCGCACGTCGAGGCGGCGATCGTCTTTCCTCACCAGCTGTTTGAACGGCATCCGGCCGTCGCCCGCGGCCGGCTCATCGTGCTCATCGAGGACTCTCTGTTCTTCGGTGATCGCGACGCGCCGGCGCATATTCATCAGCAAAAGCTGGCGTTTCACCGGATCACGATGGGGCGCTGGGCTGAGCACCGCGGGCGCGAGGGACACGCGGTGCGGCTCGTGCGATACGAGCCGCGCGTCACGTCCGTCGAGGTCCTCGAGTCGCTCGCGCGGCAGGGGATCACGCGCTGGTGGATCGCCGATCCGGTGGACGACTGGCTCGAGCGTCGCATACGCCGGGCGGCCGAGCGGACCGGCGCGCGTGTCCAATGGTTGGACAGTCCGGCCTTTCTCGTGTCCAAGGCTTGGAATGAGGCCTGGCTCGATGCACATCCGACGGCTCGCCTTGCCAACTATTACATCGCGCAGCGCCGCGAACGGGAGATTCTCCTCGATCGCAGCGGCGGGCCGCTCGGCGGGCGATGGAGTCTCGACGCGGAGAATCGCCGGCGATGGCCTCGCGGGCGCGTCCCTCCGCCGGCACCGCGTGCAGAGCTCTCGCCGGACGAGCGCGAGATGGCCGCCGAGGTCGCGCGGGAATTCGCATCCCACCCTGGTCACGCCCGCGACCTGTGGATCCCCACCGATACCGCGAGCGCGCGGCGATGGTTGGACGACTTCGTTCATCGGCGGTTGCCGGAGTTCGGACCGTATGAGGATGCGATCGCGGCGGAGCACGATGTGCTCTGCCACTCGGTCCTGTCGCCGCTGCTGAACGCTGGTCTGCTGCGGCCGGGCGAAGTGATTGAGGCGGTGCTCGATGCCGGACGCGACGGGCGAGCGCCGCTGAATTCGGTCGAGGGATTCGTGCGCCAAGTGCTGGGCTGGCGCGAGTACGTGCGCGCGCTGTACCAGCGGCACGGCGTGGCGATGCGCACCGCAAACGTCTGGGGACATCGCCGACCGATGCCGGCCGCGTTCTACACGGCCCAGACCGGTCTGCCGCCGCTGGACGGCGCGATCCGGCGGGTGTTGCGGCTCGGCTGGTGCCATCACATTGAACGGCTCATGGTCATCGGCGCCGTGATGCTCATGCTGGAGCTGGATCCGAACGCCGTGTACCGCTGGTTCATGGAGCTCTTCCTCGACGCGTACGACTGGGTGATGGTTCCGAATGTGTATGGAATGAGCCAGTTTGCGGACGGTGGTCGGATGGCCACCAAGCCCTATCTGAGCGGCTCGGCGTACCTGCGCCGAATGAGCGACTTCGCGCCCGGTCCGTGGTGCGACGTGTGGGACGGACTGTTCTGGCGGTTCGTGGCCCGCCGACGCGAATTCTTCGCCGCCCATCCGCGGCTCGGCATGCTCGTGCGGCAGCATGACCGCATGGGTTCGGCGCGCCGCCGGCAGATTCTCGATGCCGCCGCGCGGTGGGAGGCGTTGCTCGACTGACGCGCGCCAGCGGCGTGGCGACCGGCTCGCGTGGTGGATCGGCCCGGCCCAAAATCACGGCCCGGATGCTTCACAATCAAGGACTCGGGATCTCGAACATGCGCGCGATCAGCCCGGCTCTTTGGGCGGCACTGGCGGCGGCCACCGGCGCCGCGTCGGGGCCGCTGAGGATGTACTACCTCGGCAACAGTCTCACCGACGAGCTCAAGTACGAACGCTTCGTCGAGCTGGCCCGCGAAGGCGGCGCCGAACTCGTATGGGGCCGCCATATGATTCCCGGCGCGCCCATCCGCTGGCTGTGGAGCGCGACGAACGGGTTCAGCGAGCGACCGTACGGACCGTGGCCGACGGCGCTGCGGGAATACGAGTGGGACGTCGTCACGCTGCAGCCGTTCAATCCGTTCGACAGCGAATTCCCGCACGCGCGGCTGTTCTGCGCCGAGATTGCGAAACGAAGTCCGGCGGCGGAGGTGCTGATCTATGCGCAGTGGCCGGGCCGGGGGCGGGGCGCGGATTGGGAGCTCGCGTTTGCCGGTCGCACCGACGCCGGCCGGGCGGCCGGACCAGACTCGTATGCGGTCCGCGCGGCGGCGGTGCCCGCACCGTGGCGCGAGCGGCTGGCGGAGCGCTCACTTCGAAATGAGTATGAATTGATCGTCGTTTCACTCAACGCCGAGCGCGCGATGCCGCGGCCGGTGCGTCTCATTCCCGTCGGCCACGTGATGCAGTTGCTCGGGCAGAAGATGCGCGCGGGGCTCGTGCCCGGCTACCGTACGCCGTGGGACTTTTACTCCGACGGCATTCATGTCAACAACGTCGGGTCCTACATCGTCGCCTGCACGTTTTACGCGACGATCTTCCGCCGGAGTCCGCTGGACCTGCCCCTGGCCGGCTATCAGGGGCGGCCGGGAGAGGGCGCGGATGGTGTCCACATCACGGCGGAGATGGCGCGGATGGTCCGCGAGAGCGTGTGGGAGGTGGTCGCCACGCATCCGCTCTGCGGCGTGACCTCCGGCGTACCCGTACGGATTGCCACGCCGGCCTTGGTGCCGGCGGTGGCGGGCGAGCCGTACCGCATGGAGCTGCTGCCGGCGTTTGGGTGCGGTCCGTACGTGTGGTCGCACCTTGGTGCTTCACTGCCCGCGGGACTGGCGCTGAGTCCCGAGGGAGTGCTCGGCGGCACGTTGGCGGGCGGGGCGACGAATGTCGAGCTGGTGGTGCGCGTGACCGACGCGGCCGGCGGCTCGGCGACGGGTCGGTTTGCGCTGGCGATCGAGCCCGATCGCCCGCCGGTCATCCCGGACCAACCGCTGCCGCCGCTGGCGCTGGGTGAGTATGTGGAGCAGCAGCTGCGCAGCGAGTCGGGGAACGGCATTCACCGCTGGGCGGTCGCGGACGGCAGTCGGCTTCCGCCGGGCCTCAGCCTCGATCCGCACGGCCGATTGTGGGGTGCACCCGGCCGCGAGGGGCGGTTTGAATTTGTGCTGGCCGTGGACGATGGGGACGCGGGGCGGCCCGAGCGGGCGGAGCGAAGATTCGAGGCGATCGTTGGACCGGCGCGCCGCGACATTGCCCGGGCGCGGAGGCTGGCGAGCGTGCCGACGCCGGAGGCGCTCGTCTCGGAGGCGACGTGGGATCTGCGTCACCCGCTCCACAAGCTGGTCGAGGGCCCCATCGCGACGGTGTCCGGTCGGTTCGATGTCGCTTGGACACCGGAGACGCTGTACGTTGCGGTGCGCGTGGACGATCCCACCCATGATCCGTTCCGATGGAGCCGCTCGTTGACAGGGGACCACGTGATTCTCTGCCTCGACGCGTTCAACAACCGGGAGGCGACGTACAACGCGGATGACCGGTTTTTGCCGTATCCGCGCGGGCAGCGCTATCCGAACCATGGCGCGATGATTGGCCCCGCGCTGGGGCACGCGTGCCGACAGGCTGAGGTGCCCGGCGGTTATCTCGCGGTGTTCGAAGTGAGCTGGAACAGCCTGGGTTGGCCCTCGCCGATGGAGGCGGGCCGCGCGATCGGCCTCGATGTGATGATTGTCGATGGCGGCGGTGGCGAGGGGGGTGCGCGGTCGGTCGTGGTGTGGCAGGGCACACGCGAGAACACATCCGATCCCAGCCGCTTCGGAACGGTGGTGCTAGACGAATGAGCGGCGAAGGAGTCGGTGAGATAAGCGGGCCACGGGCGAGACGGGACCGGCCGTGACCGAGGGCCGCACATCAACGGTCGGCACACCGCTTACGTGGCGGTCGTGGTGGGGCTTATGGCTGGGCGGCCTGGTGGCGGCCGCGGCAGCGTTCTGGTTCGCCACGCGGCTGGGGCCGTTGGCGCTCGGGCCGGGCGTGCCGTGGGAGGATCCCATCTGGCGTTTGCGAGCGGCACGTGCGGCGGCGGCCGGCATTGTCGGCGGGGCATTGGGAATGGCCGGCGCGGCGATGCAGGGGCTCCTGCGCAATCCGCTCGGCGAACCCTATCTGCTGGGTATGTCGAGCGGCGCAGGCGTTGGTGTGCGGCTCGGCGGCCTGCTCGGATGGGGCGCGGGGTGGCTGGCGTGGCGCACGCCGCTGCTGGCGCTTGCGGGCGCGGTGGCCGCGGGCGCGATCGTCTACGCGGTGGCATGGCGCGGCGGGTGGCGGGATCCGTGGTCGCTGGTGCTGGCCGGTGTGATGATGAACGTCGTCAATGGCGCAATCATCATGGCGCTCTATTTGTGGACCGATCCGTGGCGGCTCGACGAGTTCGCCCGCTGGTCCATGGGAGAGATCCCGGAGGCGGTGGATCCGGTTCTGCTCGGCGCGGCGGGGCTGATGGCAACCGCCAGCGCTGTGGCTCTTTGCGGGCGCGCCGCTTCCTTGAATGCGATGGTCATGGGCGACGAGACCGCGCTGTCGGTCGGCGTGCCGGTGGCCGCCGTGCGCCGGTCGGTCGCGATTGCCTCCGGTCTTGCGACCGCCGCCGCGGTCTCGATCGCGGGGCCGGTCAGTTTCATCGGTTTGCTTGTTCCCCACCTCGGCCGCCGAGTCGTCGGGGCCGATCACCGGCGACTACTGCCGTGGTCGCTGTGGGCCGGCGCGGTCTGGATGATGCTGGCCGACGCGCTCTGCCGCACGGGTGGCGAACGTCTCGGCGTCGGGCGCCTGCCAGTGGGCCTCGTGATGGCGCTGATCGGTGCGCCGGTTTTTCTCGTCGTGCTGCGAGGTGCGATCCGCGGGGACGGAGGCTTGCGGTGAGCGCGGCGATCGAGGCGCGCGAGGTCAGCGTGCGCGCGGGCGACGTCACGATCTTGGACACCGTGACATTTCGAATGGAGGCCGGCGAGCTCGTCGCATTGCTGGGGCCCAATGGCGCGGGCAAAACGACGCTGCTGCGGTGCCTCGCCGGCTTGCGCACACCGACCTCCGGCGAGGTGCGGGTGGTCGCCCGTCCGCTGTCTCGTATCTCACGCGGCGAATTGGCGCGGGTGCTCGCCTACGTGCCGCAGGTGACGGTACCGGCGCCAGGGTTTCGCGCGCGCGACCTGGTGCTGCTGGGACGGCACGCGCGGATGGGTTGGTTGGGCGTGCCCGGGGAACCGGACCTCGCGGTGGTCACCGCGGCCATGGAGATGACGGGCACCGCGGCGCTGGCCGATCGCCTGCTTGGGGAACTCTCGGCCGGCGAGCTGCAGCGCGTGGCGATCGCTCGCGCTCTCGCCCAACAGCCGGCCATCGTGTTGCTCGATGAGCCAACAAGCCATCTCGACCTGCGTCAACAGTTGCGCATCGGCGAGATGCTGCGGCGCGTCGCGCACGACTGGCCGCTCGCCGTGTTGGCGGTCATGCATGACCCCAACCTTGCGGCGCGGTTTGCCGACCGTGTACTGGTGCTCCACCACGGGCGCCGGGTTGCGGACGGCCCGGCCTCAGCAGCGTTAACGCCGGAACGGCTGCGCGAGGTCTATGGGGTTGAGGCCGAGGTTCAGCGCGGCGCGGAGGGCGAATCGCCGATCGTGGTTGTGCGCGGACTCACGTCGCACGATGGTCATGACGGCTCGCCGGGGGAGGCGCCCCCGCGTCACTCGACCGGTGCATCGACCAGGCCGTAGGCGCGACCGCTGTCCGCCCGGACGGCCCAGTGGGCGCCCTGCGAGCGCAACTTGAGGCCGGCGGCGGACGGCGTGGGGACGCCCGCCGCCGGGAAGGCCCCCGCCGCCTCGTCGAGGGAGGAGGGCAATCGTCCGTTCGTGAGCGCGTAGTGCCGTACGGCCAACACCCAACGCGTTGCCGCCGCCGCCTCGTCCATTTGCGAGGTTCGCTGCCGCACGGCGGTGAGTTCGGGCAGAAAGTTGCGCAACAGAAGTGTGGCAATGGGATCCTCGAAGACCGCTCGAGGTGAACGAACCATCCGTCGCAACTCCTCGTAGTGTGCGCCGGCCGCCGCCGGATCCTGGAACGCTGCGATGAGTAGCGACATCCCCGCAACGAGGCGGCGCTGTGTGGCGGAGGGCTCGCTGCCGAGGCGCGCCAGCAGACGGCGGTTCAGTTCCCGGATTGGGCCCGGCAGACGGGGTGCGCCCGGGACCGGCGGATGGCCGACCCAGAGCACCGAAAGAATCTGCTGCGCCGTGTTGAGCAGTACCACCGTTTCATAGCGCAGGCCTTCGCAGGCCGTCTCCGCAAACGGCTCCGCCGCGCCCAAGATGCGCAGGATCGCCTCGACGCCCTCAGGGCGCGCGGCCAGCCGCGCCAACCGGCGCCCGCACCGCAGCGCCTCCTCCGTTACCGCCCACCCGCTGAGCACCTGCGGCAGTGGACCTCCGCCCGAGAGCCCGCGACCAATCCGCGCCAGATCCTCTAGCGAGGCCATGGCCGCGTTGGTGCGGCCGCCGATCCATTCGATTTGGGCGCGGGCGGACTCGAGCGTTGCCATCGCGACCACCTCCGAGAGCCAGGTGGCCAGCCGCTCCGCGGGCTCATCGTCGCAGTAGATCCAGGGCGCCCGCGCCGCGCGGCTCCATGCGGAGCGGGCCGGATGGACCGCGCGCAGTGCCTCAATCCAGAGGATCGCACCGCTCCCGACGACGCCGTCGATCCGGAGGCGAGCTCGCTCGGATCGCGGAACGGAGGCGAGCGCTCGTTCGACGCCGTTCAGTGTGCGCAGCGTCGGCAGCGCCGAGTCCGGCGGCAGCGAGCGGCAACTGGCCGCGGGGGTGGCGGGCAAAACGTTCACGCCGGCGATCGGCTCCGGCCAATTGAACGGCTGCCGGACACGGTCGAGCACAAGGGTTGCAACCGCGAACGCGACCGCCACGACGACGCCGATGAGGCTGACGACGCGCGCGGCAGACCGCCGTTGAGTCGCCGGTGACGGTGGCCCGGCCATGGACAAGGTCGGCGGCAACGGCGGAGGAGATGGGGTGGGGGACAGCGGCTCTTGCGACGTCAATTGCTGCAGCCGGCTGAGCGCGTCGTCATGCGGCCGGTCAACGCCCAACGGCGGCGGAACGCTGGGCGGGGGGATGTCCATCAGCCGGGATCGGCCGCCGGCGGCCACCGCCGCCGCAATACGCGCGACCAGGCGCGGTACAGGGCCGCTTGTTCTCGGCGCGCCTCGTTGCGGGCGGCCGCGACGCGATGACGAAGCTCGTTCCAGTGAATGCCCGCCGGCGCCCCGAGATGGGTCTTGCGCGCAACTGCAACATCGGGATCTTCCGCCGCCAGCTCGCCGAGACGTGCGCGCACGGTGTGGTAGGCGTCGCGAAATGGCATGCCGCCGGCGACCAGCTCGAGCGCGCGGTCCGTAGCGAACACGTCCGGCGAAAACGCTCTCCGAAGCCGCTCGGGCCGCAGGCGTACCCCCCGCACCAGCGGCGTCATGATCCGCAGCGACGCGCGCGCTGTGGCCATCCCGCGCAGATACGGTTCTTTGGTCTCCTGCAAATCGCGCTGGTAGCCGGACGGAGCCGCGCGAAGCACCTCCAGAACGACGGCCGCGTCCGCCGCGACGCGCGCGGCGCGCGCGCGAATCAGTTCGAGGACATCCGGGTTCCGCTTCTGCGGCATGATACTGCTGCCGGTGCAGAAGCCGTCCGGCAACTCGAAGTATCCGAACTCCGGCATCGAAAATAGAACGAGATCCTCGGCAAGTCGCGAGAGTGTGACCATCGCCTGCGCGGCCGCGTGGAGCGCGAGCGCTTCGATCTTGCCGCGGGTGTGGTTCGCATAGAGCACGGTGTGGGTCGGCCGCGAAAAGCCCAGCAGCTCCGCGGTGCGTTCGCGTTCGATCGGCAGTGGCACGCCGTAGCTCGCGGCCGAACCGAGCGGACACTGGTCGGCGTGATCGGCCGCGTCGAGCGCGATCGCGGCATCGTCCGTCAGATCCTCCGCCCACGCGGCGGCCCACAGCCCCACCGAGGAGGGCATCGCGGGCTGCAGGTGCGTGCGGCCGACCATCGGCACGTCGCGGTGGGCCTCGCCCAGATCGAGCAGGGCGCCGGCCAGTGCGGTGGCATCGAGCGCCGCGCCGAGCAGGTGATCGCGCGTGTGCAGACGCAGCGCAGTGGCGACCTGGTCGTTGCGGCTGCGCCCCGTGTGAATGCGACGCCCCACCTCGCCGAGGCGCTCCGTGAGCCGCCGTTCGATCGCGAGGTGCCCGTCTTGGTCCTCCGGGCGAATCTCAAACCGGCCCGCCGCCGCCTCCGCCGCCAGGTCGCCGAGCGCGGCGACGACGGCGCGCGCGTCCTCCCGGCGCAGCACCGGCGGCCGCACCTTCATCTCCGCCAGCATCGTGACATGTGCCGCGGTGCCGAGGCAGTCGTACACGACCAGCTCCCGGTCAAGCTCGGCATCGCGGCCCGCCGTGTAGGCGAGCACGTCCTCGCGAATACGACCCACCACGGTGCGTCGAACGTTCGATCGCCTCATGAAGCTCTCCGGCGTTGCGGCCGCCCGTACGATAGCGCCGTGGCGGCCTCATGGCGAGATCAGAAAAAGCCGACCGGCTAGTGGCACCATGACACAACGGCGCAAGGCCAGAACGATCGGCGAGCCCGAAGCCGGAAACTAAAGGGTCAATCTCGAACGAGCCCGCTGGAGTCGGACGGCGCCCGGGGAATGAACCGGATGTCCGCCCTGGAAGATTCGCGTTCGCCCGGCGCGAGGGCGGCGGCCGCCGCCGCAACGGAGGGGACGGACTGTGCTCTGCGGCGAGGAGCACCGGCGGTAGATCGTGGCGATTCCCGCGCGACGCAGCGCTGCGGCGATTCCGCGCTGCGACGGCGGGGCTCAGCGTCGAGCCGCGACGTCTGCACCGCGCGGAAGCCGATTGCGCTGCGGACTCTTTCTGAGGGGTGAGCCGAGGGGTCTGAATGCGGATAGGAGTGCACGTGTGCCGGTCCGGAATCGAACACTGCATACCACAAAAGAGGCTTCGCTGCTCGCGGGCTTCCTCTGAGAGCCGCTCTGAGAGCCGCTCGCCATCGATCGCGGCTCCCAATGGGGACAGGCACCCGACAAGAAGTTATAGTCGGCGGAACGCGAGATGGTTGCGTTCTTGCGCATGTGCCTGTCCCCAGTCGAGAACGGGGAGACAGGTACCGGACTTGTGGCCAGACGCCGACCGCCGCACTCGGCTTGACGCCGGTGGGCCGCCACCCGGCGTACACGACCGGGCTCAATGGGGACAGGCCGTTGGGCACACCCTTCGGTGACCTGCGCCCACTCTGCTGAGTAAGCTGCCTGTCCCCATGGCGCTTGTGCCGGCGCTTGGGACTGTTCCCATGGCGGCTGAGGCGGGGCGACTGACGCGAGGTGATCGGCCGGCCCAACGTGCCCGTCCCCACAGCCGTTTCCACAGCCCGAGACGTGTTTGTCCCCGGTGCCGCCCTAGGCCGTTGCATGTGCCAGTCCTCGGAGAGGCATAGACCTCGTTCGGCCGGGCCATAACGCGCTCAGACGCTTCGCGGCCGGCTAGGTCTGGACGAAGCGCCGGAGGGTTTCAACGAGAGAGACGTCGAGGCTCTTCCCAAACGAAGAGCAACGGAGTGGAGTCGGCGTTCATGCGGGTCCGATCGCGCGCAACCGCCAGCCGCGCGCGGGGCTGGATGGTCGCAACATTCGTGATATGCGGGGGAACGGCGAGATCCACGGGCAAATGGCGCGAGGACCTTGGGTTACACGATATTGCCATCCCTTCACCGACGTCGGTATGGGCCGATCATTTCCCAACAACACAACAGCGCAATCGGCTCCTCGCGCGGGAGCGGAGCGCGAATCGGAAGAGGGACTGCCGAAGGGACATCGCTCGACGCTCGTGAACGGCGACTGCGACGGCGTGACCAGCGCAAGCATGGAGCAGTTGCGCGCCGGTAAGCCGGTCGTCGCGGATCTGGAGATTGTCGCCGGCGTGGAGGCGCACGACGACGGCGACTGGTTTGGGGTCCCGTTCACGCTCGCGCCCGGCGACCCGCCGCGCGCGAGGTCGCTGGTTGCACCGCATTGCGCCGGCGAAATCGAGCTGCCGGAAGAGGCCAACGACGTGTTGCGGCCGCCGGGATTGCCGACACAGACGGTTTGCAGGCGGTGCATGGCGCGATCTCAATCGTCACGGCGGGCGGAAAGGAGGGGTCGCTTCGCTTGCGCATTCGTTTCGGGTGCGGCCGATCGGCGCTGGTCGCGGCAAGGTTTGACGGGCCGCGGAGCGCGAGGTGCCGAAGCGCGATCTCGCGCTGGATGCGCGTTGGACCCCACCGATGCCGGCGGTGTTGGGAAGCGTTGGTGCGACCGTTGGTGCGACCGGTCACCTCGAGTTCTGCGCGCTTGTCACCTTGTCGGCCTACGGCGCTCGATCCAACGCGCCTCGGCGGGTGGTCCTCGCCGTGAAACGTTCGGGCTGGATGGAGGGCTGCCGATCCCGCCGACCCGGAGGGCGCTGGCGGCGTGCTTCGCCGCAGTTGGCCCATCGGACTCGTTGACAGTGGCGCTGCCCATACCGGCTCCCCCCGCCGCTCCGTTCCTCGCGGACGCGCCGCGCGCCCCTCACGGTGCGGCGCTTCAGCCGAGGTAGGCGCCTTGTTCGCGTAACAGTGCCTGGAGTTTCGAAATGTCCACTTGCCGGGGCTCGCAGTGGTCTTTGACCGCGAGCGCCGCCGCCGCGCCCGCCGCGTGTCCGGTCACGAGGCAGGCGGCGATGAGGCGCATGCTCTCGATCAGCTTCTCGTCTACGCTCACGCACCGTCCGGCGGCGAGGAGACCGTCCAGCTTTTTCGGCACCAGCACGCCGTAGGGAATCGGCCACTCCGGTCCCCGGCCGTTGTCGGCGCCGCCCACGCCGATGGTGTTCGGGAACCTCCGGCTCCGATTGGCGTCGGCGCGCGTGAGGGTTTCGACGCCGGCGAGGATGCGGCTGATCCGCACGCCGAGCTGCGGAGCCGTATCGAGGAGAACGAGCGATTCGCCGCCGGGCTTGCTGCGGAGCGTCTGCACGCGCTTCCAGATGGTGCGGCGGTGCTCGATCTCGAGGCGCGTCAGCTCGCGCACGTCGAGCGCGTTGGAGCTCGGGCCGCGCAGGTTCACCCATCGGACCGATGGGTGAGGCGTCAGACCGCCAAGGTTGGTGATCCCGGCCTTCTTCAGTTCTTCATGATCGGCCCGGTCCACATTGCCGAGACGATGAACCAACCCGATCGCGTGAAGGCGTTGCTCGTGCTCGGCACCGGCCGCCGCGAAAACGTCGCCATCGCCGGTGGCATCGACGAGAACCTTGCCCAGCACCGCGTGGCGGCCGGATTTGCCATCCACGACCACGCCGCAGGGGCGGTCGCCATCCATCACCACATCGGTCGCCCAGCAGTGGAACAGCACGCGCACGCCAGCCTCCGTCACCAGCTCGTCCATCGCGATCTTCGTTGCCTCGGGGTCAGAGGTGGGGTTCGCGCGGTCGTCGGCGTGGTTGAGAATGGCGCCGTCCATGTTGGCGAGCCGGTTGAGCAGTTCGCCGCCGATGCCGCGCAGTGTGCGGCGGAGCTGGCCGTCCACGAGGGCATGCGTACCCATCACGAGCAGCACCATGCCGCCGCTCCAGAGCCCGCCGAAGAAGCCATAGCGCTCGATCAGCGTTGTGCGGACCCCAGCGCGCGCGGCGGCGACGGCGGCCGCCACCCCCGCCGAGCCGCCGCCGACGACGAGCACATCGGTCTCTTCGAGCGTGGGTAATGGTCGCGCGGGCTGAATGACGCCGTCCGCGGTTCGCTGGGCCGGATACCTCGGCCGGCTTTCGGGCGCGATGAGCTGCAGCTCTCGCGCGCCCTTTGCTGCGGCCTCTTCCTCGGCCACGACCCGCCGCGCAAACGGTGCGCCGAGCCCGGCGGCAGCCATCGAGAGCAGCACCTGGCGGCGGGATATGCGATTCAGCGAACTCATGCGGCGACCTCCATGGTTCGTCGGATACCGAAGAAGACTACCCCGCCGCGCTGGATCGCATCAAGCGGCGGGGACGGCGAGGGGAGGGTCGGGGTGGCCTCTCCGCCCACCGCGCGGTCATGCCCGAGCTGTCCGACCGCTCGTTCAGATCCGGGACGCGGCGTCGCGGTCGAGCCAGAGCTCCACCGCGGGGTGTCCCAACGTCGCCGCGCCGGCGGGCAGCGAGCTTGGGTTCGCGATGAGCCGCGCGATGATCTCCGCCTTCTCGGCGCCCGTTACAATGAAGAGCAGTAGATCGATTCGCTGAAAAAGGAGCGGCGTGGTGCTGATCCGCTGGGGAGGAGCAGGGCGGAGGACCGGAACCGCCCAGCGTCCGGACTCTGTCGCGCGTGCGACGTCGTGGAGCGAAAATAGCGAGGCGGTGTGGCCATCCGCGCCAATGCCCAGTACGCCGAGAGACACCCTCACGCCGCGGGACAACATCGCATCGAGGTCCGCCGAGAATTCTGCAGCGGCCTCCTCAAGTGTGCTTGCGGTGTGCACGGTCACGAAGCGTTCGGACGGAAGCCCTGCGGCGCTGAGGCGCGGCAGGATGGTCCCTTGATTCGATTCGGGGGATTCCGACGGGACATGCCGCTCATCGCTGAGAAATGCGTAGGCTGGATTGGGGCCCACGCCGCCCACCTCCGCGAGCCGGCTGTAGGCGGCCAGCGGAGTGCGCCCACCGGCCAGCATCACGGCGTGGCTCGGGCCCTCGTGCAGCGCTTCGCGGAGCCGCCGAGCGAGCGCATCGGCCAAGACCGCCGAATCGTGGAACACGCGCACGTCCATGTGCTGCACTATGCCGCCGTTGGCCAGTTCGACCAGCACGACGGGTGAGGTTCAACCGCTAGCACACACCGGACTCGCCGAGACGCCGTCCCTCCGCACGCGGACCTCCGTCCAGGCGGGTTTCGGCTGAAGAGCGGAGCTGGCCGATCAGGCATTCGTGTGCCTCGACGAAGGCGTACCCGACGGACGCTCAAAATAGCGGCGGACCGCGTCCAGGATCTCCTCCGGATAGAGGGGTTTGTGAAACAGCCGGCGGACGTTCGCGAATTGCTTCATTTCCTCTTCGTCGAAATCGGGGTCCGCCGTCATCACGATGACCGGTCGTCGGATCCCTTCTGATTCCATCACCATGAGCAATTCCGCTCCGTTCATCCCGGGCATGTGGAAGTCGAGCAGGACGCCCTTACACTTCGGGTCGCGGAGATGCCGGTACGCCGACGCGCCTTCGTGCGCGACCCGCACCTCATACCCTTCCCCGATCAGCAGCTCCGCCAAAAGGGAGGTCAGCGTCCGATCGTCATCCACAACCAGAATCATGCCGTGCCGTCCGGAGTCGGCGGTGGCGATGGATCCGCAGGGGCCTCGGGCGCGGGCGCCGGGGCCGGGGCCGCTGCCACGGGCTCCGAGACCGCCGGGGCTTCGGCGGTCGGAGCTGGCTCGGCGGCCGGAGGCGGCGCCGAGGTCACGACCTCGCGCTTCGCTGCCTCAGCGGTGGGCGGAGCCGCGGACGCCCGCGCCGACTTCGCCTCGGCGGTGCCCGAGGACTTGCGCGCCTTCACGGCAGCGGCCGCTTCCTTCCGTCGGCGTTCCACGAGCCGCTTGTAGTACCGTTTGCGGGCTTTTCGTTTGACCCGGATTCGAAGTTGCTGTCCCATGCCGACATGTTGACGTGCGGCGCCGCCTCCGTCAATTCAGGCGAGTGGTTGCGGCTCGGGCGGGGAGCTGGCCGGAGGAGGCGTCCAAGCCTTGGACGGCGTGCGGCCATGCTCGTTCAACGATTGGACGATCCGGCCACGGGGCTGAGCTGCGCGACGACGACCGCGGACCCTCCGGGTGGCAGTGTCGTGCGCCAGCCGCGGGCTACACGCTCAGGTCGCGGCAGTCATCGGCTTGTTTCTGGGTGTAACCGCTGTCTTGGCGCTCAAAGTTCCGCCGGTTCTTCTGCATATAGAGATCGTGGACGTCGCGCGCGCTCAAGCCCACGATCTGGGCGAGGGAAATCAGGAAGTGGAATAAGTCCACGATTTCCACTCTCGCATTCTGGCGGTCGTAGGTCTGGTACCGTGCCCACCACTTCCACGGCACGCTGTCCACGAGCTCGGCGGTCTCCTGCTGTAACGCGCGGCAGAAGTTCAGAATCCACTCGGGCTGGCGGTCCTCGGGCAGGGCGGTCGTGTCCACGCCGATCCGGCGGTTGAGCTCCGCTTGCATCCGGAACATCGCTTCCAGCATGTCGTCGCGCTCGTCGGGCATCGTGAAGTCCTCCGCGCCTGCGGCTGGCCGCATCGGCCGGCGGCTCAGTATAGCGCGCGAGCCGGGATCCTCGAAGCCACGCAGGTCATCCTCAGGTTCGTGTCCGACGCCGTCGGGTGGTGGGCGACGTCTCCGAGCCGTGTGGGCCGCGGCTACGAGCCGTTGGGGCGCGGCGGCGCAAGGCGAAACACGATTTCGTCCGGCGCCTTCTCGGTGACCTCACCGATGACTGTCGAGCCCTCCGGAATCGTGCCGCTGAGCAGTTGACGCGAGAGCACGTCCACGACACGGCGCTGGATCGTCCGCTTGAGCGGCCGTGCACCAAACGCCGGGTCGTAGCCCTCGCGGCAGAGCAGGTCGCGCGCGGCGTCGCTGAGTTCGATCGTGATGTGCTTCTCGGCCAGAAACCGAGACAGCCGCTCAAGCTGCAGATCCACGATGCGGCGCAATTCCTCGCGACGCAGGCTGTGGAACAGCACGATTTCGTCAATCCGGTTCAGGAACTCGGGGCGGAAATGCCGCCGCAATTCCTCTTCGACCTGTTCCCGCATCCGCTCCCAGGCGACCTCGCCGGGGCCCACGTTCGGGTGCCGCTGCAGCGTCTCGTGGATCAGCGTTCCGCCAATGTTCGAGGTCAGGATGATGATCGTGTTGCGGAAGTCCACCGTCCGCCCCTGCCCGTCGGTGAGGCGCCCCTCGTCGAGGATCTGAAGCATAATGTTAAACACCTCGGGGTGCGCCTTTTCGATCTCGTCGAAGAGCACGACCGAATAGGGCCGCCGCCGCACGTGTTCGGTGAGTTGGCCGCCCTCCTCATAGCCGACGTAGCCCGGCGGGGCGCCGATCAGCCGGCTGACGGAGTGTTTCTCCATGTACTCCGACATGTCGATGCGGACCATCGCGGATTCGGAGTCGAAGAGAAACTCGGCCAGCGCACGGGCCAGCTCGGTCTTCCCGACGCCCGTCGGTCCCAGGAAGATGAACGAGCCGATCGGCCGGTTCGGATCCTGGAGTCCCGACCGGGCGCGCCGGACGGCGTTCGCGACGGCTGTGACGGCCTCGTCCTGGCCGATGACGCGCCGATGGAGCTGTTCCTCCATGCGCAGCAGCTTGTCACGCTCGCTTTCCAGCAATTTTGCGACGGGGATGCCGGTCCACAGCGCAACCACCGAGGCGATATCCTCGGCGTCCACCTCCTCCTTCAGCATCTTTAGTTGCGACTGGACCTCCTCCAGCCGCTGTTTTGCCGCGACGATTTGCCGCTCGGTCTTCGGAATGCGGCCGTAGCGCAGCTCCGCGGCACGATCGAGTTGTCCGGCGCGTTCGGCGGCTTCGAGCTCGGCCTTGAGCAGATCGAGCGCCCGGGTCAGCGACCTCAGCTCTCCGATCAATTCTTTTTCCTTCTGCCAATGCGCTTTGAGCTTCGCGCTCTCCGCGCGGAGACGTTCGAGCTCGTCCTCGAGGCGACGTCGTCGCTCGATCGAGTCGGCATCGGTCTCCTTTTGCAACGCCTGCCGTTCAATTTCGAGCTGCAGAATCCGCCGCTCGATCTGGTCAATCTCCACCGGCATGCTGTCGATCTCCATGCGAAGCCGGCTGGCGGCCTCGTCGACCAGGTCGATGGCCTTGTCCGGCAGGAACCGGTCCGTGATGTAGCGGTGGGAAAGGACCGCGGCCTGCACGAGCGCGCCGTCTTGGATGCGAACGCCGTGATGGACCTCATACCGCTCTTTGAGGCCGCGCAGGATCGCGATCGTGTCCTCCACGCTCGGTTCGTTCACCCGAACGGGCTGGAACCGGCGCTCGAGCGCGGGATCCTTTTCCACGTACTTGCGGTATTCGTCCAGCGTGGTGGCGCCGACGCATCGCAATTCGCCGCGGGCGAGCGGTGGTTTGATCATGTTCGAGGCATCGACCGCGCCCTCGGCGCCGCCGGCGCCGACCAGCGTGTGCAGCTCATCAATGAAGAGGATAATGCGTCCTTCCGAGGCGAGCACCTCTTTCAGAAAGGCCTTGAAGCGTTCCTCGAACTCGCCGCGGTACTTCGCGCCGGCCACCATCGCGCCAAGGTCGAGCGCCACAACCCGGCGATCCTTAAGGCCTTCGGGCACATCGCCGGCTACAATGCGCTGCGCGAGCCCCTCGACGATCGCCGTCTTGCCCACGCCGGGCTCGCCGATCAGCACGGGGTTGTTTTTGGTACGGCGCGAGAGCACCTGGATCACGCGCCGGATTTCCGCGTCGCGACCAATCACCGGATCGAGCTTGTTCTGTCGGGCAAGATCAGTCAGGTCGCGACCGTACTTTCGCAGCGCATCGTATTTGTCCTCCGGCGAGGCGTCGGTCACCCGATGGCTACCGCGGATCGTTTGCATTGCGCGCAATAGCGCGTCCGGCGTGACTCCTGCCTGACGAAGGGCCCGCCCCGCCGGCAGCGCGTCGTCCTCCGCTGCCGCCAGCAACACGTGCTCGGCGCTGATGTATTCATCGCGCATACGCTGGGCAACCTTCCACGCCGAGTCGAGAAGCCGCAGCAAAGCCCGTGAGGGGACACCGCCCATCACGCCGGCGCCCTCAGCCCGAGGCAACGATTCGAGCCGACGCTCCAGCTCGCCAATCACGCGCGGGCGAGGAGCACCGATCACCTCGAGCAGCGACGCCGCGACCCCGTCGGTGGGCTCGAGCAAGGCCAACAACAGGTGCTCGGGCTCAACCTCCGGGTTGCGTCGCTCGGCCGCCTTCGAGACAGCAGCCTGCAACGCCTCTTGGCATTTAACGGTCAAACGGTCTGTCTGCATCCTTATCACCCCAAAAAATCTGGTTTCAACCTCTCCAAGCATCTTAAATGCCAGCTCGAAAACACCATCCTAAAAGAAACAAAGTCACACAAAAAGTGCCATTCTGGCACATCTCGCACCAACAGAGCGCGATTCAGCACAGAACAGTGTCAGATTGGCACTTATTTTATGCGGTGATGCATGCAATATATTCATGGACAACATCTTGCAATTCCTTATTAGTGTTGGCATGCGTGATGCTGAGCTATGCGACGGCACCAAAACAATGGACGAAGAATGGAGGTGTCGGCGATGAGAATGACGGACATGCTGTGGGATCCGATGGTGGATCTGATGAGGTTCCAGCGCGAGATGAACCGCCTGCTAGACTCTTTTTGCCGTCCTACGGATGTCTTCCCGCGGATGAACGCTCGGGCGGACGACGAGGCGGCGGTGGTGCAGGTGGAGCTGCCGGGTGTCGACCCGGCCTCGGTGAAGGTCTCCGTGGCCGGCGATGTGCTGACGATCGAAGGTGATCGGCCCTCGGTCGTGCCGGACAGCGCAAAGGAGGTCCATCGCCAGGAGCGGCCGGTAGGGCCGTTTGCGCGGTCGTTGCGGCTGCCCTGGGAGGTGGAGGCCGACAAGGTGTCGGCCACGCACAAGAACGGAATTCTGACCGTGAAACTGCCGCGGCGGGAGGCGACCAAACCGCGCGCGGTGGCGGTCACGGCAGAGTAAGCGGATGAGGAGGTGTGACCATGAGCGAGACCAGAGCCGTGTCAGTGACGAGCGCGGAACCCCGCGCAGTGGATGCGATTCGGGAGAGACCGGTCGTGGCGCCGGCAGCGGACATCTACGAGACCGAGGAGGCGCTCGTGGTGGTGGCCGACCTGCCGGGACTGGACCAGTCGGCGGTGACCGTCGAGCTGGATAACGATGTGCTGCGGATCCGCGGCACGGTACCGGCCAGTCAACCGGAACTCGAGTCGCCAGACCTGCAGGAATTCTGCGCACGGGACTTTGAGCGGACGTTTGCGATTTCCGTGCCGGTGGATCGCGATCACGTCCGAGCTCAGATGAAGAACGGAGTTTTGACGGTGACGCTGCCGTTCGCGCCCGAGGTTCGGCCGAAGCCGATCAAGGTGGAAGCTGAATAGGAGCGGCGGCGGCGGCAACGACGAAAGGAACCAATCTCAACGAAAGGAGGTATGACCCATGAGCCGTAGCCTGATTCCCTGGCGGCGCGGGCGCGGCGCGGCGCCGGCCCGAGCCGAGGAAAGTCCGTTCGACGCGCTGCATCGGGAGATGACCTCGCTGTTCGATAGCTTCTTCCGCGACGTGGAACAGACGTTCCGCGGTTGGCCCGCGTGGCGTGGCACTCCCGCGTTCGTCAGCCCGTCGGTCGAGGTATCGGAGACGGATGACGAACTGAGGGTGACGGCCGAGCTTCCGGGCCTCACGGAGAAGGATGTCGAGGTCTCGGTGGACAACGACGTCTTGATCCTGCGCGGCGAGAAGAAGCAGGAACGCGAGGAGAAGAAGCGCAGCTATCACCTCGTCGAGCGGGCGTATGGGCGGTTCGAGCGAGAGATTCCGCTGCCGGCGGGTCTCGATCTCGACAAGGTCGAGGCGAAGTTCAAGAATGGCATCCTGACCGTGGTGCTGCCCAAAACGCCCGAGGCGAAGTCGCAGCGGCGCGTGGTTCCCGTGAAGGAAGTATAGAGCGGCGCGAGTCGACGGGAGCGCGGGTCCGGTCAACCGGGTCCGCGTTTTCTCGTTCTAGATCGGCGCTGAATGATCGGCGGCCGTCGCGGAAGGGCCGGTGCCGACGGTCCAACCAGCGTTGGCCGCATCAGACGCCACTGCCCATTTGTCCGGCAGGGTGCTGGCCGAACCGCCCCAGCCTGTTCCCAGCCACGATGCGGTGGGCGTTCGGAAAACCCCGTCTCTTTGCGCTTCGTACGCCGACACCGTGGGCGGTGGACCCTCCGGATACGACCACAATACGGATCCGGAATACGCCGGATTCATTGCGGTCACTCACGTTCGTCGTACATGCGCGGAGACGACGGAGGACAAGTTGCCCGCGGCACGGTCCATCACTTCCCGCGAACACCGAGTACGGCCCGATAAGTCGCACGCGTTGCACTCGCCGCGGTTGTTGACCGTGGCCGTGTGAAGTACGGTGCTCCACAGAGGGGGACCCCCTCGGAGCCTGCCACGACTCACCTCGCCTAACGGCGCGAGGTGGCGCAAACCAGGTAGAGACGGCACGTGCTCGAGCGTGCCGTAAGCTTGGGCGCTAGGCAGCCGTCGGGTCGCGCCAACGCGCTCATCCACCGAAGGCGTTGGCCGGAATGCGAGCGGCCTATCCGTAGTATTCGGCAGCGGCCAGGCGGAACTGCAGCGGCCCGCCCTGCCGCCGGCCGGCTGCGCAGGCGTTTGGGGAGGCTCGTGACGAAACGCTCCGCGGTTGTGGCCGCGACATCGTTTCCGAAGCGAGGCTGACGGAGCCTCGCTCCGGAGCCGATCCAGCTGCACTTGTGCCTGTCCCTACTCGAAGACCATTTGAGCAGCCTACAGAACGCTGTAGTTCCGCCGGTCCCCCGGCGAAAGATATGGGCGGAAAAGCTCCGGCGGCAGAGCGCCGGAGCTACAGCAGAGCGCCGGAGCTACAGCGCTGTAGTTCCGCCGGTCCCCCGGCGGAAGAGGGAAAAAGCAGGTGCCTGTCCCCATTTGAGCCGTCCCGCCCCGATCTCACGAGCTTCTCGGCCGGCCGGGTCTACCATACGCGTCGGGGGTTCGGAGCACGGGCGAGTCGTCGAGGGAATCCCAACCGAAGAGCGAGGGGGAGGGGGGTGTAGCCGGAGCTCATGCTGTTCTTCTATACCGCACATCTCATACCCGCGGCAGGGGGCAGAGAGGTCAAAAGGCAGTGTTTTTGGGGCAGCGGCAAGAAACACCGGTGAATGTCACGGGCTCGTTGGCATACACGATGTTCGCCGCCCATTCGCCGACGACTGTATGTCCAGCGATTCCCGACATCGCAATCGGCTCCACGATCCGCCCCGAGATTTGACAACTTATGACGACGGCGATATTGGTTACGGCGCCGTTTGAGCAAAGAGGTTCCCGTCGAGGCGCGAAAGCGGGGTCCCTGCGCCGGGCATCGCGGCGATGGCTGGATCGAGTTCTGGGGCGCGCGGACGGGCCGGTGTCTCCGCCGGGTGCTGCCTGCCGCCCTGACTGATCGTGGGGTGTTCTGTTGCAGAAGGGAGTCCGTGATGAATCCGACTTGGCCATGGGTGGTTGGGGCGTCGGCGATGGCGGTGGTGGCGGCCGCCGGACCAGTGCCGATCGTGTTCGATACGGATATCGGCAATGACGTGGACGATGTACTGGCTCTCGGGATGCTGCATGCGCTGGAGTCGCGTGGCGAATGCCGTCTGATTGCGGTGACGATCACGAAGGACAACCCCTTGGCCGCCGCGTTCACCGACGCGGTGAACACGTTCTATGGCCGTGGCGACATCCCGATCGGCGTCGTGCGCGGCGGGGCCGAGCCGGGCCCCGGCAAATTTCTGAACCTCGCGGAACAACGCGACGGCGACCGGCTGCGATATCCGCATGATCTTCGAGGGGAGGACGCGCCCGAGGCGACCACGTTGTTGCGACGTATCCTCACGGCAGAATCGGACGGCTCGGTGGTGATCGTGCAGGTTGGCTTCTCGTCGAACCTCGCGCGGCTGCTGGACAGCCCGCCCGACGAGATTTCGCCGCTCTCGGGTCGAGACCTCGTGGCCCGGAAGGTTCGACTGCTGTCGGTCATGGCCGGCGCGTTCAAGCCCATCGGCGGCAAGCGGCATCTCGAGTACAACGTGATCAAGGATATTCCGGCCGCGAAGAAGGTGGCCACGGCGTGGCCAACGCCGGTCGTCTGGAGCGGCTTCGAGATCGGCATCGCGCTGCCCTATCCGGCAATCAGCATCGAGCGGGACTACCGTTATGTTCCGCACCATCCGCTCGCCGAGGCCTACGTTCTGTACCAGCCGCCGCCGCACAACCGTCCCACGTGGGACCTGACCGCCGCGTTGTATGCGGTGCGCCCGGATCGCGGCTACTTCGAGCTGTCCGAGCCCGGACGCGTGATCGTCGAGGATGACGGTGAAACCCGATTTGAGCCGGCGCCGGATGGTCCGCACCGATATCTCGTATTGCGCCCAGAGATGGCCGGTCGGGTCACCGAGGCACTCGTAATGCTGGCCAGCCAGCCGCCCGTACCAGCACCCCGCCAGCTAACTGCCCCGCGATGAGCGCGACCGGCCGGACCAGGGTGGTGGTGACCGGAGCGGCGAACATGGATCTGAAAGCGTCGGTTCTACGTCTGCCCTGTGCCGCAGTGTTCTGCGGAGGCGTCTCCGCCTACGGGACGCTGTAGTTCCGCCGGTCCCCCGGCGGAAAATATGGGCGAGAAAGCTCCGGCGGCAGAGCGCCGGAGCTACAGCGCTGTAGTTCCGCCGGTCCCCCGGCGGAAAATTTGGGGGGAAATCTCCGGCGGCCGAGCGCCGGAGCTACAGCAGAGCGCCGGAGCTACAGTGCTGTAGTTCCGCCGGTCCCCCGGCGGA
>CALLFZ010000047.1 GCA_938010045.1 uncultured bacterium
GAGCACGGCGGGGGAGATGAACCACTACATTGAGGTGGAGGTGTACGGCCGCAAGCCGAAGAACTGACCGGCCTGCGCCGGCAAGAGGCAAGGCGGTGGGGGCGTCCCCGGCCCGCGGCCCGCGGGGTGAGGGAGCGACAACAGCGCGGTGTGGCTGCGGGCGGCTGGCTCCATCGCTGTGCGCACGCGGGACGAAGGCGGACCGTGGCGAACCGTTGGTGACACTGATCCGGCGCATGTCGCGCATCGGGAGGTGCGCTGGCCTCGGCGCCCGCGATGAGCGGCGAGACCACCGGTCCTTTCCGGACGCTAACGCCGGGCGCATTGCGCGGGGAGGGCGCTTTGGAGTACGGCGGCAAGGCGCGATGCGAGGCAGGCCGCCACGCCGCTTAGATTCCCTCGGTGAGGGGGTGAGGGGGTCTCGGATCGCGAGGCCGAGAAGTGAATTGCGGCGCGTCACCGGATGTCGGAGCGGAGCCGAGCGGCGCCGGGCACCGCACGCCAAAGGCGGGTTCAGCGCGTGTTCCGGCGGCGACGCCGTAGCGCAATCAAGCCACCGATCGCGAGGAGACCCACCGTGGACGGCTCGGGAATCGCGGCGAAATATAACGATGCCGGCGAATTCAAGCCCGAGACCCACGGCGAGGCGCCCATCGTCGTGATCCCGACGTCTGAGCGCCACACCTCCCCGTTGTTGAACGCGTTCGCGTAGAGTCGACTATCCGGGCCGATCCGAATACCCGTCGCAATCGTGGTTCCAATGCTGCCAATCAACGTTTCGCTCAGCGGGTCGAGCCCCGTCGTGTAGTTGCCGGGCACCGAGAGCGAATAGCGGTAAATCCGTCCCTCGCCGCCGATCGTGCGGCTGACGAACACATGGTCTCCGCTGAACTCCATCTGCGATGCGATACCCGCAGTCGGCGGTGACGTCAGGAACGTGCTCCACGTCGCCGTCACCAGATCATATGCGTAGATCTCCCCATCCGAACTATCGACCGCGTACAGACGACCGTCGGGGCCGATTCGAACGCCGTCCGACGTCCCGAATCCCGAAGGACCCGAAAGGGCGGACCATGAGCCGTCGGTCAGACTGATGCGATAGAGCGTCGGCGTTCCGTAGCTCGCCGCGAACAGGTGGGTGGCGTTGCGGGTGAGATCGAGGAGCGTCGGACTGCCGGAGATCGTGGTGAACGCCGAGAACGTGAGGCCGTCCGCCGACCGGCGATGAACCACGCCACCATCTCGATTCACATACAAACGCCCGCTCGAGTCGGTCACCATCCCATCCGCGCCGACCGATGACCCTCCGACCGGCGTATACCCCGGCGGAAGAGTCGCCGGGGTCCCCGTCGCCGGATCGAACGCGCGCAGGTTCCCTGTGCTGTATTCGCTGACGAACAGCAGCAACTGTGCCCCCGCGCCGACGGGCCCCAGCAAACACAGTGCAGCCGCCAGCCATCCCATCCGTTGCCGACGTCCCGTTGTCTTCATCATCATCACCATAGATCGCCCCTACCCGCTCTGCAAGGGCCCAAATGTGAGTTTTCCGTGAGCGTGCGATCTCGGCCACGGCCCACGAATGGCTGCATGGCCCATCCATAGGCTGGGCGGGGTAGAGCGGTTCGCGCCCAGACGTCTCTGAAGGCGCGTCGGTCAATTTTTCTGTTCTTGGACATCTCTGGGTTCGTCGGGATTCCCTGGCGGGACGAGCCCCCACATCATCGCCGCGCCGGCGCCCAAACCGCGTTTGGTCGCCGCTGGAGTGTACGCGCCGCACTGGCAGACGACGCCATGTGTTCGCCACTCGCAAAGCACTTCGCGCCCCCCTCCACACGTCCACGGCGGGGCCTGCGTTCCGGAGATGGCGTTGAACCACGTGATGTTCAAGGTGTGCTCGGTCAGATTCGCCGGAATCCGACATGTCTACCGCGTGCGTTGCCACACCGGGAACATCCGCGTGCGCGGCAGATCGCGCTGGCCGCGCAACGCCGCCGTCGGGATCTGTACGGTGAGCAGCCTCCCCGTCCTCGGCCGCCGATTGCGCGCCTACACGTCGAGCATCTCGGTCGTCTTCACGCGCCCCCACATGGCCTTTGCCGTGTGCGCATGCACCCGTCGTTTGGGGGCGTTTCCGTTTGTGGTGTCATGCGGCGCGCGACGCTAAGGACACGATCGGCTTTGTCCAGAAGAAGCGCGTTCATAATTTCATCGGCGCCCGAGCGGAAACACGTCTTCCGTTGGTGCCGACGGCACCCGCCGAGAAGAACTGGCAATCCCCGACCCGCCTCAGCGGTTCAAATTCAATCGGCGACGCAGCAGGGCGCCCGCGACCACCAGTCCGAGCAGGCTGAGCGTCGCGGGCTCGGGCACAACGGTCAGAGTGATGTCGCTCGTGTTGTAGTCAATTTGGAACTGCGTTGAGCCCACCATAAACGTGCTCCCCGAGGTTGGCAGGCCGTTAAAGGCACCGGTGAACGACGAGAATCCATTGATGATTTGGAATGTATCCCCAAGGCTCGGCGTGAAGCCCAGCACGACAGTCAGAATCGGATTATTCAGCGTCAATGCGGTGCCTTGAAGGTAGAGCTGGTCGTAGTCCGTCCCCAGCGTCAGGCCGTTGAGCTCGATGTTGAGCGTGGAGCCGTTCTCCATCGTGACCGCACCCATCGCGGTGAGGATGCCGGGGCTCGCGCCGGGCGAGAGAGTGCCGCCGGACTGGACCGTGATCGCGTTGACCGAGCCGATCCCGTCCAGCGTGGCTGTATCGTACACCGTGATCAATCCTGCGGAATTCAGGCTGCCATTGACTCGCAACGTGCCCGCCGTTACCGCGATGGGGCCGGTAAAGGGGCTGCTGGCTGTCAGCGTCAGTCTCGAGCCGCCCGCCTTGATGAGTGGACCCGAACCCACAAGGAGCCCGGCAAACGTCGCATCGCTGCCTTGGACGACTCGTGCCGGCACATTGCCTGTGAGCGACAGGGTCGAACCCGCCGCGCCCGACAGCGTGCCAATCGAGACCAGATCCGTCAGTTTGAGCAGCGAATTGGGGATTGCCGATCCGGAGAGGCGCGCATCAACTTCGACAGAACCAGTACCCTGGACGAAGCCGATGACGATATCATGCTCGCCCGCTGTCAAGTAAATGCTGCCTCCACGGGTTGTAGCGGATTGGTAACGGTCGTTGTACACGACGAGTTGGTCGTTGATCCACAGCATCGTGCCATCATCGCTCCGAGTTTCGAAGTCGTACATGCCATTCGATGGCGCGATGAACTTGCCCGTCCACCGAGCCATGAAGTTCAGCGCACGGTTATTTCCTTTCTCAAAGGGCGGCGGCAGCAGAGGCGCCCCGCTGCCACCGAACGAGAAGTTCGCGCTGCGCAGGCTGCTGGCCGCTTCCACCAGCAGGTTCGTGCCCGCGAAAGCGGCGGCCATGAATTCCGGGCTCCACAACCGAGGGTCCTCGTTGTTCTGGTTCCAGGTTGCCATAGGATAAAATTCGCCCAGCAGGCCATTTCCGTTGAGTTCGACGACGGCGCCCGAAGCAAGCGAAACGTTGCCGTCCACACCTTTGTTGATCTGCACTCGACCGGCCTGAGCATCCAGATTACCGTTCAGCGTCCTCGGCAGACCGAGGAGACCATTGCCGATCTTCTGCACCGTCGTCAGCGAACCGCTCAACGCGCCACTGAACGAGGAGGTTGCGCTGTTGTTACCGACGATCAGGGTCGTGACGGTAGCGGTGCTGTCGGTCACGGTCGCATTGCCGCCCAGCCCATTGAAGCTTGGCGAGAAGCCGTTGAGGTCGAGGATCCCGCCGCTGATGGTGAGGTTGCCACGATTTGCGCCGGTGGGGATGGCGCCGGCGTGGCCGAGCACCAGGTTCTTGCCGGCGACCATCGTGTCGCCGGTGTAGGTATTCGCTGCATTCAGGTAGATTGTCCCGCCATACCCGTTGGCCGTGAAGCCAGCGTTGGTGGTAATCTGGCCGTTGAACCACACGTTGTTCGCGCCGCGGATGGTCAGCGTACCGGTGGGAGCCACGGCGCTATTGAAAACGATGTCATTGAACCCTTCGATCAGGATCGCTCCGCGTCCGACGACATAGCCATTGAAGGTCAGTTTGCCGCGATCCATCGGATGGCCGCCGCCGAATGCGACTACGTTCGACATTAGAATGTTGTTCGGAATCGTCCGCTCAACGAGGCCGGTCGGCACCAGCCGGCCGCCCGCCATGTAGAAGAGGCCCTGGCCGAGCGCCGTGTCGGTGCCGAGCCGCACGGTGCCGCCCAACAGCCGCATGGTGCCCGTGTGGCCGGAATTATCGCCCGAGAGAGTGATCGTGCCTTGGCCCGGGGTGGCTCCTGCACCAGCCCAATTCGTGGCCCAGTTAAGTTCCAGGATGTAATTGCCGGAGATCGGCCCACTGATTTCGCCCGAATCGGCCGCGGTATAAGCGACAATGCGGCTATCTCCCGCCAGCGTGATCGGCCCGCTGATCGTGCCGGTGCCGCTCAATCGAATGGCGCCGAGACGTCCCGCGGTTTCACTCCATCCAATACCGCGAATCGTGACGGCGTTCGTCACGCGCGAGGCTCCCTGAACCCAGAGCTGACCGTTCAGGTCGCCGTCGACCTCCACATCTCCGGTTCCGAGTGGCAGCACGGAGGCGCCCGTCGTCGAGAGTCGGCCCACCGTGACCCGCGTGCCGCCCGCATACCTATTCGTGCCGCTGAGATAGATGGCGCCGTTTCCGGCGAAGTTTGTGACGAGCAAAGCTCCGGGCCCCCCGATGTTTCCGGAAATCGTGATTGACCCATTCGTCACGTAAATCGCGGTGTCCTGCTCGAATCGGAAGGGCGAACTCATGGTCACGTCGCTATTGCTTCGGCCGATCGCCGGATAGTTCCCCACGATACCGCCGTTCATAACGTTGGTCCATTGATACTGCGGGTTGCCGCCCCAAGCGGCAAAGGCGACAATGGCGCCCGGCTGGACGATGATGTTGCCCGGCTCGCCCACGCTGCGCGTGTTGTGCTCCACCGCCACCGCACCTTCGCTGACGACGAGCGTGCCGGCGTTGGACAGCACGGTGTCCACGAACATCAGCGTGCCGGTGCCGGTCTTGGTCAGCGTATAGCCATTGAATTCCAGGAATCGAACGGGTCCACCGCGAAATTCGAGCTGCCAAGCGGGGGTGTTGACCAATGCGTCGCCATCGAGACTCAGACGCTGCAGGCCCGCCGCTGTGGCGCCCGCGTTCACAATCGCGCCGGTCGCGCCCGCGATCCCTCCGCCGCTGATGCGCACCCATTCCGAGCTGATGTTCACGCCGCCATTGATTTGGAGCGTGCCGCCGTTGGTGACCACCGTGGTTCCCGGCGCGGCCGGAGCCAGCGCAAGATTGGCCGCCGCGACCAGCCGTCCTTCCTTCACCCAGACCGTGCCTGTGAACGAGTTTGCAGTCTGAAGCGTCAGCGTGCCGGTGCCGGTCTTCTCGAGGTCCGTCCAGCCGGAGATTGCGCCGCTCCCGCTCAGAACATAGTCCTGCGAACCGGACACGACAATTCCGGACGGCCGGACCGTTCCAGCGAGGGAGACCGGGAACGTCACCGATCCGGCGTCGTCGAACACGACGCGGTCAAAGGTGTAGAAGCGCTCGGCGCCACCCGCCCATGCCTGCGTGTTGGTCGTGTCCCAGGTCGGCGTGCCGAAGCCGTCCCAAATCAGCGTCTGGCTGCTGCCGGTCACGACCAACTGCACCACGCCGCCGCCCTCCGCAAGGCTGTTCCAACCGAACCGAACGTCGTTGCTCGCAAAGGACATCAGCGTGCCGAACGTGGTTGGCTTGGAGCCTCCGTAGGTGAAGAGCGTGTAATTGCCGGCGCTCATAAAACCGATCGGATCCACTCGGATGACGGAGCTGTTCGGATTCAGATCTCCGGTCACGTCCACGCGGTCGGCCGTGCCGATCGGCGTCGCGGCTTCGGCGACCTGGAAATAGTTCGTGCTGTTGGAGTTCAACGCAAGGTTGCCGGTGATGGTGAGCACCTGCGCTCGCTCCGCCGTCCCGGGCAGCAAGGAGGTCCCGCTCATCATCGTCACGCTGCCGTTCACCGTGCCGCCGCCTTCCAGCGCGCCGGTCGTCCTTTGCAATCCCCCTGCCAGGCTGGATACATCGAGCGTGGCGCCCGGATGCACAACCACGCGGCTGGCCCGCACGATCGCGCCGGTCGAGCCCAGCGCCAGCGTTCCGTTGCCGGCAATTTCGATCGGCCCGGTATTGGTCAAGCCGTGCGTGAAGGTCGCGGTGATCGAATCAATGTTGTACACCTTGCCAACCGTACCGTTATTCACAAAGTGGTCCAACGTCAGATCGCCGGTGCCCGGCGCGCCCAGCGTGATGGACGTTCCCGCCACGGTCAGCCAGTTGGTAATCGTGCGCGCATTGCCGTCCATGGATTGGATGCGGACATTCGAGACGTACGCCGTACTGGCCCCGAGAGCATTGTCGTGCCCGAGCGCAAGAACGCCACCTGACATGATGAAACCCGACGCAAACGCGTTGCTCGCCGCCAGGGTTAACGTGGAATTCTGGAGGGCGACCACGTTCATGCCGCCATTGCTGATCATATTCAGGAACACCGTGGCGCTGCGATTGGTGATTTGCCGTATGGTGCCACCGAGACTCACCGGCCCCGCAAAACTGACGGTCCCGTTGTACACAGGGTGGCCCACCGTGAGATTGTTATTAAGCACAAGAGAGTTCGACACCGTCACGGGTACGGCCCCGGTGGATGCGAACCCCGCCTGAGCCCCCGTGATGGTGACCTGCCCGGTACTCAGCGAAAGACTGTTGCCTAACCGCACGAACGTGCCGAGCCGTGTGCCTCCTTCATACGTGTTCGTTGCGGAGAGCACTGCGTTTCCTGCATCCGAGAAGTAGAGTTCGCCGGGGCCAAAGATCGGAGCATCGATCGTCAATGTGGCCGAACCGCTCCAGATGTTGATATTTCCCCCGGCCGGGCCAAGGTAGATGCCGCGCGTCGGCTCGATCGTGAACTGCACCGCGTTCTGCGGACGGATATAGCCGCCGTTGAGGATGATATTGGTCTCGAAGGTTGCGGGCGTCACGCCCCAGGAGTTGTTGCCCGAGTTGATCACCACGCCGCCGCCATTGGTGATGATCAGGCGGCCAGAAAACGTGTTGCCGGCCACCAGCGTGACGGCGCCGGTCGCGCCGACGACCACATCGTAGTTGCCCGTCAGCGTGCCGATCTGCAAGCCGGTGTTGCCGGTGAGCCGCGCGTCGGGACCCCACCCGCCCAGTTGATACGCGTTTCCGGCCGGAATGATATGCCCCCAATAGGCCAGGTTCTGCGCGGCGCCGATGCGGACATTCGGGTGCAACGACAAGTCCAGAACACCCACCGCGTTGTTCGCACCAATCCCGATCGTGCCGTCCGAACTCGAATCGATCGCGGCCATGAACCGGCCATCCAACGGGACCGCATTGTTCGTGTAGGTTTCGACCATGCGATTCCCACTGACGACCATCGGAGTTGTGGGCAGCGCGCCGGGCAGCGCGTACTGCACGATACCCCCCTCGTTCCAGTTCACGGTCGACCCTGCCGCCGCATCCGGCAACGCCAGTAGCAGCCGGCCCCCCGGGTGGATGTTGATCGTAGCCGCATTCGCGGCCTGCGACGCAGAGAGCGCCACCGTACCGCTGTAGACGTTGATCACCGAGCCTTGAAACGCCCGCGAGAACAACTCGACGCGGCTGAGATTCGTTACCGTCAGGTTGCCCGTGCCCAGCGCGCCCCTTGTGTAGGCATTGAGAGTACCGCCTTGAACGATCGTGCCGCCGCTGTAGCTGTTGGCCTGAAAGTTCGAGATGACCCGCATGTTCAGCGTGCCACCGCCGGATTTGATCAGCATGCCATTGCCCGAAACCGGCAGCCACGACCACACCGTACTGCCACCGTCGACCGTGAGCTGGCCGCCGGGATGCGCGGCACCAGACGTCACCGTCACGCCACGGTGTGGATCGTCGAGATTGATGCTTGCGATGACCCGAAGTTCGCCGCCGTTCACGAGCGTCAGGAGATCGCTGACATGGGCAGGCCTTTCGTTCGTGCCCAGTCGATTTTCATCGTTGATCACAAGGACGGTTCGATTGCTGACCACCATGCGACCATAGAACGGATTGTTCGCGGTGGAGGTCAACAGGTTGGTCCACGGCACACCTGTCGTGAAGGTGGAATAAAAGATCACATCGTAGGCACCCGTGAGTCCCGAGCGGATATCTAGCGTGCGGCCCGCTCCGTCGGTGGCAAAGCGCGACGGCGCAATGACCTCGATGCCGCCGGCCAGCCTTGCGATGTCCGGCGAGCCGCCGGCAGCGCCCTGCCAGACTTTGCCGCCGTTCAGAATCAAGTAGCTCACCGTAACGGTGTTTGACCCCTTGAACAACAGAGTTCCATCCAGGCCGCCACCGGCAATCAGCTCGAGCGAGCGACCGCCAAAGTTGTAAGACGATGTCCCCGTCGGCGTGCGGAGGGTGTATGCTGTTTGGTAGTCCTTGTCGCTGGAGGGAGCTAAGCCGTCGCTCCAGTTGGTTCCTATCAGAAAAGCCGAGTGGTTTACTGCGTCATGCGTAATCTGCGTTACTTGTCCTGAGACCAAGGCCGGCAGCAACAGTAGCACGCCCGCTGCCGCCGCTGGACGCCATGCCGCCCCAGACGTTTTCATGCCAAGTCTCCTTTCAGAGCTTTGGTAGCATTTTACAACCGTCCCATCCGCCACGTC
>CALLFZ010000048.1 GCA_938010045.1 uncultured bacterium
CCTTGAAGGGCCAGGCGACGATCGCCTTGGGGCGTGGTGGGCGCAATCACATGGGGGTAGCGATTGTTCTTTGGTTTCTGATCGCGTTGGCCTCGGTTGCGATAGCGGAGGACATGGCCGCGAAGGAACGCGAGGCCGAAGTATCTCAGTACTGGAATGGGCGCCTGCGCACGGCGGAGGAGCGGATCGTGGCGGTCGCCGCGTCGCTCACGAACCGCGATGCGATCGGGGCGTGGCAGCGTGAGGTGCAGCGGCGGTTTGCTGAGTCACTGGGTCCGATGCCCGAGCGGTCGCCGCTGAACGTGAAGGTCATCCGCACCCTTGAACGTCCGGCGTATCGGGTGGAGAATCTCCTCTTTGAAAGCCGGCCGAACCACTTTGTGACCGCTTCGCTGTTTCTGCCGTCGCATGACCGCCACCGTCCGCCGTATCCGGGCATCATCGTTCCGTGCGGTCATGCGAACCATCCGCGAACCGCGTCTTCGAACTATGTTCGTGCGTGCGTGATAGCGGCGTGGAATGGAATGGCTGCCCTGATCTACGATCCGATCGACCAGGGCGAGCGATTGCAGCGGATTATCGAGGGGGAAAAACCCGAGTTCGGGGTGGCGGGGCACAACCGTCTGGGGCCGCTCGCGATCCTCTTGGGTTGGAACACTGCGTCGTTTCGCGTGTGGGATGGCGTGCGCGCTCTGGACCTGCTCGAATCGCGACCGGAGGTGGACTCGGGGCGGCTCGCCTGTATGGGAAACAGCGGCGGCGGAACGCTCACGTCGCTGCTGCTGACGTACGACCCGCGCATTCGAGCCGCGGCGCCGAGCTGTTACATCTCGACGCTGCCGCGCGTGTACGAGGCGATCGGCCCGCAGGACGCCGAGCAAAACATCTTTGGGCAGATGGCATTCGGGCTGGATCACCCGGAATTCTTGTATGTCCGCGCGCCGTTGCCGGTGTTGGTGTGTGCGAAAACTGAAGATTTCTTCCCGATCGACGGCACGCGACGGGCGGTCAAGCGAGCAAGGTCAGTGCTCGATCGGTTGGGTTGGGCGGACCGCATCGGGCTCGTGGAGGACGAAGGCAAGCATGGGTGGTCGGAGACGCATCTGCGGGAGACGGTCCGGTGGTTCAACCGCTGGCTGCGCGGGGTGGACGGGCTGGACGTGCCGCCGGAGACGGAGTTCGGACCGTCGGGGCGGGAGCTGCAGGTGACGCCGGAGGGGCAGACCCTGCGGCTGGCCGGTGCCAGGTCGGTCTACGATGTTGTACGCGATGAGGCGGCCGCGCAGGCGGATCGCCGTCCGCCGCGTTCCGCCGAGGAACTCGGCGGGGTGGTGCGGCGTCGGGCGGGAATCCGGCCGGTCGGCGAGATTCCGGTGGCGAGGGTCGAGCTGGGCGTGCCGGGTGCCGATGGATCACAGCGAGTGTTGCTTGTCCGTGAGGATGGCCTGCGGCTTCGGGGTTGGTACTGGCCGGGGCGTGAGGGGGCGGGAACGACGCCGCTGTTGGTGGTGGATGACCGCGGCGCGGCGGCCGCGCGTGAGCGCGCCGCTTCGTTCGCGGCCGAGGGGCGCGCCGTGTGCACGTTAGATGTGCGCGGCTTCGGCGAACTTGCCCGATCGCGCAAGTTTTATGGCTCCCCGTGGACGGATGAAGCCGATGCGATCTTTGTGTATGTACTGGGTGGTTCGCTGGTGGGTGAGCGGGCGGAGGACATTCTCGTTGCCGCGCGTTGGCTCGCAGAGGCCGCCCGGGCCGACGCGGTTGCCATCGAGGCGCGCGGCTGGGCGGTGACGCCGGCCTTGCACGCGGCCTTGGTCGAGCCCCATGTGGTGGCGTCGGTCCGGATCGTTGACCGTCCGCCGACATGGCGCGAGGCGATCGAGTCGGCCGCGCGGCACAGTTTCGCGGATGTGGTGCACGGCGCCTGGGCCGACTATGAGATCGCGACGCTCGAATGCGCGCTCGGGGGGCGATTGCTCGCGCTCTGATCGGGACCGCGAGACTCGAGCAGCAGGGCGGCCTGGCGGTCACGGCCCGACGCGGATGGCCAGGAAGGTGGGGTGGAAGTATGACCATGAGGAAGGCGTTCGGCTTCGGGCTGGGTTCCCTGGCGGTCTTAATGGGGGCGTGGCCGGCGACGGCGTCCGACGGCACCGAGCGGCGGCTCGCGGTGGCGGAGTATCGGCGCCGCATGGAGGCCGGCTGGATCGGTCAGATGGTGGGCGTCGCCTGGGGAGCGCCCACCGAGTTCAAGTGGAGGGACGAGATCATTCCGGCGGACCGGGTGCCGGCATGGTCCGACGCATGGATCAATGCGGCGTTCGATCAGGACGATCTGTATGTGGAACTGACGTTTCTGGAGGTGCTCGAACGGCATGGCCTCGATGTGCCGATCCGCGAAGCGGGGATCGCGTTTGCGAATTCGGACTACCGCCTCTGGTGCGCGAACCGCGCTGGACGCAACAACCTCCGCCTTGGGATCGCACCGCCGGACTCGGGGCATCCGGCGTTCAACCCATGCCCCAATGACATTGATTACCAGATCGAGGCCGACTACTCAGGGCTGATCGCGCCCGGTCTGCCGCAGGTGGCGGTGGACCTCGGTTGGATCTTCGGGCGTCTCATGAATTACGGCGACGGTGTCTATGCCGGCCAGTTCATCGGCGCGATGTATGCGGAGGCGTTCTTCGAGCGGGAACCGCGAAGAATTGTGGAAGCGGCGCTGGCGGCTATTCCGGCGGGCAGCGACTATGCCGCGATGGTGCGAGACCTGTTGGCCTGGCATGCGGAGGAGCCCCGGAACTGGGAGGCGACGTGGAACAAGTGTCAGCAAAAGTGGCGATTGGGACGCGACCGCGGCTCGAATGGCGGCATTGATGCGCGCATCAACGGCGCGTATGTGTTGATGGGCCTGCTGTATGGAGAGTCGGATCCGAGCCAGACGATCGTCATTTCCATGAGATGTGGTCAGGACTCCGACTGCAATCCCTCCAGCGCGATGGGCGTGCTCGGTGTTGCGCTTGGCCTCGACCGGCTGCCGGCGGGGTGGCGCGCCGCGCTGGAGCGGAGCCGGAGGTTTAGTCACTCCGCGTACACGTTCGATCGGTTGCTGGATGTCTGTGAGCGTCTGGCGCGTCAGGCCGTGGTCCGTCACGGCGGCCGGATCGAGACCGGAGCGGAGGGCGATGTGTTCGTGATTCGGCGACGCAATCCGAACCCCAGTCCGCTGCTCAGGAGTTGGGACCCCGATCCGCCGCTGGGCGTCACCTTTTCCGTGGAGGAGCTGGACCGCATGCCCTACGCTGCAATTCAGAATCCGATCCGAGGTTGGGCGATTCGCGATTGCGGCACCGACATGGAACCAGGATTTCGCCGCGAGTGGGGAGGGCGGCGCGGCGTATGGGTGACGCATCCGCGCAATCGAACGACCGGCTGTACGCTCGTACGTGAGGTGACAGTTCCGGAAGTGGGGGCCCGTTTGGTCATCGAGGTGGGGCATCATCCGAAGGGCGATTTCGAGTTGCTGGTTCGGGTCTCAGGTGAAGAGGTCGTGCGAACGGTGGTGGGGGACACGACGGCCATCGACGGATGGCTGAGAAGATCGGTCGACCTGGGACGCTGGGCCGGTCGGCGGGTGCCGATCGAAGTGGTGAATAATCCGAACAACGGGGCGAACGAGGCGGCCTATTGGCATTCGCTCCGCATTGAGCTGGGGGGGCGGGAATAACCCGAACGGAAGGGCGGATCTGTGGATCGGCGCCGATCCGGTGCCGCGGCCTGGGCGGATCGCGCGGCGTGCAGCGTGAACCCCTCAGATGGGTGTGTGCTGTTGAGGGGTTCTGAGCCGGGATCCCTGGGCTGACCGTGCGAGGAACCGATCACCGACTACGGTGCAGATCCTGCGAGGTATCGAATCAACGGGCCGTACGCGACCGGCCCAACCGGAAGGCTGGTGGCGGGAGAGGGATTCGAACCCCCGACCAAAGGCTTATGAGTCCTCTGCTCTACCAGCTGAGCTATCCCGCCGCCGGCCGATGAGCATGATGCGGTCAGAGTGCGGCAGCGTCAACCGCTGGGCGGACTCGGAAGGCAATCTCCGTTTTGCGAGCCCGAGGCGGGCGCCAGCTAGGCGGTCCACGGTGGGCGCCATGGGCGCACGCGGCGTCGGTTGGCCTCGGCGGCGTGTGGTCCGACGAAAACCTCATGCTGCGGATCCCATCGCAGGCGCGCGTGAAGTTCCATCGCGATGTTGCCGAGATGACAGATCGCGGCGGACCGGTGGCCGATCTCGACCGGGGCAACGGGATCGCGGCGACTGCGCACGCTGTCGAGGAAATCACGCATGTGGTCATCCGACTCGCGAAGTCTTCGCTCTCCAGGTTCGATGCGCGCCCGAAGGAGCTCGGGGCTCGACGCCGTAATGCGGTCATCGAAGGCGAGCCAGCCATGGTCGCCCTCGAACTTCACCCAAGCGAAGCGTTGTCCCGTGTGGCATTCGAATTCGGTGCCGTCCGCGTAGCGGCAGCGGAAGTGGGCTGGATCGGCGACGTCGAAGAGGCCGGCGGTGGGAAACACGCCGCCGAGATCTTCGACTTCGACGGGCATCGTGTTGTCGTGGCCGGTGGCCCATTGGACCATGTCGATCATGTGTGCGCCGAGGTTCGTCACATTGCCGCCGGAATAATCGCGGATGAATCGGAAGGAGTACAGGCAACGGTCCTTGTGATACGGCGCCCACGGCGCCGGTCCGAGCCACATGTCGTAATCGAGCCATTCTGGCACTGGTTGAGGCTCCCACGGAGTCGGATTTGGGCGATGATTGGGGCCGATCTCGACGAGGATGCGGCGGAGGCGGCCGATTCGCCCGTTGAGCACGAGTTCGCAGAGCCGCCGAGCCTCGGCGGACGACCGGCGGTAGGTGCCGGTTTGAAGCACGCGCCCATAGCGTCGGACGGCTTCGACCATGCGTCGGCCCTCGTCGAGGGTGAGCGAGAGGGGTTTTTCGCAGTAAATGTCCTTTCCCGCTCGGGCCGCGGCGATGGTGATCGGAGCGTGCCAATGGTCGGGTGTGGCGATGATGACGGCGTCCAGATCCGGTTGCGCGAGCACCTCACGGAAGTCGGGGGTGGCGAAACAACCGCGGTAGTTGGGCTGATCGGCGACGCGGGCGTAGTGATCTTCGACCACGCATCGGGCCGGTTCGCGGCCGAACCATGCGCCCTTCCAGCCCTCCTTGTACCAGTGGTTGTACTCGTTGGAAGCTCGAACGGGGTCGCAGACGGCGACGATCTGGACGTCTGGGTGCTGCAGAGCGGTCCGGAGCAGGCGCATGCCCATGCCACCCACGCCGATGCAGGCAACGTGGATTCGCTCAGAGGGGGGCGGACGGCCGCGTCCGCGCGAGGGCAGAAGGAAGGGAACCGCGCCCAGTGCGATCCGTTGCAGCGCGCTTCTCCGAGAGAGACCATCGCGGGGCATCTGCGGGATCCGTTTCGTTGGTCCAGCGGAGTTCAAGCACCCGACACCCTGGCGGCTCACGACGGGGACGATGGAGGCTGGGGCGCGGGCGTTTCCGCGCTGGTGAGGGCAAGGTACAGCGCACGGGCGACCCACGCATCGGTCGCAGCATAGCGGATTTGCGCTGCGGTGAGTTCGGAGCGCCCCCAGTTCGATCGTTGGACGCCCTTAGACACTCGGAACCCGAGCACAGCGGCGGCCAGGCCGCGCGTGCCGGTTTTTCGAAATCCCATGCGGGCGGCGAGCGTCGCGATGTCCACGAACCCAGCCGGCTTCAGCGGATGCAATTCCGCGAGTTTGCGGAGGTCCTGCTGCAGGGCGACGCCGGCCTTGATGATCTTGTCCGATTCAAACAGCCGCCACAGCGCCGCCAGGTCGGAGAGTTTCGCCGGGCGGACGAGAAACACCTCCTCGGCTGTGGCCAACTGGATGAGCGAAATCGGGTACGACTCACCCGGACGGAACGCTGGACGGGACTCGGTGTCGAAGCCCAATACCCGCGCATCCGTGAGGGTGTTCAGCGCCTCGGGCAAATCCTCGTCACGTTCGATGACGCGGATTGTGCCCTCGAACCATCGCAGCGGCAATTGATTGATTTCTTCGTCTGAGAGATGGGAGGGCCATTTGCCCGAGATTTTTGGGGTGGGGGGAGGCGATGTGGGCACTTCCGCCGCTGGCGTGCGGGATTCGTCGGTGCCGGCTGAGCGGGATGGGCGGCGAGGGGGCGGAGCGGTGCGGGGTGGTTCCTCCGAGGGAGGAGGGTGTGTGAGGCCCAATTTCGCCTCGAATTCGCGCAGCGCGGCGCCGCTCAGCGGATTCTCCCGGCCGGCGACCATCTCGCGGAGAACAGCCACCTCGTCGGACGAAAAACGGCGCCCGTTGAGCACATGTCGCTCAAAGGCGGCATAGGCGAGCGGGGCGACGGCCTGTGCGATGCGGGCGATGGCCTTCGCATACTCTCGGATCTCCCATTGGGCGTGAGGATCGAGCCGAAGCTCGAGGAAGTGAAACAGGTTGTGAAGGTCCATCTGCCAGTACCACTGGGTGTAGACCGAGAGCGGCAGGTTGATGCGCGCCAGTTCTCGAGCCACACCGCGGTGGAGCAAAAGCTGGTAGGTCTCGTAGGCCGCCTGTTGCTCCTGCAGTAGTAGGTCGAGTACTTCGCGTTGGACCTCGGGCGGAAGTTCCTCCGGGTCGCGGCCCTGTTTGTTGTCACGGGACTGCCGGCGAATCTGGGAGGCAGGCGGTAGGTAGAATTCGTCGGCGAGGACGCTGTACCGGCCCGAGATCTCGTTGATCCGCGCGGTCCGGTGGCGGATCCACTGTCGCGCGACGAAGATGGGGAGCTTGCAGTGCAGCTCGATCACGACGTGTTCGAAGGGTGAGGTGTGTTGGTGGCGCATCAGGTAATCAATCAACGCGCCGTCGTCCCGGACGGATTTCGTGCCCCGGCTATAAGAGACGCGCGCCGCCTGAACGATGCGCGCATCGCCTCCCATATAATCCACGAGCCGCACAAAACCCTTGTCCAGCACCCGGATCTCCTTGTCGAGGAGCGCCTCGGCGGCCGGCACCACCACGTGTCCCATCGTCGCGAATCCTCCGTCAGTGCACACTGCCGGGTCCCCGATTCGCCCATGCCGGCGAGCCGGGGCGCGGCGTTTTCGGTTGAATGTACGCCGTCCGGAACCTAGAGTGAAGCGCCTTCGCCCTCCGGCGGACCCGTGGCGGGGGCGCAGACCATGAAACACATGTCCGACAGCGATTTGTTGGCCGTCTGCGTCGAGGCCGTGCGCGCAGCGGGAGGCCATGCTCGCGCGAATCGTCGGCGCCGGCGCGAGACCGTCGAGGTGGCGGCGCACGATGTGAAACTGGCGCTTGACGTGGAGTCGCAGGCGGCGGCGGCCGCCGTAATCCGCCGGCGTCATCCGAGTCATGCGCTGCTGGGCGAGGAGCGGGGATTGGACGAGACCGGCGAGTACCGGTGGGTGATTGATCCGATTGATGGCACGGTCAACTTTGCGCACGGGTTGCCGTACTGGGCCTCGTCGGTGGCGGTGCAGGTCGAGGAGCGGACGGTGGCCGGTGCGATCTGGCTTCCGGACCTCGACGAGCTGTACACGGTGACGGCGAGCGGGCCGGCATACTGCAACGAAAGGCCGATTCGGGTGTCGGAGGAGACGGAGCTGTCGCGCTCGATCGTCTACACCGGGATGATCGAGCAGGAGGGGGATCGTGGAGTCTCGCTGCGGGTGACCGAACGGTTGGCTTCGGTGGTGAGGAAGTTGCGTATCCTGGGGTCGGCGGCCGCCGAATTGTGCTACGTCGCGTCGGGACGAGGCGAGGGGTATGTCGAAACCTCGATTCACCTGTGGGATGTCGCGGCGGGTGCGCTGCTGGTGGAGCGGGCGGGGGGCCGCTGCGAGGTGCTTCAGAAGCTGGGCGGCCATACGATGAGGTTTCTGGCCACCAACGGCCGCATTCACGACGCGGCGCGTGAGGTGATCTGTCCCGCCCTAGAGGGCGTGACCGCTTCGTGAGCCGCGTAGCCGAAGGGCCGGTGTGTGGAGCTCGCATCGCCCGGTGGTGTGCCGGCGGCATGGTGGTGCTGGCGGCCGCAACGGTGATTCTTCCATTGATCATGCCCGCGCTGGCCTCGGAGCTGGGGGGGGCGGGGGGGCTGAGCTGGGAACGTCGTGGCCGGCTCTTTGCCGCGCTCGGCGCGAGCTTCGTGGCGGCGCTGGTGTTGTCTGGGCCACTGGCCGACCGTACGCATCCCCGGCCGTTTGCCCTAGCGGGACATCTGCTGGTGGCGGCGGGGCTGGGGTTGCTCGCCGCCGCGCGCGGATTCGCGGGGGCGGTGGCGGCGTGCATTGCGCTGGGGTTGGGCGCCGGGCTGTTGGACATGGTGCTCAGCCCGTTGGTGGCGCGCGCGTCGGGGGTGCACGCCGCTTCAGCCTTGAACCGATTGCACGCGGCGTACTCGATCGGCGCCGTGGCCGTCTCGGCTCTCGGCGCGGGATGGCTGCGGGGCGAGATATCTTGGCGGGGTCTCCCGCTCTCACTGACGGCGGTTCCGCTTGCGATGGCCATGGGGTTTGCCGTACTGCCCCTGCCAAGGCTGCGGGAGGCCTCGCATGGGACGGCCGGGGCGAGAGCAGTCTTGGGTCATCCGCAGTTTGGCCGGTGGGTCTTGGTGTTCTTTGGGTCAGGCGCGGCGATGGCGGGGTTGAGCCAGTGGCTGCCGGCCCTGGCGCGGGCCGAGGCTGGTTGGTCGGCGGCGGCGGCGGGCACGGTGCTCTCGCTCTTCCTGCTCGGGATGGGCGTCAGCCGTTTGGCGATCGCGCCGCTCCTGCACGGGTACGCGCCGGAGCGGGTGCTCGCGTACGGGCTGAGCCTCACGGTCGCGCTGACCTTGTTGGCGCGCGTTTGGGGAGCGGCGGGTCCCGCGGTCATTTCGCTCGTGGCTGCGGGGGTGCCGTGCGGAATTTTGTGGCCGACCGCGCTGGCGGCGGCCTCGGCGCGCATTCGAGGCGGAGGCGGCTCCCTATTCGGATGGCTGTCGGCGGCGGGTAACACAGGATGTTTCGTCGCGCCGTGGCTGATCGGTCTGGCGGCGGACCGAATCGGATTGCGCGCCGCGCTGCCGATTGCAGTCCTGCCGGGCGCGATCGCGCTGTGGCGGCTCGTCCAAACGTTGGACAGCTGCCGGCCGGCTACGTCCAAAGATTGGACGGCGCGGCCGGGCGACTTGCAAACGCCGCGCAGGTACGTACAGTGAGAGTAGCGGTTGGGGTGCTGCTCGGCGACGAGCGGCTGAGAACATACCCATCGAACCGGATCCGGATAATGCCGGCGCAGGGAACCGTGAACCGAGAATCCGAAAACCCCCGGTGGCCCGGGGCCCCGCCCGCTCGGTCATGCGCAGGAGAACTCGCATGGAACCATCCATCACTCGGGCGATCCTTCGCTCGTTCTTCAAGAAACTCGACCAGGCGGCGGAACTGGATGTGGCGCTCGTGGGCGCCGGGCCCTCGGCGCTGATGGCCGCTCGCGTGCTGGCGGCCGCCGGACGAACCGTTGCGCTGTTCGAGCGGCGCCTGGCCCCGGGCGGCGGCGTGTGGGGCGGTGGCATGCTCTTCAACGAGGTTGTGCTGCCGGCGGACCTCGCTCCGCTGCTGGACGAGCTCGGCGTGGCGCACGAACCGGCGGGAGAGGGGTTGGTGACGGCCGACTCGGTCGAGTTGGCGGCCACGCTCATTGTGGCGGCGAGGCGTGCCGGGGCGCTCGTGTTCAATGCGGTGACCGTCGAGGATCTCGTGGTGCGCACGGATCGAGTCGCCGGCTTGGTGATCAACTGGGCGCCGGTTGTGCGGCAGCAGATGCACGTGGATCCAATTTGCGTGGCCGCGAGGGCGGTGGTGGATGCGACGGGACATCCCGGTGAGATCGTGCGGCTCGCCTCTCAGAAGGGAGGATTGCAGCTCGAGACCCCGTCGCGGGGCGTGCCGGGCGAGCGCTCGATGTGGGCAGAGATGGGCGAGGTGGCCGTTGTCCAACACACCGGCCGGGTGTGCCCGGGGCTGTACGTCTGCGGCATGGCGGCCAATCAGGTGGGGGGCGGGTACCGGATGGGACCGATCTTTGGAGGCATGCTGCGGAGCGGCCGAAAGGTCGCCGAGCTGATTTTGAACGACCTGGCCGATGCGTGACCGCTTTGGCCTGTATTTGATCCTCACGGAGCCGGTGGTCGGTTACGAGCTGTGCGCCGAGGCTGCCGTGTACGAGGGCGTGGCGTGGGTGCAGCTGCGCATGAAGCGCGAGCCGCCGGAGGAACGGCGGCGGATCGCCCGTCGCGTCCGTGCGATCACGCAGGGCAGCGGCACGGGATTGATCGTCAACGACGAACTCGATCTGGCGATCGAAATTGGAGCCGATGGCCTTCATCTAGGGCAGGGCGATCCCCCCGGACCGGCCGAAGCGCGTCGGCGGTGGGGGCGGGCCGGTCTGATCATCGGCCTCTCGACCCACAACGCCGACCAGGCCGCCCGGGCGGAGCAGCTCGGTGTCGATTACATCGGCGTGGGACCGGTGTTCGCCACTCCGACGAAACCCGAGGGTGATCCGCCTCTCGGGCCCCTCGCGGCCGCCGAGGCGGCGCATCGGGCGAGCTGCCCCGCCGTGGCGATCGGCGGAATTGACGCGTCGAATCTGGCCGAGGTTCTGCGGGCCGGCTTTGTCAATTATGCGGTGGTCCGTGCGGTCTGCGCGGCGGCGGATCCGCGGGCGGCGATCCGTCGTCTTCAGACGATGTGGCGTGAGGTGCTCGGTGGCCGCTGAGTCGGCGGGGCAGAGTCTGAGGCCAGCAATCTTGCGAACCTCGTCGGATCGGCATGGGGCACGAGCAGCGAGTCGACGAATTCGGTCTCGAATTTGTCGCACAGGTTGAGTTCGATCGGTTCGGCCACACGGAGGAGGCGGTCCCACTCCGCGGGTGCCGCGGGATCTCCGAGCCCTTGCAGCGCGCCACCCAGCGCGCCGTTACCGATGACCTCGATGCATTCGAGCGGCAGCTCGGGCAATAGACCGATACGCATCGCATTGCGCAGGTGCAGATGGCGGCCGAACCCGCCCGCGAGGATGAGACCATCGAGGTCGGCGGGGCCACAACCGGCAAGGTGCAGCAACGTCATGATGCCGGCGTGGATGGCCGCCTTCGCTTTGAGAGCCTCGGCGATGTCCGCTTCGGAGAGAATGACCGGCACGCCGTGGGCGGAGGCTTCCGACGGCGCGATGACCACCGCGTGCACCGGGTGACCGGCCTGCCGGATGACGACCGCCGCCCCCCGACGGTCGAGTGCGGCCGTGTCGAGGCGCCCTGTCGAGTCCATGAGCCCTGCCTGCGCGAGTTCGGCCAGGGCGTCCACGACCGCGGATCCGCAGAGGCCGGCCGGTCGCGCGCCTCCGATGGTTTCGTATTCGAAGTGATCGCCTCGCCACCGCAGGCGCTCGACTGCCCCCTCGTCCGCGCGCATGCCGCAGCTCAGTCCCGCGCCTTCAAACGCGGGGCCGGCGGCGGTGGCGGTGCAACGCAGGTGGTGGCCGTCCCAGAAAAGGATCTCGCCGTTCGTTCCAATGTCCACCAGTAGCCAGCGGCCGCGCCGTTGAAGCAACCCGGCCACAGTGGCGTCGGCCGTGAGATCGCCTCCGATGTGGCCGGACAGCGAAGGAACGGCCTCGACCCAGGCGAGCGGGCCAACGGCGAGCCCCAGGCGTTCTGCTCGCAACAACGGGTATCGGCGCACGACCGGCCGAAACGGGATTCGGCCGATGCCGTGGGGCGGTAGACCGAGGGCAAGGTGCTGCATGACGGTATTGCCCGTGATGACGACGTGCAGAATGTCGTCGGCGGAGCGACCGGCGGAGACGCAGAGGCGTTGGATCAACTCGTTGATGGTCCCGCGGACGAGTCGCTGCAGTTCCGCCACCCCGCCGGGGGTTTCCGCGGCCGTGATCCGCGACGCGACGTCTGCCCCGCGCGAGAGTTGGGCGTTATAGTCGGAGGCGTTCGCGAGCTGGCGGCCCGATGCCAGTTCCACCAACGCCGTGACGACGGTGGTGGTGCCGATGTCCACCGCAAGACCGAGCGGCTGGCCCGCGGTTGCGGCTCGCGCTCCGCCTGCGAACGCGCGACCATCGCGTTCAATCCACCACACGTCGCTAGCGTCCGGGCGGCCGAGCCCCATCGCGATCTCGGAAACGGCTTCGATGCCGAACTCGACATCGTCGGCGTACTGAAGAATGGCGTCGCGGGCCAGTTCGACATCGGACGTGGGCGAGCCAAGCGGATCGGCGGGTCGCCGGAGCGGAGCCCGTTGAAGACGGCTCTTCCATACGCGGAGCGAGATGGCACAGTCCGCGACCATCCGGCCGGATTCGATGCGGCGCGATGAAGCCGGGATTTCGAACTCGCATGGTGTGCCCTCGAGCGGCGTCATCTGGCAGGCGAGAGCGCGACGCGGATGGGACGGTTCGGCGGTGAGCTCGGCGTTCCGCCCTCGGAAATGGCCCGACTGCAGCACCACCGCGCATCGTCCACATCGCCCGCGGCCGCCGCAGACGGTGTTCAAGGGCCAATCGGCCCTGGCCGCGATGCGATCGAGCGTCTCCCCCGGATCCGCCACCACCTCACGCCGCTCGCCGCCCAGCCGGACGGTGACGATCATCGAAACTGGGGCCAGCGGATTCAGCCGGCGAGGCCGAGGCAGCGCTCGACCACGCGCACGGCGGCGCCGGCGTCCTCCCCATAGCCGTGTGCGCCGATCTCGTCGGCGTATTCCTGCGTGATCGGCGCGCCGCCGATGATGATTTTTACGCCTTTTTCGCCGCGGAAGTGGTCGGCCACGGTCTTCATGTATGGCATCGTGGTGGTGAGCAACGCGCTCATCAGCACGGCCTGCGCCCCGTCGTGGACCGCCTTTTCGAATTTGGTCACATCCACGTTGGTTCCCAGGTCGATCACATGGAACCCGGCACCTTTCAGCATCATCGCGACGAGATTCTTGCCGATGTCGTGGAGGTCGCCCTTGACCGTACCGATGCAAATGGTGGCGCGCGGTTCGTGTCCGCTCTTCGCGAGCAGGGGCTCGAGTATTCGTAACCCGGCGTCCATCGCCCGCGCAGCAATCATCATCTGCGGAATGAAGATCTCCTTGCGGGAATACCGCTCGCCGACGTCGCGCATCGCCGGGATCATGGTTTCGGTGAGCAATTCGGCCGGACTGCGCCCCGTGGCAAGTTCTTGCTGCAGAATGGTCTCAACCGCTCCCTTGTTCCCGCCGGCGATCGCGGCGTACAGTGCCTCATGCCGTGCCATGCGCCACCCCCTTCTATTGCAACGTTCAGACCGCGCCCGAGCCGCGGCGGTCGTCGACATCTTGCAGGATATCCGTCATTCGGTCCAGCGCGGCCTGAATGGTGGCCATTTCCTCTCGAATGCGCTCGAATCGAAGTGAATGGTCAATGCGAAGCTTTTCCAAATAGCGTTTGCGGTCCAACACCTCTTCCATCGTGACCTGGAGTCGCTCGACCTTCGCCTTGAGCGCGGCCTCTTCGGTGGAGTCGCTCGCGATCAGTTCCGTCTCCGAACCCGGCGGCGCAATTGCCTGTTCTTCGCGGGTGGGCACCTGCATGCGCTGGCCGCAGTCGGGACAGGTGACGATGAGACCTGCGCCGCGTTCGTCAATGCCGAGACTTTTGCCGCACTTCGGGCATTCGAAGAGGATGTCGTGCTCCGTAAACCCTGGCGGCAGATCCTGCTGGTTCATAGCGTCACCTCGTTCAGTTCTCAGCATAGCGAGGCCTCAGGGGGGCCGCAAGCCGCTAGGGGCGAGCCGTTGCCCGGAGCGGAGCGAGAGGGCCGCTGCGGCGGCGCACTCCACAGCCGATGGGGTGGATCGGTCTGAATGTTGGCGAGCAGACCTCCATGCTCGGCTCTTGGCCCCGCTCTGCGAGGGCTGTGAGGGTCGGCTCGCGGTGTTGCGGCCGGACACGCGGCCGCGGTAATGTGGGCGGGTGAACACGGAGAGCGCGGCGCCGGGGTCTCTGCGTGAATGGCCGCGGCCTGGAACGAGGGAATGGACGCGCTGGTGGGCAGCCTGGACGCCGCGTGAGCGGGCGACGCTGATGCTCGTGCGCCGCGACGGTCAACTCCTGTTGATCGAAAAACGTCGAGGCCTGGGGGCGGGCAAGGTCAACGCTCCGGGCGGACGGATCGAAGCCGGCGAATCTGAAGCGGACGCGGCGGTGCGGGAGACCGTCGAAGAGGTTCGTCTTCGACCCATCTCGCCGCGGTTTCGCGGCCGGCTCCAGTTTCAGTTCACGGATGGATACTCGATCGAGGCGGCGGTTTTTCTTTCCGATATGTCCGAGGGCGAAGCCGAGGAGACTCCCGAGGCGCGCCCGTTCTGGGTGCCGCTCGACAAAATTCCCTATGAGCGGATGTGGGCGGACGACCACCTCTGGCTGCCGCTGGTGCTCGCGGGGCACATCGTGCAGGGTTGCTTTTTGTTCGACGGCGACCGGATGCTCGCGCACGAAGTACGATCCTCCCCCTTCGGAGGGCCAAGCGGCCTGAGCCACGCGGGCCGAGCCGACGGGCGAGAAGGAGGTTAGGATGCGGCCCTGGTGGTGCCTTGTGTTTGCGGGTCCCGCTCTCGCGATCGCGGCGTTGGCCGAACCGGCGATGGGGCCTCGGACATCTCGCGCCGAGCTGCTCGCGATGCTGGATCCGGCTGGGCCAGGGTTGGAGGCCGTCCGCGATGCCCTGCGCGCGGGCGACGAGGCGGCCGCGGCCGCGGCACTCGCGCGGCATCTGCGTACGCGCACGCGCCCGACGTGGTCGGTGGAGCCGGCCGCGGTCGGCCGAAACCCCCGCGCGAGTGTCTCCGAGGCCCGTCAGGTGATGCGTCACCGTCTCGTATCCATCGGCATACCCTGGCAGTTCGGCGAAACGGTGGACTGGGGGTTCAATCCGACGACGCAACCGGGCTCCCCATGGCCGGCGAACCACGAATGGACCTGGCAGCTCAATCGCCACGCCTCGTGGCTCGACCTCGCGAAGGCGTATCACAACACGGGCGACGAAGCCTACGCCGCAAAACTCGCGGAGTTCATCCGGCAGTGGATCCGCGCCTGTCCGCCGCCGAGCGACCGTGCCGACAATGTCCGCGGCTCGAAGTGGCGAACCATCGAGGCTGGGATTCGTGCGGGATCCGTCTGGCCGGAGGTGTGGCCCCGGGTGCTGGCGTCGAAGTCCATCGATGATGATACGCTGCTCCTCTGGTTAGCGAGCTGGGTGGACCATGCCCGTTATCTGCTGCGATTCAAGACCGCGGCCAACTGGCTCACCATGGAGGCGAATGGGCTCTATCACGTGGGGGCGCTGTTTCCCGAATTCCGCGAGGCGGGCGAGTGGCGCGCGGCCGCCCTCGAGCGGCTCACGGCGGAGCTCGACCTTCAGGTGTATCCGGATGGGGCGCAGATCGAGCTGGCGCCGGCCTACCATGGCGTGAGTCTGCACAATTTCCTCGGTCCGATTGAACTTGCCCCTCGCACTGGCTTTGCGGTGCCCGCGAGCTACACCGCGAAGCTCGAGCGGATGTACGACTATCTGTTGGCCTCCATGCAACCGACGCGGCGCATGCCGCCGTTCAACGACTCCAGCGAGGGTGACGTGATTCGATACTTCGAGACCGCCGTGCGGCGATTTCCCGCGCGCCGCGACTTTCGATGGGTCCTCACCGATGGGCGAGAGGGCGAGATGCCGCCCGCGCCCGTTCGCTATCTCCCGTTCGCTGGGCAGGTGTTTTTCCGGAGCGGATGGGACCGCGACGCGGTATGGCTCGGCTTCGACGCCGGCCCGTACGGCTACGGACATCAGCACGAGGATAAGCTGAGCATCATTCTGACCGCGTACGGGCGACGGCTGGTGGCGGAGGGCGGGGTGTACACCTATGACGCCAGCATCTGGCGGAGGTGGGTGCTCTCGAGCCATGCCCACAACGTCGTGTTGGTGGACGGCCTGGGGCAGAACCGCCGAGCGTCGCCGCGCGAGACGTGGGTACGACGCGCGCCGGTGCCGTTGCGGTGGGCGACGAACGCGGAGGTGGCCGTGGCCGAGGCGACCTATGACGAAGGGTGGGGACCGGAGGCTCGACGAATCGCCACACACACCCGCCGCGTGGTGTATCTGCCGCCCGATCTGTTTGTGATTCGTGACCGACTGGTGCCGGCGGATTCCGGCTCGCACCGATATGAAGCGCTGTTCCATCTCGACGCGGCCGACGCGGAGGTGGTCGGATCGGGTGTACGGATGGCCGCGGACGGTGTCGGGGTGCACATTATGGGCTATGGGATGGCGGGCGTGTCGCTCGTGAAGGGACAGACGAATCCGGTGGTGCTGGGATGGCTTCCCGATTCGTCGCGCGGATATGGCGGCGTTCGGCCAATTCCGACAGCGGTGTTTCGCACAGAGGCGGCCGGGCCGGCGGACATGGCCTTTGCGATCCGCCCGCATCGGGACGCGGAGACTGCCGCGATGCCGCGATGGGTCGAGATCCTCGAGGATGCTGTGACGATCGAGTGGCCTGATGGTACTCGTCGCCACGCCCGCTGGTCTTGGCTCCCCAGCCGCCCGTGACTCGGCGTTGCGCGGCTCCCGTGAACGTTCCGCGATGCGACCGATAGCTCGGGCGTGATCAGGGCCAGGCGGCGGTGCCGAGCTTGTGAGAGATGGAACCGACGGCTTGCGGGGGGTGAGGGTGGCGCGTAGGTTCATGGGCGATTGAGGAAGCCGGCCGCGCGACGACGCATGGAACGACGGCACACGGAAATGACGGGGGGCGGGACTCACTGGAGCGAGGAACGGTGGGTTGCGCTGATGGAAGAAGTCCGCCGGCGCGCGCTCGCGGCCCGGGATCCTTGGGAGATTGTGGTGCGGGCCGCGCGGTATGTCATGCGGTCCTACACGACGGGCTTTTTCATGGTCAGCCGGTTTCTGCCGCGCGAACAGCGCGACCGCGTCGAAGTCATCTATTCCGCCGTTCGCTATCCGGACGAGGTGGTCGACACCTTTCCGTTGGCGTCAGCCGAACGGCTGGATCGCCTCGAACGTTGGGCGCAGGCCTACGAACACGCTCTGGGGACGGGTGGCCTTCGGGACGCCCTGGAGGCGGGCGTGCCCTGCTTCGTCGCCGCGTTTGCCGAGGTGGTGCGGTCGTGCCGAATCCCGCCGGAGCATTACCGCGAGTTTCTCGCCGCGATGCGCCGGGATGTTCATCCGCGCCCCTACCGCGATCTCGATGATCTGGTGCAGTCGTATGTCTATGGCAGCGCGGTGGTGGTGGGGTACTTCCTCACGCACGTCTACGGGGCGTCGGCGCCGGACCGCTGGGGCGACGCGCTGGCGGCGGCCCGAGAGCTGGGGATTGCGCTGCAGTTGACCAATTTCGCGCGCGATGTGATGGACGATGATGCTCGCGGACGGCGCTACGTGCCGCTCAGTCACCTGCGCGATGGCGACTGGGAATCGCCCGAGGCGCGCCGCGAGGCCGTGTGGCGACTCGCGAAGGATGCCGAGGCTTTGTATCTGGCGGCCGAACGGCGGCTCGAGGCGTTTGCGAGGGACAGTCGGGTTGCGATTCAGGCGTGCATCCGCGTCTACGGAGCGCTGAATCGCGCCATTTTGCGAGCGCCCGAGGCCGGGCGCGCGAGGCTCTCGGTGCCATTCCATGAAAAGTGGCGCGTCCTGCCGCTGAGCAAGTATTGGACGCTGCCGCGGGCGTATCTGGAGCCGTCGGGCTTCGAGGCATGAGCTCATCGGGTGGCCGCACGATCGTGGTCGGCGCGGGACTCGGGGGGCTCAGCGTCGCGATTCACCTGCGCCGCGCCGGTTTCGAGGTGTTGGTGCTCGAGGCCAACGAGCGGACGGGTGGCCGCGCGGGCCTCCTGAAGGTGAACGGCTACAGGTTCGACACAGGGCCCTCACTGCTGAATTACCCGTGGGTGTTTCGCGACCTCTTCGCGGCCGGCAGCGCGCGATTTGAGGATCGGGTCCACTTGCTCCGCGTGGATCCCTCGATTCGGTTCGTGTGGCCGGACGGGCAGACGTTCACGCTCAGTGGCGATCTCGAACGGCTTCGCGCGGAGGTTGAACGGGTGTCCCCGGCCGACGTCGCCGGCCTCATGGCCTTTCTGGCCGACGCGGAGGCGAAGTATAACCTCGCATTTCAGAAACTCGTGCTGCGCGATCGTGAATGCGTTGTGCGTTGGTTCGGCGTGCTGACGCCGCGAGAACTGCTGCGAACAGCGGTCTGGCGCTCACTCGACGGCGAGCTGGGCCGCTTCTTCCATTGTGCTCGTCTACGGGAGGCCCTGGGCGCGTATGCGATGTATCTCGGGGGATCGCCGTGGGAGCTGGCGGGACTGTTTTCGATCCTGCCCTACGGCGAGCTCGCGTACGGCCTGTGGTTGCCGGCGGGTGGAATCTACGCGCTGGTGGCGGCGGTCGAGGGATTGGCGCGCGAGCTGGGCGTGCGCATTGAGACGGGGCGGCGCGTGCACCGGATCCGCGCGGCGGGCGATCGCGTGGAGGGCGTCGAGTGCGCCGAGGGCGAATTCGAGCGCGCCGAACTCGTGGTGTCGAACGTGGACGTGCCGACGACGTGGACCGCGCTCCTGGGACGCACCTCGACGCGGAGATTGCGAATGACTCCCGGCGTGATCACGTGGTATTGGGGCGTTCGGGGTGGGGCGCCGGCCGTGCCGCACCACACCATTGTGCTGCCCGCGGACAGCCGCCGCGCCTATGCGCAGTTGATGGCGGGCGAATTGCCGGACGACCTTCCATTCTACATCAGCGTGCCGTCGCGGACCGATCCGTCGTTGGCGCCGCCGCAGGCCGATGCCATGTTTGTGCTGGTGCCGTGCCCAAGAATCAGCCAGTACGAGGGCGACTGGGGCGCGATGGTCCGCGAGGTGCGCCATCGGGTCGAGTCGCGAATGGCCGCGCACGGCTGGACGATCCGGCCGGAGGCCCGCGAGGTGGACGTGGTCTGGACGCCCGAGGAGTGGCGCGACCGCTTCGGGCTCTTCGACGGCTCAGCGTTTGGTGCGGCGCACACGCGTGGTCAGATCGGGCCGTTACGTCCCTCGAACTGCGACCCCCTGCTGCGCGGTCTCTACTACGTGGGCGCGAGCACGCGGCCGGGAACAGGGTTGCCCATGGTGGCGCTCTCGGGGCTGATGACGGCGCGGCGGGTGTTGGCGGATGCACATTGAACGATTCGGCGAGGGAGATCGGCAGATCGTCGCGCTGCACGGTTGGGGCGGCGATCACCGGCACTTCGCACCCATGGCACTGCGTCTGCCCGCCGGCTGGCGGCTGTGGAGCGCGGACCTGCCGGGCTACGGACGGTCCGCGGCGCCCGCGGCCTGGACCGCCGGAGCGATCGTAGACGAGCTGGCGTCCGATCTCGATCGGCTCGGCGTGGTGCGAGCACGACTGATCGGCTTTTGCAGTGGCGCGATCCTCGCGTTGCTGCTCGCGCAGCGACGGTCGGAGCTGGTGGAGCGGATTCTGATGATTGATCCGTTCGCGTATGTGCCCTGGTATTTCCGTCTGTTTCTCGGCGGGGCGTTCGGCCGGCGTGCCTATCGCGTTTCGTTCGCGTCGCCGACGGGGCGACGCGTGATCACGGCCGTTCTGCGTCGGCTACAGTCGAGCGACGAAGACTTTCTGAAGGCCTTCGAACGCGTGGATCACGACGTGGCGCTGCGATGGCTGAGGCTGCTCCGGGAGGTGGAGCCGGTGAGCCGGTTCGCGGACGTGCGCACGCCGGTCGCCATCGCCGTGGGCGAGCACACGTTCAAGGCGGTGCGGCGCTCGGTGGAGATGTTCCGCGCGATGTGGCCGTGGGCGGAGGTGCACAAGTTGCGGGCCGTGGGGCATCTGCCGTTGGTGCGAGGGGCGGCGCAACTGGCGGCGCTCGCCACACAGGACTGATCCAGCCTCCCCGACGCACCGTCTTCGGACGCCTCGCCCTCCGAGCGGCTCGTGGTGTACCGGGGGGGGGCATCAGGGAACACGCGACGACGGGGCTGCCGGTGTTGGCCTTCGACGTGACGGCGGACGGCGTGTGCGCGTCTTGCGGAGCGGATCCCTCATGGGCTAGATTGACGAGGGCACGGTCAATCGCCGGGCCCGGAGAAAGAAAGGAGAGCTCTCATGGCAAGACCCGTCACGCTGTTCACCGGCCAGTGGGCCGACCTCACGTTGGAAACCATGTGTCAGAAGGCACGCGACTTCGGGTATGACGGCCTGGAATTGGCGTGCTGGGGAGACCACTTCGAGGTGGCGAAGGCGAACGCCGCCTATTGCAAGGCAAAGCGCGAATTGCTCGACAAGTACGGCTTGAAGGTATTTGCCATCTCCTCGCACCTCGTCGGGCAGGCGGTCTGTGACCGCATTGACGAGCGGCACAAGTCCATTCTGCCGGATTATGTGTGGGGCGACGGCGACCCAGAAGGCGTGCGTCGGCGCGCCGCGAAGGAAATGATCGCGACCGCGAAGGCCGCCGCATCGCTCGGCGTGAAGGTCGTCAATGGCTTCACGGGGTCCTCGATTTGGCATCTGCTGTATGCATTCCCGCCGACGCCCCAGTCCATGATTGACGCGGGCTACGCGGACTTCGGGAAACGCTGGAAACCCATCCTCGACGCGTTTGAGAAGGCCGGCGTCAAGTTCGCGCTGGAAGTACATCCGACGGAGATCGCCTTCGACATTGCCAGTGCGGAGCGCGCGATCGAGGCCGTGGGCGGCCATCCGGCGTTCGGCTTCAACTTCGATCCGAGCCACCTTGCCTACCAGGGTGTGGACTACGTCGAGTTCATCCGTCGCTTCCGCGACCGCATTTTCCACGTGCACATGAAAGATGTGGGCGTTGCGAAGACCCCGCGGCTGTCCGGCGTGTTCGGCGGCCATCTGCCGTTCGGCGATCCGCGGCGCTACTGGGACTTCCGCAGTCTCGGTCGCGGCAGCGTGGACTTCGAGGCGATCATCCGCGCGCTGAACGAGATCCGATACGAGGGGCCTCTCTCGGTCGAGTGGGAAGACTCCGGCATGGATCGCGAGCACGGCGCCCGCGAGGCGTGTGAATTCGTGAAACGGCTTGACTTCAAGCCCTCGGCGGTCGCGTTCGACGCCGCATTCGAGCGCTGAGGTCGACGCAAGCCCGCCGGCGTGCGCGCGACGGCGCCCGCGGCGGGAAACAGGTGCCGGCGGGGCCGTGCAGCGGTCCCGCCGGTCGCCTGTTGGGGATCCCCGAGATGAGCCGCGCCGTGTTGATTGCGGACCTGCACGTCCATTGGCATCGCGATTATGATCCCGCCTGTCTTCGCCGTGATGTGCTGCCGCGGCTACGACGGCACAGCGGCGGTGCGGCGGATATCGTTCTCTGCTGGACGGAGGCCACGCGATGCCGGGAGTTCGATCGTCTGGCGGCCGGGCAGGGGCCGTGGCCGGTGGTGCGCGCGGCGTCGGGCGGGGCTGTGATGCGGATTGAGGACACGGCGGGGGACGATGGTGTCTGGATCGTGCGCGGACAGCAAATCGTCACCGCCGAGCGCATCGAGATTCTTGCCATTGGCGTTCGCAACGAGACGTTGGAGGGGCGGCCGGCCGATGAGGTCATCCAGATGCTCCATCAGATCGGTGCGCCGGCGTTGATCCCCTGGGCTCCGGGCAAATGGTGGGGACGGCGCGGACGCCTCATCGCCGCGCTGTTCGAGCGGTGGCCGCCCGACGTTTTGATGCCGGCCGATTCCTCGCTGCGACCACGCGGTTGGCCGCTGCCGCGTCATCTTCGACGCTGGAGCGCGCGATGGGGACGACGACTGGCAGGTTCCGATCCGTTGGCGTTTCCCGGTGAGGAGCGGCACATCGGCCGATACGCGACGAAATTCGAGTCCTCCCTCGACGCATCCGATCCCCTGGCGTCGCTCACGGCGATGCTGCGGGATCGCGACGTGGCGGCGCAGCCCGTGGGATCGCGTTCGGGACCGTGGGCGGTGGTCTGGCGCATTGCGCGCCACATGTGGGCGACACGCTTGGAGCGGCATCGTGTGGCGCACTGACGATGCCAGTCGGCGGGCGATGGCGATTCCCATTGTGCTGGGATGTGGCGCTGCGGTTGGGGCGTGTGCGGCCGCGCGGCCGTCGTCCAAGGATTGGAGGATGTGGAGGGGGATGTGTCCAACGATGGGACGGCGCCCCGTCGGCGCGTCGGCCGGCGGTTTCGGCGGCTCGATTCGGCATCCGCCTTCGCGAGGTTGCGCGCCGGAAGCGAGTCCTGGTGCCGTGGCCGGGCCATCGTGGGGGAGTGCGGATCGTGCCGCGATCGTTCGCCCGTTGATTCGATCATCCGCCATTTCGCACCGCGCCCGCGTTGTTCGCGCGGTCGTATGGGCGCGCCTGGCCGCGGCGGCGGTGTTCGCGAGCACGACGCCGGCGGAGGTGCGCGAGTCGGCCGGCGCGCCGGATGCGGGGGTGGGCCCATGGCGGCGGATCGAGGGCGCGAGGTTCGAGGAACGCCGCTATGCGGATGGCGATAGTTTCGTGTTGACCCACGACGGCACGTCGGTGGTGTACCGGCTGTACTTTGTGGATGCGCCGGAGATGGACGCGGAGTTTCCCGATCGCGTCCGGGAGCAGGCGAAGCGGTTTGGGGTCGGTGTACGGGAAATTCCGGGGCTCGGGCGGCGTGCCGCGGATTTTGCCGCGCAATGGTTGCGCGAAGGGGCCGTGACGGTGTGGACGCGCGATGAACCGGCGGGTGGACGCGAGGAATCGGGACGCCGGTTTGCGCTGGTCGGGCGCGGTCGGCGCTGGCTGCACGAGGAACTGGTGGCGGCGGGATGGGCGCGCGTGTATGGCCACGCGGTGGACCTGCCGGACGGCACGACGGCGGCGCGTCACCGGCATCGTCTGGACGAGCTCGAGGCCGAGGCACGGCGGGAGGGCCGCGGGGTGTGGGCGCGGTCGGCGTTGAGGAAACGCCAGATGCGATCCGCGGACCGTGCGTCGCCGCGCTGAACGCAAGAAGGGTGCACACTGGGCGCGCGCGCCGCGCCGTTCGTCATTTCGACTCGCGGCGCCGGCGCGTTTCCGGCAGGATGTGGTGCCATGCAGCGGAGCGGTGAACGATGAGGGCGCATGGCCAGCCGAACGCCGCCGGGCGTACCGAGACCCGCGCGGGGCCATCGGTCGTGCTTCTGTTCGGCGACGGCTATCGGGTGGAACAAGCGGCGCGCCGGTGGATGGCCGCGTGGTGTCCGCCGGAGGACCGTCTGTGGGGCGCGGAGGAAGTCACGTTGGACGGGGACGGCGAAGAGCCGATCATTTCGGCGCTGAGGGCGGTCCTGGTCGCGGTTGAGACGGCGCCGATGTTCGGCGAACGCAAGGCGGTGTGGTTCCGCGCGGGCGGGGTGCTGCCGTCGCCGCGGTTCGGGCGCGGTGGCGCCGAGCCCTGGATGCAGAAGCTTGTGGCGCGGATCCGCGACGGACTGCCGGTTGGCCATCATCTGCTGATCACGGGTTCGGCGATCGATCGGCGCAGCGCTCTATATCGGGCCGTGCGCGAGTGCGGCGAGGTTGGGGACTATTCGCTGCCGGAGAAGCCGTGGGAGCGGCAGCGCGAGGTGCGCCGTCTCATCGAGCAGGAGCTCGCGGAGGCCGGCATCGCAATGGAGCCGGGGGCACTTGAAGTCTTGGTGGACCGGCTCGGCGCCGACGGACATCTGGTGCACAGCGAGATCGAAAAGTTGGTGCTCTATCTCGGCGACCGGCGCAGGGCGACGGCGACCGACGTACGCGAGATCATCACGGTCACGCGCGAAGTGGAGGGGTGGGACCTGGCCGACTGGATCGGTGCTCGCCAGCCCGCGGCCGCCATGGAGGTGCTGCGCCGGCTGCTCGATCAGCGCGCGGAGCCCATCCAGATCATCGGCGGCATCGAGAGCCGACTGCGGGACCTCGCACTCATCCGGATGGCGCTGGATCGGGGCTGGCTGCGGCGGACCGATCGGGGCGCGGTGTGGACCGACTCCAGCGAGGCGACGGCGGCGATGGAGGGGTTGGGGGATTGGGATCCCCGCACGATGCATCCGTATCGGCTGGGGCGGTTGGCGGAGCAGGCGGAGAAGTTCACGACGGCAGAGCTAGCGCGTGCGGGTGAGGCGGCGACTCGCGTGAGGGAGCGGATGGTGGGAGGTTTTTCGTCGCCGGAGCTGCTGTTGGAACTGCTGGTGTTGCAGATTTCGCGGCCCGCCCGGAGGGCGCGATGAGGGGCCTCGGGGTGCGCCTCGGCGCATGGGTGGCCGTGGTGATCGCGGGCGCGGCGGGCGCCTGGCCGCCCAAGGTGCCGCTGCCGGTCGTGGGGCCGATGCTTCAGCCACCTCAGCCGCCGCCCGGCGCGGTACCCGACTTGTGGTTCCCGGTGGGCGAGCAGTTGAAATATACCCTCCAGTGGGGGCTGTTGAACGTCGGCACGGCGTTGGCGTGGTCGGAGTGGGTGAACGAGGAGGGCCGTTGGCAACTGGCGCTGCGCCTGCGCACGCGATCGAACGCGGTGCTGGACGCGATCTACCCGGTGGATGACTACATCGAGAGCCGTGTGGACCCGGCCACGTTTCTGCCGATCCGCTTCATCAAGAAGATCAACGAGGGGCGAAACCGTTACGACGAGGTCACCGTCTTCGACTATGCGGAGGGTGTTGCGCAATGGCGGTCGCTGTTGCGGGGGCGTGAAAAGGAGCTTCCGATTGACGAGACAATCCGCGACATTCCGACGCTGCTCTATTGGTTTCGCCGCGAACGACTGGCGCCGGGCGATGAGCGAGAGCTCCGGGTGATGGCGGACAACAAAATCTACACCGTATTGCCACGGCCGGTGGCGATGGAAACGATTGCGGTTCCCGGATTCGGCCCCGTGCGCTGCATCCGGTACGAGCCGGCAGCAGAGTTCAACGGGCTCTTCGTGCGGAAGGGGAAGGTTTGGTTGTGGGTCTCGGACGATGATCGCCGCGTGGCGATGAAGATCGAGGCCGAGGTGCCGGTCGCTCGGGTCCGCGCGGTGCTGAGCGAGATTCGGCAGCCGCCGCGAGTGGGCGGCGCGGGCGTCGAGGTGCGCGATCTGCGGCGGGCGCTGGCACAGTGAGGACGCACGGCATCCGGGGGCACAGGTGGGCATGGCACTGACGATTCGGCGGGCTGAGGAACTGCTGGTGAGGTTTGGACGGCTGCGGATCGCGGTCGTGGGTGATGTCATGCTCGACCGGTACATCGAGGGCGAGGTGGAGCGCATTTCGCCCGAGGCGCCGGTGCCGGTGGTCCGAGTGCGTGCGGAGCGGGCGGTGCCGGGCGGGGCGAGCAATGTGGCCGCGAACGTGCGGGCGATGGGCGCGCGCGCCGTAGTCTGCGGCCGAGTGGGCCGGGATGCGGCCGGGCGCGAGCTGCTGCGCCGGCTGCGCGCCGCGGGTATCGAGACCGACGGGATGTGCGCCGACCCGGATGCAATGACCACGGTGAAAACGCGGGTGCTGGCGGACCGCCAGCAGGTCTGCCGCGTGGACCACGAGCGCCCGTTGGAATGGGATCGTGCGCGGCTGAGGGAGGCCTGCGAGACCGTGGCGCGGATCGCGAACGAGTCGGACGGCCTCATCGTCGAAGACTACGGCAAGGGGTATGTCGTGCAGCCGGTGGTGGAGGCGGCGCTGCGCGCCGCGAAGGGCCGCGGCATTCCGACCGGTCTGGACCCCAAGGAAAACCACGAGTTGAACGTGTCGGGGCTTACCGTGGCCACACCCAACCGCCGCGAGGCGTTTGCTGCGGTGGGCCGCCGCGACCCCGGCGCGGGCCCCTCTCCGTTGTCGGACCGGCCGCTGCTGGGTGTTGTGCGCGCGTTGCGGCGGCGTTGGTCCCCGCACCATCTGCTGGTCACGCTCGGCCCTCATGGCATGCTGCTGCTGGCGGGCGGGCGCCCGGTGCACATCCCGACGCGGGCGCTGGAGGTCTACGACGTCAGCGGGGCGGGCGACACGGTGATTGCGGTCGATGTGCTGGCGTTGGCGGCGGGGGCGGATCCGATCGAGGCGGCGGAGCTGGCGAACTACGCGGCCGGCGTTGTGGTGGCGAAGCTGGGCACGGCGACCTGCACGCCTGCGGAACTCCTGCGCCATATGCGCGAGTGCGGAGCGCCGGAGGCCTGACGATGGGCGCGATTCTGGGCGTGATCCCTGCGCGATGGGGCTCCACGCGGTTTCCGGGGAAGGCGCTCCACCCGATCGCGGGGCGGCCGCTGCTGGCCCGTGTGATTGACCGCGTGCGCGGCGCGCTCCGTCTGAACGCCATTCTCGTGGCGACCGACGATGAGCGGATCGCCCAGCTGGCCGTCGGTTGCGGCGTGGAGGCCGTAATGACCTCGCCCAGCCATCCCTCCGGCACAGACCGTATCGCGGAAGCGGTGCGCGGCCGTCCGGCGGATGTGGTGGTGAACATCCAGGGTGACGAACCGCTCGTGGATCCGGCGCTCATTGACGCGGTGGCCGAGGCCGTCGCCGGAGGCGAGTGGGATATGGCGACGGCCGCCGCGCCGATCCGAGATCCGGCGGAGGTGATCCACCCCGCGGTCGTGAAGGTGGTGTGGGCGGCCGACGGCGAAGCCCTCTATTTTTCGCGATCGCCGATTCCCCACGATCGGGATGGATGCGCCCCGGCCGAGCGGGAACCGGTGTGGTGGCGCCACATCGGACTGTATTCCTATCGACGCGATTTTCTCGAGCGGTTTGTGCGAGAACCGCCCTGTCGCCTCGAGCGGATCGAGAAATTGGAACAGCTTCGCGCGTTGCATCTGGGCGCGCGGATCCGCGTGCTGCGGGCCGCCGATGCCGGCGTGGGCATCGACACGCCGGAAGATGTCGCGCGCGCCGAAGCGGCCCTGCGAGAACTTGGATTAACCTGACGCCGCCGACCTCATTTCAGAAGCGCTAGGCCGCAGTTTGCTTCGTGCGTGTCCCCGGTTGCGACGCGCAGGCCATGGTTGACGCAGCTGCCGGCCCCCGACAACACCCCCACCGCCGGACCTGCGCCATTTGGCGACGGTCCTCGGAGGACGACCCGCCGTCGGCGAGAGGGCGATCCAGACCGAGAACGTTGTTGGCCGCGGACCCAATATCAAAAGTTTCGGTGCGCCCCGGCGAGGAGGGGTGGTCAGTCCTCGGCGGAGGGAAGCGCGGAGCGGCGGCTGCGCACCGCGGCGATCATGTCGCTCCATTCGGGCATGCGCAGCAGACGGGCCATGCCGACATAGGCGCCGATGCCCGCGGCCAGACCCGCCAGGACCGAGGCGATCTGCGCCAGCTTTGTCGGTGCGGCGAACCGCCCCATTTCGCGCGCGACGATCGCGTGCGCCGCGATCGCGGCGCACGCGAGAACCGCACAGGACGGCACGATGCGCGCCACGCTGCGCCCGATGGCGGCCCAGTCGGCCGAGCCAATGCGCTGTTCAAGAATCACGGCCAGCACCAGCACGTTCAGTGCTTCCGACGCCACGACCGCATACGCGAGGCCCGCGTGACGCCACTCGAGCGGCCATGTGGATCGAAACGTCAGGCTCATCACTAGATTGGCGAGCACCGCGAACACGCCGATGCGCACCGGCGTGCGCGTGTCTTGCATACCGTAGAACGCGGGCACCACAACCTTGCCCAGACCGAAAAACACCAGTCCAATGCAATAGATGCGCAGACAGCGGACCGTGAGAAGAGTCGATTGGGCGTCGAACTGGCGCCACTCGAAGCTCATGCGAACGATTGGCTCGGCGAGCGCGAACAGTCCGGTTGCGGCCGGCAGCATGCCGAACAGAATCAGTCGAATCGCATCGCTCACAGCCTGGCGCAGGCCGTCCAGGTCGCGCCGGGCGCCGTGCCGCGAAAAGTGTGGCAACAGCACCGTACCGAGCGCGGTGGCGAAGATGCCCTGGGGCAAGTAAATGAGGCGTTCGCTGAAATAGAGGGCGGCGGCCGCCCAGCGGCCGATCGAGGCGGCCAACATGGTCGCGAAGAACACATTGAACTGGGAGACGGCGCGTCCGACCGCGGCGGGCGCCATCAGTGCGAGGACCCGTACCAACCGCGGGTCGCGCCGGTCGAGGCCCGGCCGCAGGTCCGCCCCCAACCGGATCAATTGCGGCACTTGGATTGCCCACTGGAGCACACCGGCGACGACGACGCTCCAGGCGACGCCGTACACTTGCTGCTCGGGTCGGGGGCCGAGGCGGGGGCAGATCCAGAGCAGTGTCGTGATTTCGACGAGGTTGAGCACCCATGGCGTGGCGGCGGGTACCGCGAATCGGTCGAAGGCATTGAGTGCGCCCATCGAAACGGCCGCCATACAGATAAAAAGAAGGTAGGGGACCATGATGCGGAAGAGCGACCAGGTGAGGCGGTGGGCCTCGTCCAGATCGGGCCGGGCGAGGGCGACGGTGGCCGCAAGAATGCCGAGGCCGACCAGAGCGCTCAGCACGATGGCCAGCAGCGTGAAGACCGAGCGTGCCAGCTGCCACGCTTCCGCGTCGCCGCCACGCTGGCGGCTTTCCACGAAGACGGGGATGAAGGCGGCGGACAAGGCGCCCTCTCCGAAGAGGGCGCGGAACAGGTTCGGCAGACGATAGGCAATCACGAAGGCGGACATCGCGGCCGATGTGCCGAGCGCGCCCGCCAGCAACACATCGCGGACGAACCCGAGCACGCGACTAATCGAGGTCAGTGCGCTGACCACCCCGGCCGAGCGGATGAGTCGGCGGTTGTCGGCGGTCATGGCGGCGGACTCGCCAGCTCGGGTTCCCCCGCGAGGAGACGGGCGCGCGTGGCGAGCGCTTCAATGCTCATCCGCGGAGCCGTTGGAAAACACTCGATCAGGAAGGACGCGACGAGCACGGCGCCCGCCGGCAGCTCGAGACCATCGGCGGCCAGTTCGAGCTCGGCTACGCGGGCCGCACGGTGGGCATACGCGCGGGGGCGGAATCGCAACGGTTCGCGGTCGCGACGTGGCGGTGCTCGAAGCACCACAAGCCATCCCGGCAGTTCGACCGCCGCCCACGGGACGGCGACGGCGGCGGACTCCACGCGGTGTTCGCCGCCCAAATCGAGCCGATATACCCAAACTCCGGACAGCCAGCGCCACGAAAAGCTTGGAGGCGGGTCGAACGCGATCGGGCGGACCGCCCCCGGTGCATCGGCGGCGGGCAGCATCACGCGTACCGGATCCGTGAACCGCAACACACACGCGGGACCGAGGGGAACGGGGGAGTCGGCCGTGCGCTCCCACTGGTCTTCGATCTCGATCGCGGCCGTGTAGGGGCTCACGCGGATCGTTCGCGTCGCGCGCGCGGAAAGCGGCGGTGCGAACTGGCGGGACCAACGACAGAACGCCGCGCCGCTGCGCGCGCGCCATGCGCGGCCGGTCCAGGCGGGCGCATGGAAGACCGTCTCGGGCCAATATCCCTCCGCCCGCAGTGATGCCCATTCCGATTCCGGCACGGGCCAAACCCAACCGGGCGGCCGATGGAGGCGAGGGGACGATGTGGACGGCAGTGGGGATTGGAGCAGGTTTGTGCTGCCAGCCGGCGCCAGGGCGATCAGCGAGGCGCTGCGAGCGTCCACCGCCAGCGTGACCGTGGGCGTGCGCAACAGCCAGGTGTTCGGCGCGTTGAGATCGGAGCTGATCGGCGCGACGGGCGGGTCGTGCTCCATGTCCATCCCGAAGGCCCGCGCCACGACGATCGCGGAGGCCACGGCGAGGAAACTGCGCAAGGAGCGCATCCGCCCTTCGCGGCGCGCGCGATCAGAACTCGCCGTGCACGCCCACCGCGAACAGAATGCCGTCATCCACCTTGGCGTCCTGAAACAGACCGGCCTCGTAATCGAATTCACGATTCAACAGCCAAACGAGCCGGGCCGAGACCGTCAGCCATTGTCCGCCGCCGACCTCCAGGCCCACGTAGAAGCGATGATCGCGGAGCATGAAGTCCCCCTTCTCGTCATTGCGCGAGAGCGAGAACTGCCAGACGCGGTTGACCTCGTATCCGCCCAGCACCGCGAGTTCGGGGAGGAGGCGCCAGTGTAGACGAGTCTCCGGATAGCCGATGTCGGCTGTGAGCGATGGGGTGGGCCGCCATCGCACGCGAAGCAAAGGATCCACCCAATTCTCGAAGCTCGGATACAGGCTGAATCCGATCTGGCCGGCCAGCGTGCGGTCAGCGGCCGCGATCGCGGAGAAGGAGACGGGCAACGTGAAATCGTCGAGTTCAATGTGCTCGACCTCCGCGTAGTAGCCGGGCATGGCCTCCGTCCGCAACGTGAGGCCGGTCGGCAGCCGCAGGTCCCATCGCGAGCGGACGTACAGTTGGCCGAAGAGGGTCGGCACTTCGTAATGGTCGCCATTGATCGAGAACCACAGTCGGCCCCGGAGCGTGACGTCGAGGGTGCCGGCGGTGAGGCGGTAGTAGCCGAGCGAGATGTGGCCGGCGCTCTCGACGAAGCCGTAGGAATCGGAGGAGTGCTCGATCGTTTCCGTGGGCGAAATGCTGATCGAGCCGCCCGCCCACGGTTCGCGGTCACCGTCCGCGATCGGACAGGACGTCGGAGGGCGCATGACCCAGGCGGCCGGCGACGCCATGGCCGCGGCCAGGGCGCCGACCATCACTCCCGCGCGCAACGTTCGCATCGCACGATCATCTCCCCACGGCGCCCTCGAGACGTTCAGGCCCGGCCGCCGGGAGGGCATCCGTCACGGTCGGCGTCAGCTCCAACTCGATCTTATCATGACGGCCGCCGCGCCGGATGCCAACCAGGAAGCGATCGTAGAAATCGGCATGCGTCGAGGATCCGCCGAACCGCACCGTCTCGCCCGGCGCGGCGACGAGTTCGGTCGCGACGCGTTGAAAGCGCCAGCGCAGCGGTCCTCGCTCAGAGACACCCGAGAGCTCCGGCACCAACCGGATGAGCACACGGCGATTCGAACCCTGTCCGATCACGGTGGGCTCAACCACGAGCGACGCGCCGACCGCGCGCCAGCGGACCGCGACCGTGGTGATGCCCCAGCCGATGGCGCACTGCTGCAGCCAATCGAGGTACGGGACCTCCTCACCGATGTGGAGCGACGCGGATCGTCCGCTGAGAACCGATACAGTCTGCACGAGATCTTCGGCGGTTTCGCTGAATCGCCCGCCGAGCTGAGGGTGCAGCGTGAGCTCGCCCGAAACGCGGCCGCCGCCGATGTCGACGGTACCGCCGACCTCCGTCGCGGCGGCGAGTTCGCGTGAGCGACCGACGGTGCGGCGTCGGACTTCAATCCGAACCATCGGAGGCGGCGCCGCGGCACTGCGCGTGAGCTCGGCGACCTGCGCATGTTCGGCCTCGGTGGCGTAGAGCAGCAGGCGTCGTCGCGGCGCATCCACGACGAGGCGGCTGCCGTCGGAGAGGGCGGCGCGGGCAATCTCCGCGATCGTGTCGGGGTCCGCAAAGTCGACTTCGTGGACCCGGAACACACGTGAGGTGGAGGCTACGTCGGCCGCGACGGCCGTTCCGAGGCACGCGGCAAGGATGAGCAGTCGGTTCATGGCGGGATCTCCGATCCAGCATTCCACCGCCGCCGTCCGTGCGCAAGGCGCCGGTGCTCGGGGGCCGCGTCGTTGCTATAGTCTCGGCAGGTTGCGCGGCGTCCACTCAGGTTGGTCGAGGGTGCCGCCCAAATCGAATTCGAGAAGTCGCGTCACGGGGGAGGTGAGCAGCCGGAGAACATCGGCGACGGCACCGCCGCGGAGGAGCCGCGCCTCGACGCGAAATCGGAGGCGCCGATCGAAGTAGTAGCGTCCTGCGCCCTCCAGCGAAAGAACATCTCCGCGCAGTTCGGCGTGCTCCGTTTCGATGTAGCCATCGCGGATGAGGAACTCCGCGCGAAAATCGCCCTGAGACACAAACCCGAGGCCGGGTACGATGGCCGACAAGTGCCGTGACAGCCCGCCGAAGATGGGAATATCAAGCAATTCACCGCGCCGAATCCGGACCCGTCCCTCGCCGACCGCGGTGCGCCCTTGGCCGCGACCCATGCGACCAGACAGGCGGAGCGCTCCGGAGAGGCGGCCGCGTTGGGTTTGCGCCTCGCGGTCGGTGAGGGCCCGCAGCACGTCGGCGAAGCTGAGATCGGCGACCTGCATGTCGAGTTCATAGGCCACCGGCGTGTCGGCGGTCTCCGGAAGGGAAAGCCGGGCGGCCCCGGTGATGGAGCCGCGAAACGCCGTTGCGGCGCGGCTGTGGAGCTGGATGTTCCGCCCGGACACTTCGGCATCGAGACGGACTGACTGAAGATCGAGCCAGCCGTATCCGACGTGGTCGGCGTTCAGATGCAGGTCGCCCCAGTTGTCGTCGTGCCGGCCGTAATCCACCTGGCCTCGAGCCGAGATTGTGGCGCGGCCGTCCAACCGGAACTGCGAAGCCAACAGGTGGGGGCGGGGGCCTGCGAAGCGGGCCAGAGAGGGGATGGGCATCGTGCCGCGGACTTCGAAGCGCAGGAGTTTTCGGTCGAAATCCTGTTCAATCCGGCCATCCATCCATCCGTCCGGCCGAAGCACAAGGATGTCGTCGAACGTGAGGACACTGTCCGCGACGCGAAATCGTGCGGAGGCGGACGAACAGTAGGCGCCATTCCAGGTAAAGTGGGTGGCGGCCAGCGCGCCTTCGGCGCGGATTGTGGCAGGATCCGTGAGCAGACCCTGCGCTTCAACATGGATACGGGGGGGCGCCCCGAGCGCGCGGAACGAGCCGAGGTGCAGCGCCGGGATGCCGCCGAGGAGAGGGCGGAGTGCGGCGGGGTCAACGGCGGTTTCGGCGCGGAGTTGGTAATGACCGCTGACGGGTTCGAAGACGCCGTGGGCGGCCACGGGCCCGGCGGAGGAGCCGTTGCCGAGCTGCGCCAGCAACCGCCTCACATGCCACCGTTGGCCGTCGAACACGGCATCGCCTTGAAGCCAGCGCACGGTGAGCCCGAAGGGCGAAACAGAGTCGGCCTCGAGTTGAAGACGGTGCAGGCCGGTGGATCCGTCCGGGCGCACGCCGATGGTGAGATCGACCCGGAGCGGTCCGAGGACGGCGGAGCTCCACCGGTCGTACTGGGCGCGCCACTCGTCGGGGATGTATAGCGCGCGGATCGCAGCGGGCGACAGTCGGGCGGAGATGGCCAATTCGGGTGGCTGACGGCGAGCAGCCCACCGCCCCCGAACGCGCACCCGATCCTCTGCGGCGGTCAGAGTCAGATCTTCGAGTTGAAGACCGTCCGGCCCGACTTCGCCCGCGATCCGCCAGCCGGTCCAGGTGCGACCGGCCCAGTGCAGATCGCAACCTTCGCCGTCGAATCGAAGTCGCGCTACTTCTGGGGTCTCCAAAGACATCTCGCTGTAGAGACGCAGCACGCCGGCCCCGACGGGACGTGGTAGGAGGGGAGGGGCGACGGCGTGCGGTGGGCCTGCGGGGGAGACACGTCCGCGCGCTGCGGTGCGCGTCGCAGCGTGGAGCAGGATCGCGGGCCAGCCGACGAAGCGGCCGTCCCATCGCACCACTGTCTGATTCCATCGGCCCGAGGCTGCCACTTCAAGGGTGTTCGTCGAGGCGCGTACGACGTTCAGGTGCAGTTGTTGGAGTTGAACGGGTTCGATTCCCCATTCGGACGGTTGCCACACCGCGAGCCCGTTGAGGATGCCGCCTTCCCAGATGAGGGTGCGGTGCCGCATGGAATCCCGCCAGCGCATGCGGAGGCGTGCTTCGACCGCACGCAGTTCGATGATGCCGTGGGGGGTCGCAACTCGTGCGGAGATGCGGGACGCCCGCAGCCCGGCCAGGGGTCCCCACCGGACGCGCTCGACGCGGAGGAGGTCGTTCATGCGGGCACGTCGCAGCAGCGGCGCCATCCATGGACCGGGCAAGCCGACTCGCTCGAGCGTGACGGTGAGGACGACCGCGGCGAGAACCAGCAGGCGGGTGATGCGCCGGTGGGGCGGCGGTCGGGTCCTCGCCGGCGAGTTCACGGCGCGGTGCCGGTGGGATTGGGCGGCGAGCCCGCCGGCAGGAGGTCCGTCAGCAGGGTGCCGGCGGTCGCGGGGTCGAGCAGTGCGACCAGATCGCGACCCTGGATGCGGACGTAGGTGCCGTCGGGTGTACTGCGCCCGAACAGCAGCGTGACGGAGCCGCCCGCCTCGGCGCGGTCGAGGACTGTGAGCGAGGCGACGGGTGGGTCGAGGCCATAGGAGACCACTTCGGCCGCCGACTCGGTCACAAGCGTGAGAGCCCGCAGTGACTCCAGCGCGCGCAGTTTGGGCTCGACGCCGGCCGTCGGCACGACATCGCCGCGCTCCGTGACGAACCCGTTGGTCGAGACCAGGATGCGCTGTTCGACGTTGCCACGGCGGAGCACGAGGCCGGCGACGCGCTCGGACGGTAGCGTGACGATCACGCGGCTTCGAAACCGCAGTGGGTCGAGCGACAGGGCGCCCGGCGGTTTGCTTCGAATCAGCACGACGTTCGTCACACCGCTTTCCATGACTGCAACGGGCACGGGATCGATGGGCGTGTCGGCCACCTGCAACACGATGGCCGGCACAAGACCCGTGGACGTCCGGACGCTGCCGGGGTCGTTTCGGTACCAGCACAGGTGAACCGCGGAGGTGGGCGCGGGAGTGCCGTCCGCAAAGGCCTCGATGCGCGTGCCGAGCCACTCTCGGATGAAGGCGGTGACGCGAGGCTCGTCGGCCGGCGCGAACGTGGGTTCGACGATGGCCCAGACATTGTTGGTTTGGATGACTCGCAGACGCACATCGCCGCGTTCGGTGCACCAGCCCGCGACGTCGTCCGGCGACAGGGGCACCAGCCGGCGATCGCGCAAGTCTTCCAGCGTGGCGGCGCACATCCACGCGACGGCGGCGGGGATGGTGACCACGGTCCGCGAGCCGCCGCGCTGCGCGTAGACGGTGGTGGGATCGTTGTCCGAACGCCGGCCAAGCCGCAACGAACGGCTATCCGCGCCGGGGCCCGCATCCACCACCAGTTCCGTTGCGGATTCGTCGAGGCCGTAGGGGTCGCCGATCACAACGTCGTCCCGAATGAACTCGCGGATCCGCGTGGTGAGGAGAGTTTCGACCATCCGCTGCGCGGCGAGCCGATCGGCCCGCGCCTGGATGGGTTCGGTGATGCGCCACTGGCCGTCCTCGCCGCGGGCGAGGTGCAACCGTCCGCCGGGCCGGCGCAGCCGAATCTGGCGGATATCGGACAGGCCTGGGAACAAGGTGCGATCGCGGAGCGCCTCGGGCGATGCGGGCAGCGTGGCGAGAAGGTTGGTGGAGACGGCGACGTAGGCGTCGGGGGGAACGAGTCGAGCGTATAGCCGGCCCCCGGGCAGAGGCTGGCCGATTTCGAACAGGAGATCGCCGCCTGGGCGCACGAGGGTAACCCGACTGGCGGGCGGATCGAATCCGAGTTCCGAGCGGGGAGTGTCGCGAAGCTCGTGGGCGGGGATCAGAGTGCCGTCGGCGACGCTGGCCAGAGCCTCGAGGAGCCGGCCGACCTCGAGTGCGTCGGCGGGCGCCTCGACGGGTTCAACGAGACGCCAAAGGGGACCCTCGCGCGTGACGCGCGCTTGAACACCGGGTCGGGTGATGACCGCTTCGCGGACATCGTCCGGATTGAAGCGCGCGGAGAGCGAAAGCTCGACGGCCCGACGCGCCGTTTGGCGGTCGGCCTGGATGCTCCACCACCAAAGACCGGCGAGGATCGCCGTGAGGGCGGCGAGCACGGGGTTGGCGATGGCGCCCGGACGGCTCATGCGCGGCGTCTCCACGCGATGAGAAGGCCGGCCGACGCGACGAGACCGGGCACGATCAGCACGACACCCAGCGCGAGCCATCGCAAGCCGGAGCGGGTGATCGAAATCTGCACCGGATCGATCGGCCGGGGGGGGATGGAGAGGGGCTCGCGGCGATCGAGCAGCCAGCTCATCGCCCCCAGCAACAGGTCGGCATTCCCACTGACCATGGCACCATTGGCGACGAAACCGGAGTCGCCGACCACGACGAGTCGTCCCGCGCGGATTCCGGCGGCGAGCGTGCCTGGCGCGCCACGCTCGACAGCGGCCGCGACGGCGATCGGTCCGCGACGATCTCGCTCCTCGTGGAATGACCACGGGGGCGAAAGGTAGTCGCGCTCCGCCCATCCTCGGTCGCTGGTGAGGGCCAGCGGCACGGCGCGCGGCCGATCGAGGCCGGCGGCCGGGCCGGCAGTCTCCGGCGATGGCTCGACAGAACGCGGCTGGTAGAATACGCACGCGAGATCCCGGAGTCGCGCGGTGGCGCCATGCTGGACGAAGCGACTGACGAGCAGGCCGCCGCCGAGCGTGCGGGTTTCGTCCACCACACGGTCGTCGCCGATGTCCAGCCCCCACCGCCGCAACCAGCTTTCGAGACCCGTTTGCACGCCGCTGTCGAGCAGGATCATCGCGCGGCCGCCGCGTTCGAGCCACGTGTTCAGCGTGTCGAGCACCGGCTGGGGGATGCGGGAACGGGGGCCGGCGATCCAGATCACGCTGGCGTCCGCGGGGATGCCCGTCTCCTCGCTGAGCAGCAGGGGACGCACCTCGATGCCCTCCTGCTGCAGGCGGCGGGCGGCCGAGGCGAGGCCGCGGAAGCGTTCGACGTCATCCACCGCGCGCTCGCCATGGCCGGCCAGCGCGTACACAACCGGCGCGCGGGTGTGGGTGACCTCGTGAATTGCGGAGCTGATGGCGAGCTCGCCGCGGAACGCGCGCGGCACGGTCTCGATGCCCGCGCGCGCAGGACGGCGCTCGACCTCGTAGAGGGCGTCGGGCTCGATGACGCGCACACGGTCGCCCGACTGCACGATGATGCAGCCCACCGGCGCGACGGGCAGACGCCGCGCCAGTTCATTCATCGCGGCGATGTCGCGGTCTGGGTCGACACGACGCACACGGATCGCGCGCGAGGCCGCCTGGTACTCGGCGAGAAGGCGGGTGACGTCGGCGAGCTCGCGACCGCTGCGCAGCAGCACCGTGATCTCGACGGTGTTCGTGAGGGAGGCCACGAGCCGGCGCGAGACGTCGGTCAGCGCGTGGCGACGGCCGCGGCTGAGGTCCGCGCGAACGAAACGGCGCATGGCCAGCGCGTGGGCGAAGCCGGCCGCCGTCAGCGCCAGCACGAACGAGAGCAGGAGCGACGCGCCGGCGCCGAGCCGGATGCGCCGCATCCGCCAGACGCGTCGGCGGGTTTCGATTCGTCGCTCGCTGCCGGGTTTCATCGCCATCGCCGCCACTCCAGCACCCGGTCCGTTGCGAAGAGCGCGAGCGTCGTATTGACGAGGTAGACCACGGCCGCGCGAGAATCAAAGATGCCGCGGGACCAGTCGGCCAGGTGGACGACTGGGGAGAGCCAGGTGCCGAGGCGGTCGCCGTGGCGGAGGGGCCAGAGAAACGGCACCCAACCGGCAAAGAGCCAGCCGGCGATCAGCGCGACCGCGAGCAGTCCGGCGGCGACCTGCGAACGCATCACTGCCGAGGCGAAGAGGCCGAGCGCCAGGCACCAGGCGCCGATGAGGATGGCGCCGACATAGGCGCCCGCGATCGCGGCTGGATCGGTCGGGGGCGGGAGCGCGGCCACGGCGGAGAGGATGGGGCCCCACAGCAGGGTGGGCGCGAGCATCGCAAGGTACCAGAGCAGCGCCGCTGCATATTTCGCGAACACGACGGCGGCGGGTCGGACGGGCGCCGTCATGAGCGTTTCGAAGGTGCCGGAGCGGTACTCCTCGGCGAACAGCCGCATCGTGAGCAGAGGCGCGGCGGCGGCGATCGTCAGCAGAAACATCCAGGCCGAGAGTTCCACGAGCCCCACCGAGCCGTCGGGCTGGGCCGCGAGCGAGGCGACAGCGACCCAGAAGCCGGCGCCGGCGACGAGCAGAAAGAGCGCCGCCACGAGATAGGCGGTCGGCGAGAGCAGACATGCGTTGAGCTCGCGTCGGAGGAGGGGCAGCCCACCGTTCATCGCGCGACTCCCCGCGGGTCGGCGCCGGTGAGCGCCAGGAACACTTGTTCCAGCGAAAGCTCCTCGCGGCGCAGCTCGCGCAGTGGCCAGCCGCGACGGGCGGCCAGCGCGGCGAGTTCGGGGCGCGGGTCGTCCCCCGCCCGCGCCTCGATGCGAACCTCCATCCAATCCTCCGGGAGGGGTTCAACCACCACGTTGCCGCCGCCCGCGAGGCGGGTCACTTCGCGGAGCAGTTCGTCCCGCGGCGCCCGCACTTGCATCATGATCCGGCGGCGTCGGTGAATTTGCGCGGCCAGTTCCGGCACCGGCCCTTCCGCGAGGAGGCGACCTCGGTGGAGGATCAGCACGCGGTGGCAGGTCATCTCGATTTCGGGAAGAATGTGGCTTGAGATCAGCACGGTGTGCCGCTCTGCGAGCGAGCGGATCAGGTCGCGCGCCTGCCGGATTTGGTTCGGGTCGAGGCCGAGCGTGGGTTCATCCAGCACGAGCAGTTCCGGCTCGTGAACGAGGGCGTCGGCGAGGGCGACGCGCTGACGGTATCCCTTGGAGAGTTCGCCGATGAGGCGCCGCAGCACAGGGCGGACCCCGCAGAGTTCGGCGGCCTCGTCGACGCGCGCGGCGATGCGGGCGCGCGGGACGCCCTTCAGCGCGGCGCGAAAGCGCAAGTATTCGCCCGCGCGCATGTCGGGGTAGAGCGCGGCGTGCTCGGGCAGGTAGCCGAGGCGGCGTCGTGCGCCCAGGGGGTCGTCGGTCACCGAACGCCCAGCGATGCGCGCGTCGCCCGCGGTGGGACAGAGAAATCCCGCGATCATGCGCAGCGTGGTCGTCTTGCCCGCGCCGTTGGGACCCAGCATTCCCACGATTTCACCGCGCCGGATCTGAAACGAAACATCGTCCACGGCGGTCACCCGACCGAACCGGCGGGTGAGATGGTCGGCTTCGAGAATGATGGAGGGGTCGGACACCATCACTCGAGGGACACCGGAACGGATTGTGTGCGGGCCAGCAGGAAGCCATCGCCAAGGTCGAACGAGGCAACAGATAGCCAAACCGTGGTACCCGGCGTGGCGGCGTCGAGGATCGTCCCCACATCCTCGATCGTTCGCACGGCGCGGCCAGCGATGCGGAGCAGTCGGAGCCCCTCGCGGAGGCCGGCGCGCGCGGCGGGTCCGCCCGCGCGGACGCCGGTGATCACCAGCCCGCCCCGGAACGGGTCGCCGGCCGGAGGTTCGGCCAGCTCAACGCCGAGACGCGCGGCTGCGAGCGCGCGGCCATCTGGCGGCCGCACGGCGGCGACGATCATCTCCGCGACCACCGGCCGGCCTCCGCGGTCCACCGTGCACGAAAGGCGATCGCCGGGGCGGACGCGAAGAAATCGGCGGTGAACGTCCAGCAGTGTTCCGGGCGCGCGGCCCTCGAGGGCGGTCAGACGGTCGCCCACCCGCAGTCCGGCTTGCGCCGCGGGACCGCCGGACTCGACCGCGGCAATCGCGATGCGGCCGTCCCGTTCGGTGAGGTCCATCCCGAGTCGAATATGCTTCAGGTTGCGCGGCGAGAGCCACTCGGTCAGCAGCGCGCGCACGCGGCCGACCGGGACGGCGAACCCGATGTTCTGTCCCTCGGGAAGGATCGCGACGTTGATGCCGATCAGTTCGCCATCAGCGTTGATGAGGGGACCGCCGGAACTGCCGGGGTTGACGGCGGCGTCGGTTTGGAGAATGTCGCGGAACAGCACGCGATCGCCGTGGCGCGCCTCGCGGTTTTTGGCCGAGAGGACACCGGCCGTCACGGTGTGGGCGAGCCCGTACGGATTGCCCAGGGCGATCACTGGCTCGCCGAGCATCAGGTCGTCGTCCCGGCCGAAGGCGATGTCGGCGAGCGGGCCGTCCGGATCAATGCGGATCAGCGCAAGGTCGCTCAGCTCGTCTCCCGCGATCAATTGGGCGGTGAACGGACGGCCGTCCACGAGCGTCACTCGGATGGCGGTGGCGCGTTCGATGACGTGGAAGTTCGTGAGGATGAATCCGAGCGGGTCGATGATGACCCCCGATCCGAGCGAGTGGCGCACCTGGTAGCCGGGTGCCGGTGGCTGGCCAAGAAGGTCGCGAAACATACGATCAAATATTTCATAGCGAAACTGTTGAATCGGATCCGTCGGCATGACGCGGACGAGTTGTTCGGTGCCGATGTTGACGACCGTCGGCAGTGCCCGTTGGACCGCCTCGACGATCGGTGTGCGGCGCGCGGACGACGCGGGTGCGGGCCGGCCGAGCGTCATGCCGGCCGCCGCCATCACCACAACCCATCGTGCGGGGGAGCCAGGGTTCACCGGGCGCATGCGCGCGAAAGTATGGCGGTTTGGCGCGGCGGCGACAACTCCGTACGAACGCCAGAGGGCGAAGGTCAACGCGTTGGGTTCAGGGCCGGTTGGGCGGCGAACCGCCGGTGATTGGCGATACGGGCGGCATGGGGTATCCTGTTCGCCCTGCGGGCCCGACCGAAGGATGTCGGCCGCAGTGGAGAGCGATCGTCGTCGATGAGAGTGTTGTCCGGCATTCAGCCATCCGGGAAGTTACATCTCGGAAACTACTTCGGCATGATGAAGCCCGCGCTCGAGCTCCAGGAGCGGGGAGAGGCGTTTCTGTTCATCGCGAACTACCATGCGCTGACAACGGTCCACGACGCGGCGGCGCTGCGGGCGGCGACGTGGGACGTGGCGCTCGATTTCCTCGCGTGCGGTTTGGATCCGGATCGCACGGCGTTGTACCGTCAGAGCGATGTGCCGGAAGTGTGTGAACTGGCGTGGCTCCTTTCGGTCGTGACGCCGATGGGGCTGCTTGAACGCTGTCACTCCTACAAGGACAAGCTCGCGAAAGGAGTGCCGGCCAGCCATGGCCTCTTTGCCTATCCGGTGTTGATGGCGGCGGACATTCTCGCCGTGCAGGCGGACGTGGTGCCGGTGGGGCGCGACCAGAAGCAGCACGTGGAGGTCACACGCGACATCGCGATGAAGTTCAACCGCGAGTTTGGCGAGGTCTTCCGGATTCCGGAACCTATGATTCGCGAGGAGGCGGCCGTCATCCCGGGCCTTGATGGTCAGAAGATGTCGAAGTCGTACGGCAACACGATTGAGCTGTTCGGCGATCCGGCGGAGACGCGGCGGCGCATCATGCGGATCGTGACCGACAGCCGGCCCGTCGAGGAGCCGAAGGATCCGGAGCGGTGCAATGTGTTCGCGTTGTACCGGCTCTTGGCCACCGACGAGGAACGCGAGGCGATGGCGGCGAGGTATCGCGCCGGTGGGCTTGGATACGCGACCGTGAAGCAGGCCCTCGCGGACAAGCTCGCCGCGTGGTTCGCGCCGATGCGCCGGCGCCGCGAAGAGCTCGCGGCGCGGCCGGACCAGGTCGAGGCGATCCTGCGGCGCGGAGCGGAGCGCGCGCGCGCCATCGCGCGGGCGACCCTCGCGGCGGCGCGTCGCGCGGTCGGGTTGGAGTAGCGGGCAATGCCATTGGCCGAGCGCGACTACCAGGTGCGTCTCGAGGTGTTCGAGGGGCCACTCGATCTGCTGCTCTATCTGATCCGGCGCGAAGAACTCAATATTTACGACATTCCGATCGAGCGGATCACGGCGCAGTACCTCGACTACCTCGACATGATGCAAATGCTCGACCTGTCCATCGCGGGCGAATTTCTCGTCATGGCGGCCACGCTGATGATGATCAAGAGCCGGATGCTGTTGCCGCCGGAGAAGCGCGCCGCGACGGTCGAGGATGAGGAGGAGGCGGACCCGCGCTGGGACCTGGTGCGCCGGCTCGTGGAGTATAAGAAGTTCAAGGACGCGGCGCGGTTTCTCGAACAGCTGGAGCGGCGGCAGTCGGACGTCTTCACGAGGCACGAGGTCGTGGAGCCCGGCGCCGAGGTGCCGGTGGGTCCGCCGACGCTCGCCGATGTGAGCATCTTCGACCTGCTCGGCGCGTTCCAGGCTGCGCTGAAACGGATCGGCGCCCACGAGGACCTGCGAGAGATTTTTGCAGAACGGTTCACGGTGGGCGAGAAGATTGACGAGCTGCTGGAGCGGCTGCGCGAGCAGGGCGAGGTGTCGGTGACGCGGCTGTTCGAGCGCATGCGATCGCGACACGAGATCGTGGTGACGTTTCTGGCGATGCTGGAGCTCATCCGGCTGCAGCAGATTGAGGCGGTGCAGCGCGGGACGTTTGGCGAGATTGTGATCCGGCCCACGGCCGACGCCGGCGTCTCCGTGGGGGCGGCGAGCGATGAGTGAGGCGGGCGCGATTCCGGAACTCAAAGCGATTGTCGGGGCGGTGCTCTTCGCGTCTCGCGCGCCGGTCACGGTGGACCGGTTGGTGCAGGTGTTTCATCAGGCGGCCGAACGCATCGGCGGGATCGCCGCGGGCTTTGCGCAGGTCGGGCGCGAGGAGGTGGCGGCGGCGATCGAGCAGGTGCGGGCGGACCTGGCGGCGGCGGGCATTGGTCTTAGGATCGCGGAGGTTGCCCACGGGTATCGGCTGGAGAGCGATCCTGCGTGCGGACCGTGGGTGCGGGTGCATCTGGACCGGATGCGGCCGCAACGACTGTCACCGCCGGCCCTCGAGACGCTCGCGATCATTGCGTACCGTCAGCCCGTGACCCGCGCGGAGATCGAGGCGGTGCGAGGGGTCGCGGTGGACCAAATTCTGAGGAATCTTTTGGATCTGCAGTTGATCCGCGTGACCGGGCGCAGCGATCTGCCAGGGCGGCCGTGGTTGTTCGGCACGACGCAGCGGTTTCTCGAGCATTTTGGTCTGAACCGGATCGAGGATCTTCCGGGCGTGGACGAGCTGCGGCGGCGGGAGGCGCAGGTCGCCGCGCCGGACGGCTGCGGTGCGGGACTGGCGGAGAAGCCGCCGGCGGAGGTCGCGGCCCTCGCCGCCGGTTCGGCGGCGGAGACGCGGGAGGCGATGGGCCATGACGCTGGATGAACTGCGTCGGCGGATTGACGAGCTTGACCGGCAGCTGGTCGCGCTGCTGAACGAGCGCACGCGGGTGGCGATCGAGATCGGGCGCATCAAGCGCGAGCGCGGTGAATCCATTTTCGCACCCGACCGCGAAATCCAGGTGCTCGACCGCACGCGCGCGGTGAACGAAGGGCCGCTCTCCGACGCGTCGCTGCAGGCGATCTACCGCGAAATCATGTCCGCGGCGATCGCGCTGCAGCGGCCGCTGAACATCGCGTATCTCGGCCCGCCCGCGACCTTCACGCACCAGGCCGCCCGAATGCGTTTCGGCGCGAGCGTGCAGTACAGCTCGTGCGACACGATCAGCGACGTGTTCACATCGGTCGAAAAGGGCCGCGCGGACTATGGCGTCGTGCCGATCGAAAACTCAACCGAGGGCGCGGTCACGCACACGCTCGACGAGCTGGCCGAGACCTCGTTGAAGATTGTCGCGGAAGTGTACCTGCCCATTTCGCACCACTTGCTCGCGAAGTGCCCAAAGGATCAAATCCGCAAGATCTATAGCAAGCCAGAGGTGTTCGGGCAGTGCCGCCGCTTTTTGCAGAGCGAGATGGCCGGCGTGGATCTGGTGCCGGTTTCGAGCACCGCGCGCGCCGCGGAGATGGCGGCGGCCGAGCCGGGCGCGGGCGCGCTCGCGGGCGCGCAGGCCGCGGAGACCTACGGCTTGGACGTCGTGGCCTCGGAGGTGCAGGACCTGCGGGGCAACACGACGCGGTTTCTCGTGGTCGGCGCTGCGTGCGGCCGGCCGACGGGACACGATCGAACGTCGCTGCTGTTTTCGGTGCAGCACCGGGTGGGAGCGTTGCATCGGGCGCTGGCCGCGTTCAGCGAGCACGGGGTCAATCTGTGCAAGATCGAGTCCCGCCCCAACCGCACGGCCGCTTGGGAGTACTTCTTCTACGTGGATGTCGAGGGGCATATGGACGACCCACCGGTTGCGGCCGCGATTGCGCAACTGGAGCGGGAGTGCACGGTGTTACGTGTGCTCGGCTCGTATCCGCGCGCATGGGATCGCGGAGAGTGAGGGTGGCGTGATTCCGATACCCGACCGCGTGCGGCGGCTGGCCGTCTACGAACCGGGGCGTCCGATCGAGGAGGTGGCGCGGCAGTTCGGCGTTTCCTCGGCCGACGAGATCGTGAAGCTCGCCTCGAACGAAAACGCGCTTGGGCCCTCGCCGCGAGCGCTGCGCGCGATCCGGGAGGCGGCGCGCCGCGTGCATGTGTATCCGGACGGGGGTTCGTTCTACCTGCGCGACGCGCTCGCGCGGCGCTTCGGCGTGCCCTCCTCGTGCGTCGCCGTCGGGCACGGCAGCAACGAGCTCATCGCGCTGCTCGCGCATGCGTTCCTCGAGCCCGGCGACTCGATCGTGATGTCCGAGTGCGCGTTCATCGTATACCGGCTTGTGGCGGACCTGTTCGGCGCGCGGACGATCGCGACACCGATGCGCGGCTGGACGCACGACCTCGACGCGATGGCGGCCGCGATCGAACCGCGCACGAAGATGGTGTTTGTCGCGAACCCGAACAATCCGACGGGCACGATGGTGGGCGCGGCCGAGATCGAGCGGCTGGTGCGGCGAGCGCGGCCCGACGTTCTGCTGGTGCTCGACGAGGCCTACATCGAGCTGTTGCCGCCCGAACGCGCACCCGACACGATCCGCTACGTGCGCGAGGGGCGTCCAGTGGTGGTGCTGCGGACATTCTCGAAAACGTACGGTCTGGCGGGCCTCCGCGTCGGCTACGCGATCGCGCCGGCGGAGGTGGTCGAGGCGCTGAACCGCGTTCGTCAGCCGTTCAATGTGAACTCGATCGCGCAGGCTGCGGCGCTTGCGGCGCTCGAGGATGAGGCGCATGTGGAGCGCACGCGCCGGATGGTCGCGGCGGGTCTTCAGCAATGGGAGAGGGGCTGCCGGCGGCTGGGTCTGGAGACCGTCCCCTCGGTCGCGAATTTCCTGCTCGTGAAGGTGGGCGCGGGGCGCGCGGTGTTTGAGGCGCTGCAGCGGCGGCGCGTGATTGTGCGGCCGATGGACGGGTATGGCCTGCCCGAGTATGTTCGGGTGACGGTGGGCACGCGCCGCGAGAACGCGATCGCGCTGCGCGAGCTGGCTGCGGTAATCGCGGACGGAGTGAGCGGATGATCATTGTGATGCGCCAGGGTGCGGCGGACCACGAGGTCGCGCGCGTGTGCGACCGGATCCGCGAATGCGGGCTCGAGCCGCACGTGAGCCGGGGCACGGAGCGGACGATCATCGGCGTGATCGGCGATGAGGCGCGGATTCGCGAACAGCCGCTCGAGGCGATGCCGGGCGTGGAGCGGGTGATGAGCGTGGTCAAACCGTACCGGCTGGCGAGCCTCGGTTCGAAGCCGCAGGGTACGCGCGTGGTCGTGGGACCGGTTCGGGCGGGGGAACCGCCGCTCGAGTTCGGCGGCCCCCGCGTACTCGTGATTGCGGGGCCGTGTTCGATCGAGAACCGCGAGATGCTGTTCGACCTCGCGGCCGCGGCACGCGCGGCGGGCGCGTTGCTGCTGCGCGCGGGCGCGTTCAAACCGCGGACCTCGCCGTATGCATTTCAGGGGCTCGGTGTGGAGGGGCTGCGGCTGCTGCGCGAGGTACGCGCTGAAGTCGGTGTGCCGGTTGTGACCGAGGTGATGGACCCTCGCGACGTCGAGCTCGTGGCCGAGGTGGCGGACGTGCTACAGATCGGTGCGCGCAACATGCAGAACTTCACGCTGCTGAAAGCCGCGGGGCGGTCGGGCCGGCCAGTGCTGCTGAAGCGCGGGCTCGCGAACACAATCGAAGAGTTGCTGATGAGCGCTGAGTATGTGCTCGCGCAGGGGAACCCGAATGTGATCTTGTGCGAGCGCGGCATCCGGACGTTCGAGCGCGCGACTCGTAACACGCTGGATTTGAGCGCGGTGCCGGTGCTGCACCGGGAGACCCACCTTCCGGTGGTGGTGGATCCGAGCCATGGCACGGGCCACTGGGACCTGGTGGCGCCGATGGCGCGCGCAGCCGTGGCGGCGGGGGCGGATGGCATCATGGTCGAGATCCACCGGTGCCCCGAGCGGGCGCTCTCGGATGGAGAACAAGCGCTGCTGCCGGAGACGTTCGAGCAGCTGATGCGGCAGATCGCCGGCGTTGCGGCGGCGATTGGGCGGATGATCTGAGGGAAGGCGAATGCCGGGCGACGGGACGGTGGCGGTGATCGGGCTGGGCCTGATGGGCGGGTCGTTGGCGCTGGCGCTGCGCCGCCGCGGGGCGGCGGCGCGCGTGGTGGGCTGTTCGCGCCGCGAGGAGGTGCGGCGAGCGGCGATCGAGAACGGAGCGGTGGATTGGGCAGTGGAGCGACCGGACCTCGCGGCGGACGGAGCCGATGTGGTGGTGGTGTGTGCGCCGGTGAGCCGGATTCCGCAGTTGGTGATGAGGGTGGCGCCCGTGGCCCGAAAAGGTGCGCTGGTGACCGATGTGGGGAGCACGAAGCGCTGGATTCTCGAGCGATCGGCGCAGGCCGCGCAGGCGGCGGGCGTCGCGCTGGTGGGCAGCCATCCGATCGCGGGGTCGGAGCAGCAGGGGTTCGAGGCCGCGCGAGAAGATCTGTACGAGGGAGCGGTGGCCGTGGTGACCACGGACGGCGCCGGCGAGGCCGACCTGGCCCGCGCGGAGCGCCTGTGGACCTCGGTGGGCGCGCGCGTGGTGCGCATGACGGCGGCGGAGCACGACCGGTGGATTGCGCGCACCAGCCATCTGCCGCATCTGGCGGCTGCGCTCGTGGCCCGGTGCGCGGCTCGCGACGGGGACGACGCGCGGCGCGTCGGGTTGCTGTGCGGGCCTGGATTCCGCGATACGACGCGGGTCGCCGGCGGGTCGCCGGACCTCTGGCGGGACATCGTCGAAACGAATCGCGACTCGATTGCCGCCGAGCTCGACTGCCTCGCCGCGGGGCTGCAGGAGCTCAGCGCGGCGATCCGCGAGGGCACGTTTGCCAAGGTGCGGGAGCTGCTCGAGGAGGGCCGGCGCGGGCGCGCGGAGCTCTTGGGGGGCGGCGATCCCGGCGCAGAGGAGTAGAGCGGGGCGATCATGAACGGCGCCGAACGCAACTGGACGATCGTGCCGTGTGAGCGGGTCTGCGGCGAGGTGCGGGTTCCGGGCGACAAGAGCATCTCGCACCGGTTGGCGATGCTCTGTGGGGTCGGGCGCGGGGTCGCGCGCATCACGAATTTTCTGCGCAGCGACGACTGCCTTCGGACGCTGGCCGCCATGGAGCAGCTTGGAGCGCGATCGCGTTGGGCGGGCGCGGAACTGATCCTGGAAGGCGCGGGGGGGGAGCTGCGGTCGCCGGCCCGCGAGCTGGATCTTGGAAACTCCGGCACGGGCATCCGGCTGCTGACTGGCCTGCTGGCGGGGCACCCGATCGAAGCGGTGCTGACCGGCGATGCTTCGGTTCGGTCACGGCCCATGCGGCGAATTCAGGAGCCGCTGATCCGCATGGGGGCGATCGTGGAATTGAGCGGCGCGGGTGGCCATGCGCCCATTCGCGTGCGCGGTGGCCGGTTGCGGGCGATCGAGTATGCGCCGCCCGTCGCCTCCGCGCAGGTGAAGTCGTGCGTGTTGCTCGCGGGCCTGAGGGCCGACGGCGTGACGCGTGTGCTCGAGCCGATGGCCACCCGCGACCACACCGAACGGCTCATGCGTGCGTTCGGTTTGCCGCTCCGCACCGATGGAGACCGCCGGGTGGAGCTGGACGGATCGGCTGGCCGACCGGTGAGGGCGGGCGGAGGCGAATGGGACGTGCCGGGTGACCTCTCGTCGGCGGCGTTCTGGATTGTTGCGGCCGCCGCACGGCCGGGGGGCGAACTTGTGGCCCGGAACGTAGGATTGAACCCCCGCCGGACGGCGGTGCTCGATGTGCTGCGCCGGATGGGCGCGGACGTGCGGCTTGAACCGGCCGACGAGCGAGCGTGGGCTTGGGAACCGCGCGGGGACGTCGTCGTGCGCGGTGCGCCGCTGAAGGGGACGACCATCGGCGGCGCCGAGATTCCGAATCTGATCGACGAACTGCCGATCCTCTCCGTCGCCGGCGCGCTGGCCCAGGGCGTGACGGAGATCCGGGACGCCGCGGAGCTCCGGGTGAAAGAATCGGATCGAATTGCCGCGATGGCGGCGGGCCTGCGGGCGATGGGCGTGGACGTCGAGGAACGCTCGGACGGACTGCTGATCCACGGAGGAGGCCGTGTGCGGGCGTCGGATCGGCTCCACAGCTGCGGTGATCATCGCATCGCGATGTCACTGGCGGTGCTGGCACTCTTTGCCGACGGGACTTCAGTGGTGCACGACGTCGCCTGTGTGGACACGTCGTACCCGGGGTTCGAAGCGGATTTGAAGCGGTTGACCGGAGGCGGGGTGTGAGTGACAGGCGAGATGTTCAGGTGGCGATTGACGGGCCCTCCGCGTCGGGCAAGTCCACCGTCGCGCGGGCGGTCGCGCGGGAACTGGGGTTCCTATACGTGGATTCCGGCATGTTGTACCGGGCGCTGACGCGCGCGGTGCTACGGCGCGGTCGGCGAGGCGACGATACGGACGCCGTGGTGGAAACGATGCGGCTGTGCCGCTGGGACATGCAGGTTGAGGACGGAGCGGTGTGGCTATCGCTCGACGGCGAACGGGTGGGGCCGGAACTACGGTCGCCGGAGGTTGCCGAGGCGGTGTCGGATGTGGCCGCGATTCCCGAGGTGCGGCATTTTATTGTCGAAAAGCTGCGTTCGACGCGAGCATTCGGGCCATTGGTCATGGAGGGGCGGGACATTGGAACGGTGGTGTTCCCGGCCGCGGCGTTCAAGTTTTATCTCGATGCGGACCCCGCGGAACGCGCGCGCCGCCGTCTGCGCGACATGGCCGGGATGGGCGCGGTGGCGGAGATGGAGCAGGTGCAGCGGTCGCTGGAGCGGCGGGATCGGCGCGACCGGACACGCGCCGAGGCGCCTTTGCAAATCGCGCTGGGGGCGGAGGTGCTCGACACGACGTCGCTGACGGTCGACGAGGTGGTTCGTTACATCGTCGGGCGGGTCCGAGCCGGCCTCGCGAGGGCATGAGCGAACACGCGCCGCTGGTCTATCGGTTCGGTCGGCAGCTCTGCTGGCTGTATTTTCGCCTCGCGCATCATTTGCAGGTCGAGGGCGCCGACCATGTTCCCGCCGAGGGGGCATGTATTGTGGCTGGCAATCACGTCAGTGTGCTGGATCCGCCGCTGATGGGCTGCGGGATTCCGCACCGGGTCGTCCATTATCTGGCAAAAATCGAGTTGTTTCGTCCTCCGTTGGGCTGGGTGTTGCGCGCGGTCGGGGCGGTGCCGGTGGAGCGGGGCAAGGGCGACGTGGGCGCCCTGCGGCGCGCGTTGTCCCTGTTGCAGGACGGGCGGGTGCTCGGTTTGTTTCCGGAAGGTACACGATCGCCTGATGGGCGTTTTCAGCCGCCAAAACGTGGAATTGGATTTTTGGTTGCCAAGGCGGCCGTGCCGGTGGTGCCCGCGTTGATTGACGGCACCTTCGGAGTATGGCCGAAGGGTGCCCGTGGGCCGCGTCTGGGGGTCCCGGTTCGGGTGCGGTACGGTGCGCCGATCCAGCCCGAGGAGATCCTCGCGGAGGCCCGACACCACGACGGCTATGATCGGGTTGCGGCGCTCGTGATGGCCCGAATCGCAGCGCTGCGCTGAAGGCTTTCCCGCGCGCCTCAGCGGAGCCGGCGCCGTAGGAGCACGGCCAACCCGAGAACGCCAAGCAGACCGAGCGTTGTGGGCTCGGGGATGACGGTCAGGGTGACGTCGTCGCTGTATCCGCTCAGCGTTCCGTAGTTGATCTGGAATGTATTGGCGCCCGCGACGAACGTGTCTCCGTCCGCGAGAGTGTCGAAGGTCGAGCTGTCAATCGAGCCCCACCCGCTGATGATTGGGAAGATCGTGCCGTACGGGAGCGGATTGGGCGCGATGACCGAGAGCGTCGCGCCGCCCAACGTGAGGGTGGCGGTGCCGGCCATCAGGAGCTGATCGTACTGACCGCTGAGAGATCCGAGCAGTTCGACCTCGAAGGTCGAGCCGGGCTCGAACGTGACATTGCCGGAGGTGGTCAGCACGCCGGGGCTCAAGCCGGGCGAGAGCGCGCCGCCCGACGCGACGTACACGCTCGCCACCGAACCGGTACCGCCCAGCGTCGCGGAATTCTGGACACTGATCAGGCCGCTGCCGGTGTACGTGCCGTTGTACAGAAGCGTGCCACCCTGCACCGTCAAGGTGCCCCCATAACTGTGCGTGCCGTCCAGGGTCAACGTGCCGGGTCCGGTCTTTGCCCAGCCCGCGCCGCCATTGATCTCTCCGACATTGCGCAGCACGCCGCTGGCCATCGTCAGCGTGTCGATCGGATTGCCCGACGAGCCGATGGCGTTGTTCTGCATATCCAGCGTTCCACCGTCGAGAATCAACGTGCTCGTCCCGCCGCCATCGGAAATATTACCGGCCACGGTGGTCACACCGCCGCTGAGGCTCAGGTAGCCGGAAATGACGGAGCCACCGCCCAACATTTGGCCCAACGTAATTCCGTTGTTCACCATCATGGTGCCGCCGAGCAGCGTGAACCATCCCAGTCCGCTGCCTTGTGAGGCGCCCGACTGACTGCGTCCCACGATCAGCCTATTCACGTCAATGACCCCATCGCGGATAATCGTGGTGCCGCGGCCGCCTGCAGCGGCGCTGTTGGCGGTGGCCCCTAAGGTGCCGAGAACCCAGTCGTCCGCGAAGATATTCACTGATGACGCGTCATTCGTCGCGAGAAAGTAACCGTGGGGCTGCGTGCCCGAGTTCGCGCTGAGGAACTCGCCCTGCGAAATGTTTGCGCGATCGCCCGGATTCGGTCCGGCGATCCACACGCTCGGGCCGGCCAAACCGTCGCGGAAGAGGACCCAGCCGGTGCCTTTGTTGTAGCCAATACGGAGGTCACTGACGCTCAACCGGTTCGTTGCGCCGAGGATCAGCCGTCCGCGGATTGAACCGTCCCGGGGAGATTCGGCAACCGTCAGCGTCGAGGCTCGGATTGTGTTGGTGCCGGCGAGTACGACTACCGCTTGCCGGTTGGTTTGCGCCACGCCTCCCGAGGGGTCGTAGCCGATGACGAAAGATCCGACATCCGCCTGCATTTCGCCGAGACCTGAGGCGTCCAGGCCCCTCCAGTTCATCAAATCCGTGCCGGTGTGACCCCAAATGAGGACGGTTCCAGCGGTGTTCGTCAGCGCGAGTCGACCGCCACCCTCCAACGTCACATGTGCTCCTGGCTGCACCTGAACGAACCGGTCCGCCGAACTCGAAACGACCGCCAGTTCGCGGCCTGGCGTCAGGTTGATCACGCGGTTCGTCGAGGCGGCGTTGACGTTGTTGGTCAAGGTGACGGCAGAGAAGCGTGCGATGCGCTGATCGAGTCCATTCATGTCGAGTGTGCCCGCTTCCGCCGAGATGTTGGTCGAGCCCAACGCGAGGTTCCCCGAGGTCGGCAGCGAATGGGCGGCGCCGAGTTGCACCGCGCCGTTACGTATGAAGGTGGGGCCGGTGTACGTGCTTGCGCCGGAGAGCGTCAGAGTCCCTGGTCCCAGTTTTACGAGGCCCCGCGAGCCAGTGATGGCGCTGCCATACGCGAAGGAATTGCTCGGAGTGTCGAAGCCGAGGAAGCTGCCCGCCTCGGCGTCGAGGTTCGCCACCAGGGTGTCGATGTCCAGTTCCGTCCATTGGTTGTTACCACCGGCCATCACGGCGATCACGGCATTGGCGGCTACCCGCACTTTGTTGGCCACATTGTAACCCGGCAGGGCACCCGGGCTTACAGCCTCCAGAATGCCCACCTCCGAGGTGGTGCCGCCACTGTAGGTGTTCATGCCGTCGAGCGTCATCCAGCCGGCCCCTCGTTTCAAAAGCCCCCCAGTGCCGCCGATATTTCCAAACAGCCGCTGTGTCGTGGCGTTGGTGATCACC
>CALLFZ010000049.1 GCA_938010045.1 uncultured bacterium
CGCCGCGGACAGCCGTTGGGGACAGGCACACCGCGGGCACCGCGGGCACTGCTGTAGCTTCGGCGCTCCGCCGCCGGAGCTGAAACCGTTGGGGACAGGCACATGTGCTGTGAACCGAGTGGGTTCCTCCCTGGGGACAGGCAGCCGGCACTCGGCTGTAGCTCCGGCGCTCCGCCGCCGGAGCGTAACCGTTGCGTCAGCCGCCCCGCAGTCGCCATGGTCGTGATGGGGACAGGCACATGGGCAGGTACATGTGCATTCATCCCCTGGTCTCACCCTTCAAACCAATCCACCGCGCCATCGACTCCTCCCTCTTTGACCGCGGTTGGAGGCGTGGGGAATGTTCGGCGGACCACTTGGGGCGCTGTTCTCACTTCGTACGATTTCATGGTCCACGGAATTCCGATCAAACTCTCTCCGCTGCCCGCCTCACCGCCAGCCGGGTGAACCTCGCCCCACAGCGGCGATTCGCCGCACCGCAGCGGCGCGTCTCCCTTCGCCTTCGCCATGCCCTGCCATCCAGCGGATGGCGTCACCACGCGCCGCTAGGTGTTTGACAGGGGGGCAATCGCGATGGATACTATGGAGTTATTGATGTTCGGTGCTTCCAAAACGGCGACAATGAGGTCCACACTCTGTTCGTTCGTGCTAGCGTTCCTGGCCGCGATTCTCGACGGTTGCAACAGCGGCGGGGGCGGGACTGGCGGCAGCCCTGGTTCTGCCGGTATCGACCTTTCCGGCACCTGGCAGGGACGCTACGTGTCGCCGGACCTCGAAGTTCCCTTGTCAGCCAAAATCCGTCAATCGGGTGATTCGATCATCATCCAGACCACCAAGGATGGCGTCGGCCACTTGCTCACGGGCGTGATGCGACCGGATGGGAGTCTCTTGCTGACCGACTCGTTCGACGGCGAAACCTGGACCTCATATGGCCCGGTCACCGAGACGCACGTTCGGATTCGGGATTACCTGTACGATCCGACGCTTGGATCCGATTCTCCGGAACAGGACATTTATCTCTCGCGGACCCGCTGAGCGGCGTCGGAGGGGCGGCCCGGTCCAGTTTTGCGCCGCGGACGGAAGATGAGACGTGGACCCGGCCGATCGCCACGAACGTTTTCTGGCTCATTTTCTGCGTCACCAGGATGACATCGCCGCCGTGGTGGGCTCGATGGTGCGCGATCCCCACCTGAGGGAAGACATTCTGCAAGAGGTAGCGATGGTCCTCTGGCGAAAGTTCGACGAATACGATCCCTCCCGTTCGTTCGGCGCATGGGCTCGCGGGATTGCAGTCCGCAAGGTGTTGCAGGCGTGGTCCCGCCAGCAACGCCTGCCCGCGGCGATGGCGCCGGACACCATGGAGGCAATCCTGAGCGCCTTCGACAATACCGAGGCGGAGGCCCAGAACTGGGCGGAACGGGAGGCGGCACTCGAACACTGCATCGCCGGGCTGCCAGACAAGTCGAAACAATTGCTGGAACTGCGATACCGAAAAGGCTGGTCGCTGCAGGCGATCGCGGATCACGTGCGCAGCACGCTGGACGCGGTGAATAAGGCGCTGTCGCGACTGCGGCAGGCGCTGCGCGAGTGCGTCGAGCGGCGGTTGGCGGAGGCGGGCAGATGAACCAGGAACTATTGAGCGAGGCGGAGGTGGACCGTCTGATCGAGCGATACCTCGACGGCCTGCTCGACGAGGCGGAGCGGGCCCAGCTCGAGACGGTCCTCCGAGCCTCACCGGAAGCCGCCCGGCGCTTGGCCTGGGCAGCTCGATTCGAGCGGCTCCTTGAACGGGGGATGCGGCGGCCCGCCTCGACAGTCGCCCTCCCAATTCCGCCGCGAATTCGTCGGCTCCCATTCGGCCACTGGCGCCAGTGGCGGGAGCATGCCTGGGGGCCGATCGCCGCTGTGGCGATCCACGCGCTGTTGCTCGCCGCGCTGATTCGATGGGTGATCTGGCCGTCGTCCTCGCGTCGCAGCGAGGAAATCGAGATCACGCTGGAAGCTCACCCGGAACCGACCGCGCTCGAGCGGCCGCCGGACATGCCGCGCGACGAGGCTGCGCCGGCATTGCCGGACTCGGCCGTCGTGGCCGCTCAGCGACCGCAAATACCCGAGCCGACACCCCCGCCAGGGCCGTCCACGCCGCCGCTGCCGACGCTCTCCAGCGCCACCGGTCCGGCCGTGCCGTCCATTTCGCATCCGCTGGTGGCCCGCCGAATGGGCGACCGCCGCGCAGTCGTGGAGCGCGAAATGCCACCGGCCCTGGCGGCGCAGGTCGAGCAAGCCCTCCACGACGGCGCCGGCTGGCTCGCCACCCGGCAGTCGGCGGATGGTCGGTGGCGAGAGGCCGGCGCCGATGAGATCGGCCTGACGAGTCTGGCGCTGCTGGCGCTCTCAGCGCGTGGTGAAGCGGTCCGCACCGGCCCCCTGGCCATGCGGTTCCGCGCCGCGATGGATTCCCTCGCTGCTGCGGTTCCGACGAATCATCGGGAGGACCTGCGAGGGATGGTGTTGCGCCTAAACGCATTGGCCGACGGTCAGACCATCGCCCGCATCCCGCGCTGGCAGATGGCGCTCGACCAGGTTGCGGCGCGGGTGCTGGCGGCGGAACGGCCAGACGGCGGCTGGGGTGCCGCGCCGGACGCTCCGGATCCCGTGCTCACCGCGTGGGCCGTCGTGGGATTGCGGATCGCGGGGGCACTCGGCGTGGAAGCCGACCGCAGCCGGATGGCCATCGCCCGCGCGGCCGACGCACTGAACCGCTCGCCCAATCCCGCCAGCGGTCTTCTCTACTATCCCGAACCGGCTGAACGTTCAGCCGCCGAACTGGCCGGCCTGGCGGGGACGGTTCTCGCGCTGCAGCTGGCCGGTGAGGGCGCGAGCGCACGAACCGCACGGGGACTGCGAGCGTTGGAGGAGCGATGGAACGAGCCGACCCGCCGTCTTCGCGACCCCGCCGGCCTCGAGGCCGCCTGGCTAACCGCTTGTGCTTACCAGCACGCGGGTGGGGCCGCCGGGTTGCGCTTCTACGCACGCTGCGCGTCGGCCGTTCTCTCCGGGCAACGCAGCGACGGCGCTTGGCCGGCCAGCGATGGTCGCCCCTCCGTGCGCGCCACCAGCCTCGCCATCCTGACGCTGGAAACACCGTGGCGCTACCCACCGGCCGCCGAATGGCCTGCGCTCGCGGCGGCCGTCATGAGCAGCCGGCTTTACGCACTCCGTTGAGCCACCTCGTCGGTTCGAGGCCATCCACCTCGTAACGATGGTAACTCGCTGCGCGCCCGCAATGAGAGTACGGTTCGTCATGACGGAGACAATCCGCGACAGGAAGGAGCCGCCGTGACTCTCGAACAAACGCAGCGCCGACTCGCCGCCGCGCGGGGCGATGAACCTTGCGACCTCGTGATCGAAAACGCCCGAGTGGTCAATGTCTTCACCGAGGAGATCGAGTCGCAATCGGTTGGAGTGTTCGACGGAATGGTCGTCGGCCTCGGCCCCTACCGCGCACACGAGCATCTGGACGCGCGGGGCGCCGTGATGGTGCCCGGTCTCATCGACGCGCACATCCACATCGAGAGCACCCTGCTGACGCCGCCGGAGTTCGCCCGCGCCGTGGTACCCCGCGGCACAACCGCGGTCATCGCCGATCCGCACGAAATCGCCAATGTGCATGGGGCCGACGGCCTCCGCTGGATGCTTCAGGCATCTCAGGGACTGCCGCTGGACGTGTTCATCATGCTGCCGTCCTGCGTGCCGGCCACGCCCTGGGAATCCGCCGGCGCCTCGCTCGATGCATCGCAGATGGCTCCGTTGCTCGCCGAGCCGGGCGTGCTCGGTGTTGGTGAACTGATGAACTTCCCAGCCTTGATCGCGGGCGACCCAGAGATGTTGCGGCGCGTCGAGCTCGCTGGTGACCGTGTCGCCGACGGCCACGCGCCCGGGGTCCGCGGATCGGCGCTCAATGCCTACCTGCTGGCCGGCGTCCTAACCGACCACGAAAGCACCGAGCTCGCTGAAGCGGTCGAAAAACTGCGCCGAGGCATGCATGTACACTTGCGTGAGGGCAGCTTTGAACACAACCTCGCCGAGCTGGCCGCCGCCGTGACCCCCGCCACCTGCGACCAATGCTCTCTGGCCAGCGATGACCGGCACCCGGATGATCTGGTTCGGCTGGGCCACATGGACCACGCGGTGCGTGTGGCCATCCGCGCCGGTGTACCGCCACTGACAGCCATCCGCCTCGCCACTCGCTCGACCGCCCGTCGTTACGGCTTGCGTCGTCTCGGCGCCATCGCGCCGGGCTATCAGGCGGACTTCTTCCTCACCGACTCCCTCGAAGACTGCCGTGCGCGGCTCGTCGTCAAGCGCGGGCGCATTGTGGCGCGCGAGGGCCAGTGTATCGCGCCCATTCCCTCACCGCCTCCGCCGCCCGCCGCCTCGATGAACATAGCCCCCTTCGCGGAGGCGGCGTTCGCCATCCCCGCGGCGGGCGCCCGGCGGATTCGCGTGATTGAGCTGGTCCCCGGCCAGATCGTCACCCGCGCCTCCATCGCCGAGGCTCCGGTTCGCAACGGACGGCTCGTGGCGGATCCCGACCGCGACCTGCTGAAGCTCGCGGTGATCGAGCGACACCGCGGCTCGGGCCGGATTGGGCTCGGATTCGTGCGCGGCTTCGGCCTCCGTCGCGGAGCGATCGCAAGCACTGTGGCGCACGATGCCCATAACCTCATCGTGGCCGGCGTCACCGACGCCGACATGGCCGCCGCGGCGGCGGCCTGTGTACGGATGGGCGGCGGGTTCGCGGTCGCGGCGGAGGGCACCGTGACCGCACAATTGCCGCTGCCGATTGCGGGTCTCATGAGCGACCGTCCGCTCGACGAGGTCGTAGCGGCTCACGACCGGCTGCTCGCAGCCGCGCGTGCGCTGGGCGGCCCCCTCGAGAATCCCTTGATGCCGCTCTCGTTTCTCGCGCTGACGCCGATCCCACAGCTACGTCTCACCGATCGCGGCCTGTTCGAGTCCGCCTCGTTCCGACCCGTTGAGCTTGCGGCGGACTGAGAGAGCTTCGCCGCGTGGCGCCCTCCGATTTACGGCGTCGGGAGCCGTTTCGGCCAGCGGTTGTTCCAGCCATCGAACGTCACCCGGACCGGCGGACCATCGGGCAGCCGACGGATGAAGATCTGGTAATTCGATTCGTAGGCGAGGTGATCGTGCTGGCCGGGACGGCAGGCACCCCACATCAACCACTGACCATCGGCGGTGATCGCGGGGAAATACTCGTGGCCGAGCGGCGCATCGAGATCCAGCAGCACCGTCGGCTCGCCGTCGTCCACCGCTCGGATCGCGATACCCGTGCCCTGCATCATCCCTCCTTCGCGGATGAACACAACGCGGCGGCCGTCGGGATGCCACGCCGGCTCACAGCCGGCCCCCAGATGCCTCACCGCGCCGGACTCCAGATCGGCCAGCCACACCTGCCAGCCGCGGCGCGACCCGCGATTCGAAATAAAGACAATCCGACGCCCGTCCGGGGAAACCCGCGGCTTCACCACCGCGTAGCCACCAAAACCGCGTGGCCCCGGAAAAACCTCCTGCGGTTCGCCGCCCTCGAGGGACACGCGCATCACCCGCGCGCGATCCCGCTCGAACAGCACACTGCGGCCGTCGGGCAGAAACGTCGGAAAAGTTCCGTCGTCGGCGAGACGGCGGTCGTCCGACCCGTCAGGCCGGCATATGCGAATCTCGCTCGGCGACCGTTTCGAGAGGGTCACCGCCCTGGCGTAGACGATCCAGGCGGCGTCCGGCGATACATCCGGATACATCTCGTGCTCCGGACTGTCGGCGACCACAACCGGCGGCGACCCATCAAGCCGCACGCGCCAGATGCCGAACGTGCCGGAACGGGTGCTATCGAACACGAGCTCACCACCGAATTCGGCGCCGGCCGCCCCCAGCGCCTGCACCTCGGCGGCGGAAGGGCGATCGGCCGGCCCAGCCGCGTGCGCCGCAACCGGAGGTGGCAGATGTGCGATCGCCACCGCGAGCAGCGCAGGCGCGACACCGGCCACCACGACCTTCGCGTAGAACGCTACGGGATGGTCGCGCACGGCCACCCCCGCAGGCGACGCCTGCCGCCGCCGCCAGATCGGCATCATCAGCGCGATCAGCGCCGCTAGTCCAATCCCGTACCCCCACGCCTGGGTAAACAGGTGATGGGCGATGCTCGTCATTTTGGCGATGTCGGGTGCAAACCCAAGCAGCTGGAACACGACCGCCCAGGTGCCCTCGTACACGCCGAATCCTGCGATGCCCGAAATCGGCAGACTGGCCGCCATTTCTGACGCGCACAATCCGAGAAACACGCGGGCCGGATCCAGTTCGCTCCACGCATGCCCCAACGGTCCGAGCAGCGCGTAGAGGAACACGTAGAGCGAGGCGTACTTCCCCAGCCGCAGCAGCACCGAGAGCGCAAGCACCCGCCCGTACAGACCGGCCGCCTGCACCCGCCGCACCTCGGTGCCGGTGTCCTCGAACACCTTCCCCAACCGTTCCCGCCATTGCCCCCGCCCCGGCCACCACCGCCGAACCACCGCCGCCACCACCCCGAACCCCCACGGCATCAGCGCCAAAACGATTACCGTCCCCACCAGCAACACGAGCCCGCCGATCAGTAACCCGCCGGCGGACAACGCACCCCCCGCCCCAGCCCGCCACGCAGCCAGTGCGATCAACGGCGCAAGCGCAAGTATTTCAAACACAAATGTGATCGAAAACGTGGACATCGCTGCCGCCAGCGGAATGCCCAACCGCGTCGTGAAAAAGTACACGTCAATCAGAGTGCCCAGCCGCGCTGGCAGGAGGTCAGAAAAGGCGTTGCGCACCAGCACGATCAAAAACAACTGCCCCGGCGGCGCCTCATAGCCCGACAGTCGCAACAGCACACGGTAGCGCCACAGCCGAAAACCGCTGGTGGCCAGCGAAAGAATCGCGAACATGCCGATCGCCCGCAGGTCCGCGTTCCGCAGCAGATCCAGCACGTCCCCCGGTCGTACGTGTCGGAAGAGATAGCTGAGAATGGATACTGTGATCGCGGCATTCGCCGCCACAATCGCCCATCGGCGGAGGCGGCCACCGCGGTTCAGAACCGCGCCGTTCGTTGTCACACCCATGGGGAACCGTTAGCATGAACTCCCATGGACAACAAGCCGTCAACCGTCGGCGCGCTCCGCTCGATCACGTTGCTGGGCTCCGCTTCGGGCCGGAACGCGGGCGACGCGGCGCTGATCGCCGCGATCCGGTCGGAAATCAACGCCGCCTGCGGGCGGACGCTGCACTATGAGGTGCCGACCACCCGCCCCGCCTTCATCCGCAGCGAATATGGCGCCGACGTCGAACCGGTAAGCCTCATGCCGTGGACCGGCTCGCTCCGGATGCTCGGTTGGACAACCTGGCGCTCCGTGATGCGCACGGATGTATCGCTCATCTTTGACGCCATTCTGTTCGACCGAGCGCTCTGGAACCCGATGTTCAATTTCCTCTCATCGCTGTATCTCGTGCTCGGCGCCGCGCATCGTCGAGGCCGACGCATCGCTGCCTATAACATTGGCGCCGGCCCGGTGACCACGCCGGCCGGCCGCCGCATGCTCCGTGACCTCGCCGAGCGCATGGTCTTCATCACCGTGCGGGACGAGGACTCGCGGGACATCCTGCGCGAGATCGGCGTTCGCAATCCGCGGCTGATCGTCACCGCCGACGCCGCGATCACAGCGCCCGCCTGCGACGACACGCGTGCGGACAGCCTCTGGCGCCACGCCGGCGCAGACCCCTCCGCTGGGCCGCCGCTGCTGGCGGTGAACATCAATCGCTACCTCGACTCGTGGTCGGGCGTCGCGGCACCGCGCCTGAGCCGCTCGCGGTTTCTCGATGTGATGCACGAGGCGCTCGACCGCGCACTGCGCGCCATCGAGGCGCGCGTGGTGCTCGTGGCCACTCAGCACGCGGACGTGCCCCTCACCCACCAACTGGCCGCGCGGCTCGCCGGCACCGCGGCGCACCCTTGCGCGATCGTCACGAATGTGGACCATTCCCCCGCCGACCTGAAGGGCATGCTGCGCCGCGTGGACCTGTTGTTCGGTATGCGTCTGCACGCGATGATCCTCGCCTCCTCCGAGCTGACGCCAATCTGCGGTCTCGCCTACCAGCCGAAGGTGCACCACTATTACCGTCGAATTGGCTTGCCGGAGCGCAGCCTCGACTTCGAACGGTTTGGGCCGGATCTGCTCGCGGAACATCTCACGAAGGCCTGGCGCGAACGTGCGATCATTCGCGCTCGCCTCGCCGAGGTGATGCCCGATCTTCGGCGTCGCAGCCGTATCGCGGCCGGCCTCGTGGCCGCGATCGACCGTCGCGAGGATCTCGACGCCGCGATCGCGCGGCTCGCCGTTTCATGAATCTGCCTGCCCCACCGCGTGGCGCCGGCGCCGTTGTCGGACTCGTCGCGGGAACACTCGCCATCTGGCTGGTGTTCTCGTGGCCCCTTCCGCGCTATGTCACCACCGGCATCCCGTCCTCCTCGCAGAACATCGAGGTCGGGGCGGAGCGGCGCATGATGCCGGGCGATCATCTTCAGCTTCTTTACCACTACTGGCTGGCCTCGGACATGCTCGCCGGTCGCACGCCCTGGTTCCACAATGTCTACGAGTTCAACACCGGCGACGACGCCGAGCGGTACCGGCTGCACCCGCACTACGCGCCGATGTCGTGGGTGTACGGACTGTTCGCGACCGTGTTGCCCCGCGCCGCCGCATACAACCTGACCGGCCTGGTGTCGCTGGGGCTCACCGTGGCGTCGACGTGGTGGCTGGCGCGCCGTTACACATCCGAGCCCGCCTGGGCGGTCGCCGCCGCGCTGCTGGCCATTCTGATCCCATACCGGTGGGCGCAACTGCTCGGCGGCAGCCCCGCCGGCCACGCGATGGCCTGGGTGCCCCTCATCTGCCTTGGGATGGACATCGCCGTCCGCGACGTACGCCTCCACGGCGCCGCACTCGCGGGCATGGGTCTCCTGTTCGCGGCGTGGGGTGATAGCCACGTCTTTTTTTTTGGCGCGCTGGCGCTAGCGGGATGGACGCTCGTCGCGCTGCTGGCCGACGGACCCGAACGCTGGCGAGATTCTTCCGCCGTTCGTCGTTTGGTTCGCCTGGCACTGGTGGCAGTGATCTTCGTCGTGCCGGCCATCTTGATGCTGTGGCTCAAAACGCGGCACCTCGCGGAGACCACCGCCGCAGCAGAGCGCGCGCTGGCTGAAGTGCGCATCTTTTCCCCGTCGCCGCGGGATTTCTTCCGACGCGGCGCCGGCGGTTTGCCTGGCCATGTGTACATCGGCTTTGTACTGCCGGCCTTGACCGCCGCCCTTGGACTCTCCGGTCTATGGCGAACGTGCCCGCCCTTGGAGCGGTCCCGGCGGCAAGCGCTATGGCTGCTGATCGCGCTGCTGGGTCTCATCGGCCTGTTGGCGATGGGTCCGCACGGCCCGGCGCGCGGCCTGGCCTGGCGCGCCGCCACCCGCGCGCTGCCCCCCTACCGATGGGTGCGCCAGCCGGCCAAGATCATGTGTCTGCTGCCCACTCTTTGGCCGATGGCGCTGGTGATCGCGGCCAGCGCCACGCTCCGGTTCCGCCGACGGTCCGTCCCTCGTGCCGCCGCCGTGGGCGCCGTGGCCCTGGCTGCAGCGGACTTCTGCGGCCAGGTACGCGCCACGATCTGCACGCTCGATGAGGACAACGCGGCCTATCGTAGCGTCGCGGAGACCGCCGCGCGCGAGGGTCGTCCCGCTCGAGCGCTCGCCCTGCCCCTCTGGCCCGGCGATGCGGCTGAAAGCTCCGTGTATTCGTACTTCGCCTCCCTCCACCACATTCGCCTCGCCAACGGCTACTCGCCCGCCATCCGTCACCGCTACCTCGAAACCTTTTACCGCCGGTTCCGTGATTTCAACCACGGCGACTTCGAGCCAGAACGCCTCGACGACCTCTGGCACCGCGGTATCCGCGCGATCCTGATCCACGAAGACTCATCCGAAAAAGTCAGCCCGTTTCCCGCCGGCTTCCTCTGTGCCATGGCGGCCACGCACCCGCGCCTCGAACTGCTCGCGCGCGACGGCCGCGTATGGGCGTACGCGATTCGCCCCCCGTCCAGCGCAGCCAACATCGCCCTGGCCCCCCCACCCATCGGCGATGCGCTCTGGGCGCCCGCCCGACGGCTCGAGATCGAGCGCGGCCGGCCCCGCTCATGGGAGCTCCCCGACCCCGACTGCTCCAGCGGCGCCCGCGGCGCCCTTTCGCATCCCAGCGACCTCATTGAGCTGCCCCGCGTTCCGCTCCGATTCCCGCCGGACGTCGCGTGGCGGCTGCGCGTTCGCGGCGAAGCCACGCTCTCCGCCCAATGGACTGGCGAAACCGCGACCAGTCTCCACACCATACCGATTGCCTCGCCCGAAGCCTGGTCGTGGGTCACCGTGCCCCGCCCTGAACTTCACGACAGCCGTGCCGTCCTCCGCCTAAGCCGTCTCGATGGCCGCGCCGAGATTGACGTCGCGCTGTTCATCAACGACCGCCCGATCGCGCCACTGCCGGATCACCCCGTCCGACTGCCGGCGCACTGGTTCTTCCGCGCCGGCTGCCTCGCCGAAAGCCCCGAGGGCCACATGTCATCCGTGCGCCTCGAACGTGACCGCGATCCGTCCGATCGCGTGTTCTACGGCCCCTGGCGCCCTCTGGCGCCCGGCCGATACCGTGCCCGGCTGCTGGTTCGGCTGCCAGAACCGGTGTCGGCCAATGTGCGTCTCGGAGAATTCCGCGTGGAGCAGCCCCCCTCGGGGGCCGCGCCACTCGTGTCCAGCGGAGGTATGGCGATCGAGCCGCCAGTCATCTCGCTGCACCAGACCAATGACATCCCTCTGGTGGTTTCGCTGCGCTTTACCCGCGCGGCCGATCTCATCATTGACGCGCTCGAACTGGAATCACTCCCGTAGCCACGCCCGCCGCCTGTCCGACCGATCCGACGCCTCCGCCCCATGAGCCGCCCGACGTCTCAAAGGGCTCGCCCAAGGTGAGTCACGCGCGCGCCCATTCCCATCACCGCCGAACACCTATGCCGTGCGACGAAACAAGATACCGATGGCCACGAAGAGCCGATTGCGCTGTTGGAGATGAGCGGTACATCAAAGTGCGGGCGAACGGAGGGCGAACATCGTTGGCCCCAACGCCCCCGCGCCATTCGCCCATTTGTTCTTTTGTTCTCGCCGATTCCCCAAACACAGGAAGTGTGCGACCCGTCGGCCATTCGTGGACGGCGTGGACGCCGTCCCTCCAATTCAATCGCGCTTAAATGGGGACAGGCCCCTGCCTGTTCCGCCGATTGACACTATCTCTGGAGGGACGCCGTCCAGGGCGTCCGAATCCGGACGGCGTGGAAGCGGATCGCTCGGGCTGGCGTGGGCCTGTCCCCATCCTCTGTCCCCAGCCTTGCGGAGGACCGGCGGAACTTCAGCGTTTCGCGGTCAGAGACGCCTCCGCCACAGGCTTCGGCCCCGCCAGGCCGACGGAACTACAGCAAACCGCGCCATCTCCCTCCATCTGACCCGCCAACGCGTACAGCTTCCGCCGGCATCACATTCACGAACATGATCCGCGGCGTGCAGACCCATCACGCCGCCGCTTGGCCTGCACGTGTGCGTCGTGATGGAGTTCGATGAGAGCACGATCGAGAAATTGCTCGCCGACTGCAACAAGATGGCGAACAAAATCGGGCTTCGCCCGCTGGGGCAGCCGCCGAGCGCTCACTTGCGGCTCATCATCGGCGACAACCTGTGGACGAGATGCAAAATCGTTGACAGCGACAGTGGGGACGCGGACCACGAACGGCAGCGTATGCCGCTCAACCATGTGGGGGGCGATCTCGATCGGCCGATTCCCGCTCGAACCGCGCTGAAGCACGCTCGCCTGCTCGCTGCACAGTTCTCGGCGTTTCCGTTTTTGCGCGGCGCGATCGCGGATGGCGCAGCCTTCTCTGATCAGCGGACCGGCGTCACGGGCGCCGGCTCGGCGCCGGGCGGCCCTGCCCGCTCGCTCCGGCCCGCCAGCCGCCGCACATCGCGAATGGTGATCAGCACGAACAGGCCGATCAGTAGCAGGGCGAACACGCGGTGCACGGCGGCCACCAGCTTCGCGGGCGGAGGGCGTCGCACCACCCCCTCCCACACGGCCAGCACCACATGCCCGCCGTCGAGCACCGGAATTGGCAATAAATTGAGGATCGCAAGATTGATGTTGAGCAGTCCCGTCACCCAGAGCGCGAGCAGCACGCTCGTGCGCGCTGCCATCCAGTACATCTGGAAAATGTAGAGGGGTCCGCCGATCGACCGCGCGGCATGCCCTCGCTCCGCCCGACGTCCGAACGCTTGGAGAATCCGAAACACGGGCGACGCCCACGCGCGGACCTGCGCCAGCGGCTTCATGGAAAGATCGAAACGGTTCAGCTCGACACCGATCATCACGCGTTGGTACGTGGGGCTCCACTCCGGACGTACCGTCAGGACCAGCCGGCGGCCCTCCCGCTCGATCACGAGCGGGACTTCGCGGTCCCGATGGCGCTGCGTTGCTTCGACGAATTGTTCGATGCTATAGACCGGTTCGCCGGCCAGCTCCAGGATGACATCGCGCCGACGCAAGCCGGCGCGCTCGGCCGGCATGCCGGGGAATGTTCCAATCACGAGACACGGTGTCGCCTTGTCCATCCCGTCGAGTGTCCGCACGCCCTCGGCGGTCGCCATCGTCGGGGCCTCGAGTTGAACGACTGTCCCGTCGGGCCGCCGCACCTTCATGCGGAGCGTATCGCGGAGCGCCGCATTGACCATCACGTCATCCCATGTCCGCACCGGGGAACCGTTGATCTCGAGGATTCGGTCGCCGACACGGAGGCCCGCCGCCCAAGCGGCGCTGTTGGTCATGACACGACCGACCACCGGCTCTCGAAGCCCGGCCGAGCGCCCCGCGCCGTAATAGATGACGGTCGCCAGAAGCAGTGCGAGCAGTGTGTTGGCCCCCGCGCCGGCCAGCGCGACCGCGGCGCGGTGTCTTGCCGGAATCGGCGGCAGGCGCCGGCCCTGGGAATCGGCTCTCCCCTCGGCGTCCATTTGCGGCAGAGCGACGTAGCCGCCGAACGGCAACGCGCCTACCTTCCATTCGACCCCGCCGATCCTCCGCCGCCAGATCGCGGGCCCAAATCCGATCGAGAACGCCTCCACGACCATGCCGCACCGGCGCGCGACGAGAAAATGGCCCAGCTCGTGGACAAAAATCGTCAGGCTGAAGAGCAGAATGACGACCAGCAGCGTGATCGCGGCCATCATGGTGGCGGGGCCGGCAGGCACCAAGTCGACTTAGCCCAGGGCATAGCGCAGGTAAAGGTACAGCACGGGCGCGGCGGGCAACAAGCTGTCCACCACGTCCAGCAGTCCGCCGAGGCCCGGCAGCAGCGCGCCCGAGTCCTTCACGCCCGCCGCGCGTTTGAGCAGCGATTCCGCGAGATCGCCCAGCAGCCCCACCACCGCCAGCACCCCGCCGAGGACGGCGGCGTGTCCCACCGGCACCCGCACGGGCCCGACCGCGTCGGGCCATAGCGCGGCCGCCGCCCAGCTCACCAGCACCGACGCCGCAAGGCCGCCCGCAGCCCCCTCCCAGCTCTTCGCGGGCGAAATGCGAGGGATCAGTTTGTGCCGTCCGATCGCGCAACCGACAAAATAGGCGCCAGCGTCACCGGCCTTGACGACCGCCACCATGTACAACAGCAGCCAGCGGCCATCCGGTGAGTCGCCCCAGCCAAGCAGCAGCCGCACAAAAAACGACATCGGCAGCGCGACGTAGAGCAGCCCCATCAGCGTGGCGGACATCGTCTCAATCGGCCTCGGGTTGTAGCGCTGGTGAAACTGGCGCGCAAAAATGACAAAAAAAACCGCGAACAGTGCGTGCGCGAACAACGACTCCGGGCCGTCCGGGCCCGGGTGGCGGAAGCCAAGCCACGTCGCAGTCACGAGCGCAAGACCTCCGCCGATGCCGAACCATCGGAAGCTGGGCAGGCGCGCCGCGTCAAGCACCGCATAAAACTCCCACTGCGCCCGTGCGGTGACCGCCAAGATGACCACCAGCGCGGCCCATCCGCGCGCCCAGGCCAGAGCCGCGCCGAGCGCCGCGATCAACACTGCGGCGTGTCTCACCCGCGCGCGCAGCTCATTCATTCGATGTCTCCGAACCGCCGGCGGCGTCCCTGGTACGAGGCCAGCGCGGCGCGGAATTCCGCTTCGCGGAAGTCCGGCCACATGACGGGCGTGAAGTAGAGCTCCGCGTACGAGATCTGCCACAAGAGGAAGTTGCTCAGCCGCAGCTCGCCACTGGTGCGGATCACAAGGTCCGGATCCGGCAGGTCGGGCGCGTACAGGTGTTGCGCGACGACCCGCTCATTCACCGCTTCGGGATCAAGGCGCCCCTCCCGGACCTCGCGCGCGATCCGCCGCGCCGCGTCCGCGATCTCGGCGCGTCCGCCGTAGCTGAGCGCCAGCACGAGCTGTCGCTCGCCGTAGTGTTCGGTCGCCGCGACCACCCGATCGAGTTCCGCGCGAACCGTGCGCGGAAGGTCGTTCAGCCGGCCAATCGCCCGCAGGCGTACGCGCCGCTTGTGCAGTTCGTGCTCCCGCTGTCGCAAGTAACGACGGAGGAGGCTCATCAGTGCCTGCACCTCCTCGCGCGGCCGCACCCAGTTTTCGACGCTGAACGCGTAGAGTGTCAGAACCTCGATGCCGACCTCCTCGCACACTCGTAGCACCGCGGAGATCGACTCGGCGCCCTCGCGATGGCCCCGAATTCGCGGCCAGCCGCGCTGCCGTGCCCATCGGCCGTTGCCATCCATGATGATGGCCACGTGCCGCGGAACACGGCTGGCGCGCGCCGGGCTCATCCGGCCCCCACGCCAGGCGGATCGAGCACGATCGTGTTCTCCCGGCCCGGACCGAGCGATAGAATTCCGATCGGAACACCGGTGAGCTGCTCGATCCTTGCCAGGTAGCGCCGCGCGGCCGTGGGCAGATCGTCCAGTCGCCGAACATTCTGCAACGACCCGGCCCAGCCGGGCATCTCTTCGTAGACCGGCCGGCAGGCCGCGAGCGCTCGCGCATCGGCCGGCACCTCGTCGAGCCGCCGCCCGTTGAGGTCATAGGCGACACACAGCCGGATCGGATCGAATCCGCCGAGCACGTCCAGCTTCGTGAGCGCCCACTGCTGTACGCCGTTGATTCGGGCCGAGTAGCGCGCGACGACCGCGTCCCACCATCCGCACCGGCGCGGGCGCCCCGTTGTCGCGCCGAACTCGCGGCCTGCTGCGCGCAGCGCCTCGCCCGTCGCGTCGTTCAGCTCAGTGGGGAACGGTCCCTCCCCGACGCGCGTCGTGTACGCCTTGAGCACGCCGATCACACACGAGATCCGGTGCGGCGGCACGCCGCTGCCGGTGCAGGCGCCGCCGGCGGTCGCGTTGGAGGACGTGACGAAGGGATAGGTGCCGAAGTCCACATCCAGCATCGTACCCTGCGCGCCCTCGAACAGCACCGACTCGCCGCGCCGCCAGGCGTCGTCGAGCAGCCGCGACGTGTCGGTGACGTGGGGAGCCAGCTCGCGCGCGGCCGCCGCGAGCTGTTCCGCCAGCGGTCCCGCCTCCAGCGGGGGCTGTCCGCCCGCCGCCAGGTGCCGGTTCGCCGCCTCGATGCGCTCGCGCACGATGCGCGGAAACTCCGGATCGCCGAGCGCGCACGCGCGCAGGCCGGTGCGCATCGCCTTGTCCACGTAGGCCGGCCCGATGCCGCGCTGCGTGGTGCCGATCCGCTCGCCGCGCGCAAGCGCGGCCTCACGCCCCGCATCGAACGCGCGATGGTAGGGAAGGACCAGATGCGCCCGGTCGCTCAGAAAGAGCCGATCTCGCAGATCCACCCCCGCTCCACGCAACTCTTCGATCTCCGCGCAGAGCGCCAGCGGGTCCACGACGACGCCGTTGCCGATCACGCAGCGCACCCCCGGCCGCATGGCGCCAGAGGGCAAGAGGTGTAGCACGTGCCGCACGCCGCCGATCTCGACGGTGTGGCCCGCATTGTTGCCGCCCTGGTAGCGCACCACCCAGTCGGCGCGCTCCGTGAGCACGTCGATCACCTTGCCCTTACCCTCGTCGCCCCACTGCGCGCCGATCAGCACCGTAAACATGGCCGCCATTCCGCCGCTCCTTCCGTGCCACGGAGGGGCGTCAGCCGCCCACCCGCGCGAAGCCGCGCCGGCCCGCGCGAATCACACACCCCGGCGCCGGCCGCACAACTGCCGTCGGATCCGTGATCCGCTCCCCCCCCACCTCCACCGCGCCTTGGGTGATGAGCCGCCGCGCCTCGCTGTTCGTCGGCGCCAGCCCTGCCCGCACCAGCAACACGTAGAGCCGCACGCCGGTTGAACGCTCCCCCTCCTCGAGCGCCACTTCCGGCATCTCCGAAGGGACCTCCCGGCGCGAAAACACCCGGGCGAATTCTTCGGAGGCCGCCGCCGCGGCGGCCTCGCCGTGGAACCGCGCCACGATCGCACGCGCCAAATCGTCCTTCGCGTCCCGCGGAGACCGCCGCCCCTCGTGCACCGCCCGCCGCCGCTCTTCGAGCTCGTCCCCCGAAATCGCCATCACCAACGACCAATACCGCCACATCATCTCGTCCGGCAGCGACATAATTTTGCCGAACATCTCGCCCGGCGGCTCGGTCACCCCCACGTAATTGCCCAGGCTCTTGCTCATCTTCTGGCGGCCATCGAGGCCCTCCAGCAGCGGCATCGTCATCACGACCTGTGGAGGCTGCCCCATCGCGGTCTGCAGCTCGCGGCCGAGCAGCAGGTTGAACAATTGGTCCGTGCCGCCCAGCTCCACGTCCGCGCGCACCATCACCGAATCGTAGGCCTGGACGAGCGGATACAGGAACTCGACCAGTGAGATCGGCCGACCGGCCGCGTGCCGCGCCGCGAAGTCATCCCGCTGCAGCATCTGGGCCACCGTCACGCGCGCGGCCAGCCGGATCACGTCGTCGAAGCGCAGCGGATCCAGCCACTCCGAGTTGAACCGCACCTCGGTGCGATCCTCGCGCAGAATCCGAAAGACTTGCGCGCGGTATGTGCGCGCGTTCTCGGCAATCTGCTCGGCGCTCAGCGGCGGGCGCGTGCGCGATCGGCCGGATGGATCTCCAATCCGGCCGGTAAAATCGCCAATGATGAACACCACCGTGTGACCGAGGTCCTGGAACTCGCGGAGCTTGTTCAGGCCCACCACGTGCCCGAGGTGCAGATCCGGCGCCGAAGGGTCGGCGCCATACTTCACCCGCAGCGGCCGCCTCTCACGCGCGCAGACCTCCAGCCGCTGCGCGAGCTCCTCGCGCGACACGAGGTCCACCGTGCGACGCGCCAGCGCCTCGAGCTGAGCGGACACCTGCGCCTCCATCGCCTGCTCTCCGGTTGCCGCCCGCGCCGGTGCGGCGGGCGCCGATGCTCAGGTGGCCGGCTCGGACTGGTCGTCCTTCGACGACTCGCCGGGGTGCCACTCCTTCGGGCCCAGCGCTCCGAACGCCTCCTCGAAGGCGCCCGCAATGTCCACGAGGTTCTCGCCCGGCCGCAAACCCTGCAGCATGTCGTCGCTGACCGTGAACTCCTCGTCCGGCACCTTCGCGGCCTTGATGCTCAGCCCGATCTTCCGCTCGACCGGATCGATCTTGATCACGCGCGCCTCAACCTCCTGGCCCGGCTGCAGCACGTCCCGCACGCGTTGGACGCGCTCGTCGCTGATCTGGCTGATGTGCACCAGACCGTCGATGCCCTCCTCGAGCTCGACAAACGCCCCGAACGAGGCGACCTTCAACACCTTGCCTTTGACCCGCTGCCCGAGGCGATACCGCTGTTGCACGCCCGACCACGGATCCGGCTGCGCCTGCTTCAAACCGAGGCTGATGCGCTGCTCGTTCGGATCCACCTCGAGCACGACGCACTCCACCTCCTGATCCTTCTGCAGCACCTCGGAGGGGTGATTCACCTTCCGCGTCCACGACAGGTCGGACACGTGGATCATGCCGTCGATCCCCTCCTCGATTTCGACGAACGCGCCGTAGCTGGTGAAATTGCGCACACGGCCTTTCACGCGACTTCCGATCGGATACCGCTCCTGAACACGCTCCCACGGATTCTCCTGCGTCTGCCGCAGGCCGAGCGAAATCTTCTGGTCCTCGGCGCTGACCGAGAGGACCACCGCCTCGACCTCGTCGCCCTCTTTCAGCACGTCCGACGCCTTCGCGATCCGCTTCGTCCATGACATTTCGGAGACGTGGATCAGCCCCTCAACACCCGGCTCAAGCTCGACAAACGCGCCGTAGGGCACCAGGCTGACCACCTTGCCGCGCACGCGCGAGTTGACCGGATAGCGGTCCTCGACGCCCTCCCATGGGTTCGCCATGCGCTGCTTCAGTCCGAGCGAAATCCGCTCCTTCTCGTGGTCCACGCTGAGCACCACGACCTCCACCTCCTGCCCCACCTGCACCACCTCGGAGGGATGGCTCAGCCGCCGGTACGACATGTCGGTGATGTGCAGCAACCCGTCCATGCCCTGCAGATCCACGAACGCGCCAAACTCGGTCAGATTCTTCACCACGCCGCGCCGGATCTGGCCGGGACGGATATCGCGCAACAGTTCCCGCTTCGCCTCGCGACGGCGGTCCTCGAGCAGCTCGCGTCGCGAGAGCACAACGTTGCGCCGCTCCTTGTTGATCTTCACAATCTTGAATTCGAGCGTCTTGCCGAGATACTCGTCGGGATTCCTCACCGCGCCGAGATCGAGCTGCGATGCGGGCACGAACGCGTCGACGCCGATGTCCACGATCATCCCGCCCTTCACGCGAGCCTTCACTTCTCCCGTCACCGCGCTCCCCTCGGCGCAGTTGAGCACGATGTTTTCCCACTTGCGCTGTTGCTCGGCCCGGACCTTACTCACCTCGACCAGGCCATCGTCGTTCTCGAGGTTCTCAATGAGCACTTCGAACTGGTCGCCCGGCCGTACCTGATCGAGCCCCTCGCGGAACTCCGACGCCGGTAACGTGCCCTCGGATTTGTAACCGATATCGACCAGGACCTCCGTCGGACGCACCTCGAGCACGCGACCGGTCACAATCGCGCCCTCGCTGAAGTCGCGCAGCGTCTCTTCGTACATCTTTTCCATCGCCGCGCGCTGAGCGTCCGGCCCGGTCGCCGCCGGGCCCCGGGTTGTGATGTTATGTGCCATGTTGTTGTGTCGTCTTCGGGGCACCCAAGCCCTGCCCATGCAGCCGGAAATGGCGCCCCAGTGATTCCCGCAAAAAAATTACTCTACCACACTCAAGTGTCCTCTGACAATCACCTCGGCCACCGGACCGATGTCGCCGTGCGGGAACGGGCGAACCGCGACGCAGTCGGGAACGGGCGGCTCGACGCTGCGCAGTCGCCTTCCAGCTCCCGGATTGTTGTCGTCCACCCGCGCGACAAGCGCCTGTTCGCTCGACCCCGCACCCCCACTCCGCGGGGCCGGTCGCGCCTCCTCCCTGCACCCCGACGGTGCCGCCAAGCCGACGGCCGTCCCACGATGGGACAACGCCGAGACGAAACGTCCAAGCATCGGCGACGCCGCGGGAGGGCGAGCCGCGGAGCGCGGCGGCCCCACTGCCCGCATTCGATCGGCGCTGGCGCCCCCGAAGGCTCCGTCCCATCGCTTGCCGCGCGAGCGCACATGCGGTACCCTCGTGCGCGTTTTTCAACCCATTCGCGCCGGCCCGAATGCCGGTGCAGGGCAGATCGGGAGATGCGGTTCATGACATCCGAACGAACGAAGCGAGACACCTCCGTGGTGGGGAACATGGTGATCGCGCAGAGCGGCGGTCCCACCGCCGTGATCAACCAGAGCCTGATCGGCGCCATCCTCGAGGCCAAGAAACACCGCGAGATCCGCGGCATCTACGGCTCGCTCCACGGCCTTAAGGGGCTGCTCGAAGACCGGCTTTGCGATCTGCGCAAGGAAACGCCCGCCAACCTCGAGCTGGTCGCGCGAACCCCCTCCTCGGCGCTCGGCTCGGTGCGCAAGAAGCCCACGCCCGAGGATTGCGTCCGCGTGTTCGAGGTGCTGCGCCGCCGCGAAATCCGCTACTTCTTCTACATCGGCGGCAACGACAGCGCCGAAACCACCCTCATCATCGCGGAAGAGGCCCGCAAAGCGGGCTTCCCGATCCGCTGTTTTCACATCTGCAAGACGATCGACAACGATTTGCGCGAAAACGACCACACGCCCGGCTACGGCAGCGCCGCCCGCTTCGTCGCCCAGGCCTTCATGGGCGACAACCTCGACAACCGCTCCCTCCCGGGCGTAAAGATCAACGTCGTGATGGGCCGCCACGCCGGCTTCCTCACCGCCGCCTCGGCGCTCGCCCGAGTCTTCCCCGACGACGGCCCCCACCTTATCTACCTCCCCGAGCGGCCCTTCTCGATGGACAAGTTCATTGAGGACGTGAACGCCGTGTACGCGAAACACGGCCGCTGCGTCGTCGCCGTGTCGGAAGGCATCTCCGACGAAGAAGGTCAGCCGATCGTCGCCAAGTTCACCCGCGGCGAGACCGACTCGCACGGCAACGTCCAGCTCAGCGGCACCGGCGCGCTCGGTGACCTGCTCGCCCAAATGGTCAAGGCGAGGGCCGAGATCAGCCGCGTCCGCGCCGATACCTTTGGTTATCTGCAACGGTCGTTCGTCGGTGTCGTTTCCGATGTGGATGCGCGCGAAGCCCGGCGCGTTGGGGAGATGGCCGTACGCTTCGCGGTCTCAGGCCGTTACGAAAGCGGCAGCACCGCGATCCGCCGGCTGCCCGGTCGAACCTACAACATCGCGATCGAATGCGTCGAGCTCGCGAAGGTCGCGAAGGAAACCCGGCACATGCCCGACGAGTTCATCGCGCCGTCCGGGAACGACGTCACCCCGGCGTTCCTCGCGTATGCGCGCCCCCTGGTCGGCCATCTGCCCAAGATCGGCCGGTTGAAGGCCGTGCCTCTGCCGAAGGTGTGATGCGAACCTCGCGGCGGCGGCTCCGGCCGGCCTCGCTGCAACGGATCGCAAGCTGATGAACCGCCACGTACTGACCGCCATCACGCTGCTGACCTGCAGCAACGTCTTCATGACATTTGCCTGGTACGCGCATCTGCGGAATCTCGCGCACCGGCCGTGGTTCATCGCCGCCGTGGCAAGCTGGACCATCGCCCTCTTCGAGTACTTGTTGCAGGTCCCTGCGAATCGGATCGGCCACCACGTGCTGACCGTACCGCAACTGAAGATTCTGCAGGAGGCGATTGCGCTGGCGGTCTTCGTTCCGTTCTCGGTCCTGTATTTGAAAGAGCCGGTGCGGTCGGACTACCTCTGGGCCGCGCTTTGCATCATGGGCGCGGTGTTCTTCGTGTTCCGCGCACGACTGGCCGGTGGCTGACCGGCCTGAGGCGCCGGCCGCCGCCATGTTCGAGGCTTTCCGGCGCCGTTCGCCCCGGGGGGACGCCATCTGCGGCGCCCACGCAAGAACTCCGCAAGGAGCCCGCCCCTTCCCCTCGTCGGCCCCGATGGCCAGGCTCCTGGTCACCTTTTCGCCCACACGGCCGCACGATGGGGAGTGCGGCGGCAAGGCCGCCAGGCCGTGGTGGTGCCGCTTTGGCGTGCGCCGGACGTGCTGCACCGGCCACCCGCCGGATTGAATCAGGGCGACAGAGTCCTACTTTAGAGGAGAGGCGCGACAGAGGATCCGACGAACTTGACCATGGCTCCTCGAAAACACAGCGACGGACGAGCCGGCACGGCAAAGATCGTCCAGGTCGACCTGGCCTCGCCGGACCTCGCCGCCTTGCATCCCGCACTGCCCCAGGTCCTCACCCGTCTCGCTAAGGCGCCCGGCGGACGCCGCAAGCTCGAGCATTCGCTCCGCGTCATGGCCAACGTTCGCGGCCGCACGGCCCGCCTCGTCGCCGCGTTACACGACGTGATCGAAACAACCGACCTCACGCTGGAGGACCTGCAGCGGATGAACTTCCCGCCCTCCGTCGTGCACGGCGTGGACCTTCTCAGCCGCCGGCCTCGCGAGCGCTATTTCGTCTATATTCGGCGGCTGATGAACAACCCCCTTGCACGATCGGTGAAGCTCGCCGACCTCGCGGACAACGCTGTGCGCCTCCGCGAACGTGCGCCCCAATCCCTCCATGCCCGCCGCAAGCTGTGCCGGAACCGTGCCGCGCGCCGCCTCCTCCTGACAGCCCAACCGTCGAGCCCGAGGCCGCCCGAAATCGTCCGCCCCGTCCGAACGACCCGATCCCCGCTCAGCGGCGGAGTCGGCGACGCAAGAGCACCGCTGCGCTCAGCACACCGAACAGGCTGAGCGTGGCGGGCTCGGGCACCACGGTGAGCGTGATGTCGCTCGCGGTATAGTCAATCTGGAAGAGCGTCGAGCCCACCATGAACGTGCTGCCGTTCGGCAGCCCATTGAACGTGCCGGAGACCGTCGAGAAGCCGCTCACGATCTGGAAGGCGTTGCCATACACCGGGCTGAAGCCGAGCACGACGTTCAGCACCGGATTGTTCAGCGTCAACGACCAGCTGCCGCCGGCGAAGAGCAACTGGTCATACTGTGTGCCCGCGGTCAGGCCGTTCAGCTCGACCTCGAGCGTGGAGGCGCTCTCCAGCGTCAGATCACCGACCATCGTCAACATGCCCGCGCTCAGACCCGGTGCCAGCGTCGAGCCGGTGTCCATGATCAGCCCGCCGATGAACGAACCGTTGCCCTTCAACGTCTGCCCGGTCCCGACTTCGAACGTGCCGCTCACGTTCGTCGCGACCATCTCGGCGCCGGCGTCGATCTGGATCGTCGTGCTCTGGAGGTCGGCCCCGCCCACCAGCTCCAGCGCGCCACCCATGATGCGCGTTTCGCCGGTGTAGGTGCTCGCGCCCATCAGCCGCAGCAGGCCCGGGCCGTCCTTCCGCAGTTCGGCCGTCCCGCCGCCGATCCCTTGTGTGACGACCATCATCACATTCGGCGACACGACGAAGGTCGGCGTGCCGGACAGCGTCATCGCACCACCGACGATCAGCGTGCCGGCCATGTTGTTCGTCACGGCGATCGTGTGCGATCCGACGCTCACGTTCCCCATCATACCGAGCGGGATATCTCGCGCGCCCACGAGGCTCACCACCGCGTCGCCGTCGAAGAACACGTTGTTCGGGATGGCGAAGCTGTTCGTATCCGCGATGAACAGCGACCCATCCGCGGGAGCGCGCAAAGGCTGATAGTACTCCATCAGCGGGGCATTGCGCCCTTCGGGATCCCAGCCGAAGCCGAGATCCCACCGCGTCCACCATTGCGAGCCAACACCACCGCTGCCAGCTCCGCCGTTCCCCAGCCTCAGGTCGAAGCGATGGATGCCCGGCGGCAGCTCGATCGTGCCCAGTGTGGGGATGTTGTACTGTGTATTCTGCAAAACTGTATTGGTCACGCCGTCGATGATGATCCGCAGGCGGACGTTGTCATCGAAGTTCTCCGCAAACGTGTAGACGACGTTGGTGGGCCCCGGATTGACGATGAAGCCCTGGTAGCCGTAGGTGGCCTGCTCACTCATAAACCGGCCGCTGACGTTCTGTGCAAAGTCAGCCGCGTAGACGCCGGCCGCGACCGCGGCTCGCGGATTGGTGTGCTGATTGAAGTTGCCTGCGAGATGTTCTTCATAGAGGCCGGCCAGGCTGAAGTTCAGCGTGCCGCCGGTGACGCGGAGGGGTCCCGTGCCCAGCGCGTTGCGCATCTTGACCGTGAGCGTGCCGTTGCTCAGAACGGTCCCGCCGGTGAAGGTGTTGGTCCGCGCAACGATCAGTGTCCCGGCGCCCACCTTGTTCAATGAGCCATTGCCGGAAACCAAGCCGAGTACCTCCACGGTTTCGTCCACGCCGCCCGTCACGGTCAACGTGCCATACAGACGCACGGGCACAGCGTTCCAAATCTTAGTTTCCTTGTCGCGATCCCAGGCCTTCAGTGCGCCGCCATAGACGTTGAACCCGAGCTGGGCCCCGGCGGCATCGGTGCGCGTT